>NZ_SBKQ01000010.1 GCF_004122145.1 Flavobacterium piscinae
ATGTGGTAGAAACTTCTGTACCGGCCGGAACTATTGTAGACAACATTTCTTTCCCTGATTTTGGTGGTTATTTAGAATTACCAAACTTAGATTTTACCTTAGACGTTCGTGATGAAACAGGAACAGTTACCGTCGCTTCGTACCAAGCTCCATTGCAAACGTTAGGATTAGATGGTGCTGCCATTACTGTTGTAGCCAGTGGATTTTTAGATCCATCACAAAATAGTAACGGACCTGCATTTGGTTTATGGGTGGCTCTTGCTTCCGGTGGTGATTTGATTCCACTGCCTGAAATCCCACTAAGTGTGGATAATTTTGATTTAAATTCAATTTCATTGTATCCAAATCCGGCAAGAGAAACAATCACTCTTTCTATTCCATTTGATTACAATAACTTCAAAGCAACTATTTACGATTTGAGCGGAAGACAAGTAAAAACTGTTTCCAATCCAAATAATATTGACATAAGCGATTTAAATAGTGGTATGTATATTTTAAATACAACCCTCAACGATCTTAGTTTTAATCAAAAGTTTGTGAAAAGCTAAGCATTTTTCAAACCAATAGTTATTGAAGGGTCATCAGAAATGATGGCCTTTCGATTTTTAAATAAAGTGTGGTTTTAATTTAACTCAATCTCAAAACTCCTCAAAAAAGCAATTGAGTTTTCAATATCATAATGCAAAATGCGGTCTTCTTTGACAAATGGAACTTCCGTTCGATATGATTTCAAAAATTGCTCAATAAATTCACTGGATTTCAATGGTCTTCTAAACTCAATGGCTTGCGAAGCATTCATCAATTCAATAGCCAAAATGCGTTCTAAATTTTCAATAATTTTCAAACATTTTGTCGCGGCATTCGCACCCATACTCACGTGATCTTCTTGTCCGTTACTGGATACAATGCTGTCAATACTGGCCGGAGTGGCTAATTGTTTGTTCTGACTTACGATGCTTGCAGCCGTATATTGCGGAATCATAAATCCGGAATTCAACCCCGGATTGTCTACTAAAAATGCAGGTAAACCACGAAGACCGGAAATTAATTGATAGGTTCTTCTTTCCGAAATACTTCCCAATTCCGCTAATGCTATTCCAAGAAAATCTAACGCTAGAGCCAACGGTTGTCCGTGGAAATTTCCACCGGAAACAATCGTATCTTCCCCAACAAAAATATTTGGATTATCCGTAACAGAATTAATTTCGGTTCGAAAAACCCTTCGTACATAATCCATCGCATCCTTTGAAGCTCCGTGCACTTGCGGCATACATCGGAAAGAATACGGGTCTTGAACGTGCGTTTTCTTTTGATTGATGATTTGACTTCCTTCTAAAAAATCAATGATTCGTTGAGCGGTTTCAATTTGCCCTTTGTGCGGTCGAACCAAATGAATCAACTCATTAAACGGATCAATTCGACCATCAAAACCTTCTAAAGAAATGGTACCGATTAAATCCGCTAAATAGCATAATTGATAGGATTTTAATAAAATATGAACACCATAAGCACTCATGAACTGCGTGCCATTTAGCAATGCTAAACCTTCTTTGGATTGCAAAACGATAGGTTTCCAATTAAAATGAGCAAGTAGCTCTTTGGAATGGACTTTTTTACCTTCAAAATATACTTCTCCTTCTCCTAATAATGGCAAACTCAAGTGAGCTAACGGAGCCAAATCACCTGATGCACCTAAGGAACCTTGCGTGTAAATCACGGGTAAAACATCATGATTAAAAAAAGCTATTAATCGTTCCACTGTTTCCAATTGAACGCCTGAATTTCCGTAACTCAACGATTGTATTTTAAGTAACAACATCAATTTTACGATTGCGTTTGGTACTTCCTCCCCTGTTCCACAGGCGTGCGATTTTACCAAGTTTTCTTGGAGTTGAGAAAGATTTTCATTCGAAATTTTCACATTACATAATGACCCAAATCCGGTATTGATTCCGTAAATTGGATCGGTTTGTGATTGCATTTTTTTATCTAAATAATCACGGCATTTTTGGATGTTGACTTTCGCTTCTTCCGATAAAGCCAACGATTTATTTTCAAGTAAAATTTGATTGATGGTTTCCAATGAAAGCACATCGGAACTGATATAATGATAATGGTCCATTTATAGTTTGGTTGAGGCTCCAAAATTCCGCAAACGTTTGCATAAATGCAACACAATTGTGGTTTTTTTAATAACAAAATGTGATTGAAATTGATTACATTTGATTATCTAAACAATTTTACAATGAGAAAAATACTCTTTTTATTACTTTTTATTTGTTTCCTATCTTGTCAGGAAAAAGAAATAATCACCACCATATCCGGAACTATAAAAGATACAGAGGCAAAAGAAATGGAATTGGAAGGAATTAATTTTTCAAAGAAAATTCTGCTTCAAGCCAATGGTGCCTTTTCTGACACGTTGGATTTACCCTATGATGGAATGTACTATTTGATTCTAACAGATGAAAAATCATTTTATGTGTATCTGGAAAAAGGATTTCAGCTTCAATTGGAAACTAATGCCGATGATTTCATCAATTCTTTGAAATATAGTGGTAGTGGAAAAGATGAAAACAATTACCTTGTTCAAAAAAATAAACTCATTGAATCCAAATACGGAGACCAAAGTAACTTTGAAAATGTTATGAAAATCTTCTCTGTTGAAGAAAACGTTTTTCTTGAAAACATAGAAAGTCTGAAAAAAAGTATGTTGGAAAAATTAGCTTCTTCCAATATAAAAAATGAAGTATTTCTCAACAATGAAAAAAAAGAAATTGAAATTTTAGCATTAAAATATCAAGAACAATATGCCCCATATCATGGTTATTCTATCAATAATAGGGAATATAAAACCGGTGAAACATTTCCAAAAGCCGGAGATGATTATGATATGAATGATGAAGAAACTTTCAAACATTCTTATTCGTATCGAACATTAATTGGTGGTATTTTTCAACGCATCATGTACGAGACGCCATCTGAAGACAAAACACCTTTTGATAAAGGACTAGGTAAACTCAATACTATTAAAAGTGAAATGATTCGTAGTGAATTAGTCAAAAACATGATGTATGAAATGAATCTTTCTGCTAAAAATATTGATTTGATTTACAAAGAGTTAATGAAACATTCTATTGACTCGGTCTTTAAAAAAGAAACTACCTTAAAATATGAAACCTTAAAAAAGTTAGTAAAAGGTTCGCCCTCACCTACTTTTGATTATGAAAACATCAATGGAGGAAAAACTTCCTTGGAAAGTTTGAAAGGTAAATTTGTTTACATAGACGTTTGGGCTACTTGGTGCGGACCTTGTATTGGAGAAATCCCGGCTTTAAAAGAAGTTGAAAAAGAATACCACGGAAAAAACATCGAATTTGTTAGCATTTCCATTGATGATAAAAAAGACCATGAAAAATGGAAAAAAATGGTGGCTGATAAAGAATTGAAAGGCATTCAATTGTTCGCTGATAACGACTGGAAATCTGATTTTGTAAAAAAATATGCGATTGATGGAATTCCAAGATTCATTCTTATCGATACCGAAGGTAAAATTGTCAATGCTGATGCTCCCAGACCCTCCGATACTAAATTAAAAGAAGTATTGACCGAACTTGGGTTATAGTGTAAATGATAATTTTTTTAAACCATTTAGCAATTAAGAACCATTAAAATTGTGCACGACTTAATGAACCTTAATTTCTTAATGGTTTAATTTTTTTTAATTTTTCAACTCCAAAAATACTTTTCCCAAATATTTGATAATATCAGAAGCAATAAAACCTTCATACCCCATATCGTTCATCGCAATATCAGCTGTTCGTCCGTGAAAATAAACGCCTAAAAAAGCTGCATCTACAGCCGAGTATCCCTGGGCTCTAAAACTCGTTATCATACCTGAAAGTACATCTCCACTTCCTCCGGTAGCAAGGGCCTGATTTCCTGATGAATTGACATATACATTTTTACCTTCAATAATTAATGTGTAAGCCCCTTTAATTAAAATTACAAACTGATATTTTTGGGCTAATTGCCTCGTTTTTTCAATTTTTTCAAAATCGTCTTTCCAAGTGCCAATGAGTCGTTCTAATTCTCTGGGATGAGGGGTTAAAATTGAATTTTTAGGAACTAATTCTAACCATTCCGGATGCTCTGAAAGAATATTTAAAGCATCAGCATCAACCACTAAAGGTGTTAAGTTGTTTTTTAAAAAATGATAAAAAGCTTCTTTTGTTTCGTTTTCTTGACCAATTCCCATTCCAATACCAATAGCTTTAGGTTGAATAGCAAAATTAATGTCGGTAATTTTATAATTGTTTTCGTCGGCTATAACCATAGCCTCAGGTGTAGCTGTTTGCATAATTTCATACCCACATTTCGGAATAAATACGGTTGCTAATCCACATCCTGATCGCAAAGCTGCTTGCGAAGCCAAAACCATAGCTCCTATTTTTCCAAAACAACCTCCAATTAATAAAACATGTCCTTGTGTGCCTTTGTGTGAAAACTTTGAAATAGGTTTATATCGTCTTTTAATTTCATTTAAATCCGTGTAATAATAATTGGTTGGAATGGATTCAATGGATTTTTCATCTAATTGAATTGGTAACAAAACAATATTGTCAATATAATTTTCATTTTCAGGAAGATAAAAAGCCAGTTTAGGAAATTCAAATGTAAGCACTACATCAGAATGAATAGCTATCGTTGTTTTTTTATCCAAAAATAGTCCCGACGGAACATCAATGGATACTTTAAACGATTGATGATAATTTATTTTTTGAATCAGTTTTTGAATCCAACTTGCTAATTCTCTGGTTAATCCAATTCCGAAAATAGCATCTACTATAATGTGATTTTCACCAATATCAGGAAATTCAGAAGTTTCACTAATCACATCATAGCTTAAGTTGCATTCCTTTAAACGACCAAGATTTGAATTAAAATCAACGGAGAAATTTTCGCTAAATGACACAACATACACATGAACCTCAAAATAATTTTGTTTCAGCATTCGGGCTATCACTAAGCCATCTCCCCCATTGTTTCCCACACCACAAAAAATGTGATAAACTGTTTTTTTATCTTGAAAATGATTGACTAACCATAAAAAGGCTTGCAAAGCGGCTCGTTCCATCAGTTCAAGAGAGGAAATTTGTTGTCGCTCAATTGTCAATTTATCAAGTTCTTTAATTTTTTCTGCTGTAAAAATTTTCATCTGATAGTAGAAAATTAAGTTTGTTGAGATATTCGTAAAAGTTTAAAAATCCTTTTTTCTTCACGTAAATTTATTACATTTGTTTCAGATGAAATCACAAAAGAACATATTTTATTCAATTCTATCCTTCAATTTGTTGAACGGATATTCTTTTGGCACATCTTCTACGACTACAACCCCATTCGGGGTATAATTTACACATATCATCCTAAGCTATGCTTATTCGAAAGAATAAAATAAAATCTATGTATTCCATTAAAAATTAATCAAATGAAGGTATTAAAATTCGGAGGAACTTCGGTTGCCAATGCTCAAAATATAAAGCTAGTACTCGAAATTGTTGAACAAAAATCAAAAGAAGATAAGCTCATTGTAGCTGTTTCCGCTTTTAGTGGCGTAACCGATTTATTATTATCTGCAGCCTCAAAAGCATCTTCCAAAGATAATTCGTATAGAGATGTCGTTTTGCAAATCGAGAAAAAACATCTCGAAGCTATAAAAGAATTAATTCCGGCAAACGAACAAACGGCTTTGCTACATTATTGTAAAAAGAATATTTCGCTATTAGAAACTTTATTAGATGGTTGTTATTTGTTAGGTGAATTAACCACCAGAACATCCGATATGATTGTCAGTTTTGGTGAACTACTTTCTTCCTACATCATTGCAGATGCGATGAAACAAAAAGTGGTCAACAGCCAATTTAAAGACAGTCGTGAATTAATCAAAACCAATAATCACTTTGGAAAAGCCGAAGTTTATTTTGAAATTACAAACAAAAATATCCGAAATTATTTTTCAGATAACGCTACACAAGTAACAGTAATTCCCGGATTTATTGCTTCCTCCATGAGTAACAACACCACAACTTTAGGTCGTGGGGGTTCCGATTACACTGCTGCCATTGTAGCCGCTGCATTACAAGTAAAAGAATTAGAGATTTGGACGGATGTAAATGGTATGTTTACGGCCAATCCTAAAATCGTAAAACAAGCTCAACCCATTGAAAAAATAACCTACGAAGAGGCAATGGAATTGTCTCACTTTGGGGCAAAAGTGCTTTATCCGCCAACTATACAACCGGTTTTGAGCAAAAATATTCCGATTTGGATAAAAAATACCTTTGAACCGGAAGCTTATGGAACGTTTATTTCTTCAGAATCCAATCCAAGCGGAAATCCTATAAAAGGAATATCACATATTGATAAAATAAGTTTAATAACCTTAGAAGGCTCCGGAATGGTAGGTGTTGCCGGTGTTTCAAAGCGTTTGTTCGAAGTGCTTTCTAATCATGTTATCAACGTTATTTTTATCACACAAGCTTCATCCGAACATTCCATTTGCATTGGGATTTTGAATGCAGAGGCTGATTTGGCTAAAACATCCATTGATAAAGTTTTTGAATTGGAAATTGCTCAACAAAAAATCAATCCGTGTGTGATTGAAAAAGATTTATGTATCGTAGCTTTGGTGGGCGAACAAATGAAAAATCACCAAGGAATCAGTGGAAAAATGTTCAGCACGCTAGGCAAAAACAATGTAAATATTCGGGCCATTGCTCAAGGGGCTTCGGAACGCAATATTTCTGTAGTGATCAATGAAAATGATGTCAAAAAAGCATTGAATACACTACACGAACGCTTTTTTGAAGAACAAACCAAGCAATTGAACTTATTTGTCATGGGGGTTGGAAATGTAGGCGAAAAATTCATCGAACAAATTCACCAACAAAAGAAATTCCTAAAAGAAAATTTGAAGATTAATCTTCGGGTAATTGCCCTTTCCAATTCCAGAAAAATGGTTTTTGAAGAAGAAGGAATTGCCTTAAAAGATTGGAAAACAGCGTTAGAAAATGGTGAAAAGGCCTCTAAATCGGATTTTATTGAAAAAACAAAATCCCTGAACCTTCGTAACAGTATATTTGTAGATATCACTGCCAATGCTGAAATTTCAAAAACCTACGAACAGTATCTTCGTAAAAACATTGCAGTGGTAACGTGCAACAAAATTGCTTGTTCCTCTGAATATGAAAATTATCAAAATTTAAAACGCTTGTCGCGAAAATACAATGCTCCCTTTTTGTTTGAAACCAATGTGGGTGCAGGTTTACCCATTATTGATACGTTAAAACATTTGATAGCTTCCGGAGATCGAATCCATAAAATTCAAGCAGTTTTATCCGGAAGTTTAAACTTTATTTTTAATAATTTCAGTGAAACCTACAATTTTCATGATGTGGTGAAAGAAGCCGGCGTACAAGGTTTTACCGAACCCGATCCGAAAATTGATTTGAGTGGTGTGGATGTAGCACGTAAAATTTTGATTCTCATTCGCGAAAGCGGTTATCAAATGGAAATGGAAGACATTGAAAATGTTTCGTTTTTACCCAAAGAGTGTATGGAAACAACTAATAATGTTGACTTTTTTAAGTCCTTAACAAAACATGCAACTCATTTTGAAAACTTATTGAAAGAAGCAAAAGAAAAAGATTGTCGTTTGAAATTCGTTGCTAAATTCGATAACGGAAAAGCGGGTGTTGGTTTGCAATACATTCCAAAGGAAAGTCCGTTTTACAATTTGGAAGGAAAAGATAATATTGTGGAATTTTTCACCGATCGTTATGTCGATCAACCGTTAATCATCAAAGGAGCCGGTGCCGGTGCTGCAGTAACAGCTTCCGGAATTTTTGCGGATGTGATACGGATTGGAAATGTTTAATTTAAGGTACTGAGCTTCTAAGGTTCTAAGGTTCTAAGTTACTAAGCAACCTCTGAACCTTAGAATCTTAGAACTTAGAACCTTTTAAAAAAATGAACGAAATAAAACTATTCTGCCCCGCCACTGTTGCCAACTTATCCTGTGGATTTGATGTCTTAGGCTTGTGTTTAGAGGGTATTGGTGATGAAATGATTATTCGCAAAAGCAATGAAAAAGGTATCCGAATTACTAAAATAACCGGAGCCGATTTGCCTTTAGAAACTGAAAAAAATGTAGCCGGTGTGGCCGGAATGGCATTGTTAAATCATTTGAATTTGGAGTTCGGTTTTGAAATTGAAATCCATAAAAAAATCAAAGCCGGTAGCGGAATCGGAAGCAGTGCCGCCAGTGCAGCCGGAATTGTAGTGGGAATCAATGAATTATTGGGAAATCCTTTACTTCGAAAAGAGTTGATTCCGTTTGCGATGGAAGGCGAATTTTTAGCCAGTGTAAGTTATCACGCTGATAATGTGGCTCCTGCAATTTTAGGAGGATTTACATTAGTTAGAAGCTATGATCCGCTAGAAGTGATTAAAATTAAAAGTCCGAAAGATTTGTTTGTAACGATTATTCATCCTCATATTGAAGTCAAAACTTCTGAAGCAAGAAGTATATTACCGAAGGAAATTCCGTTAAAAACAGCCATCACTCAATGGGGAAATTTAGGCGGATTAATTAGTGGATTATATACAGAGGATTATGAATTAATTGGAAGAAGTTTGCAAGATGTAGTGGCAGAACCCTATCGAAAAAACTTAATTCCTGAATTTGATAATGTAAAAAAAGTAGCTTTAGAAAATGGTGCGTTGGGTTGCGGAATTTCAGGTTCTGGACCATCAATTTACACCTTAAATAAAAGTTACAAAACAGCTGAAAATGTGGCTAATGAAATAAAAAAAGTCTATTCAAAAACCAAAATCGGGTTTGATGTTTACACATCAAAAATTTGTGATAATGGTGTAATTAAGCTGAAATAAATTCTTTTCTAACTATTAAAATTGTGTAAATCTATTCATGTAATTTAAATGCCTAAATTTGCTAAAATCAAAATTGGATACATGTTTAAATATTATTCTGTTCTATTCCTAATTATTACTTTTTTGTCAGGTTGCAACAGTCAAAAAGGAACAACTATTGACGATTATGTTTTTCGTAAAAAAGAAGAGCGAACAAAATATATCAAAGCATATAATGAAACATTAAAGCTTTGGAAAATTCCATTTAAGGAAGAAAATATTATTACAAGCTACGGAACTGCTCATGTTATTATTACTGGTCCAAAAAATGCAGAACCACTCGTTTTATTACATGGAATGGATGCCAGTTCAACCATGTGGTATCCAAACATCAAAGTTTTATCAAAAAACCATCGTGTGTATGCCATCGATTTTTTGATGGAACCCGGAAAATCCGTTTCTTGTGGTGAAACAATATCTAAGGAAGAAACCATCGCTTGGTACAATGAAATCTTTACACATTATAATTTAAAGAAAATTAAAATTGTGGGTGCTTCTCGCGGAGGTTGGTTGGCAACTTTATTAGCTACCCAAGAAAACAGTAATATCAGCAAAATGGTTTTGTTGAGTCCGGCACAGACGCTGGAAAATTTAGACAAAATGCACAAAGCGTCTTCTGCGTTGATGTTTAAACTTTTTCCTAACAAGAAAAAATTAGAAAACACATTGAATGCTTTTGCTTTTTATCCTGAAAAAATTGATCCAATTTACAAGAATCAGTTTTTTTTAGCTAATAAATTTGCCAAAGCAAACATGAGTTTTATACAAATGCAACCCTTTTCAAAAGAAGAAATTGAAAAAATTACGATTCCAGTTTTAATTATGATTGGAGATAACGATATAGTAAATTCTCAAAAAAGTTTAGAAAAAGGCAATGAGCTTCTCCCAAAAGGTGAAATGATAACAATTGAAAATGCCGGTCACTTTTTAACCATTGATCAACCTGAAATAGTTAATCAAAAAATGATTGAATTTTTAGAAAAGTAATTTATGAGTATTGGATATAAATAAAAAACTCCAAGCTATTTACTTGAAGTTTTTCTATATTCAATTATCTATTTTCTTTATTCTATTCTCTTCTTACTTAATAAATTCTATTTTCTGAACTTCTTCCATATTCACACTGTCAAAGAAGCCTTGATCATTCATCCAGTCATCACTGAACACTTTACTCATATAACGTGACCCATGGTCAGGGAAAATGGCAATAACATTTGAATTAGCATCAAATTCACCCTCTTCGGCAAATTGACGAATGGCTTGAACAACTGCACCGGAAGTATACCCAACAAATAACCCTTCTTTAACGGCAATTTCACGTGTAGTATGAGCACTTTCTTCGTCAGTTACTTTGATGAATTTGTCAATCACATCAAAATCAGTAGCGGTTGGAATTAAATTTTTTCCTAAACCTTCTATGCGGTAAGGATAAATTTCTTCACTGTCAAATTCTTTGGTTTCGTGGTATTTTTTCAACACTGAACCATACGCATCAACTCCTAAAATTCTAATGTTTGGATTCTTTTCTTTCAAATATTTAGCAGCTCCTGATAAAGTACCACCTGTTCCGCTACAAGCGATTAAATGGGTAATTTGACCGTTAGTTTGTTCCCAGATTTCCGGACCGGTAGTTTTATAATGAGCATCAATATTTAATTGATTAAAATATTGATTGATATAAATAGAACCTTTTGTTTCTTCATGTAATCGTTTTGCAACATTGTAGTAAGAGCGTTCGTCATCTGCCGAAACGTGAGCCGGGCAAACATAAACTTTGGCTCCCATACTGCGTAACATGTCTATTTTATCACGTGATGATTTAGAACTTACCGCCAAAATACAATTGTATCCTTTTATAATACTTACCATGGCAAGGCTAAAACCTGTATTTCCTGATGTTGTTTCGATAATGGTATCGCCCGGAGAAAGTATTCCTTGACGTTCAGCTTCTTCTATAATGTATAATGCTATTCTATCTTTGGTTGAATGGCCTGGGTTGAACGATTCAACCTTAGCATAAAAATTACCTTCTAAATTATCTGTAATTCGATTGAGTTTAATTAATGGCGTATTTCCAATCAAATCCAATACACTATTATAAGCTTTTATCTGTTCTTTCATAAAAAATATGTTAGTCAAGGCAAACTTCTATTGTTTTTGGCAACCTTAAAACCTTGCAAATTTATAAAAAAAAATTTTATTTTTCAATTCCTTCTAAATCTAAAAGAAAACTAAACTCTTTTGCCAATTCTTTTAAAGCTTCAAATCGCCCTGAAGCCCCACCATGACCCGCATCCATGTTGGTGTCTAAAAACAATAAATTTTTATCTGTTTTTAACGTTCTAAGTTTAGCAACCCATTTGGCCGGCTCCCAGTATTGCACTTGTGAATCGTGCAACCCAGTGGTAACCAACATATTTGGATAATTTTGAGCTTTAACATTGTCATACGGTGAGTACGACTTCATATAATCATAATATTCTTTGTCATTCGGATTTCCCCATTCATCGTACTCGCCGGTAGTCAAAGGAATTGTTTCATCCAACATAGTTGTCACTACATCTACAAATGGAACGGCAGCAATCACCCCATTATATAACTCAGGAGCCATATTCACGACTGCACCCATCAACAAACCTCCGGCAGATCCTCCTTGTGCATATAATTTTTTAGGGTTGGTATAATTTTGTTCAATTAAATATTTTGAACAATCAATAAAATCCGTAAAGGTATTTTTCTTTTTTAATAATTTTCCGTCTTCATACCATTGGCGACCCATGTCTTCTCCACCGCGGATGTGAGCAATCGCATAGATAAATCCCCGGTCTAATAAACTTAAAAGGGTTGAATCAAAATTAGGATCCATCGAATTACCATAGGAACCATAGGCATATTGCAACAACGGATTATTGCCGTCTTTCTTCATTTCTTTGCGGTATACTAACGAAATGGGTACCTTTGTACCATCCGTAGCCGTAGCCCAAACTCGCTCTTCTTTGTAGTTGGCTTTATCAAATTTTCCACCCAAAACAGCCATCTCCTTTTTCACCTCTTTTGTTTTGGTTTTCATGTTAAAATCGATAACCGAATAAGGTGTGGCCAACGATTGATAGCCAAAACGAAGAATGTCCGTGTCAAAATCCACATTGGTACCCACAAATGCGGAATAGGTTTCTATTTCAAACGGTAAATAATACTCACCGCTGCCACTCCAAGGCATGATACGGATTTTATTTAAACCATTGGAACGTTCTTCCACCACCAAATAGTTTTTAAAAATCTCAATTCCTTCAATCAACACGTTTTCATCATGTGGAATTACATCTACCCAATTTTCTGCTGTTGTAGCTGTATCCGGAGTTTTCATTACCTTGAAATTGGTTGCTTTGTCTTTGTTGGTCACAATGTAAAAATGATCATTATAATGTGAAATGTTGTATTCTAAACCTCTCGTTCTGGGATGAAAAACCTTAAATCGATCTCCGGGTTTATTAGCATCTAAAATTTGAAATTCTGAGGTCAATGTACTACTGCTGTTAATTACTAAGAATTTTTTCGATTTTGTTTTGGCAATGTATACACTGAATGTTTCATCTTTCTCATGAAAAACTATTTCGTCTTTTTTAGCATCGGTTCCTAAAACATGTTTGTGAATTTTATTCGAACGTAAGGTAACTTTTTCTTTGGTGGTGTAAAACAACGTTTTGTTGTCATTAGCCCACACAGCTGCACCGGAAACATTTTCAATTTTGTCTGACAAGAGTTCACCGGTCTCCAAATTCTTTACCTGTAAGGTGTAAATCCTTCTTCCTACTTTATCGGTAGAAAACGATACCAATTTGTTGTCTTCACTCACATTTAAACCGCTTAAATTGAAGTAAGAATGCCCTTTTGCCATTTCATTGCAATCAAACATAATCTCCTCTTGAGCAGTTAAACTTCCTTTTTTTCGTGAATAAATCGGATATTCTTTACCGGTTTCAAAACGGGTAATGTAGTAATATCCATTATATAAAAAGGGAACAGATTCATCGTCCTCTTTGATTCGCGACTTCATTTCCTCAAACAAATCTTTTTGAAATGCTTGCGTGTGAGCCGTCATTTTTTGATAATAGTCGTTTTCGTCTTTCAAGTATTGAATGACTTCCGGATTTTCACGGTCGTTTAACCAATAATAAGGATCTACTCGCTGATCGCCATGCTTTTCAAGGACGGTATCTTTTTTAGCCGCCATTGGGGGTTGTATATTTTCTGACATGTTAATCTCCTTTTTTTGACAGGAAGTTGCAAAAATAATACAAACAAAACTTAACGTTACCCATTTAGCCATAAAAAAATAGTGTAATAAAACTATGCAATATATTACATTTGCAGTTCAGAATTTATAAAAATTATCAACATGTTTGGAGACTTAATGGGCATGATGGGTAAACTCAAAGAAACCCAACAAAAAATAGAAGAAACAAAAAAGCGTTTAGACCACGTTTTAATTGATGAACAAAGCAATGACGGGCTTTTAAAGGTAACCTTAACTGCCAATCGTACCGTAAAATCGATTGAAATTGATCCTTCTCTTTTAGAAGATAAAGAACAATTGGAGGACTATTTTATTTTGGTTATGAACAAAGCCATTCAAAAAGCAACCAACGTTAATGAAACGGAATTAGCCGCCGTTGCCAAAGAAGGAATGCCGAATATTCCGGGAATGGATATGTTTAATAGATAAACGAATACATAAACGAATGTCTATGGAAAGAGAGTATCCAACAATACTTGAAAGAATAAAATCGACTACAATTGATACAATTATTATTATTGCATTCATGTATTTCGCTTCAGAAATATTGAATTCATTTGAAAATGTTCCGGATTTTATCAGAATGATATTATTTGCCTTAATACTATTGTACGAACCAATTTTGACTGCTTTTGGTGCAACTATTGGAAACGAAAAAATGGAAATTCGGGTAAGAAGTAACGCAAATCATGCTAAAAAAATTAATTTTTTCCAAGCTGTGATTAGAGTCATTTTAAAATATTTACTTGGTTGGTTATCCTTTATCACTCTTTTTTTTAGTGATAAAGGAAGAACTATTCATGATTATGCAAGTGGGAGTATCATGATTAAAGTTTAATAGCAAATCATTTTTCTATCTACTTTACTAAAAGATTTTACAAAGCCTATTTATAGCTTTAAAATTACATGGACGATTTTGATCAATTAGGAAATTATGAAAAGTGTTTTTGAATTTTTTCTAAAACACCATCTTCTCCAACGCTTCCATCACATACGAATGCATTACTTCCTTGTAATCCAAATGGGTTACCATGCGCAGTTTTCCTTTGCCTAACGAGCTGATGGAAATGTTTTTCTGCTTTAATTTTTCAATGACCAATTCATCTTTGATGTGCGGTAAAACCGAAAAAATCACAATATTCGTCTCTACTTCCTCCACCGTTTGTACCCAGTTGGTTTTAGCTAACACTTCCCCTAATTCTTTCGCACGTCGGTGGTCTTCTGCTAAGCGTTCGATGTTGTGCTCCATCGCATAAAGTGCCGCGGCTGCCAAATAGCCGGCTTGTCGCATGCCGCCTCCTAATACTTTTCGAATGCGTAAGGCTTTGTGATAATCCTTTTCACTCATCAATAAAACGGAACCAATCGGTGCTCCCATTCCTTTGGAAAAACATACCGAAATAGTGTCAAACAATATCCCAAATTGCAACGGATCTTGGTTTTTGGCGACCAAGGCATTCCACAAACGGGCTCCGTCCAAATGGTATTTTAATCCGTGACGGTCGCATACTTTGCGGATGGCAATTAAATCGTCCATTTCATAACAGGCTCCTCCCCCTTTGTTGGTCGTGTTTTCCAACGCAACCAAAGTGGTTAACGGACTATGGTAAAAGTCAGGCGGATTGATGGCGGCTTCCACTTGCTCTGCGGTAATCATTCCACGATGACCGTCCAACAAACGACAGGAAACTCCACTGTTAAAGGAAACCCCTCCTCCTTCGTAGTTAAAAATATGGGCATATTTATCGGCAATCAATTGTTCTCCCGGTTGGGTATGTAATTTGATAGCTGTTTGATTCGCCATCGTTCCGGAAGGAAAAAATAAGGCTTTTTCCATTCCAAAAAAAGCAGCGGTGTAGGCTTCTAATTCATTTACGGTAGGGTCGTGTTTAAATACATCATCCCCCACTTTTGCCGTAAACATCGCTCTTAGCATATCTAACGAAGGCTTGGTTACGGTATCACTGATTAAATTTATTTCCATATTTTAAAGCTATATTGCTTGAATTCTTTATCTTATTTGTACTTTATATTTACTTATTTTTTACCTAAATGCATCTTATACGACTTATATGGTTTAAAAAAAAATTATTTTAAATTTCATCTTTATTCTAACCATGCAAAAACATATTTACATTAAGGACTATTTTTTATCCAAAATTATTCCATTAAACATATATATCCCAACTGGTAATCTACTTATAAAATTCTGAAACTGTTTTTCCAAATCAATTTCGTTATTGATGATTTTAAGTATTTTTCTTGCATCCATAACTTCATTGGGTATTTCAACTGAATCTGTTTTATAATAATAGTCGGATTTTAATTCCCAAAAAGAAGCACTTTGATTTAATTCTTTTTGAAAAAGATTAAAAATAATTGTTGTTCCATCTAATCCTTTAATACAGTTTTTAATTTCACTACAATCCTTTAGTTTATGATATCCACTATTTTTCAATTTCGTTATTAACTTCTCAACTAACTTTTCTGGTATTTTAATTCTTTGAGAAATTATACTAGTTTGTTCTTCCTTTTTATTAGTCTTCCATACGCTATGAGTTAGATTTCCTTCATATGTTTCATTCTTGAATTTAATTAATTCTAATCTTTGAAATTCAGCTACGTCAACGCTATAAATTTCTTCATGTAAAAGACTATCAAATTCGGTTAAATTATACTCATAATTAGTTTGTCCGAACGAAAATATTCCAATTAGTGATAAAAAAAATGTGAAAAAAAAATTTTTCAAAATAGTTAATAACAAACTTATATGACTTATATGGTTTAAAAACAATCCGTTTTTTATGATTAGGACAACTCACATCTACTCCCTACCTTTGCAAAAAACAAAACTACAATAATTATGACAAATACCGAACAAATTAAAGGTATTGTAGAACGCCTTGGTGCGTTGAGGAGGTATCTTTGACATCGATAAGAAGTTAATTGAAATTACCAACGAAGAAGAAAAAACCTTCGACCCTACCTTTTGGAACAATCCAAAAGAAGCTGAAATCGTGGTCCGCGACTTGCGTTCAAAGAAAAAATGGGTAGAAGACTATCAAAAAGCAGTCAATTTATCGGAAGAATTACAAATGGTTTTTGAGTTTTTCAAAGACGGCGATGCTACTGAAGCTGAAGTAGATAGCGTTTTTGAACAAACCAATACCTTAATTGAAAACCTGGAGTTTAAAAACATGCTTTCGGAAGAAGGTGATAACCTGAGTGCCGTTTTGCAAATCACAGCCGGTGCCGGTGGTACGGAAAGTTGCGACTGGGCTTCCATGCTCATGCGAATGTACCTCATGTGGGCCGAAAAAGAAGGCTACAAAGTAAAAGAACTCAACTTTCAAGAAGGTGATGTTGCCGGAATTAAAACCGTAACCCTAGAGATTGAAGGCGATTATGCTTTTGGTTACCTAAAAGGCGAAAATGGTGTGCATCGATTGGTGCGTATTTCACCGTTTGACAGTAATGCCAAACGCCATACTTCCTTTGCTTCCGTATATGTATACCCGTCTGTGGATGACACAATAGAAATTGAAATCAATCCGGCAGACTTGGAAATCATTACCTCTCGTTCAAGTGGTGCGGGTGGACAAAACGTGAACAAAGTAGAAACGAAAGTACAGTTGTTTCACAAACCCACCGGGATTCAAATTCAATGTTCGGAAACGCGTTCACAACAAGATAACCGTCAACGGGCGATGCAAATGTTACGTTCGCAATTGTATGAAATTGAATTGAACAAACGAATGGCACAAAGAGCCGACATCGAAGCCGGAAAAATGAAAATTGAATGGGGTTCGCAAATTCGAAACTACGTGATGCATCCTTACAAATTAGTTAAAGACGTCCGAACCAGTCATGAAACCAGTGATGTTGAAGGCGTTATGAACGGTGAAATCGATGCGTTTTTGAAAGCGTATTTGATGATGATGGGACAAAAGGAGGAATAGTTTAAGGGTTTAAAAGTTTAATATTTTAAAGGTTTAAAAGGGATTGTTAGTTAAAAGGGTTATCTTAGTTCTTAGATTTTAAAAAGTGTAAAAAAAGGTGTGAAGTTTCGATTTTTTTACTACTTTTATTAAAAGTATTGGTATGAATCATTCTAAGGTAACCTTACAAACGCCCGCCTTAACGCACGAAAAATCACTTAAAACTTTAGTCGAGAACAGAACTGTTTATTCCTTGAATAACTGTGAGTTAAACTTATTTGAAACGTACGAACAAAGCATTAAAGTTCCGTTGAAGTTTAATGATTTGGTAGTGACCAGTATGCTGCGGGGCAAAAAAGTAATGCACCTTTTTGAAGACCCTGAGTTTGAGTATCTGCCGGGGGAAACAGTTATCATTCCTTCCAATGTAGAGATGAAAATTGATTTTCCGGAGGCCACACAACACAATCCTACACAATGTTTGGCATTGGCTATTGACCAATTTAAAATCAAAGAAACACTCGATTTTTTAAACGAACGCTATCCTAAAGAAGGCTATAAACACTTTTGGAAATTGGATTATGAAAATTATTTCTTTTATAACAATTTAGAACTGGCTTCCACCATCAACAAACTCATTAAAGAATGCATGAGTACGTCGATTACCAAAGATGCGTTAGCCGATTTGACCTTACAGGAACTCTTGGTTCGTATTATTCAATCGCAAACAGTTAAAGCGATTAACAGTCATCAACTGATTGACAGCAATAATCCCATTGCCATTGTAGTGGAATATATCCGTCAGAACATTCAAAACGCAATTAGCTTGAAAGAATTGAGTGATAAAGCTTGCATGAGCACCACCTCTTTTTACCGCTATTTTAAACGAGAATTAGGCATGAGTCCTATTGAGTTTATCCTGAATGAAAAGATTAAGTTTGCCAAAAATTTATTGAATAATCCCAGAATCAATATCTCGGAGGTTTCGTATGCCACCGGTTTTGAAGATGCCAATTACTTCATTCGGGTGTTTAAAAAATACGAAGGCGTTACCCCAAAACAATACCAATTAATGAATGTGAATGGATAATATGCTATTCGTTTCGCTTGATGTCCATTAAATTAGCAGCTTCTTCTTCTGTAAACAATCGGTAATTTACTTTAAAAGTTTTACCAAAAGGTGTTTCCAACGAAAAACCACCTGCTCCTATTCCATCCGTTACATCTAACGTAAAATGTGCGTGCTTCCAGTATTCGAACAAATCTTTGTCCACCCAAAATTCAAAACCGCTGACTGTTCCTATACAAACATCGCCGTAGCGAAGGTAAAAGCCGCCTTTTTCAAAGCATTGGGGTTGGGTTCCTTCGCAACAGCCACCCGCTTGATAAAACATTACATCACCGAATTTTTCCTGTAACAGTGCAATTAATTCCAACGCTTTTTCTGTTGCGTCCAATCGTTTTACTTTTTCCATTGGTTAAAAGTTTAAAAGCCACGAATCCACAACCTCTTTAGTGAATCCGTGGCTTTATGGGTATTTTGGTTGTTTTTAGAAAAATCCTAATTTATTTTTATTGTAGGAGATCAACATGTTTTTGGATTGACGATAATGCCCCAACATCATTTTGTGGTTTTCACGGCCAATTCCGGATTGTTTGTAACCCCCAAACGGTGCTCCTGCCGGATACGCATGGTATTGATTCACCCATACTCTACCCGCTTGAATGGCTCTTGGCACTTGATACAATTCATGAGCATCGCGTGTCCAAACGCCTGCTCCTAAGCCATACATGGTGTCATTGGCTATTGCAATCGCTTCTTCTGTAGTTTTGAAAGTGGTCACCGCCAAAACCGGTCCGAAAATCTCTTCTTGAAAAATTCGCATTTTATTGTGTCCTTTGAATAACGTAGGTTGAATGTAATATCCGCCTTCCATTTCACCACCCAAATGATTGACTTCTCCACCGCACAATAATTCAGCTCCTTCTTCTTTTCCTAATTTGATATAAGAAAGTATTTTATCTTTTTGTATTTGCGACGCTTGTGCTCCCATCATTACTGATGTATCAAAAGGATTTCCGGTTTTGATGGCATTAACTCTGGCTATTACTTTTTCAATAAAGACATCATAAATGGATTCGTGAATCAATAATCGAGAGGGACACGTACACACTTCACCTTGATTCAAAGCAAACAACGCCACGCCTTCCAACGCTTTGTCTAAAAATTCATCGTCGGCATCCATCACCGATGGGAAAAAGATATTGGGTGATTTTCCACCTAATTCCAGCGTAACCGGAATAATGTTTTCTGTGGCATATTGCATTACTAAACGTCCGGTGGCGGTTGAACCGGTGAATGCTGCTTTGGACACTTTTGGATTGGTAACCAGTGTTCTGCCTAATTCCGCTCCAAAACCATTTACGATATTCACTACCCCTGCCGGAAGTAAATCTTCAATCAATTCCATTAAGACCATTATGGAAATTGGCGTACTTTCTGCGGGTTTTAACACCACACAATTTCCGGCAGCTAAAGCGGGAGCGAGTTTCCATACTGCCATTAATATTGGGAAATTCCAAGGAATAATCTGTGCGACTACACCAATAGGTTCGTGCACAATGATGGAAACGGTGTCTTTGTCTAATTCACTAATAGAACCTTCTTCTGCCCGAATCACTCCTGCAAAATAACGAAAATGATCAATGGCTAAAGGCATATCTGCAGCCATGGTTTCTCTGATGGCTTTTCCATTATCTAAGGTTTCAACAGCGGCTAAATGTTCTAAGTTCGCCTCCATTCGGTCGGCAATTTTATTTAAAATAATGCTTCGCTCTGTTGCAGAAGTTTGTCCCCAAGTTTTAAAAGCTGCATGTGCGGCATCCACAGCCATTTCAATATCCATCTTAGCCGAATGAGCGGCTTTGGCCATTAATTTTCCATCTACCGGCGACAATACTTCAAAATATTGTCCGGTGGAAGGTGCGGTCCATTTTCCGTTAATGTAGTTATCGTACTTTTCTTTTAATTGGGGTCTTGCTATTACACTCATAATCTGTTATTTTTTGGTTTACTCAAAAGTACTTTTAACTGTTTTCTTAAAATAGCACATTTTTGGCAAATGATAGCACAAAATTGATTTATCGTATTTTTTACTCGTTAAAAATGAGACTTACATATTTTTTACGCTAAATTTTAAACTATCCTCAACTCCCAACTCCCAACTCCCCACTCCCCTCTCAAAAAAACAAATTTCCTACTTCTCAAACGATTTCGTATTTTAGCATCCGAATAAAAAATAAACCCCATGGATTTAAACTTCAACAAAAACGAAGACCACAATAAACTTTTATTAGCCGAATTAAAACGCCGTTTTGCTCAAGTGAAATTGGGCGGTGGCGAAAAAAGAATTGAAAAACTGCATGCCGAAGGTAAAATGTCCGCTCGTGAACGCATCGATTATTTGTTGGATGAAAAAGCCAAAAGCATTGAAATCGGGGCTTTTGCCGGAGACGGAATGTACAAGGAACACGGCGGTTGTCCGTCCGGTGGTGTGGTGGTGAAAATCGGGTACATCAAAGGAAAACAATGTATCGTAGTGGCTAATGATGCCACAGTGAAAGCCGGTGCTTGGTTTCCGATTACGGGAAAAAAGAACTTGCGTGCCCAAGAAATCGCCATTGAAAACCGTTTGCCGATTATTTATTTAGTGGACAGTGCCGGGGTGTATTTACCCATGCAAGATGAGATATTTCCCGACAAAGAACATTTCGGACGTATCTTCAGAAACAACGCTATTATGAGCAGTATGGGCATTACGCAAATTGCGGCTGTTATGGGGAGTTGTGTGGCCGGAGGAGCCTATTTACCGATTATGAGTGACGAAGCGATGATTGTCGATAAAACCGGAAGTATCTTCTTAGCCGGAAGTTATTTGGTAAAAGCCGCCATTGGCGAAAACATTGACAATGAAACGCTGGGCGGAGCGACTACCCACTGTGAAATTTCTGGCGTAACCGACTATAAAGCCAAAGATGACAAAGATGCGTTAGACCGCATCAAAAGTATTGTGGGTAAAATAGGTGACTTTGATAAAGCCGGATTCAACCGAGAGAAAGCGGCCAAACCTGCTTTGAAAGAAAGTGATATTTATGGTATTCTCCCGAAATCGAGAGCGGATCAATATGACATGATGGAAATTATTAAACGTTTGGTGGATAACTCCGAAATGGATATGTATAAAGACGGATACGGACAATCCATCATCACGTGTTATGCTCGTATTGATGGCTGGGCGGTAGGAATCGTAGCCAACCAACGCACCGTTTCCAAAACCAAAAAAGGGGAAATTCAATTTGGTGGGGTGATTTATTCGGACTCTGCCGATAAAGCGACGCGTTTTATTGCGAATTGCAACCAAAAGAAAATTCCGTTGGTTTTCTTGCAAGACGTGACCGGATTTATGGTAGGAAGCAAATCTGAACACGGCGGTATCATTAAAGACGGAGCCAAAATGGTGAATGCGGTTTCCAATTCGGTGGTGCCTAAATTTACGATTGTTGTAGGCAATTCGTATGGAGCCGGCAATTATGCCATGTGTGGAAAAGCCTATGACCCTCGCTTAATTGCCGCTTGGCCGAGTGCTGAATTAGCGGTAATGGGTGGCACACAAGCCGCCAAAGTACTGATGCAAATTGAAGCCTCTTCTCTGAAAGCGAAAGGTGAAATTGTGGATGAAGCCAAAGAAAAAGAGTTGTTTGATAAAATCAAAGCCCGTTATGATGAACAGGTTTCGCCTTATTATGCAGCCTCCCGATTATGGACCGATGCCATCATCGACCCGCTGGAAACGAGAACCTGGATATCCATGGGCATTGAAGCGGCAAACCACGCTCCGATTGAAAAGCAGTTTAATTTGGGGGTAATACAGGTGTAGTTGTATTGATTGACAATTGCTATGTTTCTATGTGGTTAAATTGTTTAAAACCACATAGAAACATAGTTTTATTTAGTCTAAATGCCGTTTCACTTCATCTAGAGCATCATAGCTATGTGAGCCCAAAATTGGGCTATCTATCCCTTTTTTTTGCTATGTTCCTATGCGGTTAAATTGTTTTTTATTACAGATTGCACCGCTGAGAATTAATTGGCTTAATTTTTGATTCTCAAACAAAAATCAATTCAAATGAAAAAAATTCTCTTTTTGCTGATTACTTTGTGTTCAACTTCAGTTATTGCTCAAAACGAAGATTATATTGGAACTTACGAATTTTACAATAAAGATGTCAAAGGTGATGTGATTAAGTATGAACTTCTCTTAAACGCTGATCAAACCTTTACTTTTCACTTTTACAGAAACATCATTTGTTCGGTTTGCAAAGAAGAAAACAGCTATGGAAAAGGTAGTTGGAAAATTGAAAATAAAATAATTCATTTTACAACCAACGCAGATGATTTGGACTCAAAATACACCTTAAACTTTTCCGGATCTACAGCACGATTAATAAAAAAATCACCGAGAGACTTAACAGACAAAATTGTCCCTACTGCTCTTCAATTCTATAAATCAAAGATTTTTTGGATTGAAAACTTAAAAATTTTGAAGAAGGAATAAATCCCAAAATCACCCAAATTCCAATTTCCTTTTATAGCTTTGCAGCGATGAAAAACCACACCCATTTTATCGCTTTCAAGCAAAACATTTCCGGTATTGAGTTACCTCAAAAATTCACCTTTCCGTTTTATTACGAACCGCATGAATTGAGTAAAATAGCCGCTTCTGAACTACAAGACTACTTGCACACCCAAACCGATTGGGAGCACAATTTCGGCTTACAAGAAGGCCAACAAGGCTTAGTCATCGGGAAAATGTTTGGCGTGTTGGTCGTGCAAAATGAAGCGGGAGAAGTAGGTTATTTAGCCGCTTTCTCCGGAAAATTAGCCGATAGCAACGAACACCGTCACTTTGTGCCACCCGTGTTTGACATGTTGCAACAAGACGGTTTTTTTAAACAGGAAGAAAAAATCCTGAACGAATACAACCGCCAAATTGAAGCCTTGGAAAACGATACAACGTATCATACATTACAAGCCCAATTGGCCACTACCCTTTTGCAAGCCGAACACGACAAAGCCGAAAAGAAAGAACAAAGTCGATTGAATAAAATTCGTCGGGATGAAAGGCGGATGAAAGCGGAACAAGAACTGCCCTTTGAAGACTACAAAGCCTTGCAGAAACAATTGAGCAAAGAAAGCCAGCAGGAAAGCATTCAGCTCAAGCAAATGAATTATTATTGGAAAGAAACGATTGCCCAAGCCCGGCAAAAAGTAGCTGATTTTGAAGCAAACATCCAACGGTTAAAAGACGAACGCAAAGCCAAATCGGCGGCGTTGCAACAGAAATTGTTTCAGCAATATGCATTTTTGAACGCACAAGGCGAAACCAAAAGTTTGGGAGCTATTTTTGACAACAATCCGCCGGCGAGTGCGGGAGAATGTGCCGCCCCGAAATTGTTGCACTATGCCTTTCAACACCAACTGCAACCGATTGCCTTGGCTGAATTTTGGTGGGGACAATCGCCAAAGTCTGAAATACGGAAACACGGCCATTTTTATCCCGCGTGTACGGGCAAATGCAAACCCATTTTGGCTCACATGTTAGTGGGCTTGAACGTGGACGACAACCCGTTGTTGCAGAATCCGGCGGAAGACAAGGAGTTAACCTTTCTATACGACGATGCCTATTTATCGGTAGTGCATAAACCGGCCGAGTTTTTATCGGTACCCGGCAAAGCGATACGGGATTCGGTGTATACCCGTTACCAAGCTCGGTTTCCGGAAGC
Organism: Flavobacterium piscinae; assembly: GCF_004122145.1. GTDB lineage: Bacteria > Bacteroidota > Bacteroidia > Flavobacteriales > Flavobacteriaceae > Flavobacterium > Flavobacterium piscinae. The sequence goes on from NZ_SBKQ01000010.1 coordinate 24,070, forward strand.
GACCGGACCGTTGATTGTGCACCGGTTAGACATGTCCACCTCCGGGATATTGTTGTTAGCCAAAAGCACGGAAGTCTATTTGCAACTGCAAGCCAAATTCATGAAACGCACGGTGCAAAAAAGGTATGTAGCCTTATTGAACGGAATAATTAACCAAGACCGTGGCGAAATCAATTTACCCTTGCGGGTTGATTTAGACAACCGCCCAAACCAGTTGGTGTGTTACCAACACGGTAAACCCGCCAAAACGCTGTGGGAAGTGGTTGAACGCCGGGAGCACACTACGTTGGTACACTTCTACCCCATCACGGGCCGCACGCACCAGTTGCGGGTGCACGCCGCCCATACGGAAGGCCTCAATGCCCCTATTGTAGGCGATGATTTATACGGCACCAAAGCCGACCGCCTATATTTGCATGCCGAACGCATACGGTTTTGGCATCCGGTGTTGGGGAAAGAGATGGAAGTGGTGGATGGGGTTGGGTTTTAGGTATTTGTCAGGAAAAACTGGTTTTAATATTATGAGGATTTGAAAAAGTTGTGTAGATTTGATAATATTTACTAGTTGTCAGTAATTCTAAACAGCATTATTCTAAAAATAAGAGAAATGGATGAAACTCAAGAACCAGATTACACTTACTATTTAGCTGAAAGAAAAAGGCGGAAAACTGTTTTAAAGAATTTTGTCAAAAAAAACATTAAAAGAGTAAGTAGCTATTTGAGTTTGATATTAGTTATTCCTGCATTATTAGGTGGAATTTGGCAGGTATTGGAATTAATCAGCATCCGCTTACAATTAATACGCTTTTTCTCTGCAAGTCAACTGATAGCTGACGGAATAATTGTAATGATATTTTTGTCTTTTACTAGTATGGGTATTTTAATGATTATTGGAATTTATGTAATTGATCCGCCCAAAAAACCACCAGTTCCTATTTTAGAGAATGATGAACCAAAATATGCACTTGGAAATGCTATAAGTGCGGTGCTAATATTCGGTGGCTATCATTTCTTAATGAACTATCTGTCAAACGACTTGGAAGCAAAACCTACCGGGCATAATTTGTGGATGCTTTTCATGGCTGTGGCAGGATTTCTAATTATTACATTCCTTATGTTGAAAGGCTTTACAGAAACCAAATTTAGTCTAGGAAAAGTTAATGGCCTTTTGCACTATTATATGTCCTATTTTATAATTGGAGGTTACTTGTATTCCCTTTCAAGAGTATTTATAATGTTTCATTTGATCTTCATGGTTCCAAAAGATTTAGTAAATATTCAACAAATTGAATGTAAAGTCGAGTCACTATATCCGAAAAACGCCCACAAGCTTCAATATTTTAATGATAAATATGCTTTCATTGAAATATACGACACCATTAAATTGGCAAAAAAAGATTCTATCGCTGGGAAAATTCTAATCCTCAATTTTGATGAACTTTTAGAGGAAAAAAATTGTGGACAAAAAAATATAGATGAAAATATTATAAAACCAAAAATTAAATATGATTAGTTTGAGCTAGAAACCCCCAAGCTCTCCTGAGTCTTCTATGATAGCACGTGCTCTGCGAATTGCGTTTTTTAATCCGAAAAACAGCTTTTGATTTTTGCGAGAAGTTGAAAAAGTTGTTTAGATTTGAATATATTTACCAGGCTCCCCTAAGTCTTCAATGACAGCAATCTTTTTAAAAACTTAAAGAAAAAAATTTTACACTATGTTCGAGGAGTTTAAAATAAAATACTTGGGAATTCAGCCCATCGGTAAAGTATCAACAAATCAACTTGAAGGACTTATTGCGAGAGAATTTCCGAGGTATATAGATGAGATTATACTAAAATTTAATAGCATTAAGGCTGATAATCCAAATGCGATAAACAGAATTTCAGCTGCAATTTTGAAGCTTTCAAACAAAGATATTTCAAAAATTGACAGTTATATTGAAATGTCAAATAATGACTGTAGAGATGTTTTAGCTTTAGCAGAATATCCGAGGTATTCCAAACTTGGTTTCTCAGATTTAAATAATAAAAGAATGAGAACTATTTATTTAGAAGATTGGGCAGAATATTCTAAATGGATAAATGAATAGTAAACAACAATACTGAAGCCTTACACCTACATTGATAGCATGTTGAATTAATAATAATATTGAAGTAAAAAAAATAATTCTACAAATGGAAATTCCTACTTCTTATATTTGGTTTTTAAAGTTAAAATTGACAAAGTTTATTCCATGGCAATTCGATATTGAATTAAATTTAAACTCTGTCATTAATCAAAGGTTTAAAGAAGAACATAGTTTAAATCGCGAAGTTTTAACTTTTGGAAAAAGGCAAGATATGGATACATTTGCTGGTTTTGAAATAAAAAATGGTAAAGTTTGTGAAAATGTTGTTGTCTTTCATTTATCATTTCAAAAAAACACATCAGATTGGAATATCATTGAAAATGAATATTCAGACTTTTTTGAATTTATTCAAAACAAAGTTTTGCCAGAAATGAAAGAATGTATTAAGGATGAAATTTAAATACATATAGCTTAGCTAGCCTCCCTAAGTTTTCATTGATAGTATCTTTTCAGGGAATTTCTTTTAGCTAAATATATATTTTCACTAACGATTTCATACAATGAAAAATAAAAAATTAGAAAAATATCATTTTGAAGAAATAGTATTGATACTTTTAATATTAGCCACGGATTTATCAAATTATGATGAAAATAATTTAGAATTGTTTGGTGAGGATATTGAAGGTAGAATTGAATCACTATTTACTAAAGAATTTCTTAATTCTCTTGATAAAAAATATGGATTTGATGACAAAATTATATTTAAGCTTGAAGAATTGAAGTTAATTGTAATTAATCTATATGAATCGAATTGGATAAAAAAGTTGACATACACCAACATTGAAATTGATAAGATTAAAATTAAATCAATAAGTATTTTAAAAGATTTAAAGATATCATATGTAGAACCAGAAAAGTTTGCAGAAAGTCATTTGAATATTGAATGGTAATTACCCTTGCTCTACATTCTAAGATAAAAAGCAAGTAATATTTGATAATTACAATTAATAATGAATTACATTACAAACAATTAATAATTTTATTTTTTGAAAAACAAAGGTCTTTTACTTGCAATAATTCTTTACTTTCTAATCGTAAATACGTCTTACTTTTGGGAAAGTCATCTCGGTCTTTTAGCTTTTCCGTTTTATCTTATCTTAGGGGTTGTCTATTTGGGATTTATTTTTGTTTTCATTAGAAATATCTACTTTTTGATTAAGGAAAATTTTTCAGAAAAAAAGCGGTTCATTACATGTGGTCTTTTACTTCTGGTGTTGACCTTAACCTTTTTGAAACCCAAAGGAATATTTGACTTTGAAAGACTTGAGTCTTCTAACATTTTAGAAGCACAAAGCGAAGGAGCTGCAAATTGCACAACAGTAATAAAATTAAAAAAAGATTACACGTTCAATAAACGGTCTATCTGCTTTGGCGTATCAAAAGTCAAAGGCAATTTTATTTTTCAAAATGATACCATTTATTTTAAAAATATTCAATTAGGTAAACTTGATACTGAATTTTATTCATTTGCTGTTATTGAGCCAGATGAGTTTAATAAAATGAATAAACATTTTATCTTGAAATGTTTTAAAAACAAAACAGATTCTACAGGAACAAAATTAAACATCACAAAAATAGAATGGGAATCATTGAAGCATTTATAGAAACCCGCTCACCTAAGTCTTATATGATAGCACGTGCTCTGCGAAAATCGTTTTTTAATAAGAAATACAGCTTTTAATTTTTGTGAGCAATTGAAAAAGTTTTATAGATTTATTTATATTTACAAATCAGTACAAATTTTATAGAAAAACATGATGAAGTACTATTTAACTTTTTTTACTATTATTTCATTTACTTTTTCAACATTTTGTCAAACAAAAGAATTTATTAAAATTAAACTTGTAGATTTTTCGAGTGTTGAATTACCCCCAAAGTGTGGACGTGAACCATTCGGTGTAGCATTAAAATTTGAACTGCTTGAAAATTTAGATTCAACGAATAAGGGAGAAAATATTTTAATTATAATTACATGCCCTATTGAGATTGGAGTGGAAAATTATAAAGATAATAGTCACTTTAAATTTTCAAGATACACAGACAAAGAAGAAATTAAAATGCTTGAAAAGGATTGGAATGTTTGGAGCGTTTATGAAAATGAAAATCTACCGACTTATTGGGCTGATCAAATTGAAAAAATAGAATGAAATTTCAATCGTGCTTAATTAAGTCTTCTTTAATGGCAGCTAGGCTCTCCTAAGTCTTCTTTAAATAAAACTTACAAAGTTCTGACCTAAAAACATAACACTGATATGAGAAAAACGTTAATTATAATTACGATGTCTTTAAGTTATGTATTGATTTTCTGTTCTGAAAAGAAAACTGAAAGCAAAAAAGAGATTATAAAAATTGAAACGCCTGAATATGTAAAAATGAATAAAAACAGTAAACTAACAGATAGTTTATTGAATGTAGCCATTAGTAAAGGCGATGAAAAAGTCTATAATACGGTAGCCGGAAATTTTATTTTAGATGCTAATTATGAAGGATTGTTATATTATTCATTAATGATGGCAAATAAGTATAATTCTCCTGAAGCACATTATCATATCTTCTTAATTTTGAGTAATCCAAACAATGGTCAACCGTTTGAACAACTGGATGATAAAACTAAGAACTTAGCTCTTTATCACTTGGTCAAATCAGATGAATTAGGTTATGAAAGTGCAAAGTATTCTATAAAAGAAGTATTTGGAAATGATGAAGTTAACCAAAAGTCTGATTTCTATTTAAAGAAATATAATAATTGAAATGTTGTAATGGGTTGACGAATAAATGCTTGCTTAATTAAAAAAATAATTTAACTACACTTGAAAAGAGATTTTATCATAGTACTTCTAATTCTGATTACCTTTTCGAGTTGTTATCAATCGAAAAAGGAGAAAATAGATAAAACAAGCGATTATCAATACGTTGATGAAAGAGCTGTTATATTGAAAGATTCGTGGTATTATGATTGGTTAAAAAAAATATATGGTTATGTACCATGGCAACCAACAGAGGAAGATTTGAAACTTACTCAAACTATTTTAGAGCATGCGATAGAAAATTATGAGTTTGACTTTATCAAGAAACCAATTAAATCAAATATTGAAAAATACTTCCGACAATATATTCCATTTCTCAATGAAAAAGGGGAAAAAGCTATTGAAATAAATGCATTTTGTGAGCTTTTAAAAATTCCTCCTAAAGAAGAATTAGCTAAAAAAGGAGTTACTGAATGGAATGAAATAGATTGGAAAAACTATTACGTTCAAGTAGATGACGGAGGCCTTTGTTATTGGCGAATAAAAATAAATATTGATAAAATGAGTTATGAATCGGTAATGGTAAATGGGTTTTAGGTTATCAAGGTTCAATAAGTATTCTTTTATAGCACCTACTCTACAAATAGCAATTTTCAACCCGCTCACCTAAGTCTTCTGTGATAGCACATGCTCTGCGAATGTCTGTGACTTCGCAGCAAAATACTTCCTATTTTAATACAAATCATAACGCTGCACATTGTTTACATTCATCACATCAACAATCGGATTATCTGCTTTTTCAATAATAACCAAACCAACATTATGCACATAATTAGAAGCACTTGAATACAAATAATGTGACGCTTTTTCAACTAATCCAGCTCGAACCGGATTCAAATGAATATAATCTAATTTTGACCACATAAACAGATTGGTATAAATTTCTTCCGGATGATTGCCATATTGCCAAAATTGAAATACTTTATTTCTGGAATGGCTTTCAGTTGCCAATCGAAAACGTTCTAACATCCATTCTTTTCTGCTTTCCGGTTCAGATTGTATTTTGCTTAAAATTGTTTTGGCTGTAAACTTCTTAAAATCACGAATTAAATCAGATAACTTTCCATCACCAGATTGAACAACCATATGAATGTGATTGCTCATGATCACATAGCCATACAAAACCATAGCTTTATTTTTGATACAATAATCCAAAGAAGCAATGACTTCGTCTCGGTATATTTTTCTTGAAAACACGTCAATCCAATCTACCACCGTAAGGGTAATAAAATGCGGTAGTTTTTGATCTCTAATGACATAACCTTCTTCCATATTCATTTATTTAATCAAATATAATAAAAATTGGAATTGTATATTTGCTGCGAAGTCACAGACATTCGCAGAGCGTGTGCTAACTTTGGATATGGAAGACATTCGCATAGAATCGTGCAAACTTCGGATAGCAAATTTTTAGGTTTTATCAGGAAAAGCTTGGTTTAATATTAAAAATTTAAAAAAAGTTGATTAAGTTTGAAGATATTTATTAGTTACTAAACAATTGAAAACTCATGAAATATTGTTCTTTAATCTTTTTTCTGATTCTTTTCTCATGTTCTAGAGAAGACAACTCTCATACTTTAATTAATACAAGATTGGATAGAATAACAACAAAAGATTCAAGCGGAAATATTCTAAATGTAATTGACTATGAATATGATATAAATGATTTAAAGATAATCACTGAAACTAATTCAAATGGAGAAATTTTCACAAGCACTTTGAATTACAATAGTGAAGGAAAGGTTACTTCAATTACATATAGTAACGGTACGGAAATTTTTTATTCATATGGTTTCTTTGATGATAACTTAATTGGTAGTGAAATCAAGGTAAATGGAACAATTATTAAACATCGTTATTATTATGACCAAATGCAATTAATATCAGACAAAATATACGAAAATGATATTTTAATTTGTGAAATAAATTATACTTATGATGGATTTACAATTAATGTTTCTAATAATTGTACTTCGGAAAACTTTATTATCGAACAAGACGGCACTTCTATAAGTCCGTTAGCAAGTGCTTATGATTATCAACTTCTAAATATAAACAATTTAGGTTCTAGAAATTTCAAATCTATTTTAAATGTTAATACAAATCAATTTACCACTTATGTTTATGATGAATATAACGAAAGAAATCTTGTTCTTAATAAGAGAATGTATATTAATGGAGAATTGATAAATATAATAATTTATGATTATGATTTACGTTAAAATTAAGTTGATTAAACAAAATCATTTGGCATCCGCTACACCAAGTCTTAATTTATCGCACACTGATCTTTAAAACCCCGCTCCCCTAAGTCTTCTTAGATAGCACGTGCTCATCAAATAGCAATTTCTCAATACGTATTACAACTTTTAATTTTATGAGCAATTGAAAAAGTGGTGTAGATTTGGGGATTTTCTTAGTTGTATACTAGATTAAATATGATTTTACTTTTTAAAAGATCAATTTTTCCATTTCTATTATTATCAACAGGATTAGTTGGTTTATATCTATTGAGTTTTACAAATTGGTTTCAAATACATAAAATATGGATTCTTGAGGATTTTCAACTTTATATTATTTTTTCTGCATGGTTAATTAGTAGTTGTTATTATTTTTACGAAGTTCAGAAAAAAACTTTATTTGAACAGTCATTTGTTATAATTCCTTCTGAAACAGTAATTGAAGAAAAAGATGAACGAATTAAATTATTAATAAATGAATTTAATTTTGATAAGTTTGAAGATGAATATGGAATTATTTATTCCCGAGAATCAATGAATGGGTCAAGGCAAAATTTAGTGATAGATTTTAATGAATCAGAATATATAATCTATGTTAATCTAAATTGGCTTGATTACCTTGCAGGAAGAGATATTTTAAAACAATTTGAAAAGAGACTTAAATAGCAACTACCCCACTCCCCTAAGTCTTCTTTGATAGCACGTGCTCAACAAATAGCAATTTCTCAATACGTATTACAGCTTTTAATTTTTATGAGCAATTGAAAAAGTTGTGTAGATTTGAGTAAATTTATTATTTATAAATAATTCTATATCAGAAACAAAAATTTAAAGCAATTTTAATCAACACCAACGAATGAAAAAACTAATTTTAGCAATTGGAGTATTAATTGGAATAACGAATATTTCCTGTTCAAAAAATGATGATAAAATTAATTGTTCTCAATTAAACATTCAATCTGCAGAAGACTTGACTTGTGAAGAAATTGCTCAACAATTTGATTGTAGTTGTGATTAAATAAATAATTTATAAAATTATGAGATTAAAATTAATAACGATATTATTATTATTTTTTACAATTACATTATTATCACAAGATTCAAAATTTAGTGTTGAAGCTAATTTCCCAATTCCTATTGGAGATAACTTTCTTGGAAAAAATTATAACGGAATTTTTGATGTTGGTGCTAAATATAAATTTTTAAATCATAAAACAATTGATATTGGGGCTTCTGTAAATTTTGGTTATTTTCAGAATACAAAATCCGGTGCAACTAACGTAAACCAGCTTTTTGACGTTAAGATTTTTCCAATACAACCTCGAATTTTTATGGAATTCAATATCCCAAGTTTAGAAAAATTTCACCCTCACGTTGGAATAGGATATTCTATATTAATTTATGACGCAAAATGGAAAGAAAATACGAATGCTGATTTACCTGCGGATATTGACGATAATGAGAATGGTTTAAATTTTAATATAGGATTATCCTATGATTTAACTCGCAAATTATTCATACAAGCACACTATGACTTTATAAAGGTTGGAGTTGAAGACGGAATTCCTGATAAAAGTTATAATACGAATATTAACATTCTTAAAATTGGAATTGGATATCGAATTTAAAAAAAAATACACTGCCTCTGCCCTTAGTAAGGATAGGATATCTCACTAGAAATAATGATTTTTTTTATCTGCTATAAGGCTATAAACTTTTTTAGTAGTTGAAAAAGTTGTGTAGATTTGGGGAAAATCGTAGATATTGAACCAAAAGTAAAACCAATCAAAAAAATGAACGAGTTACAATTAACAGGCGGAGCAAGAATTGGAATGGCGAATGCTACATTTCCATTGGCCACTTTAAAAGTGAATAAAGATAGATTGGAATTAAATGCTTCAATTGTTGGAAATTTGATTTTTCAAGCTTCTGACATTGTTTCAATTGAACCGTATGTTATGATTCCGTTATTGGGACAAGGAATAAAAATTAATCATAACGTTGCCAACTACAATGAGCGAGTGATTTTTTGGACATTTAAAGACCCGAGTGCTGTGGTTCAACAAATCAAAGCAACAGGATTTTTAAGTAATCAAAATGCAACTGAACAACAAATAGACAGAACAATCATTGAAAAACAGGCAAAAGGAGGTTTTCCCATCAAAAAAGGTTTTGCCATTGGAGCAATAGTGGTTTGGAACGCACTTTTCTTAACTGATTTTATTACGTTCTTTCTGGGTAAAACAGATAAATTTCCGATTGGATATGGAATTTTAACAGCTATTGGACTTTTATTTCTAACGGCTCTTTTGAGCTTACTTTCTGCAGATTTTAGACGACTGATTTTAAAAGAAGGGAAAACAGTACATGACATCAAAAAATTTGCAATTTTTGCTTTGATAATAAGCGGTTTTATGCTGCTGCAATTTGGAATAATTACAAAATTTATGGATTAATTTCACGAATTAAGATTGCATAAGAATCATTTGATAGTATATGCTTTGTGAACCCCTAGTAACTTTGTTAGCCTAATTTACTAATGAAATATTTTACATTTAAATACAATCCAAAATGGACTGCAATTTTAATTGTAGTAATTTGTTTGTCTGGAATGTTAATTGGAAATTATGTGCAAAGATTTAGAATTTCAGAATACCGCTGGATTTATCAATTAGGTAGCTTTTTGAATTTTATAATGGTTTTGAGTGCACTTTGTTGGTCATCATTACATCCCTTACTGATATGGTATTTCAATAAATCAGTTTGGAAAAATTATCTCATTTGGATAATTTTGGGATTAATTCCAACAGTTTATTTTATAACAATGATGATTATGGTAGAAATTAGGTTTGGAGATAAAATAAGTTGGATTTAAGAATTCTCACTTATACTATAATTTGGTTAAACTAATTTTAATTCAAATCAATTAAAAAAAGTTTATTTTTGCTTTCAAATACCACAATAATTGAAATTAATTTATTTAATCTGTATTTTCCTGACGTTATCAGGCTATGCCCAAGTTGGAATAGGTACCACTAATCCGGATGCTTCTTCCATATTGGATATTTCCTCTACTACAGGCGGTTTATTACTGCCCCGAATGAACACCGTGCAACGCGATGCAATCAATGCTCCGGCAGTAGGTTTATTGATTTATTTAATAGAAGGAAATGTTCAATGCCTTCAAGTTTTTAATGGTACAAACTGGGAAAATATTTATTGCCCCTCAACCAATACGGTACCAACTGCCAACAATGTTACTTTTTCCGGTGGATTAAATGTAGGTCAAGTTGTTACAGGAACCTATACGTATCAAGATGCACAGCTTGATTTAGAAGCTACTTCCGATTTTCAATGGTACAGAGCTGATTCGAATACGGGAACTAATTCCATTGCTATTTCGGGAGCTAATGCATTGACTTATACGCTTACCTCCAATGATGTTGGAAAATACATCGCCTTTGGTGTAACCCCAAAAGCACAAACCGGTGCGTTGACGGGCGTGGAAGTTACATCGCCTTACCAAGGAGCAGTTACAACCGTTTCTGTTGCCGCAAGAATTAACGAATTCCATTATGATAATATTGGAACCGATGTAAATGAATTTGTGGAGATTAGAATTACAGGAGCAATGGGTAGTCAGCCTGCAAACCTTTCACAATATTCCATTGTTTTATATAATGGTTCGAATCAATCAACTTATGACAGTGCCACTTTGAATACCTTAGTCCAAACGTGTGATAGTACAGATTGTTATTATGTTTGGCAACCTATTTCAATTCAAAATGGTGCTCCTGACGGTATTGCTTTGATTGGTCCTTCCGGTTTGATTGAATTCATAAGTTATGAAGGAGTTTTCACTGCGTTAAATGGTGGTGCAGCCGGAACCAGCAGCACAGATGTTGGTGTGTTGGAAGATAGTATCAATACAACCGCAAACGGTTCTATTCAAAGAACTTCAAGCGGAACTTGGCTTTTGAATCAAACCTCAAATTCCAAAGGATTAGTAAACGGAATATGAAAAAAGTATTCATTTTTATCACTACCCTATTTTTCTGGTATGCTGCAGAGGCTCAAGTGGGTATTGGAACAACAACTCCTTCCGTTTCTTCCGCTTTAGAAGTGCGAAGCACCTCACTAGGTGTATTGCCGCCACGTATGACCACCCAAGAACGCGATGCCATTCCGGTTACGCCAACCGCTAAAGGGCTGATTATTTTTAACCTGGATACAAAAGTTTTAAATCTATTTGATGGAGTTACTTGGCATGCCATTGTAAACCATGAAACCGTTTCAATTTGCAGTGAAAATACTTCGTATGCTTCTCTTTTAGCTTGTTTACAACAAAATTATACCCCAAGCCAAACATTAGGTTACAATGTTGCCCGAGATATTTTATACAGTGAAATTGATGTAAATCCGATTACGCAAGAATTAAAAGGTATTTATTCTGATTATACAGTAATCATGGATTATTCAACAAGTCCGGACCCTTCCGTACATGCTTTTAATAGGGGGATTAATGCAGAACATGTTTTTCCGCAAAGTATGGGAGCGAGTCTTGAACCGGCTCAAAGTGATATGTTTAATATATTTCCCAGTAAGATTGAAGTTAATTTTTCAAGAGGAAATTGCCCTTTTGGTGAAATTGTTGATGCCGATACAGAAGTATGGTATTATTTAACACAAGAATTAACCACACAACCCACAATGGCTATTGACAACTATTCTGAAAAAGATAATGAAACCACCTATCCTTTACTGACAGCTACTCAACAATGTTCATTTGAACCCTCTGAAAATAGAAAAGGAGATATTGCCCGAGCTGTTTTCTATTTTTATACAATTTACAATTCCATAAATAATAATACATATCCAGAGTATGCCAACGATGCTTTTTTTAATAGTATGAAAACAACGCTGTTGCAATGGCACAATCAAGACCCTGTAGATCAAATTGAAATGGAACGAAACAACAAAATTAAATTGTATCAGGGCAATGATAATCCTTTTATAATTGATGCCACACTTGCTGAGCGATTGTTCAATTAATATTAAAGATTGGTTGATTTAAGACCAATTCAAAACCTGTGGTTACAAAAAAATATATTTTTCAAAAACTATTTTCCCCTCTTTAATCGTTTTTAAAACCCGAATATTTTTAAGTTCTTTTGGATTACTTGTTAATGGATTTTGATCAAGTATAACAAAATCAGCAAGCTTTCCTTCAACCAAAGAGCCTTTTACTTTTTCATCAAAGTGCTGATATGCAGCATTTATGGTTATTGCTTTGAGTGCTTGATAAACTGTGGCACGTTCTTGCTCACCAATAACATTTCCGGAGCGTGATGTTCTATTGACAGCAGACCAAATAGTAAATATTGGATAGATAGGCGTTACGGTCGCATCGGAATGGTTGGTATACATAATCCCCATTTTATCAGCTGTTGAAATTGGACTGAGAAAGTTTGCTCTTTCTTCACCCAGATTCTCTGTATGTACATCTCCCCAAAAGTAGGCATGATTGGTAAAGAAGGAAGGTATTATTTTATACTTTACATATTTTTCAAGTTGGTCTGGCCTTACAAACTGTGAATGGATAACGACGGTTCTTCTGTCTTTATCAAGCGGTTGTTTTAAAACGGCACAAGCCTTTTCATGAGCTTTTAATACCATATCGATAGAGGCATCACCATTGCAATGCGTAAAAACTTGATTATCATTTTTATATGCTAAAATAAATAATCGTTCCAATTCTTCTTGATTCACACTAGGAAGTCCGGTACAAAGATGTGAACAGCCGGCAACACGGGTTAAATACGGTTTTTTAAAGAAAGCTGTTTTACCTTGTGGAGAACCGTCTCCAATAATTTTGGTTCCCTGAATTTTTAATTTATTGGAATAAGTATTGAATTGTAATAAGGAATCCTTCAAATTAATTTCTAACTCTTTAAAACCTGCCAATGTAATTAAATCGATTTTGAATTTTCCTTCATCAGCCATTTTCTTATAGAAATCTAATTTTTTTCTACCGACCATACCATCATTGGCAGTTGTAATTCCGTTTTCGGCATAATAATTTTGGGTAAGCTCAAAAAATACATCCGATTTTGAGTCAAGAACTTGAATCATATTCCCTACAAATGGATACATAGCCGTTTCCTGCACTAAGCCATTGGGTTCGTTAGTTCCCGGAAAACGATCAATATTACCACCCGGAGGATCGATGCTTTCCGCTGTTACCCCCATCATTTTTAGTGCTAAACTATTTGCCACACCCATATGACCACTCGTATGATCGAGATAAACCGGATTATTCGGAAGCACAGCATCAATTTCATTTTTATTGAGATGACGTTTTTCTTCTAATTGATTATCATCATATCCCCATGCAAAAATCCATTCACCATCCGGAATATTATGCTCTTTTTTGTACGCTTTTAATTTTTCCATGACTTGAGGAATAGAAGTTACATCGCCTACTGGTGGCGGACTTAAATTGAGTTGTCCCATAGAATGCGAAACTTTATCAAAATGGCTGTGAGGGTCAATAAAGCCGGGTAATAATGTACTCCCCTTCAAATCAATTTTTTTGGCCTGACTGAATTTTTTTTCTGCTTCCTTAAAAGAACCAACAAAAATAATTTTCCCGTTTTCTTCTGCTACAGCTTCCATATATTGAGGAGAATTTGTTTCCATTGTAATAATTTTACCATTGTGATAAATGGTAATTGCACTTGTATCTTTTGAAGAATTACCCTCCGGTTCAGACTTGCAACTAACAAATGAATAGACAATTACAATGCAAATGAATAAATACTTTTTCATCTTTTGTTTTTATAAAATTAAAAAAGGAATACCTCTGATTAGTCTAGTGAAAAGGATTAAATAATAATACAAATATATAACTAAAAACATTTATTTAGTCCAAGTGAAATGCATTGTTTTTATGTCATATATATTTATAAAACGTTAATATTGTGAATTATATATAAATAATTATTAAAAATAGTGTGTTTGTTTTTCTGCATCTATTTAATAATATTTATAGCATTTTAGAGTAGATTTCTCTATAATCGGGAAATTATCGTTTTTGATAACAAAGTCATCGATCATGAGAGTATTGTGGGAAGAAAAGGGTCACAGGACATTTTGGAGTTAGTCTTGATTTACGAAGTAAAAAATGATAAAATTTACAAAGTAACCGTGATGCGGAAATAATTCTTAGCATTAACTATTTTACATGTTTTAGGTTGCATTAGGATATTTTTTTCTATATATTTGAGCCTCAAAAAAAAGATTTTTACTTCCAAATCTTTTTGTTATTCCTTTCACATCACAAACTTCCATAAGTACAATTAAAACGAGTTTATAAGGAGGTTATAGCGTGTTTATAGCCTACCATCTCCTTATCAAAGCCATATCATAGCCATAGTAAAGCTATGGAAAAGGTTAGTTTACAGTATGTACAAGGTTAATTTTTTATTACATTTACAAGTATAAAGAACATACATTTCATTGTCTAAATTACACAACCTATTGCTCCTTCTTTCCTCCCTCATCGGTTATTTATCATGGGGAGAAGATAACCACGCCTTCTTATTCGAAGCCGAGTGGGAAGTATTTTCCAAACTGTTTTCCGAACCGCTTGCGGTCATGCATCCGTTTATCTTATTACCGCTTTTGGGACAATTATTGCTCATCATTACACTTTTTCAATCCACACCTTCCAAGCGTTTAACCTTCATTAGTATCGGTTGTTTGGGATTATTATTCGGGATAATGACACTCATTGGTTTGTTAACACTAAAATGGACGATCCTGCTGTCAACCCTGCCGTTTTGGTGTATAGTAGGGTTGATTTTTCGCTTTTATAAAAAAACAAAGTAAACTTTACTGTATGGATTTAGAGTAGAATTCAATTCTGTTGTTTTTTCCTTCATCTCACAACATCTTTAAATTAATTGAAAATCAATAAAATACATCAAATATGTTATTGATTAAGGGGGGTTTTATATCAAAAAATTAAGAGATGATAAAAAAAATTCGATTAGAACAATCGTTTAAGAAAAAAAATGGCAAGCGACCTACATCGCACCGCTACAACCGCATACCTTTGCTGTGTTCCCACCCTGGAGGAGTTTGCAGGAGCTGGTCGTGTAGGACTTGCCGTTGCAAATATACACTATTTTTATGTTTTTACAAGTAATATAGTTCAATTCAAATTGCTATATTTGTCAATATTATCGCAAAATTCCCATGAAAAAATATAACCTATTCTCGTTCATATGCTTAGCTGTTTTGTTTTTTAGTTGTGAAAATTCTAAAAAAAGTAATTCAGGTTTATTTCAGTTAAATACAACTCCATCAAAAGCACAGTTCACAACCAATGAAAAAGCTACTCTTAGCATTTCAAACACAAAAAACAAACAAATAGACAGTATTGTTTTCTTTGCAAATAGCAAAAAAATCAGTACCATATTAGGAAATAAAAACATCGATTTTCAATTAACAAATCAAAAATTAGGTTATCAAAACCTAAAAGCATTGGTTTATTTTGAAAATGAATATGCCGAAGTGACCCACCGAATTGAATTGATTTCTAAAATTGAGCCTAAACTATTGTCATATACTTTGATAAACTCCTATCCCCACGATAGCAAAGCTTATACGCAAGGACTTGAATTTCATCGCGATACACTATACGAAGGAACAGGCAATGGTGCAGGCAATGCAACAGGTGTTAAAGGGATTTCCAGCTTGCGAAAAACTAATTTTAAAACCGGGGAAGTTTATAAAAAAATTGAATATCCGGAAATTATTTTTGGAGAAGGAATCACTATCTTGAATAACAAAGTTTATCAACTTACTTGGCAAAATGGTTTTGGATTTATCTATGATGCTGATAATTTTACTGAAATAAAACGTTTTAATTATTCTAAACGTATTCAAGGTTGGGGATTGTGTAACGATGGTAAAATGCTCTACCAATCTGATGGAACTGAAAAAATTTACATGCTTAATCCGGAAACGATGTTAATAGAGAGTAATATAAATGTGTATTCCGGAGCAAACAAAATCAAATCTGTAAACGAGCTGGAGTGGATTAACGGAAAAATTTATGGAAATATTTATCAAAAAGATGCCATTGCGGTGATTAATCCAAGTAACGGTGAAGTCGAAGCAGTTCTCTATTTAGGTGATTTAAAGAAATTAGTCACACTACATCCGGATATTGACGTATTAAACGGAATCGCTTATAACCCTAAAAGCAACACAATTTTTGTTACGGGAAAGAATTGGGATAAATTATTTGAAATTAAAGTAGATTAATAAGCAAACTAAATTAACTAACCTATTTTTAGACCATTTTCCACTTTTTTATCGGAGGCTAAAAGTACGATATCATTGTCTGTTCCTACCGAACCCAATACCAAACATTCACTCATGAATTTGCCGATTTGCTTTTTAGGAAAGTTGACTACTGCTACAATTTGCTTACCGATTAATTCCTCTTTACTATATCGTTTCGTAATTTGAGCCGATGATTTTCTGATTCCAATTTCATTACCAAAATCGATGGTTAACTGATAAGCCGGTTTACGTGCTTCCGGAAAATCATTTACCTCTACAATAGTTCCAATTCGCATTTCTACCTTTTCAAATTCTTCCCACGTGAGCATAACAAAATATTCTTAAAAAATTAAACTCAAAAATAGGAATATCAAACTAAAAATTCTTAACTTTAAACATTAACTTAAAATAAATAGTTGTACTAATGGCCAGAACAGAATCAAACATGATTTCTTTGGGAACTTCTGCTCCAAACTTTCATTTAAAAGACACCAATTCCAATGATTTTTTTACGTTTTCAGATTGCAAAGGCGAAAAAGGAACATTAGTATTTTTTATTTGCAATCATTGTCCGTTTGTGCATCATGTGATTGATGAAATCATTTTAGTTGCCAATGATTACCGCGTACAGGGTATTGGGATGGTTGCCATTTCCAGCAATGATGTTGAACAATATCCACAAGACAGTCCGGAATTAATGACTGAATTTGCTTTTGAAAATAAGTTTGAATTTCCGTATTTGTATGATGAAACGCAGGAAGTAGCCAAAGCTTTCGGTGCAGCTTGCACGCCCGATTTCTTTCTTTTTGACAATCAGGACAAATTGGTTTACCGCGGACAATTAGATGATTCCCGTCCCGGCAACGGCATTCCACTCAGCGGAAGTGATTTACGAGGAGCCATTGATAGTGTTTTATATAATCGAGTGGTTAACCCGAATCAAAAACCTAGCATTGGTTGTAACATTAAATGGAAAAAATAAATGGAAATTATTCATATTAGTGCCGAGTGTTATCCGGTGGCAAAAGTGGGCGGTCTTGCCGATGTTGTGGGGGCTTTACCAAAATATTTAAATCAATTAGGACATCATGCAAAAGTTGTTGTTCCGGGTTATGACAATAAATTTTCAAAAGAAAATGAATTTGAAACCATTCACCAAGGACAATTGCGATTAGGATGGTTTACTTTTTCCTATACTATACTCAAGGAGAAAACCAATAAACTCGGGTTTGAGTTGTATTTAATTGCCATTCCTGAATTGTTTGACCGTCCCAACGTTTATTCCTATGAAGATGATACAGAGCGATTTACTGCTTTTCAAGTGGCTTTTTTAAATTGGTTGACCGAAACCAATCAAACACCGGACATCATTCATTGCCACGACCACCATACAGGACTAATATCGTTTATGATGTCGCATGCACCAATTTATCAACATTTGAATCATGTTCCAACTATTTTAACCATTCATAACGGTCAATACCAAGGATGGTTTGGTTTTGATAAATTACATTATTTACCACAAGTAAGTTCGTCACGATTAGGGTTTTTAGAATGGAACGGCATCATCAATCCACTAGCTTCAGCTATTAAATGTGCATGGAAAGTAACCACTGTATCACCCAGTTATTTAGACGAATTGAGTGAAAAAGCCAATGGTTTAGAAAATCTATTGCGATTTGAACGTCCAAAATGCCTGGGAATTTTAAACGGAATTGACAATGAAGTTTGGAATCCGAAAACGGATGATATGCTTGAATTCAATTATGATGTAAAGACCTTAAGTACCGGAAAATCAAAAAATAAAAAGTATTTATGTGAACAATTTAATTTAGATCCAACCAAACCACTTTTCACTTTCATTGGAAGATTGGTTGGTGAAAAAGGAGCCGATTTATTGCCTGAAATTTGCAGTATTGCCTTAAGTCGAAATCCAAACGAAATCAATATTTTAATTTTAGGTTCAGGTGATTCAAATGTGGAGCATGGATTAACCCAACTCACTCATTTTTATAAAGGAAATTACAATGCTTACATTGGGTACAATGAAAAGTTAGCCCATATTATCTATGCCGGAGCAGATTATCTTTTAATGCCTTCCAGAGTGGAACCATGTGGATTGAATCAACTCTATGCTTTACGTTATGGTACAATTCCGATTGTTAGAAGAACAGGAGGACTTAAGGATACAGTGATTGACATTGGCGATGGAGGATTTGGAATTTGTCACGACCAGACAAGCGTGTATGATGTAAATTATTCTATTACCAGAGCAATTGATTTATATAACGATGTTAAAAATTTTGATAAAACCAGAAAAACAATCATGCAAATTGACCATTCTTGGGAAAAAGTTGCACAAGAATATATTGAAGTTTACCAATCATTAAAAAAATAACCATGAAAAAAGATGTTTTAGCCATTATTTTAGGAGGAGGACAAGGCTCACGATTATATCCATTAACGGAAACCCGTTCAAAACCGGCAGTTCCTATTGCAGGGAAATATCGATTAGTTGATATTCCAATTTCCAATTGTATCAATTCTGACATCAAACGAATGTTTGTTTTGACACAATTTAATTCGGCTTCGTTGAATCAACACATTAAAAACACATACCATTTTAGCTATTTCAGCACTGCATTTGTTGATATTTTAGCCGCAGAACAAACGCCTGATAATCCAACTTGGTTTCAAGGAACGGCCGATGCGGTTCGCCAATGTATGCAACACTTCTTGAATCATGAGTTTGATTATGCTTTGATTTTATCCGGTGATCAATTGTATCAAATGGATTTTAATGAAATGATTGACGCTCATCAACAAAGTGGAGCTTCAATAACGATTGCTACTTTACCTGTATCTGCCAAAGAAGCACCTGAATTTGGTATTTTGAAAACGGATGAAAACAGTTTTATTTCCTCCTTTATAGAAAAACCGGCGGCTGATTTATTACCACAATGGACTTCGGAGGTGAGTGATGAAATGAAAAATGATGGAAGACATTATTTGGCATCCATGGGAATTTACATTTTTAATCGTGAATTGCTAATTGATTTAATGAAAAATCCGGATACCAAAGATTTTGGAAAAGAAATCATTCCACAAGCCATTGGAAAACAAAGGATATTAAGTTATCAATACGAAGGCTATTGGACCGATATTGGAAATATTGATTCATTTTTTGAAGCTAATTTAGGTTTGACCGATGACATTCCTAAGTTTAATTTGTTTGATAATAACAGTAAAATTTATACCCGTGCAAGGGTTTTACCACCCGGAAAAACCTTAGGAAAAACAACGATTGAAAAATCGATCGTGGCAGAAGGTTGTATTTTAAACTCGGCGGTGATTGAACATTCTGTGATTGGAATCCGTTCACGGGTGGATGAAGGTACAACCATTAAAAATTCTTATGTGATGGGTAGTGATTATTATCAAAACCTTGATGAACTGAATCAAAACATCGCCCACAATATTAAAAATATTGGCATTGGAAAACGTTGCTATATCAACAATACGATTGTCGATAAAAATTGTAGAATTGGAAATGATGTTTATCTAAACGGCGGAAAACATTTGGAGGACATGAATACCTCTTTGTACACTATAAAAGAAGGTATAATAGTAGTTAAAAAAGGAGCTACATTACCCGATGGATTTAGGATAGAATAATATCCATTGATAAAAAAAGGATTCTTGAAATATTCAGGAATCCTTTTTTTATGTATGGAATTAGTCTAACTTACTGGTTTTCTACTTCATGCAATTTTCCAATAGAACTGGCAACCACAGTAGCAACCGTAGCATCACTAGTAACATTTACAACGGTTCTACACATATCCAATGGTCTGTCGATAGCAAAAATCAAGGCTAATCCGGCTTCCGGTATGCCGGCCTGACCAAGGACAATTACAAGCATTACCATTCCGGCACTGGGAACGGCAGCTGAACCTATAGAAGCTAACGTTGCAGTAACTACAATCATCAACTGCGTTTGTAAATCCAAAGGAATACCCATTGCTTGAGCAATAAAAACTGCAGCTACTGCTTGGTATAAACTGGTTCCATCCATGTTAACGGTTGCACCTAAAGGCAATACAAAACTGGACACTTCTTCATCTACTCCAACATGTTCAGTTACTCTTTCCATCGTAACGGGCAAAGTGGCCGCACTGGAACTTGTTGAAAAAGCTAACAATTGAGCCGGAGAAATTGCTTTAAAAAATTTAATCGGTGAATATTTGGCTAATACTATCAACAGCGTTGGATATAAAACAAAAACCATTATTGCAAGTCCGATTACAACCGTTAATGCATAAATCAACAAGGCATTTAAGGTAGAAAAATCAGGTATTTCGACCATCAAAGCAGCCATTAAAGCAAAAACACCAATGGGAGCTCCGAGCATGATGATGTCAATTATTTTTAGAATGACATCATTTAACCCTTTAAAAAAATCTACGACAGGCTTTGCTTTGTTTTCGTCGATTAAAATTAATCCAATACCCAATAGAATAACAAAAAGAATCACTTGTAGCATCGAAGCATTGTCGGTCATTGCTTTAAAAAAATTGTCCGGAACCACATCAACCAACGGTTGTAGAGGTCCGCTATTTTTAGCTTTTTCGGCTAATTCTATTTTTTGAGCGGCATCACCGGCAAAATTTTCTAACAGACTCTTACGGGATTCGTCATTAATATAATCGCCCGGTTGAATTAAATTGGCTAACACCAAACCAATTGAAACAGCACAAACGGTTGAAAACAAATACAAAGCGACCGTTCTTCCGCCGAGTTTAGATAACTTTGCTATATCTTTTAAGTCCGAAAGTCCCACTATCAGCGATACTACAATCAACGGAACTGCAATCATTTTTAATAAATTGATAAAAATGGTTCCGAAAGGTTTAACCCAATCCACGACAATTTCTTTAAGTTCCATATTTTTCATCAGGTACCCAAAAATCAAACCGAGAATCATTCCAATAAGAATCTTCCAATGTAAGGCTAATTTCATATGTGTTAGTTGTATGTTTTTTGTAATAAATAAAAATCGGCCAACACGATGGCAGCCATAGCTTCCACGATAGGAACTGCTCTCGGAACAACACATGGATCGTGACGACCTTTTCCTTCCAAATCAACTAAGTTTCCTTCTTTATCGATGGTTGATTGTTTTTGCATAATGGTAGCAACCGGTTTAAATGCAATTCTAAAATAAATATCCATCCCATTTGAAATTCCGCCTTGAATTCCACCGGATAAATTGGATTGCGTAGTACCATCTTCGTTAAACAAATCGTTGTGTTCACTTCCTTTCATGCGAGCTCCGCAAAAACCGCTACCAAATTCAAAACCTTTCACGGCATTGATGGACAACATGGCTTTTCCTAATTCGGCATGTAATTTATCAAAAACGGGTTCGCCCAAACCAATGGGAACATTTTGAATTACGCAAGTAATGGTACCTCCAATGGTATCGCCTTCTTTACGAATCGAACGAATTAATTCTTCCATTTTGGCAGCAGTAGTTTCATCAGGACAACGAACCGGATTACTTTCAATTTTTGAAAAGTCTAAATCTTGGTATGGTTTATCTATAAAAATATCGCCCACTGAAGAGACAAAAGCATAAATTTTAATATCCGAAAGGATTTGTTTCGCAATTGCACCGGCTACTACTCTACTTGCTGTTTCACGAGCAGAACTTCTTCCGCCACCGCGATAATCCCTGATTCCATATTTTTTTTCATAGGTAAAGTCGGCATGACTGGGTCGAAACGCGGCCTCAATATGACTGTAATCATTGGATTTTTGATTGGTATTTGGAATAATAAAACCAATGGGGGTTCCGGTTGTTTTTCCTTCAAAAATTCCGGATAAAAACTGAACTTCATCAGCTTCTTTACGTTGCGTAACAATAGCAGATTGACCGGGTTTACGACGAATCATTTCGAGTTGAATGGCTTCAAAATCTAACTCAATTCCGGGTGGACAACCGTCTATGATTCCGCCTAAAGCTTCGCCGTGTGATTCTCCAAAAGTTGTGAGTTTGAATAAAGTTCCGTAACTGTTTCCTGCCATTTTGAAATGAAGTTTCAACAAAAATAAGTTTTTTCAATAAAATAGTGCTATTAAAATCAAATTGAATTCACATTAATATAATATGAACTTGCCATTCGTTAACTTTTAGGTAAAACGTACTCGGAAAAATGTCAGTTAATTTGCTAAACCTCATTTACGTATGCTTAAAAAGAGAAAAGTTGAAGTGGTGGTCATTTCAGATGTGCATCTTGGTACATTTGGTTGCCATGCCAAAGAATTGTATCATTATCTTTCTACCATAAAGCCAAAAACATTAATTCTGAATGGAGACATTATTGATATTTGGCAGTTTCGAAAATCATATTTCCCAAAATCGCATTTAAAAGTTATCAAAAAAATTATTGATTTAGCTTCCAAAGGAACCGAAGTGTATTACATCACAGGAAATCACGACGAAATGCTCCGGAAATTCAGTGATACAAAAATCGGTAATTTTTCGATTATTGATAAGTTGGTGTTGGAATTAGACGATAAGAAAGCTTGGATTTTTCACGGTGATGTATTTGATGCTTCTGTTCAACATTCAAAATGGATTGCTAAACTGGGTGGTTGGGGATATGATTTGTTAATCTTAGCCAATCGCTCGATCAATTGGGTGCTCCAAAAAATGGGAAAAGAGCCCTATTCCTTTTCTAAAAAAATAAAAGCGAATGTAAAAAAAGCTGTAAAATTTATCTCCGATTTTGAAGTTACAGCCTCCGAATTAGCCATTGAAAACAAGTATGACTATGTGATTTGTGGCCATATACACGAACCTAAAATGATTCGAAAAGTCAATAAAAAAGGGACTACTTTTTACTTAAATTCAGGTGATTGGGTGGAGAATTTAACTGCGTTGGAATACAATAAAAAACGTTGGAAATTATATCGCTACGACAAAGATTCCAACATGATTCAAGAGGATTTTTTTGAGATGGAAACCAAATTAAGCGAACAGCTTATTGCATCTTTGTTATTCTCCAACAAATAACCATTTTAACATTCTTTAACTTGTTAACAATACGATTTGAACAAAGAGAGCGTTATCTTTGTACAAATCTTAAATTAACAATAATGAAAAAAGTACTTTTATCAGCCATCTTGGTTTTTGGCTTTATCTTGAGTACGAATGCTCAGGAAATTTCTAAAAATGCAATTGGTTTACGACTTGGTGACAACGATGGTTTTGGTGGTGAAATATCCTATCAAAGAGGTCTTTCTGACAACAACCGACTTGAATTTGATTTAGGTTGGCGAAACAGTAGCGATTGGGATGGTTACAAACTGGTTGGTTTATACCAATGGGTTTGGAACATTGAAGGCGGATTTAATTGGTATGCCGGTGCAGGAGCCGGTATTGGAAGTTGGAACCGAGACTTTGGTCCCAATAATTCCAATAGTGAAAATGGTACTTATGTGTTAGCTGCCGGAGACATTGGAATAGAATATAACTTTGACTTTCCTTTGTTATTGTCATTAGACTTCAGACCCGAGTTTTACTTTGGAGATGGATATAGAAATAACAATTTTGGTCCGGATATTGCTTTGGGAGTTCGATACCAATTCTAAAAATATTTCAAAAAATACGTCCCTAAATTGGGACGTTTTTTTTATTGGATGATAATGTTTTTTTTAGAATTAATTTTAACTATGCAAATGGGATAGGTCATCACAGTTGTAGCTAGACCTTTGGGAACGTTTTCTTTGATCGTTATAATAATATCATTATCTGTTTCTTCAATATTTTCAATTGAAAATGAATAACCTCCGGAATTTTTCTCCCCCATATTCAATAACAAAAAATTACTTGTGTAGATGTCTGAGGGTTTTATTTTATTTTTCAAATCCTTATCATTCAACAACATTTTAAATTCTTTTTGTTCGGTAATCATTTCAAAAAAGCGAAAATTGGCTCCCCCCTGTTCGGATTGTTTCAAAATTTCGTAGAGGGGCGGTTTTTCATCTGTATTTTTTTGGGTTGAACAAGAAAATAATATTATACAAACCGTCATTGTTGCAATGATTTTTTTCATCTTAACTTGAAATTGAATTGAATTGATTTTTAATGGCTTTTTCATAAACCGCTTCATACAAAGGCAGAATATTTATTATATCAAACTGCTGAGCCACTGCAAAAGCATTCTTCTTAAATGTAGATAACGTGACATCATCCTGAATTATTTTAAGTGCATTTTCTGCCATCGCATCAATAGCCCCCACATTGCTTAGATAACCTGAAAAACCATCTTTATTTACTTCAGGTAAACCACCGGTGTTGGTTGAAATTACCGGTACACTACAAGCCATAGCTTCCAAAGCAGCCAAACCGAAACTTTCCGTTTCCGATGGAAGCAAAAACAAATCGGTGAAACATAAAATTTTATCAATTTCATTGCTGTTTCCAAAAAAGATAACTTTGTTAGAAATGCCTAAT
The DNA here is from genome assembly GCF_004122145.1 of Flavobacterium piscinae. Classification (GTDB taxonomy): domain Bacteria; phylum Bacteroidota; class Bacteroidia; order Flavobacteriales; family Flavobacteriaceae; genus Flavobacterium; species Flavobacterium piscinae. The sequence goes on from NZ_SBKQ01000010.1 coordinate 49,121, forward strand.
TCTTCACATAAAAGTTCGGCATTTTCTTTTTCCGGCCCTTCGCCTACCATCATTAATTTTGCCGGAATTTGTTGTTGAATTTTATAAAAAATCTTGATGACATCCGGTATGCGTTTTACTTTTCTAAAGTTACTGATATGCGTAATGATGCGTTCATCATTTTTTGCCATCAACGAGCGATAACAAGGGGTTCCTTCTTCCACTTTTGCTTTATTGATTTCGATGAAATTCGGAATAACTTCAATTTCTTTTGTGATTGCAAAGTGTTTATAGGTGTCGTCTTTCAAACTTTGTGAAACGGAGGTTACCACATCCGATTGGTTAATGCTAAACGTAACCGCCGATTTATAAAATGGATGTTTTCCAACCAAAGTAATATCGGTTCCATGCAAAGTGGTCACCATCGGAATATAAATTCCTTCTGCTTTCAACATTTGTTTAGCCATATAACCTGCGTAGGCATGTGGAATGGCATAATGCACGTGTAAAAGTTCTATTTTATGCAATTTTACCATGTCCACTAATTTACTGGAAAGTGCTAATTCGTAGGGCTGGTAGTGAAAAAGCGGATATTCGGGAACATTCACTTCGTGGTAATGCAAATTCGGATTAAGTAAAGCCAAGCGAACCGGCTGTTTATAGGTAATAAAGTGAATTTCGTGACCCCGTTGAGCCAATTCTAAACCCAATTCAGTAGCCACTACTCCACTTCCTCCGAAGGTTGGATAACAAACTATAGCTATTTTCATGTATAAATATTAGACTAACAAAGTTACATTCTTTGGCTTTTGCTTGTGGTAAGAAATCGTTAAAAAATTATTTTGTTGTATTATTTAGAGCAATTCATATTCCGTACTGTTTTTTAATTCAGAAATCATAAAGGAGCTATGAGTACTGCCAATGTGTTTTAAATTTGTTAGTTTAGTAACCATAAACTCACGGTATTCTTCCATACCACTAACACAAATTTTAAGAATGTAATCGTAATCACCACTAACGTGAAAACATTCGAGTACCTCGGTTAATTGTGTTACTTCATGTTCAAAGGTGTTTAAATATTCTTTCGTGTGCTGAATTAATTTGATGTGACAAAACACCACAAAACTTTTATTAATCTTGGTTCTGTCTAACAATGCCACATAATTGCGAATAACTCCTTCCCTTTCTAATTTTTTTATTCTTTCATAAACCGCAGTTACCGAAAGATTAAGTTTATTGGAAAGCTCTTTGGTTGTTTTTTTACTGTCTTCTTGCAAAAGCATGAGCAGTTTTTTATCAATTAAATCAAATTCCATAAAATAATATTTTCTATTTTGTTCAGCAAAATAAATCAAATATACCAATATAATCTAAATAAACATAATATAATAGAATAAAAAACTAAAATATATATATTATATTGATATTTTTACTAAATGTTATTTTATTTGTATTACATATAAAATTACAAAAAATGAAAAATAACCAATTTAATCCGGCTGACCACATTCAAGATTTACAATATTTTGGTGAATTTGGGGGTGTTAATCCTTCGATTTCTGATAGTTCAACTTATACCTTTCTTTCTGCAAAAACGATGTTTGACACCTTTGAAGGAAATGCCGAAGGTTGTTATTTGTATTCACGTCATTCCTCGCCCATGAATTTGTATCTTGGTGAAGCTTTAGCAGCGATGGAAGGAACAGAAAGTGCTAATGTTGCCGCTTCAGGCATGGGTGCGATTACGCCGGTTCTAATGCAATTGTGTTCAGCAGGTGATGAAATTGTTTCCAGCAGAACTATTTATGGCGGAACTTATGCGTTTATGAAAAATATGTTACCCAAGTGGAACATCAAAACGCATTTTGTTGACATTACTAAATTAGATGTTGTTGAGGCAGCTATCACAAACAATACCAAAGTGTTATATTGTGAAACCGTAAGTAATCCTTTATTAGAAGTAGCCGATATTGAACGCTTAGCTCAATTAGCAAAAAAGCACAACATCAAATTGGTTGTGGATAATACTTTTTCACCCCTTTCCGTTGCTCCGGCAAAAATGGGAGCCGATGTGGTAATCCACAGTTTAACAAAATTCATTAATGGAAGTAGTGATACGGTTGGCGGTGTAGTTTGTGCGTCGCAAGAATTTATTAACGATTTAAAGAATGTGAATAACGGTGCGAGTATGTTGTTAGGGCCGACAATGGACAGTTTGCGTTCGGCGAGTATTTTAAAGAATCTGAGAACGCTTCATATTCGTATGAAACAACACAGTTATAATGCCAATTATTTAGCCGAAAAATTTGAAAAAGATGGTTTGAAAGTCGTTTATCCGGGTTTAAAAAGCCATCCTAGTCACGAAATTTATTCCAACATGATTAACAAAGAATATGGTTTTGGAGGAATGATGACGGTTGATGTTGGTTCGCTTGACAAAGCCAATGAACTGATGGAATTAATGCAAAACAGAAATTTAGGTTATTTAGCTGTGAGTTTAGGATTTTATAAAACGTTATTCAGTGCTCCGGGAACTTCTACTTCATCGGAAATTCCGCTTGACGAACAAAAAGAAATGGGGTTAACAGATGGATTGATTCGATTTTCCATTGGTTTAGACAATGATATTGAACGAACGTATCAGATGATGAAAACGTGTATGAAAGAAATTGGGGTTTTAAAAGAACTTCAACAAGCATAAGAAATATTTTAATCCGACTTTAACGAGTCGGATTTTTTTATTTAAAGATAAAATAATGATTTTTTTATATCTTGCATCCATAAACAAAATTTATGGAAAGTCAAGACATCAAACCATTCGATCCAAAAAACGAAGAACTTATTGAAAACAAAAATTTATCCCTTTTTGAAGCTTTACTTCCTATCTTTTTATTGATTGGAATTTTAGGATACAATGTATATGCGTATGAAGATAACGCCACCTATGGCCCAAATCAATTTGCCCTAATTATTGGTGCAGCTATTGCAGCCATCGTAGGCTTTAGAAACAAAGTTTCGTATGGAGCCATGATGGAAGACATTTCTAAAAATGTCAAGTCGACTTCCGGTGCTATTCTCATTTTATTGATGGTTGGAGCACTTTCCGGAACATGGTTGATCAGTGGCGTCATTCCAACGATGATTTATTACGGACTTCAAATTCTTCATCCGGCTATATTTTTACCTGCTTGTGTTGTTATTTGTGCTGTTATTTCAGTTGCTACGGGTAGTTCGTGGACAACTTCTGCAACTGTCGGAATAGCTTTAATTGGTATTGGAAGCACGATTGGAATGCCATTGGGAATGGTGGCCGGAGCTGTTGTTTCCGGAGCTTATTTTGGTGATAAACTTTCACCTTTATCAGATACCACTAACCTTGCCCCAGCGATGGCAGGAACCGATTTGTTTACGCACATTCGCTATATGACATTGACGACAGTTCCAACTATGATTTTGACTTTAATTATATTTATCTTTCTCGGATTAACTCAATCCACTAATGGATCCGGTGACAATTCTGAAACGTTGAACTCAATTCAAAAAACGTTCCATATTTCTCCTTGGTTATTTTTAGTTCCCGGTGTTGTTATATTATTGATTATAAAAAAAACAGAACCTTTAATTGCTTTGCTAATTGGAACTTTACTAGGAGGAGTTTTCGCTTTAATTTTTCAACCTGAATTAGTAGCTAAGCTAGGCGGAAGTACTAATCTATCTTTTTTCTCAGGCTATAAAGGTGTGATGAATGCCATTACGGTTGAAACTTCAATTGAAAGTTCAAATACTGTTTTAGCAAAATTATTTTCTTCTAAAGGTATGTTTGGCATGCTTAATACTATTTGGTTAATTCTTTGTGCCATGGTTTTTGGCGGTGTGATGGAGGCGATTGGTGCATTAACCCGAATTACCGATTCATTATTGAAATTATTTCACACTACATTTGGTTTATTTGCGAGTACGGTTGCCAGTTGTTTAGCATTAAACCTTACTGCTTCTGATCAATATTTAGCCATCGTTGTGCCAGGAAAAATGTTTGCTAAAGCTTATCAAGATAAAGGACTTGCTCCGGAGAATTTGAGTAGAACGTTGGAAGATTCCGGAACAGTAACTTCTGTATTAATTCCTTGGAATACATGTGGAGCTTATCAATCCGGTGTGCTGGGTGTATCCACTTGGTCTTATTTACCCTATGCTTTTTTCAACATCATCAGTCCGTTTATGACTTTGTTGTTTGCTGCGTTTAATATTAAAATTAAACAACTAAGAGGCAAATTATAATACTTATTCTTCATCTTTAGACTTTTAAACTTTTTTTATAAAAAAATAGTTCGCTTAAAAATGATGAAGATTAAGAATTAATTTCTTTTGATAAGCTTTATAAAAACATGCAATAAAGGCAGTATTTTTTTAGTTTTGTAAACAATTCTAACTAAATAATTCCTATTTTTGAAATCTTTAAAAAATTAAAAAAAATGGCAACAATAACCTTAGGAGGAAATCCTATTCATACCAGCGGAGAATTACCAAAAGTTGGTTCTAAAGCACCTGATTTTCAATTAGTAAAAACCGATTTATCAGTTGCTTCTTTAGCTGATTTTGCTGGTAGCAGATTAGTTTTAAACATCTTCCCCAGTATCGATACCGGAGTTTGTGCTACCTCAGTGAGAACATTCAATCAGAAAGCATCAACTTTGGATAACACAAAAGTGTTGTGCATTTCACGTGATTTACCTTTTGCTCAAAAACGTTTTTGTGGTGCAGAAGGCATTGAGAACGTTGAAAATTTATCCGATTTTAAAAACGGAAGTTTTGGTGAAAATTATGGTTTGACAATTACAGACGGACCATTGGCTGGACTTCATTCCAGAGTTGTTATTGTCGTGGATGAAAATGGTGTTATTACCCATGCAGAACAAGTTCCTGAAATAGCTCAAGAACCAAATTATGAAATGGCATTGGCCGTTTTATAACGCATCATGGAATTTCAAAAAGATAATAGCTTTATCAAAGGACGTTTAAAAAGTGTTGTTTATGCTTTAAAAGGTGTTTATAAACTGTTAGTTACTGAACACAGTGTGATGATTCAATTTTCTTTAGGAATTCTCATAAGCATTGCCGGATTTTATTTTGATATTTCTAAAAACGAATGGTTAATTCAAACCCTTTGTATCGGTTTGGTGTTATCCATTGAAGGATTAAATACAGCCGTTGAAAAAGTTGCTGATTTTGTTCATCCTGATTATCATGAAAAAATAGGTTTTATCAAAGATATTGCTGCAGGTGCTGTTTTTTTTGCTGCTCTAACGGCAATAGTAATAGGAATGATAATTTACGTTCCTTACATTATAAATTAAAATGAAAATAGTTTTAAAATAGTTAATTTTACAACCAATTATAACGAAGTTAATGGCTAAAACATCTTCGACAGGTTCTTCCAAAAAAGAAGCAGATTCAAAATCTGAACCAAAAAAAATTTTCAAATTCACCAAACAACATCGTTTTTTGTTTGGCTGTTTTTTGGTGCTTTTTTCAGTGGCTTTGTTTCTCTCGATGGTTTCCTTTTTTATTTATTGGCAAGAAGATCAAAGTGCTGTTAACAGCATTGGCAATCGTTCCGTAGATGTAAAGAATTGGTTAGGAAAAGTGGGAGCCTATTTAGCTGATTTATTCTTATACCAAGGATTTGGAATAGCCTCTTTCCTACTCGTTCGACTCTTGTTTATGTCCGGAATCTACATGATCCTGAGTCTTCCTTTAAAAAAATTAAAGGATTTATGGTTTTGGGATTTATTTGCTATGGTCAATTTTTCGTTGATGTTTGGATTCTTTTCTGAATATATTCCGGAGTTAGGTGGAATTGTTGGGTTTGAGATGAATTCCTATATCCAAGATTTTATGGGAAAACCAGGAACACTGTTGGTTTTGGTTTTCAGTTTTTTAATTTATTTGATTTTTAAAGTAAATGTATCACCGGAAACTTTTCAAAAATTATTTGAAAGAAAGAAAAAAGAAATCAAAGAAGATTTAGAAGAAGCGGCTGCTAACAGTCCATTTGATCAACCTATCGAAAATAAAAATTCAGATGAAATTCCGGAAGAAGGTGTAATTTCAATCAAAAAACCGGTTTCAACTTTTGAAATAAACAAAGATTCTCTGAAGCCAACCATTGAAAATGCTTCAGAAATTAATTTAGAACCAAAGGTCAAAGTACTTGAACCAAATCCGCAACCTGTATCAAGAGAACCGGAAATCATTCAGACTAATGATGAGCATTTTGTAATTGAAAAAGCTCCTGAAGAAGAACAAATTGAAGAAAATTTAGCCGAAAGATTAGTGGCTGATTTTGGGGAATTTGATCCTACCTTAGAATTGTCTAAGTACAAATTTCCAACCTTAGATTTACTGAAAGATTATGGAGCCAGTAGTATCACTATCAATCAAGAAGAGTTAGAAGAAAACAAAAACCGCATCCTTGAAACGCTTCGTAACTATAAAATAGACATTGCTCAAATCAAAGCTACGGTTGGCCCATCGGTTACTTTATATGAAATTGTACCCGAAGCCGGTATTCGTATTTCAAAAATTAAAAGTTTAGAGGACGACATTGCCTTATCGCTTTCTGCTTTGGGTATTCGAATCATTGCTCCAATACCCGGAAAAGGTACAATTGGGATTGAAGTACCTAACAAAAATCCAACAATGGTTCCAATGAAATCCGTTATTGGTTCAACACGATTTCAAGAAGCAGAAATGGAATTGCCGATTGCATTAGGGAAAACCATTTCTAATGAAACGTTTGTAGTGGATTTAGCGAAGATGCCTCACCTATTAATGGCTGGAGCTACCGGTCAAGGAAAATCGGTAGGATTGAATGCGGTGCTGACTTCCTTATTGTACAAAAAACATCCGGCTGAAGTAAAATTTGTGTTGGTGGATCCCAAAAAAGTTGAGCTTACGCTTTTCAATAAAATTGAGCGTCATTATTTGGCTAAATTACCGGATACTGAAGATGCCATTATCACAGATAACAATAAAGTAATCAATACGTTGAATTCACTTTGTATAGAAATGGACAACCGGTATTCTTTGTTAAAAGAGGCTATGGTTCGAAATATCAAAGAATATAATGAAAAATTCAAGTCCAGAAAATTAAATCCAAATGATGGTCATCGCTTTTTGCCTTATATTATTTTGGTAGTAGATGAATTTGCAGATTTGATTATGACCGCCGGTAAAGAAGTAGAAACTCCTATTGCCCGATTAGCTCAATTGGCCCGTGCGATTGGAATACATTTGATTATTGCCACACAACGACCTTCAGTGAATGTAATAACCGGTTTAATTAAAGCCAACTTCCCGGCTCGAATTGCATTTAGAGTAACCTCTAAAATTGATTCACGCACAATTTTAGATACACAAGGAGCCGATCAGTTAATTGGTCGTGGAGATATGCTTTATACCAATGGAAATGATTTGGTTCGTGTGCAATGTGCTTTTGTGGATACACCGGAAGTAGAACGTATTACTGAATTTATTGGTTCACAAAAAGCCTATCCGAATGCTTATTTACTACCTGAGTATGTTGGTGAGGAAAATGGCACAATGCTTGATATGGATATATCCGAACGTGATTCAATGTTTAGGGAAGCTGCTGAAGTGATTGTAACCGCACAACAAGGTTCTGCTTCACTCTTGCAACGTAAATTAAAATTAGGCTACAACCGAGCCGGACGATTGATTGATCAATTGGAAGCAGCCGGTATTGTTGGCCCTTTTGAAGGAAGTAAAGCTCGATCAGTAAATATTCCTGATTTGAATTCGTTAAACGAATTTTTTAACAACGAACAAAACAACGCTTAAAATGAAAAAATTTATCTGGATTTCAATTCTATTTTTATCTGTATTTACAATGCAAGCACAAGATAAAAAAGCAAAAGAATTATTAGATGAAGTGACAGCAAGAGTCAAAAGTTATGAAAACATTACCATCGATTTTAAATACAGTCTTCAAAACAGTAAAGAAAACATCAATCAAGATAGTAAAGGGAGTGTGATTTTAAAAGGAAATTTATACTATCTAAATTTTATGGGAACTACCAAGATATTTGATGGTAAAAAAACATACACCGTGGTACCGGAAGACGAAGAAGTGACAATTTCTAACGTGGATGAAAAGGATGAAAATGCAATTACACCTTCGAAAATGTTGACTTTTTTCAATCAAGGTTATAAATATTACTGGGATATTACTCAAAATATAAAAGGAAGAAAAATTCAATACATCAAGTTAGTCCCAATTAGTTCAAAAGATCAACGAAAAGAGATACTTTTGGGTATTGATGTGCAAACCAAACACATTTACAACTTGATTGAAGTGGGTAAAAAAGGAACCAAAACAACGCTCACTGTTAATTCTTTCAAAACCAATCAGCCATTATCGAAAAATCAGTTTACCTTTGACGAGAGTAAATATAAAAATTACTACATCAATAGAATAGACTAATTTTTACGGTGAAAATTCTTGATCGCTATATACTGTCTTCCTTTTTAAGTACATTTGCTACGGTATTTGTTATCCTCTTTTTTATCTTTATTCTTCAAGGAATATGGCTTTTTATAGCCGATTTAGCAGGAAAAGATTTAGACTCCTATTTAATTTTCAAGTTTTTAGCCTTTTATTCTCCCAAAGTTGTACCTCTGGTTTTGCCACTTTCTGTATTACTGGCTTCCATCATGACTTTTGGTAATTTTGCTGAAAATTATGAGTTTGCTGCAATGAAATCATCCGGTATATCATTAAAACGTGCTATGCATTCATTGGCTATTTTTATTTTAGGATTAAGTTTCATAGCTTTTTTATTTGCTAATAACATTATTCCTCAGGCCGAATATAAATTCATTAACCTTCGAAAAAGTATTGTACAACAAAAGCCTTCGATGGCGATTGCCGAAGGTCAATTTAGTAACGTTGGAAGTTATACGATAAAAGTTGCCGATAAGTATGGTGATAATGACAATTTATTACGCGATGTGACAATTCACAAACTGTCGAATCTTGGAGTTGGTACGAATGTGGTGATTAAAGCCAAGCGAGGAGAATTAATCAGCAATGAAAATTCAAATTTTCTTCAATTAATTTTATTTGATGGAAATTACTATGAAGAAGTTCCGGTTAAAAATTATACCGAAAAGAATAAAGTCCCTTTTGCCAAAAGTTCGTTTAAAAAGTATATTATTAATTTTGATTTAGCTCCATTACAGAAATCAAATTTAGATACTGATCAAATCACAAATACGAACAACATGCTGAATGTTAATGAATTAAAATACACATTAGATTCGCTTGAGGGCAACTATAAAAAAGATATTGTTTCCTACACTGAAAATACGCAACAACGTTTAACAAACTTACGGACTACCCAAAAAAACAATACATTAAAAGACACACTTTTGACAGATTTAATGTCAATTGTACAACCCAATCAAATTATAACCGTTTATGATAATGCCAAGGCTAATGTTTCAAATATTAAATTTTCCATAGAAGGTTCTTCTTTTGACCTTCAAGGAAAAATAAAAAATATAAACAATCATTGGCTAGCTCTGTATGATAAATTTGTCATTGCCTATGCTTGTTTGCTAATGTTTTTTATTGGAGCTCCCATTGGTGCCATCATCCGAAAAGGAGGTTTGGGATTACCGATTGTGTTTGCTATGGTTATATTTATTGTCTACCATTTTATTAATGTATTTGGTAAAAAATTAGCCCAAGAAAATGGAATTACACCTTTTTTAGGGGCATGGATGTCATCCATTTTATTAACACCTTTTGCTGTTTTGTTAACTTACAGGGCTACGAATGATATAGGATTAGTCAATATGAATTTAATTTTACAACCCTTTCATAAATTATTTAATAAGCGAAAAACAGAATAAATCTCAAAAAATTTATGTCTCAAAAAATACAACTAAATACAATTGAAGAAGCCATAGAAGATATCCGACAAGGAAAAATTATCATAGTGGTGGATGATGAAGATAGAGAAAATGAAGGCGATTTTTTGGCTGCCGCCGAAAAAGTAACACCTGAAATGATCAATTTTATGGCAACACATGGCCGTGGACTCATTTGTGCTCCATTAACAGAAAAACGTTGTCAAGAATTAGAACTTCGCACCATGGTTAGCAACAATACCGACCACATGGAAACGGCATTCACTGTGTCAGTTGATTTAAAAGGACATGGAGTAACTACGGGGATTTCAGCAGCCGATCGTGCAAAAACAATTTTAGCTTTGGTTGATGAAAACACCAAACCTTTTGATTTAGCTAGACCCGGACATATTTTTCCTCTCATTGCTAAACAAGGTGGTGTTTTACGAAGAACCGGTCACACTGAAGCTGCCATAGATTTCGCCAGACTTGCCGGTTTTACACCAGCGGGTGTTATATGTGAAATTATGAATGAAGACGGTTCAATGTCTCGTTTACCGGAATTGGTAGAAGTTGCCAAAAAATTTAATCTCAAATTAGTTTCAATTGAAGATTTAGTGGCTTACCGAATGCAACATGACAGTTTGATTCAGAAAAAAGAAGATTTTGAAATCAACACCCGTTTTGGAGCATTTCGCATGAGAGCTTATTTGCAAACAACTAATAAACAAGTGCATTTGGCTTTAACAAAAGGAAGTTGGAATAATGGAGATGCTGTTTTAACTCGTATTAATTCAAAACAAGTGAACAATGATATTTTAGAGACTCTCACTAATAATTCGGAGAAACGTTTGGAAAATATGTTCAATCGCATCAATGAGGAAGGAAAAGGTGCCATCATTTTTATCAATCAGGAAATACCTTCGATAGAATTGCTTAACCGCATTGGCGAATTAAAAACTTTACAGGAAGAAGGACAAATGAAAGCTCCTCCAATTAAGATGGATGCAAAGGACTTTGGTATTGGAGCACAAATTCTTCATGATTTGGATATTTCCAAAATTAGATTACTCTCCAATTCCGAACAGACTAAGCGAGTTGGAATGATTGGTTATGGACTCGAAATTATGGAATATGTTAAGTATTAATCCACTATTTTAGTGCCTTCAAAAATTTTCTGTTCTTCTAAATCGTAGAAAATGAAACGTTTAGTTCATACTTTTTAAATAGTAAAGTTTTTTAATAAAAAAAGGTTTGTTTAAACCAAAAATCGTTCTATATTTGCACTCGCAATCAGAAAATGGTTGTGATTTATTGGAGAAATGGCAGAGTGGTCGATTGCGGCAGTCTTGAAAACTGTTGACTGTAACAGGTCCGGGGGTTCGAATCCCTCTTTCTCCGCAAAATTAAAACCCTAACGATTGAAAATCAATTAGTTAGGGTTTTTTATTTGCTAATTATCCCCACATTATCCCCACGTTGTTTGTGTTTTTAAAATATTATTTTAATAAAAAATCAATAATCATGAATGCTCAAGTCTCAATTAAAGATTTTATTTATATCAGAAGTCAATTATTAAAATCATTTATATTGAAATACAAATTATCAATCCTTTGTAAAAAAATCAGCCATTAATTCTGCTTGTTTTAAAACTGTCTCAATTGCTTTGGCTTGTTTGTCTGGCGGATAACCCCACTTTGTCAATGTCCGCTTTACAATTACCATAAGTCTTGCTCTTGCACTTTCTCTAATTGTCCAGTCAATAGTTGCGTTTGCTCTTACTTTGTCCGTAATTTCTCTTGCAATTTCTTTGAGTTGGTCGTCACCCAGAACCATAACTGCACTGTCGTTTACTTCTAAAGCATTGTAAAAAGCAACTTCGTCTTTTGTTAATCCAAGTCGTTCGCCTTCTTTGTCCGCTTCTTTAATTTCTTTTGCAATGTTTATGAGTTCTTGAATAATTTCTGCCGTTGTCAGCAAGTTGTTTTGATAGCGTTTTATTGCACCTTCCAACATTTCCAATAACTTTTTACTCTTTACTAAATTGGTTTTTGAACGTGTTTTTATTTCGTCATTGAGTAATTTCTTTAAAAGCTCTAAAGCCAAATTTTGATGCTTCATTCCTTTAACTTCTAAAAGAAATTCATCAGATAAGATTGAAATGTCTGGTTTTTCCATACCAGCAGCTTCAAAAATATCCATTACTATATCTGAACTTATGGCTTCATCTACTATTTGTTTGATAGCTGTTTCAATTTCAATGTCTGATTTACCGTTTCCATTCCCTTCAAATTTTACAAGGCGAGCTTTTACTGCTTGAAAAAATGCAATGTCGTCTTTGATTTCCATTGCTCTTGGATGCGGAATAGATAAGGTGGAAAAAACGGTCAAATTGACCACCTAATTCCGGAGCAAATTGACCACCGATTCCGATTCAAAATGACCACCTAATTTCGGGTCAAATTGACCACCACTTTCCGGTTGAAATTGACCACCGAAAAATACTACTTTTTTTCATGCTGTTAGCCACCTAAATTCGTTGAAAAACGAATTATGGCAAATAAAATAACAGACATGAGTAAGATAAGAAAAGTCATTAAATTTCATTGTAACGGCAAGAGTAATTTATTTATCAGTAAGTACCTTTCACTTTCCAGAAACACGGTAAAGAAGTATATTTCTTTGTTTAAAGTATCGGGCTACAGACTTGATTATATCGCTGAGAAGACAGATGCTGAACTAGAAGCTATTTTCGTTGGAAACACTGCAGAACAAGTCAATCCTAAGCTAGAGAAGCTTTATAGCTTTTTTCCACAAATGGAGCGACAACTCAAGAGCGTTGGGGCAACTGTTCAACAGCAGTGGGAACTGTACTTTGCCGCAAACCCTGATGGAGTGCGGAGCTCACAATTTAGAGTTCACTTTAAAAACTGGAGTAATCGTGTGAATCCGGTGATGCATATTCAACATAAATCCGGAGATAAGATGTATGTGGATTATGCCGGGAAAAAACTTTCTATCGTTGATGAGAATACCGGAGAAATAAAAGAAGTTGAGTTTTTTGTAGCGATTCTTGGTGCCAGCCAATACACCTATGGAGAAGGCTCGATGAGTCAACAGAAGGAAGATTTTGTAAATTCTGTTGAAAACGCCATGCGTTATTTTGGTGGAACTCCAGCTGCGATTGTTCCTGACAATTTAAAATCGGCAGTCATAAAAAGTAGTCGTTTTGAACCAACGATTAATGAAACTTTAGCTGATTTAGCAGAACATTATGAAACTACCATACTACCTGCTAGGGTTTACAAACCAAGAGATAAATCATTGGTTGAAGGAGCAGTTAAGATTTTATACCGAAGAATTTATGTGCATCTTAAAAACAGAACATTTTTTAATTTAGAGCAATTGAATGAAGCTATTTGGGAATTATTAGATCTTCATAATCGTAAAAAACTCACCGGACGACCTTATTCTCGCTACGAACTCTTCCTTGAAGACGAGAAGGACAAACTGCGTCCATTGCCACTAGAACGTTTTCAAATCAAGTATCATTCTTTTGCTACGGTTATGCAAAACGGACATGTATTAAACAGTCAGGATAAAAACTATTATAGTGTTCCCTATCAATACATCCGTAAAAAAGTAAAGCTTTTGTATACGCAATCAGTAGTTGAAGTGTATTACAAATACAATCGTATTGCTATACATCAAAGAAGTAATAAGGCTTATGTATACACCACCAATGCGGAACATTTAGCCAGTACGCATCAGTTTGTAGCTGATTGGAGTGCTACTCGTTTTATTGATTGGGCAAACAGTATCGACCCTTGTGTGGGTGAGTTTATCATTAAAATCATAGAGAACAGAAACCACCCTGAACAGGCTTTCAAGAGTTGTTTAGGAGTTCTGACGTTCGAGAAAAAAGTGGGCAGAATACGATTAATCAATGCTTGCAAAAGAGCTCTTGATTTTAAGATTTACAACTTTAAAACCATACAAAACATTTTGGAAAACAATTTAGACTCTATTGATGAAGATAAAGACTTGAATCAAGACTTACCTGAACACCAAAACATTAGAGGCAAAAACTATTATGAATAATTTAAAACCATTACCTATGAATCAAGCAACAGAAAGCAAAATGAAACAAATGAAGCTCTATGGCATGCATAGTGCTTTTAAAACCGCATTAGAAAGCGGTAAAACAGACCATTACACCATTGACCAATTTGTGTCAATGATTATTGATGCCGAATGGGATGAAAGGCATAACAGACGCATTGAGCGAAGCATTAAAAACGCCCGGTTCCATTACAAGTCAAACATTGAAAATATCCATTTTGATGAATCTCGGAATCTGGACCGTACTCTTGTTTTTCGATTGGCAGAATGTGATTTTGTAGAGAAAAATCAAAACGTTTTAATCACCGGAAGCACCGGTGTCGGTAAAAGTTTTTTAGGTACGGCACTGGGTTATCAGGCCTGTATACAAGGTTATAAGGTTAGTTATTTTAATACTTCAAAACTTTTTGCCAAGTTAAAAATGGCCAAAGCAGACGGCTCGTATTTGCGTGAACTCGCCAAAATAGAAAAACAAGATGTAATTATTTTAGACGATTTTGGTCTCCAAGCTCTCGATAGTCAAAACCGAATTACACTCTTAGAAATCATTGAAGACAGGCACAATAACGGTTCAATTATCGTTACTTCACAGATACCGGTACAAGGTTGGTATGACATTATTGGAGAAAAAACAATCGCCGATGCTATCTTGGATCGTTTGATACATCATTCACACAGAATCGAACTATTGGGTGAATCGATGCGGAAGAAAAAAACCATTAATAAAGATTAATTTTTTTAACTATTTTTGAATAGAAACTAACACATGAAAAAAAGTAATTTTAGGTGAAAAATCGAGGTGGTCAATTTGAACCGGAATTGGGTGGTCACTTTCAACCGAAATCAGGTGGTCACTTTAAATCGGAATTGGGTGGTCAATTTGACCGGAATTTGCAGTATGAACTACACGAATACATTGATTTTTTAAACAAAATCAATCGTAAAGTAAAAATTGAAATATAATTCCAAATCATATTGTAAATGGTAAATTTTATTTAAACCGTTGGGCAAAATATAATCTTTACATAAAATCTCTATTTTTTTTGATTAATTACATGACTCTATTCGAATTTTAATCTTTGATGAATGAATAATTTTGTTCTATCTCAAGTTTGTGAATTCGAAATAGGTGATAAATACAAATCTTATTATACCAGACGTTTTTTAAAATTTAGTTAATTTCGGCTTTTTTAATTTGAATTCATATTTCTTTGATTATGATAAATGTCATAATTTATAAAACCACAATTAAAGACCTTTGTATCTCTAATTAAACTTGTCATGCAAATCGATTTGGATTTACTTTTCACTTGGGGAGCGGTTGCAAAAAAATATAAAAAAAATGATATTATTTTTTATGAAGATGATAGAGCTTTATTCTATTATCAAATAATCGAAGGTGCAGTAAGAATGTACAATTCAAATGAAGAAGGCAAAGAGTTTACGCAAGGTACATATGGAAAAGGAAATAGTTTTGGAGAACCTCCTTTGTTTATTAATGAAGTTTATCCAACTTCAGCAATTGCATTACATGATAGTGTAATTATAAAATTATCAAAAGAAAAATTAATGAGAATTTTAGAAGATTATCCTTCAGTAAAACTCTCGTTCTTAGAATTATTGGCACAACGCATTTATAATAAAACCATAACATTTAAACAAATCATTAATCAAAATCCAGAACATCGGATTAAATGTTTTTTAGAAAATTATAAAAAGCAAAATAAATTAAGTTCTACTGAAAAAGTATTTATACCATATACTCGACAAGAAATTGCAGATTTTACCGGATTGAGAGTTGAAACGGTCATAAGAACTCTTTCAGAGATGAACAAATCTAAAAAAGTGAGCATCGAAAAACATAAATTATATTTTTAATGAAAAAACTAAACTTAACACATTGGATTAAAATATCATTATTTAGTTTATTTGTTGTTGCTTTACTTGGGGTTTTAATGCGTTATAAAATTGCTTTTGAATTGCCTTTTATAGCTCAAAAGAATATTCAACACGCTCATTCACATTTTGCATTTGCCGGATGGGTTACGCAATTGCTGATGGTTTTAATGGTAAATTATTTATCCAAATATACATCCGAAGTAAAAATTTTAAAATATAACACCCTTTTTTGGATTAATATTATTGGAGCTTATGTAATGCTCGTAAGCTTCATTATCCAAGGATATGGTTTTGTTTCCATTCTGTTTTCAACCTTGAGTATTTTTGTCTTTGTTTGGTTTGCCATTTTGTTTTACAAAGACGCAAAAGAAATTCCGTCAAGTTCATGGAGCAAAAAATGGTTTTTGGCTGCATTGTATTTTGGAGTTCTTTCTTCTATTGGGACTTTTGCTTTGGCATATATGATGGCTACTAAAAATGTGCCACAAGATTTATATTTATCGTCTATTTACTTCTATCTGCATTTTCAATACAACGGTTGGTTTTGGTTTGCTTGCACGGGATTGTTTGTCAGTTTAATTCCTGCTGATTTAAAGAATACCAAAGAAAACAAAACGGTTTTTCAATTATTTGCTTGGAGTTGTATTCCTGCCTATTTGTTATCGGTTTTATGGTTAAAACTACCGGCTTGGGTTTACGCACTCGCAGTAATTTCTGCTGTAATTCAATTGATTGCATGGTTTAAATTAGTAAAATTATCATTTACAATTTTTAAATTAAACCCTCGCATCGCTGGATTTTTAAAAATTCTCTTTATTGGAATTGCCTTTTGCGTAACACTAAAATTAGTATTACAATTCGGTTCTGTTTTTCCGGCTATCAGTAAATTAGCTTTTGGATTCAGATCCATTGTGATTGCTTATCTTCATTTAGTTCTATTAGCAATCATTAGCGGATTTTTGTTAGCCTATCTATATACCAATGATTTGGTATATCGAACTTCAAAAACAGTATTTTTTTTAGTACTTTTTATTGTAGGAATATTTTTAAACGAGTTAATTTTAGCTCTTCAAGGAATCTTTTCCATTAAATATGTGCTTATTCCTTATGCTAATGAGTTGCTATTTATAGTATCAATTATTCTTTTTACTGGAATTTTCGGAATGGTGTACTTTAATAGAAAAAAAGTCTAAAAAAAGTACATTCTTATGATTTCACTCATAAAATTTCTTTGTTAAATATGTGAACTTTGATTCAGAAATTTTAAAGAAACTTAATTATGAAAAAAACAATTCAACTTCTCTTTATTACCGGGTCTATGCTGGTATTAAGTTGTAAAGAGAACAGTGAAACTCCTCAATCTACTGCTCCAGAAAATGGAGTAGACTTAAGTGTAGGACAAGAAGGAGTCGTAGATGAAACCTCTAATCCGAATATTGTTCAGGTGGCTTCAGGAAGTAAAGACCATACTACATTGGTTGCTGCAGTTCAAGCTGCCGGCTTAGTTACTTCGTTAAGCAATGCCGGACCTTTTACAGTCTTTGCTCCAACCAATGCTGCTTTTGATAAACTTCCTGAAGGAACAGTAGAGGGTTTATTAAAACCGGATAAAAAAGGAGATTTGGAAAATATCTTGGGGTATCATACTTACGTTGGTTCTTTAAAAACAGAATATATGCAAGACGGTCAAGAATTTGATATGGTCTTTGGTGGAAAAGTTAAAATTACCAAGGAGGGAGATAAAACATTTGTAAATGGCTCAGAAATTGTAGCCAGTATTCCAACCTCTAATGGAATTATTCATGTAATTGGAGACGTTTTATTACCCAAATAATATACTTATTTTTCTTATTTAATTATTAATTCAAAAAAGCGTGATGTGTCGTACTCACGCTTTTTTTAAATATTTTTCAAGAAGGTTTCGCCCGATTTTAATCCCATCGCAAGTTCTTCCAAACTAGTGGTTTCAAGCATTTGACGCAAATCATTGCGAATAGTTTTAAATTTTTGATGTAACGGACAAGGATGTATTTCATTGCACCTTTTCATTCCTAAACCGCAACTATTAAAAACTTTTTCTCCATCAATGGAATAAACTACTTGAGCTAAATTGATTTTATTAATCAACTTAATTGGTATATAAAAACCTCCATTCACACCTCTAACCGATTGAATAATACCCTCTTTAGAGAGTTTTTGTAAAATTTTTGCGGTAAACGCTTCCGGGGAATCAATTTCTTTTGCGATGTCAACAAATCCAACTTTTCTATTCAACAAAGAATTATTGGCAATAAAAATAACCGCTTTTATAGCGTATTCGCAAGATTTTGAAAACATAATTTATTTTTTACAATAGTAAATAATTATCCACTAAAATCAAAGAAAGAGGATTATTGAAAATACTTAAAACCTTTAGATTAAACTCAATTCTATTCTATTTCCTCCTAAAATTAAAATGACTACCTTTTTAGCAGTCATGTTTAAATTTAACGGGTTAGTAAGAGTAGATTTTTAATATAATCTAAACAAAGTTTGCTTGTAATTCAATCGCTTTTGGAAATAAAATATTGTTTTCCAAGTGTATGTGTTTGTGTAAATCTTGCTCAAACTCTTTCAACATTTGAAAGGCTACTCTGTATGTTGAACAAGCATCTTCCGGAGGTGTAAATCCATCAGTTAAGGTTGCAATCGTTGCAAAACGTTCGCCTTCAACGGTATGCTCGTCTTGCATCATGGCGATTGGATTTTCAACGGTACCAAAATGAGGTTCTTGAATGGATTGATTTTCTTTTTGAGCTTTCACCATTTTTTGAATAAAAGGGAAAAGAATTAATTCTTCTTTTTTCATGTGTTGAGCTAAATCACCGGCACTTAATTTGAATAAAGAATTAATTTCAAAAAGTTCCGGATGACGCTCACCATGCACTTTGCATAGTTTATCCAAAAATTGTAGTATCAAAGGTGTTTTTTCTTCCACATACGAATGATGTTTTTCAACAATATATTCTATTAGTAAGGAAGGTGACCATGATTTAAAATCAATTGCATGATCGCTTTTAGTTTCTAAAATCGCTTGGATTTCATTTTCTAAATCTGTCGGATTGATGTCTTTTTTTGCACAAACTTCTTCCAAAGTTCTGTTGCCTTTGCAACAAAAATCGATGCCGTATTTAGAAAACAAAGCTGCCGTTCTGAAGTCGTTGGCAACATATTCGCCTACTGTTAATTGTTCTAATGTATTCATTGAATGTGATTTTTTAATTATACGTCAAAGATAAAGTGATACATTTCCTTTGTTTATGACCTCAATCATAATCAACTTATATTTAACTTTTTTTTAATTATTGTATGGTTTTATACATAATCACATCTGAAATATTTTTCGCTCTATCTTTGATTTCTTCGGCTTTTTCCCCTACAAAAAGTTCATCTACCGTTTGTCTGAAAACTTCATTCCAATGATTAAAATGAGCATGGGTTAACGGACATTTGTTGTGCAATTCTTTATGTTTTTGCATTGGATTTCCGTCAAAGTTTCCGGTAAAAAACAAAACATTATCCCAAAAATCATACATTTTAGGCAAATGATCTTCCCAATTCACTTGGGCAACATCATTAAATATAAAACCGATTACTTGATCGGTTTTAATTTTATCATAAAAAGCATCCACTAATCGGATGATGTCACTTCGATTTTTTATATCTTTTCTCATCGTACTTTAAATTTGGTGATTATAAATCTTTTCGGATGAATTTTCGCAAGGATAAATAAAACGGAATGATTACCCAAAGAAGCAATAACCCGAAGGAAGCAAAAAGTCCTACTGTTGTTCCGAAAAAATCTTTAAAAATAGCTCCGGTGTAACCCATCATCGCAGAAACATCTAAATGCAATAATATTTGAATTCGGGCTAAATCTATCGGACTTAACGCTGTTACGGCAACCATAGCCTTTTCAATAGGATATTCAGACAATTGAAACAATAAAAACAATACTAATCCATCAAAAAGTAACGCAAAATACAACCAGGTTAAGATGGCAAATCCAATACCTTTTGCTTTGTCACGCGTAAGAATGGAACATAAAAAAGCCAACGCAATAAACACAACCGAAATCAAACATCCAATTAAAATCATCATCAATCCAACAGCATTCGGGGCATTGATTAACAGTGGAATTCCCGCTCCAATAAAAAAAGCCAATACCATCGAGGCACTCAAACCAAAAAATAAACTTTGCCAGATTTTGTTTCGTTTAATGGGCTGACTTAATAGTAATTCTATAAACTCGGAACTATTGTATAAATAGATAGTGGTGAATAAAATTGACACGAGTGGAACCGTAAATAGAATGACATTTAATATGGTTAAAAGTCCTTTGGCACTATTATCTTCTAAGCCAAAAGCACTCCATGACAACAGACTTAAAACAATGGTATAAACTAAAACAATTTTGTTTTTTAAGATGTCGGTTAATATGATTTTGATGATTCTATTCATTTTTTCTGTTTTAAAATACTTGCAATGGCTTTGGAGATTTTCGTTTCATTGGTTTCCATTTTCAAATCATCTACTTTTTTATGAAAATGAATGTTCCCTTCTTGCATAAAAACAATCTCTGTAACCAAATCGTCTAACTCACTCAGCAAGTGCGACGTAATTAAAATCAATTTTCCTTTTTCCTTTTCTTTGATGATTTTATCTTTTAAAATTTCAGAAGCCAACGGATCTAAACCGGCTGTAGGTTCGTCGAGAATCAACACCTCTGGATTGAATAAAAAAGCCAACGTTGCACTTACTTTTTGGGTGGTTCCGCCGGAAAGCGTTCGCATTTGCTTATCCGCCATTTTATCTAACTCGAAACTGTGCCATAATTCTTCATCCAATTCTTGATTGGTATTACGAATGGCTTTAATCATTTCAATCACACCACCAATGGTCATTGTATCAGGATATCTACCAATTTGAGGCATGTAGCCAATCGATGAACGGTATAAATATTCTTTAACAATACTTTTTTTATTGAATTTTATGGAACCAGTGTCCGGTAAAACCATCCCTAAAATGGTTTTTATTAAGGTGGTTTTTCCACAACCATTTGGACCAATCAATGCAATACATTCACCCTTTTTACAGGAAAGTGAAACATTCTGTAGCACGTTTAACTTTCCGAATGTTTTAGTTAAATTTTTTATTTCTATCATAATTTCAGGGGCTTCATCAGTGGTGCTTTATCTACAAAATTATCGGGTGTAATACTCGGTAATACTTTTTCTGATTTATCTAACAACGTAATCATAAAGCTACGAAACAGTAACATTGCTGAAGGATTTTTTTCAACCAAAACCGCAAATAAACTAAGCGGATGATAGGGAACATCGCCCAATCCATCTCTATTAATATCATAGCCTTCGTATTTATCCCAATAATTATTGTTAAACGTATTTAAAACTAAACTTCCATTGGTTCCCATGTCGAAAGTATTGCCTTGAAAATTATTATTTACAATTTCATTATCCATACAACTGGCTTGAATTTTCATGGCCCAACCATTACCTTCAAAAACATTTTTTTCAATTTTGATACGGTTGGTTCCTTCCATGTAAATACCTGATGTGTTGTTTTTAAAATAATTGGTATAGATATAACTATCTGAAATCTCTTTTAATAAAAGTCCGTACGAGGAAGCTCCCCAATTTTCATCAAAATAATTATTAATCATTGTTACATTTTTAGAAAACATGACGGCTACTCCAGCCCCATTATTTCTGAAAATATTTGTGATGTAGGAATCATTAGATGAGAACATAAAATGCAATCCGTATCGAATGTTATTTGTTGCGATGTTTCTCCAAATGACAGAATCATACACAAATTCAAAATAGATACCGTCACGATGACCTTTGACAGAGTTTCCAATGATTTGTAAATCATTACTTTTCCATGCATGAATACCGTTTCCGATTTGTTGTTCTTCTTTGCCGTAAGCAATAATCGTGTTGTTTTTAACAATACAGTTTCTTCCGTTTTGGATGTAAATACCAAAGAAATTATCATCCAATTGATTTCCTTCTATAACCACAAACGATTTATTATAGACTTTAATTCCGCAAGGATCTTCTAAAGCTGCAAATCCGGAATTAATTACTCTAAATCCTTTCACAATCACACTATCCGCATGAATCGAGAGGACTTCTACTTTTTTCTGTCCGTCTAAAACCGGAAAATCTTTTCCCAGGAAAACAATCTTCTTATCAATACGAATGTTTCCTTCTTTGTAAATACCTTTATGAACCAAAACTGTATCGCCATCATTTGATGCATTCAATGCTTGTTTGATGGTTCTGTACGGTTTGTTTGCTCCAACTTCAAGTTTTTGAGCTTGTAGCGAAAAAGTACAAAGAAAGAAAATGAAAAGTAGTCGCATTAATAGAGTTTTTATTTTAAAATTTCATTCCATTTAATTGCTTTTGCTTTTAGTTTATCACCAAAAATTTGAGCGTCAGCCTGTGTTGAAAATGCAGCAATGTTGCCATTCATGGGACTATTGATGTCACCTCCAGAAATGTAAAAGGCAGTTGTGGCATCAATCAGTTGATTATTTTGAGTGTAGTCATGCACGTAATAACTTTTGACCTTTGTAGATTCATTTTCTTCACAGTATTTTACTAAACAAGAAATGTCATCGAATGCATAAAAACGTCCCTTTTGGGTTTGAATCTCAGCACCAAATTTTCCGTCAGAAATGGGCATTTTACAAAATTCACAAGCATCCACATTTAATTTAATAGGTTTGGGCTCATTACTTCCACAAGCTGTTAGTAAAAAAACAGGAATTAGTAATAAGGTAGCTTTTGGTTTCATAAATCTTTTGTACCATTTGAATTCCAATGTCAGCACAATAAAAATTAACAAACCACTACCAATTAACATCCATCCGCCAATATCGGGAACCGAATAGGCACCAAAATTTAATAATTGTTTATACCCAATTAATGGTGGTTGATAAGACATTCCGGGAACTTTAATCGCTGCATTAGGATCCAAGTTGTGGCCGTATTCGTAGTTCCATCGATAAAAATCGACACCTGCGAGAATGGTAAAAAGTATAAAAGAAGCAAATAATGCTAATACAAATTTTCTCTTGGCAATCAAAACCGATACTAAGGCAAAAAGTCCAAAAAAACCAATAATGTAGGGTAGAATTTTAAATTCTATAAAGTTTTCGGTATGTAAAGTAGCCATACCAATGTAATGGTTGAGGCCGTTAATAATTTCTACATCGCCACCAATTTTGTTTGCATACAATTTTAAATTTAAACCTTCAGGATATTGAGGGGCATCTAAATCAATCTGCCACATTGGAAAATAGAGAGAACCCAAAAACAAACCAGTTACAATCAAAAGTAACACTTTTGAGAGTAAAGATATTTTTACTGTTTTCATATTTTTTGAATTAAGGGAGCGTCCAGAAACAGATGCTCCCTTTGAGTTATTATTTACTAGCCGGTAAGTTTGTACCTAAGCTAAATTGTAAAGGCACATTTGAACCTTTTGGAGATACACGAATATACCCTTGCATTTCTTGATGTAACGCACTACAGAAGTCCGTACAATAGAATGGGAATGTTCCCACTCTGTCCGGAACCCATTTTAAGGTTGTGGTTTCACCCGGCATGATTAAAAGTTCACCATTATCGGCACCTTTAACAGCAAATCCGTGAGGCACATCCCAATCTTGTTCTAAATTGGTGACGTGGAAATATACTTCATCACCTAAGAATACACCTTCAATATTATCGGGAGCAAAGTGCGAACGCATCGAAGTCATGTATACATGTACTTTATTACCTTCACGCACTACTTTAGCTTCTTTTTCACCTTTGGCAGCATACGGATGTTTGTTTTCCTCTAGTTTATAGAATTTATATTGTCCGTTGTTTCGAATTAAATCGGCTGGTGCAGCTTGAGCATAATGAGGCTCTCCAATAGTTGGGAAATCTAAAATCAACTGCATTTTATCACCACTGATGTCATAAATTTGAGCACTCTGGCACAACTCAGGGCCGGTTGGTAAATAACGGTCTTTCGTAATTTTGTTGTACGCTACTAAATATTTACCAAATGGTTTTTTACTATCACCACCCGGAATACATAAGTGACCCACTGAATAATAAGTAGGAACTCTATCTAATACTTTTAGTGATTTAATATCCCATTTCACTACTTCAGATGAAACGAAGAAAGTTGTATAAGCATTTCCTTTACCGTCAAATTCGGTATGCAAAGGTCCTAAACCTGGTTTTTGCACTTCTCCATGTAAGGCTGCTTCATATTTTACAACCGGAATTCCACCATAATCACCCTCAAATGATTTATTTTTGATTGCGGTTTGCAATTTATCATAACTAAATACAGGAATTAAAGCCGCTAGTTTCCCCGAACCTACAATATATTCACCTGTTGGATCCACATCACAGCCATGAGGAGATTTAGGACATGGAATCATGTAACAAATATCTTTTAACTCGGAAGCATCTAATACTAAAACTTCTGTTTTAATTTCAGATTTTGCTGAATGGGTAGCATCATCCCAAGTGTTATGGGCATAACGTACTTTTTGTTTTTTTCCTTTACCGGCTTTTACATACTCTTCCGCTTTTTTCCAATTCACAGCCATGATAAAATCTTTGTCTTTTTGTGAAGCATTAACTTCTAATAAAGTATTGGCTTGTTCCGTATTATAGCACGAAAAGAAGAACCAACCGTGTGATTTGCCTTTACCGGCATGCGATAAGTCAAAGTTTACACCGGGAGTCATAATTTGAAAAGCGATATCCATCTCACCCTCTTTACCCACTTTTACAAAACTAATATGTCCTTTGTAATTGTCTTTGTACGTGTTAATTGGTACATCTCCATTTTCATAATCGCCAGGTACGCTAAAACGAGTACCGGCAACCACATATTCGGTGTTTTCCGTAATAAACGGAGAAGAGTGATTACCACCACTGTTTGGTAACTCAATAATTTCAGCGGTTTTAAATGTTTTCAAATCAATTCGAGCAATTCGAGGCGTATTATTGGCATTACCAAAAACCCATCTACCATCTATTTCTCCATTTGTTTGAGACATTTCGGTATGATGCAAATCATCCCAAGGCACAAAACCATGTGACGTATTTAACATCGGTTTGGTTTCTTCACTATATCCCCAACCTTTTTCAGGGTCAACTGAAAAAACAGGAATTACTCTAAACAATCTTCCACTCGGAAGTCCGTACACACTTAATTGCCCGCTGAAACCTCCGGAAACAAAGTTGTAAAATTCATCATATTTCCCGGGTGCTACATATGCTTTTTGGGCAGCATCACCACTTACTGTATCACTAGTGTTTTTGGGTTTACAGGATCCCATAAAAGCAGCAACAAAAACTACAGCTGAAGTTATTTTTAAAAAATTTGTTTTCATATACTTTCGATTTATATTCATAATTAGTTTATTAAAACTACTTCACACCGTCATTTTGACGCATGTATTCCAAAATATGTCGGGCTTCATCATCGGTTAGAGCTTGATTAGGCATACGCACCAAACATAGTTCCAATTGAGCCTGTAATTCAGGATCTTTGTCAATCATCGGGTCGGGATTCGTTGAAAAATTCATAATCCATTCCGGAGTTCTACGTTCTGTAACTCCCTTCCAACCTGGTCCAACCAATCGTTCATCTGTCAATTTATGGCAAGACATACATTTAACACCCGCCACTTTTTCACCATTTGCTGCCATGGCTACATCTAAGCCGTCTCCTAAATCTACAGAAGTAAATTTCCCTTCACCTCGTTTTGGATCATAAGTAGAAGCATCTGTTGCAGACGATTCTGTTGAAGATTCTGATGAAGAAGACTTTGAAAAATCCTCTCCTGCATTGGTTTTATCTTTTCCACATGAAATGAATAAAAGCAAACCAATTGCTAGTGCATACATTTTGTTCATATTAGTATAAGTTTAAATTATGACACAAATTTCCTAACTAATTATTCTAAATTTTATGATTGCAATCATATAAATCAACTTTTTTTAACCATTATCTTTGCGTCATAAATAATAGTTGGTTTTGAAATATTTTATTATCATATTCTCCTTCATCTTTTTCTTCAAACCCGTATTCCCGGTTTTGAATTATGTGGTGAATTATGATTATATCTTAAAAGAATTATGTGAAAACAAGGCAAAACCGGAATTGAAATGTAATGGTAAATGTCATTTAAAAGCTGAATTAGCTAAAGCTTCTAAAGAAAACATTCCAGCCTCACAAGAATCAAAAAACATAGTTATTTTAGATTTACTATTTTTAGAAACCCTTTCTGAATTCAAATTCAACAAACTGTACGTTGAAAAACAAAAGGTTTCTATTGCTTATTCAAAACTATACTTTCGATTACATAGTACCGGCATTTTTCACCCGCCCACTGTGTAATCTTCCCTTGCGTATTTTAAAATTTCTAAACGGATTAATTTATAATCCACAAAATACTAGTATCTTATTTTTACCATAAGCCGATTTCAATCGGTGAATTCCAACTCATTGTTGTAATGGGCTTATGGTTCTTATTCCTATAACTCAAATTAAATTTACAATGAAACTTTATAAAATATTCTTCCTTTTTGCTCTAGCATTAATTACATCTTGTTCTTCTGATGATGATTCAACACCCGTTAACGAATTAGACGGTATAATTAAAGTCAAAGAATTTACCAATGACACTCATATTATCGAGTTATACACCTCTACAGGAACAACCCAACAAGGTTACAATGAGATTTCACTTAGAATTAAAGACAAAACAACAAACAACTACATTCAAAACGCAACAATTGAATGGATGCCAATGATGCACATGACCATGATGAATCATTCGTGTCCCTATTCTACAGTTGAAAAAGAAACCGATAAAGAAACCTTATACAAAGGATATATTGTTTTTCAAATGCCCCAAAATGAGACGGAATATTGGGACTTAAAAATTGATTATTCTATAAATGAAACAAACTATACTGTTACGGATGTTGTAGATGTTCCAGCCACCGAAAAAAGAGTAGTTAGCTCATTTATGGGAACAGACAACGTACGTTACATTGTTGCATTGATTGATCCCAGAAACCCAAAAGTGGCCCTAAATGACATGACCGTTGGGGTGTATAAAATGGAAAACATGATGAACTTTCCGGTAGTAAACAATTATACCCTTAAAATTGACCCCAGAATGCCGAGTATGGGAAACCATGGTTCACCAAATAATCTAGATTTAACACAATCTGATTCTGATGAATTTTACCACGGCAAAGTATCCTTAACAATGACCGGATATTGGAAAATTAATTTGCAATTACTAAATGCTTCTGATGAAGTGTTAAAAGGGGAGGTAGTTACTGAAACTACTGAATCCAGTAGTATCTTCTTTGAAATAGAATTCTAAATAAAATAGTAACGGCCAAAAGTTATCTAAATTTTTGGCCTTTTTCTCTTACTCATGAAAAAGCAATTTATTGTTTCAACAATGCTATTGATTTCAACCATTAGTTGGACTCAAGAGCAAGTGAAAGATAGCATTTTACCTGTAAATCTCAGTGAAGTGATTCTAATAGGTAAACCAACTCAAGTAAATCAAAAACAAGCAAAACCCCTAGCAAGTTTAGAGGAATATTTGCAACAATCAGGCAGAATTGATATGATCAAACGAGGGGGCTATGCTTGGGAACCCATGATTAATAATATGGCAACCGAACGAACGATTGTCACCATTGACGGCATGCGGATATTTAGTGCTTGTACCGATAAAATGGATCCGGTGACTTCTTATGTAGAAATATCCAATCTTTCGGAAGCAACTATTTCATCGGGGCAAGAAGGAAGTTGTCACGGACCAACCATTGGTGGCTCTTTGGATTTGAAACGACTTCGAAGCACATATTCCGAACTGGGCTGGTCGGGTAGTTTAAGTAGTGGCTTTGAATTCAACAACAAGCAACGTATTATAGGCGGAATGGTGCACTTCAAAGATAGTTCTTTTTATGCCGATGCGAATGTAACCTATCGAAAAGCTGATAATTATAAAGCTGGAAATAGTCAAGAAATAAAGTATTCTCAATTTCAAAAATGGAATGCTTCTGTCATTTCCGGTTATCAATTTCAAAATAAATTGATTGAAGGTTCGGTTATTTTTGATGAAGCCAATGATGTGGGTTATCCGGCTTTGCCCATGGATATTTCGCTTGCTCGTGCACTAATTACATCATTTAAATATGAAGTCGCACCAAAGTCGGGACTCCTCAACCATTGGGAAAACAAATTATACTATAATACGATTACCCATTTTATGGACGATTCCAAACGACCAAATGTTCCCATTCGAATGGATATGCCGGGTTGGAGCGATACGTATGGTTATTATTCCAAAGGAAAAACAAAAAAAGATAAGCACCATCTACTATTTAATGTGAATGGCTTTTACAATCGTTCTATTGCCGAAATGACCATGTATCCAAGTGACCCTGATGAAAATGCGATGTTCATGTACACTTGGCCGGATGTTAGAACCCTTTATAATGGTTTATATTTAGAAGATGAAATTGAACTTTCTTGCCATAACTCACTAAAAATAAATGGTTCGTTTGGCTTTCATCAAAATAAAGTAGCTAACGAATTTGGATTGGAAAGTTTACAAATCTTTTATCCTGAAATGGCAGACCAACAAAATCGATTTTTAAAGAGTATTTCGCTGCAATACAAACATCAAGTAAAAGATTGGTTTTTTTCAGTGGGCTCCGGCTATGGTGAACGAGCTCCATCGGTAACAGAAGGCTATGCGTTTTATATCTTTAATAGTTTTGATTTGTTTGATTATATAGGAAATCCCAATCTTTCCAACGAAAAATCTGTGGAAGGGAATTTTGATATTCGGTACAAAACTGAAAAAATTAAAACAGGCATTACTTTTTCTGCATTTTATCTTCCGGACTATATCATCGGAATACCAGACGACAATCTTATTCCTATGACTATTGGGGCAAGCGGAGTCAAAATTTACGAACAACTATCTTTTGCCAATTTAATTCATTCTTCATTTCAATTTGATTATCGATTTAACGATTATTATTCATGGAATACTAAATTGCAATACAGTTATGGAAAAGATGCAGAAAAACGAAATTTACCCTTTATTAGCCCTTTGCAATACCAAAGTCAAATACAATATAAAAAGAATAGATTTCAAACGGAATTAAATGTATTTGGAAATGCGACTCAAACCAATTATAGTCCTTTTTATGGGGAAAATAGAACACCGGATTATGCTATCTTAAACTTATCTGTGGGTTATACTTTTAAATGGTATTCACAAAAACTATTGGTGAATGCAGGAGTTGAAAACCTATTTGACACCTATTATTCTACCTTCACCGACTGGAATAATATACCGCGAATGGGTAGAAATATTTACATAAATTTAAATTTCAGTCTCTAATATCAGTTTGTCTTTTTATAACTCCAAACGGCTAAACCATTTACGACAATTGCAAAAAGAGTTATTATCCCTAGATTTGGCAAAACTTCTTGAAGTCCGGCTCCTTTGAGTAGAACCATTCGTATAAATTCAACAAAATAGCGAATCGGATTGAATAAGGTCACGTTTTGTGCCCATTTTGGCATGCTTTCAATTGGCGTAAACAAACCACTCATTAGAATAAAGATAACAATGAAAAACCAAGCAATAAACATGGCTTGCTGTTGGGTTTCGGTATGATTAGAAAGAAATAAGCCAAAGCCTAAAATGAGCAATAAATATATAGAAGTAAAAAAATAAACCAATACAATGTTTCCCAACATAGGTACATTGAAAACAATTTTAGAAATTAGTAAGCCTATAGTTAAAATTATAAGCCCTATAATCCAAAAAGGAAATAATTTGCCAATAATAAATTGATATTTTTTTATCGGAGTAACGTTGATTTGCTCTAAAGTACCCAATTCTTTTTCTCGCACAATATTCATTGACGAGAGGAATAATGTTAACATCGTAATCAACAAGACTAAGATTCCCGGGACCATAAAAGTTTTATAATTAAGTGTTGAATTATACCAAAACGAGGGAATAGTTTCAATTCGATTAGGCATAATTTGATTATTTACAATATGTTTGTTTTCCAACTGAATTTGCTGATTGAACTGCTGAACAATTTGCGAAAGATATACATTTTGAACTCCCGCAGTTGCTCCATCAATAGCATTAATTAAAACCTGAATTTGAGTGGTAGTCTCATTTTGAAGTTGTTTTTCAAACGGGATAGGAATTTCTATCACCACATCGGTTTTACCGCTATTTAACCGCTCAATACCGGCTTGTGTTGTGGAAACAAACACTGCATCAGTAAAATAAGCATTTGCATTTATTTTTTCAATCAAAGTTCTTGAAGAGGATGAATTACTATAATCAACAATGGTTACCCGAATGTTTTTGACATCAAAAGTAGCCGCATTAGAAAGAATTAAAAGTTGTAAAATTGGTAGTATAAAGAGTAAACGAAGCATACTTTTATCCCTAAATATCTGTTTGAATTCTTTTTGTATGATGAATAGAATGATTTTCATGGTGCGATTATTTACTCCAAACGAGTTTTGTAATTTTTAATACTTAAACCAATAAAAAGAATGGTCATTCCCACTAAAATTAATGTTTCTTTGAGGATGTATTCTAAACCAACACCTTTTAACATTATCGACTTTACAATAATAATAAACCATTTCGCAGGAATAATGTTACTGATGACTTGCATAGGTAATGGCATCGAAGCAATGGGAAAAATAAAACCTGATAATATGATAACCGGCAACATCAATCCCATCAACGAAATCATCATGGCTGTTTGTTGGGTGTTGGAAATGGTAGAAATGAATATCCCTAATGAAAGGGCTGTAATAATAAATAAAATACTCTCGACGGCTAACAATAAAATACTCCCTTTAATTGGCATTCCAAAAATAAAATAACCCATTGAAACAATAACGATGGCATTGATTACAGAAAGAAAAATATAAGGAAACACTTTACCCAAGATAACTTGAAAAGGCTTTAAAGGGGATACCAATAAAATTTCCATAGTGCCCAATTCTTTTTCTCTTGTAATTGAAATAGAGGTCATCATGGCAGAAACCAACATCAAAATAACGGTCATAACACCCGGAACAAAATTAAAGACGCTTTTTAATTCAGGATTATACAACATACGGCTTTGTATGACAACCCCAGTAGTATTTTTTTGAACTGTACTTTTTTGACTTTGATGGTTTTGAATAATCGATTGAGTATAGTTTGCTATCGTATTGGCAATATTAGGTTCAGTAGCATCTGTAATGACTTGAACCGTAGCTTTCATTTCGGTTTGTAATTTTTTTGCAAAATCTTTTTCAAAGAGTAAAACGGCTTTTATTTTTCCTATTTTAAACTCGCTTTCAATCGCTTTTTCATTCGCAATTTCATTTGCCACATGAAAATAAGGAGAAGCTTTAATCTTTTGAATAATTTTTTGTGATTCAGTATCTTTCGAATAATCCAAAATAGCAATCTCTACATTATTAATTTCATTGGTAATGGCAAATCCAAACAGCAAAATTTGGGCAATAGGCATACCAAAAAGAATAAACAACGAGCGTTTATCTCTAAAAATATGATAGAATTCCTTTTTAATAAAACCTAAAAATCGTTTCATCTTCCTTTTTATTTTGTTATTCTATGTTTCGGGCTAGCTTTAAAAATACTTCATTCATCGTACTAACTTGAAATTGATTTTTTAAGTTTTTCGGGGTATCCAAGGCTTCAATCACACCATCAACCATAATCGATACGCGGTCACAATATTCTGCCTCATCCATATAGTGTGTCGTTACAAAAATAGTAGTACCCTTGTGAGCTTCAGCATAAATCAATTCCCAAAATTGTCTGCGGGTGATGGGGTCTACTCCTCCGGTAGGTTCATCTAAAAAAACAATTTTAGGTTCATGTAGCATAGCTACAGAAAATGCCAATTTTTGTTTCCACCCCAAAGGTAAGTCGCCAACCTTTTTTTGGGCAATATCACCCAATTGCAATGTTTGAATTAACACCTCCGTCTTACTGTTGATTTGTTTTCGTGATAATCCGTAAATTCCACCAAAAAAAGTAATATTTTCTTTCACTGTTAAATCGTCGTACATCGAAAATTTCTGACTCATATAACCAATATTTTGTTTCACTTTTTCGCTTTGTGTGTGCACATCAAAACCGGCTACATTTGCTCTACCATTAGTAGGATTTGAAATTCCTATCAACATCTTCATAGCTGTTGTCTTTCCTGCACCATTTGCCCCTAAAAAACCAAATATTTCTCCTTTGTTTACGTGAAAGTTGATTCCTTTAACAGCAGTAAAGTGGCCAAATTGCTTGGTAAGGTTTTCTACGACTATAATTTTTTCCGAAAGATTGTTCATGTAAAATGGGTTTATAAATCCATAAAAATATCTTCTATAGTAGGGGTTGTTTTTTGAAGGATGATACTTTGATGTCCTTTTGCCTTCAAATAGTTACGCAAAGTTTCACTATCAAAAAAATTGTTCAAATCAATATAATGAACAAATTCTCCGAAAGCAAAAACACTGTAATACGATGGAAAATGTTTTAAATCTTCAATCAGTAGGTGCATTTGGTTACTGGTAACCTCATAAATGGTTTTTTGATAAGCATCAACAATTCCCTGTGGTGTATCAATTTTAAGGATTTTCCCCTCTTGAATGAGTGCGATTCGGTCACATAATGTGGCCTCATCCATATAAGGTGTAGAAACTAGAATGGTAATACCTTTCTGCTTCAGTCGTTTAAGCATTTCCCAAAATTCTTTTCTGGAGACAGGATCTACACCCGTTGTGGGTTCATCCAGAAACAAAACTTTTGGTTTGTGTATTAAAGCACAACAAAGGGCTAGTTTTTGTTTCATTCCACCTGATAACGCACCTGCTTTTCGGTTTTTAAAAGGTTCTATTTGCACATATATATCTTCAATTAAATCATAATTTTCTTCAATCGTAGTACCGAAAATAGTTGCAAAAAAGGCTAAGTTTTCCGAGATAGTTAAATCCTGATACAGCGAGAATTTTCCGGGCATGTACCCCACAGCATTGCGTATTTCTTTCACTTGTTTCAAAATGTTGTAATTAGCTACTGTTGCACTTCCTTCGTTTGGTAATAACAAGGTGGTCAATAATCGGAAAAGAGTTGTTTTTCCGGCTCCGTCTGGTCCAATTAAACCAAAAAGTTCCCCTTCATTTACCTCCAAAGTAATGTTTTGAAGTGCTGGAATGTTTTTATACGATTTCGAAATATTCTGAACAGAAATACTCATGGTCTTAACCCTTAAAGATAAATAGTTACTTAATTAACAAAAAATTAGTTAACTCGTGAGCGTCAACCCAATGTTTTACATTAACCGGAATTTTAACATAATCCCCAGATGTCAAATGTATTTTTTCACCGGTTTCTTCATTGTAAGTGGCATCACCTGATACACACAGCAACAATGCCGGAATTGTGGTAACATGCTCTTTTAACTGTTCATTCTTGGCTATCTGTAAGGAAACTACTTTGCCTTGTGTAAGCTCAAAAAGCAGTTGAGTAGCTACTGCCTTATTTTCTGTATGCAAATTTTTAAGGTTCATACTGTTTGATTTTAAATTAGTTTTTGTTGATTTACAACCCATTGCAATTAAAACAATTGCTAGAAATAGTATTTTTTTCATAATTATTAATTTGTTAGCCTGACCTCCGCAGGCATCCCTATTTTTATACTTCCTTCATTTTTAACCGCTACTTTTACTGCATAAACTAAATTGGCTCTTTCTTCTCTCGTTTGAATGACTTTTGGCGTAAATTCTGCCTGAGCACTTATCCATGTGATTGTGCCATCATAGGTTTTTATTCCTTGTTCAGCATCAATCGAAACGTTAACTTTTTGTCCAATTTTCAATTGTGCTAATTGCGTTTCAGTAAAATACACGCGTAATTCCATTTCATGTAAATTAGCTATTTTATAAAGTGGTTTTCCAAATGAAGTGATTTCAGATGGTTCTGCATACTTTGTCAAAACTGTGCCTTCTAATGGATTAATAATAGTAGCTTTTTTTATCTGATCGTCTATTTTGTCAATTTGAACTTTTAACGATTTTATTTCATTTAAAATGGGAGCGTTTTGAGTTTGCACACTGCCAATTTGTTTTTCAATGACTTTCACTTTTCCTTCAATCTCGTCCACTTGTCGTTTTGTAGCTGCATTTTCTGCAAACATATTTTTAATTCGGGTTTGTTCTATTTTAGCAGTTTTTAATTGTTCATTTAAAACACTAATTTCTGATAGAACAGCAGCTGATTTTGCTTGAACGGTTTCAATAGTGGCTTTTAATTGTTCTTTATTATAATGCAGTTGTAAGGTATCGACTAACCCAACAAGTGTTCCTTTTTTAAGTTGAATTCCTTCCTCTACATTTAAAAATTCAATTTTACCGTTGGATTCAGAAGAAACAATGATTTCAGTGGCTTCAAAATTTCCGTAAGCATCCGCTTTTTCATTATTTTTTTGGCAACTTATAATTAGTAGAAATGCTGTAAATGGGATTATTTTTTTTTTCATGGTTGATGTTTTAAATTCCGCTTATGATTTGGTAGTTTGCTTTAGCTAAAAGTAATTGAATATGGTGCGTTTTTTCATTAATTTTTGATTCAAATAAATGTGTTACCTCATTCAAATAGTCTGATGAAGTGATCACACCATTCTTCATTTGAGCTTCTGCCGAGCGTACAATTTTTTCACGTAATTGAATAATTTCTAAATCTGATTTCAATTGTGCATTTATTTTTTCGATTTCAAAATTGTATTCATTCAATTGACGATTTTGATTGACTTCAAACGTTTCTTTTTCTGTTAAAATGATTTGTTTGGATAATTCTAGTACCTCTTTTTCTTTTTTTGTTTTATTCCATTCAAACAAAGTCCAATTTAACCGTAAGCCAGTCATATAAAATGTTTCAAATGAATTATTTAACATGTTTAACGCCGGATTTCCGTAGCCACCTTGAAGAAAAGCGTTTAGCTTTGGGGCATGGGTAGTTTCAATCACTTTTTGAGCAGCTTCAACTTGTTGATTTTGCAAATCATACAAGACTAATTCAGGTCGAATTCCACTTCTTTCTGTCTCAAAATGTGTTGGTTGGGATAAAATGGTGGTTGGATGAAAAACTTGTCCGGACAAGAGTTCTAAATTCTTCCAAAGTTTCATTTGTTCAAGAGTAATATCACTTAACTGTTGATTGATGTTGATTATTTCAGCTTCAATCACTTGTTCTGAGGCCGGTAAAACCGCTCCAAATTTAACAGCAGTTTGAATCTCCTTACTTTTCTCTTCAAGTAGAACTTTTTTAGCTTGCAATAATTCCTGCCTTTCTTGCGAAAGTAATAGCCCAAAGTAGTATTGATTAACCTGGCTTTTTAATTGATATATATTTACGATAGCTACTTGCTGTTGCGATTTAATTTGAGTTGCTTTAAGTTGCGTTTGAGCCTTAATAGTTCCGCCATTATAAATCAATTGATTAATATCGAGGGTAGCTCTGTATTGATCTTTATTTAACGGCTCAATTGTTACATTGGGCATAGAAAACGGTACTTGTGTAACATCCGATTGATAACTAGCTTGAGCATGGAATGAAATTTTTGGTAATTTATCCTTTGCTAAAACTATTGCTTCTAATTCCGATTGATTTTGGAGCAGATTGTTTTGTTTGGCTAGTGGATAGTTTTTTTCAACCAACGCATAGCATTTTTCAAGTGTCAATTGCTCCTGAGCCCTAAAATCTTGCCCAAACAAGATTATTATACTAAAAATTAATTTTTTCATCCTTTCTGAATTGCATTGATAATTTGAGTGGAAATATGCACTTTCCGAGCTTCCATTAACGCTATAAATTCATCGTCAGAAATAGCAATGATTCCTTTCACTAAAGTTTGAGCAGCAAATGGAAAAACGGTCATTGAGAAAATGTCTAATAAAAGTTGCTTTGGAGATAGGGGCATTATTTCTCCCAATTCAATTGCTCTTTCAATTTGTTTTACCAATTTTATGGGGTTCGGTCGTTGTTCTTCTTTGAGAAATTTTTCAACAAAATCAGGATTGTTGTTCATTTCCTGAATAATAAACTGAGGCAGAAAAGGATACTCAATCACAAAGGTGATATAACTGGCAGTAAATTTCCTTATTTTTTCAAATAGATCATCGTCTGAATTGAATATCTCATTAATTTGAGGGGCTAATTTGCCAAAAGCTTTCATAAAAACGGCTTCAAAAAGTTTTTCTTTACTCCTAAAAAAGTAATGTAACATTGCTTTGTTTATTCCTGCTTCATCTGCAATCTCTTGCATTCTTGCTCCCATAAAGCCTTTGTTTTGAAATACTTTAAAGGCGGCTTCAAATATTTTTTCTTCTGTTGTCATTGAACTAACTATTAAGTTTAACCATTTGGTTAGCAAAGGTAATTATTAATTCATATCATCAGTAAAAAAAATAACTATTTTTTATGATTTAGATTTTTTAATAAAAGATTGTTGCATTAAAAAAAGGAGAATTCCAGCCAAACTAAAGAACAAAAGGGCACCCAATACAATAAAAACAACAATGATAAACGATAAACTATCTTGATGTTGAGAAAACGTTATAGAGGAATCGCTAAACTGCCAAATACTCTTTTTAACACCCATAATAACTAAAACTAATATAAAAAGAAACAATAAAGATTGTACAAGCCAAAAAAGTGTATTTAAAGTAATCCTAGTTAATTTATTTAAAAGTGGAGGTGCAATGTAATAAAACGCCCCTGCCAAAATAATCATCATGTTGATCCCGATTGTAGTGCCCATGGCATGAGCTACTGTAATGTGGGTTCCGTGAGTAAAAAGATTAACCGCCGGAATTGATAGTAGCAAAGCTAAAAATAAGTTAATGGCCACCCAATATTCAGAAGCCATGATGAAACGATAAGGGAAAAAGTAATAATATTTTTTGGACTCAGAAAGTTGCTTTTTCCAATCTATGATTATTTTTATAAAGATAATCCACTCTGTCATACTAACGATATAAGACAAATGATGGATAAATCGACTAGTGGGAACTAAATAAATATGATGCCCCCAATTAAACATCAAATTGAATAGACCAAGAAAATATAAGGCAAAGGCTATTTTTTTGTGAGCCATTTCCGAATTACCACTTATTTTTGTCATCATATAAAGCGAGAATCCATACAAAAGCTGATTTACAGCACCAACAATTGAACCATTTACTTTCCATTGTAGCGTTAAATCAGAAATCAAATCATTTTTAAAATAAGGAAATATCCACAAATAATTCTCTAAAAAAACAAAAAGGAAGAACACAATTCCGGTAAACCACATCCAATAATAAGAGGGCCATTTTTTTTCGGTTAACAAATTTTTCAAAATGAAAAATAAAAAAATGACAAACGAAAGAAAAATGGGTAAAGCCCAGATAGGATTAAACTCCCAATATTCTCTGCCGGAGAAATCTTTTGTAAAATAACTGTAAAATATTCCACAAATAGAAATAAGCCACAAAAGCAAGTGAATTTTTAGCCATTTTGATAGTTTCAGATTAGGAAAAATTTCAAATAAAGCAAGTGATACACAAGCTAATCCACCAATAATTATTCCAAAATATGCAGAGCTAACATGTAAGGGGCGTAACACATGAAAAGGTAATATTCCTTGAGTTGCATCTGTAAAACGGTAAGACTCTGAGGCAAGATGACCAAAAAACATTCCTAACAATAAAAGTGCTAACGCAAAACGCATTAACCAATAACTTGTTTTCATTTTACTTTTTCAACGTATAAGTACCATTTATATTAATTTGATAATCGGTAGGATTAGCAGTTCCGGTTTCATTCATCGCTTTTAAAAAAAACAATAAATCTGTCAACTCTTTATCCGATAACTGAAAAGCCGGCATTTGCTTGACTCCACTTGTAATAATTCCTTTTATATAAGCATCTGTCCTTCCCGGCTTAGACATAATATTGGTTAAATCCGGTCCCAAATAACCACCTAATCCATACATTTGATGACAAGTATGGCAATTGTTTCGTTGCCAAACTTCTTTTCCTGCAGACACTTGTTTTTGTGTAGATAAATTTCGAAGCTCTTTATTTCTATGAGGTTTCAGATAAAGAGAAAAAGAAAATAAAAGAAATAAAACACTTAATGTAATAAATATTTTTAGGGGGGAAAACGAATAAAACTTAGCAACTATAGGCATATTCATTTTTTTTGTTTGTTTCTAAATGCAAGGCAATGGACGATTGATTCACGATAATCATCGCAGTTTGCAACATGTTCTCTAATTCACAACAATTTTGGCAACGGTAATAATAATCTACACACTCCATTAAATCGGTATGAATTTTAATCAACTGTGTTAAAACTTTCATTTTATCTTCTTGACTACCCTGTAAAACTTGGTAGGTCATAATGCTTCTCACTTGCTCTTTAAGTTCATTCAAAATAGCAGAATCAATGATTACGGGGGATTCAAATTCAATCAATTGGGTACATGAAAACTTTTGTTCAATCCCGTAAATTGAGGTAACTATTTGTTGAGCGGCATTAAACGAATAGACCAAAGCTTCCAACAAAGAATTAGAAGCCAAGCGATTGGCACCATGTAATCCTGTACACGAACATTCACCTAATGCATATAAATTTTTCACAGAAGTTTGTCCGTATTCATTTACCGCAATTCCTCCACATTGATAATGAGCAACAGGAACAATGGGTACTAAGTCCTTTTCAGGATGAAGACCTGATGATATAAATCGTTCATAAATGGTAGGAAAATGATCTTTAAATTCGTCTTGATTTAAATGACGAAGGTCTAAATACACAAAGGATTCAGCTGAGTGCTTCAATTCCTCAAAAATGGCGGCTGTAACGATATCTCTAGTCGCTAATTCTCCTCTACTATCAGAATTAAATAAAAATCGTTTACCATGTGAGTTAACCACATAACCGCCAAAACCTCTTACAGCTTCTGAAATCAGAAACAAATTACTTTTACCTTTTTCATACAATGCTGTGGGATGATATTGAATA
The DNA here is from genome assembly GCF_004122145.1 of Flavobacterium piscinae. Lineage (GTDB taxonomy): Bacteria > Bacteroidota > Bacteroidia > Flavobacteriales > Flavobacteriaceae > Flavobacterium > Flavobacterium piscinae. The sequence goes on from NZ_SBKQ01000010.1 coordinate 88,297, forward strand.
TATTGCATATCGGTAATTGTTGCTCCTGCTCTAAAAGCCATAGCTACTCCATCACCGGTGGCTATCGTTGAATTGGAAGTAAATGCAAACAATTGACCACATCCTCCGGTAGCAAGAACCGTTGTTTTAGCATAAATAATTTTCAATTCTGATTGTGATTCCAACATATACGACATTCCAATGGCTTCATTTTCATCAGAATCCCTATTGGTGATAACATCAACACAAAATGCATTTGGAATCACTTCGATGTTTGCCTCATTCTTAATTCTATTCCACAAAACATCTTGGATATGCCAACCGGTTTGATCTTTGTAATGCACCACGCGGTTTTGAGTATGACCACCTTCCAAGGCCAAAGCAAGCTGACCATCTTTTTCGGTATCGAATACCGCTCCCCATTTGATTAATGCATTCAATCGTTGCGGTGCTTGTTTAATCACCATTTCTACCACTTTGGTATTGCATTTTCCTCTACCTGCTGCTAACGTGTCTTGAATATGTTGCTCAAAACTATCGGTAAGTCGGTTACAAACCGCAGCAATTCCTCCTTGAGCCAAGGAAGTATTGGTTAATCGTGCATCGTTTTTAGACAACACAATAATTTGTAAATCAGGTTGTAGTTCAATTAAATGAATGGCTATGGAAAGTCCTGCTATTCCAGTGCCCGAAATTAATACATCACATGTTTTCATGGGTCTAAATTTGAAGCATTCGTTGAATGGGGTGTTGTGCTTTAGTGATTATTTCTTGTTCTAAAAAAACTTCAGGTGATTCGTCTAAAAGACAAGTATAAATTTTTTCTAACGTATTCATTTTCATAAATGCACATTCACTACAGGCACAAGTATTATCTTCTTTGGAAGGTGCAGGAATGAGTATTTTATCTGGAACTTCTTGTTGCATTTTATACAAAATTCCATGTTCAGTAGCTATAATAAATTTTGTTTTGGGTGAAGATTTTATATAGTTAATCATTCCGGAAGTAGATCCAATATAGTGTGCTGTTCGCAAAATATGAGCTTCTGATTCAGGATGAGCAACTATAACTGCATCAGGATTTTTTTGGTGTAAACGAATTAGTTTTTCCAACGAAAATGCTTCGTGTACCACACAAGAACCTTCCCATAAAACCATATCCCGACCGGTTTCTTTGATAAGAAAATTCCCTAAATTCCTATCCGGTGCAAAAACAATTTTTTGTTCTTCAGGTATTGTGCTAATTACTTTTATAGCATTGGAAGAAGTGCAAACATAATCACTCAGGGTTTTAATTTCTGCCGAACAATTGATGTATGTCACGACCACGTGATTGGGATAATTTTTAAGAAATTCTTCAAATTTATCGGGCGGACAACCATCAGACAATGAACATCCTGCATTTACATCAGGAACGATTACTTTTTTTGACGGATTTAGAATTTTTGCCGTTTCTGCCATAAAATAAACACCGGCAAATACAATAATTTCTGCTTCTGTTGAAGCTGCTTTTCTGGAAAGTTCAAGACTATCACCCACAAAATCTGCAATTTCCTGAATCTCAGGAACCTGATAATAATGAGCTAATAGTATTGCTTTTTTTGTTTGCTTTAAGGCTGTAATTTTTTGTTGTAAAGTCGATACATTCATTTAAATAGGACTTTTTTATCTTATTTGCAATTAAAATTTTTTTTATGTTTTTAAAAAGGTGGAATGAGAAACTAAACCACTAACTAAATCGGCTAACGATGTAGAATCTAAAGCTAATTTTAATTGCTCACGAATAGGTTTATATTGATTGTGAAACGGGCATGGTTTAATTTCTGAACAATCATTTAAACCTAAACTACATCTTTTAAAAATAGCTTCTCCATCAATGGCTAAAATAATATCACTTAATGTAACCTGAATAAGTTTTTCTTTAGAAACAAAAAAACCACCGCCATTTCCTTTCAGGGAATCAACTATATTGTTTCGGGCTAATTTTTGTAAAATTTTAGCCGTAAACGACTCAGGTGAATCAATCTTACGTGCAATTTCTCGCAAACTGATTCGATTACCTTGATCCGTTTCTGCTGCAATTACTAAAGTTGCCCTAACGGCATATTCACATGTTTTAGAAAGCATTTTTTATTTCAAAAATAGTCATAATTCTCCAACAAAAAGCAAATGTATTAACTCTAACAACCCTTATGTATGATTTTAATCATATTAACGCATGCAAAGTCGAATGTTATGAGTTGATAAATGCGTATAGTCAAAATTTTTAGAAGTATTGAGTGGCTTCAAAGTGATTGAATTATTTCTGTAGGGTTGCAAAAAATAATTTCCATTATAGTCTTTATCTTCTAAAAGTTGGGTCATTTGGACAATATCATTTTCATTTAACAAATCGGTGTGAACAGTTGTTCGCACTTCAAAAGGCGTTTTTGATAGTTGTAAAATTGAAAGACATTCTAAAAATTGCTCATAAAACCTAGATTCAGTAATGCTTTTAAACTTAGCTCGGGTTGCTTTAAAATCTAATGCTACATAATCAATCAAACCTAAATCAATGGCTTCTTGTAATCGCTCAGGTTTACTTCCGTTAGTGTCAACTTTAATCAAAAAACCCATTGCTTTGATCAAAAACATTAATTCGATGGATTCTTTATACAACAAACATTCACCACCACTAAAAACAACAGCATCTAATAAACCTCTTCGTTTTTCCAAAAAAGAAAGTAGTTCGGGAATGGAATAATTTCCTTTCCCGAAAACAATCTCCGGATTATAACAATAACTACATTTCATGTTGCATCCCGCAAACCAAAGAATGCACGCAGTTTGGTCGGGATAATCCAATAAAGTAAAAGCAGTGATGCTATGAACAATTTTTTTAGCACTTGGTTTCATTAAAATGTGTGCGTTGTTTGTGTTCTCCTTTTTTACCAATGTTAAAACTTTCTACCGGCCTGTGATAGCCCATTACTCGGGTATAAACTAAACATTTGGTTCGCAATTCGTTGTGTTGTTCTAATACAGAATTAGTTTGAGTTTGTGATTTCATAGTGGTTTGATTTAAGTTTTTCTAACAAAATTTCGTCGCATTTCGGACAGTATTCGTGTTCACCATTCAAATAACCATGAACGGAACAAACACTAAACACTGGCGTAACGGTGATATAAGGTAATTTAAAGTGGGTAATCACTTTTTTTACAAAATTTCTGCAAGCTTCGGGTGAGCTGATTTTTTCATTCATATATAAATGCAAAACGGTTCCTCCCGTGTATTTACATTGTAAATCATCTTGCATCATTAAAGCTTCAAACGGATCTTCGGTAAAATCTACCGGAATTTGTGAACTATTGGTGTAATAAATATTTTCTCCTTCACCGGCTTGAATAATATCGTGATAACGCTTTTTGTCTTCTTTAGCAAAACGATAGGTGGTTCCTTCGGCCGGAGTAGCTTCTAAATTGTATAAATTTCCGGTTTCCTCCTGAAATGCTTTCATACAATTTCTTATATGTTCTAATAATTCTAAGGCCATTTCAGAACCAAAATGACTCGTAATGTCGTGTTTACCATTTGTGAAATTTAAAATCATTTCATTAATTCCATTCACACCAATGGTGGAAAAATGATTCCGAAAATGAGGCAAATAGCGTTTGGTATACGGATACAATCCTCGGTCGTACATCTCTTGCACAAATACACGTTTTTTCTCTAAAGTTGATTTTGAAATGGCTAACAGATGATCCAATTGCTGATACAACTGCAATTTGTTACCGGCATTCAAATAGCCCAAACGAGCCATATTAATAGTAACAACACCAATACTTCCGGTCATTTCTGCACTGCCAAATAAACCATTGCCTCGTTTTAATAATTCTCGCAAGTCGAGTTGCAAACGACAACACATACTTCGAACAGCATTGGGTTTGTAGGCATTCAGGTTTTCTACTTTTTGGCCATTGGCATCAAAAGTGTACTGACTTCCAATAAAATTCTGAAAATAAGACGACCCAATTTTAGCCGTGTTTTCGAATAGCAAATCGGTGTTTTCACCATACCAATCAAAATCTTCAGTAATGTTTACTGTGGGAATGGGAAAAGTAAAAGGTTGTCCATTGGCATCGCCCTCCGTCATCACCGTGTAATAGGCTTTATTAATCATATTCATTTCCGGTTGAAAATGTTCATACCGCATTTCAATAACCTCAGCAACGCCCCTAATCTGTGCTCTATGTGCCAAGTCGGGTGTTGTATGATGTAGAAATAAGTGTGCATTATTGCGTGTAGGAATTTGTTCTTTCAAATCACCCGGAACCACCCAATCCAATGTGATATTCGTAAAAGGTGATTGTCCCCAACGTGCGGGAACATTCAAATTATAAACAAAACTTCGTATGGCTTTCAGTACCTCCTCATAACGTAAGTTGTCTTTAAAAACATAGGGGGCTAAATAGGTATCAAACGAACTAAACGCTTGTGCTCCCGCCCATTCACTCTGCAAAATACCTAAAAAATTAGCCATCTGTCCCAAAGCTTCTCTAAAATGAGAGGGTGGTTTGCTTTCTACACGTCCACGTACGCCATTGAAACCATCGTTTAATAAAACCCGTAAACTCCATCCTGCACAATAACCTGTTAAACAATCCAAATCGTGTATATGGATATCGCCGTTTCGGTGTGCATAGCCTTCTTCTTGTGTATACACTTTATCCAGCCAGTAATTGGCAATAATTTTGCCGGCCACATTATTCACTAAGCCGGCGTTTGAATAAGATGTATTGGCATTCGCATTAATTCGCCAATCGGTTTGCGATATGTATTCTTCAATGGTTTGAGTACTGTCAACATAGGTCGTGTCTTCATTTAATCCGTTAACGTGTTCTCGCTGTAATTTACGCGTATGTCGGTAAAGCATGAACGAACGCATTACTTCATAATATTTAAAGTCAAACAAAACTTTTTCTATGACATCTTGAATTTCTTCAACCGCCCATGTTTCTTTAGTGTCTAATTGTTTCATCACTTCCTCTACCACTAACGGATTAAAGATTTGTGATTCACTTTGAAAAGCTTTTTCAATAGCTTGTGCTATTTTAAATAATTCAAACGGCTTAAAAACACCATTTCTTTTAATAACATATTTTTCCATACATCATGATTTTAAAAATAAATAAGTTGAATTGATTCTTCAAAAATAAATCAAATAATACTTTTATATCCTATTTGAATATTTATATATCAACATATTAAAAAATATTTTGTTGATAAGTTTGATAACTTTTTGGTTGATATAGAAATTCGTAAATTGAACTGTCAGTTTGTGGTAGAGTCCAAAAGGAATGAATTGAAGATTAAATAGCAATTTGTTTTTCTCTAACATTACGGATTTCCGTATTTTAAAACGCACTATTTTTTTGTATGTTTGTAAGAATCATATCAGCATAATGTAATGTACAAAATCAAACGACAACCAAATGAATATTGATTTTCTTCCAATCTAAAAATTCAATCCCTATTCACTACATTTACGAATTAATAAACTTACAAAAATACAATGGCCAATTTCGAGCAAACATTCAAAAACATTGACGACTTATTATATAAAGATTCTGGAGCAGATTCAGAAATCGATTACATCGAACAAACCTCTTGGGTATTGTTTTTAAGATACTTAGACAGTTTTGACAAAAACCGTGAAGACGAAGCCATACTCGAAGGAAAAAACCATACCTCCATCTTAGAACCAAAATTTCAATGGGAAAACTGGGCAGCTCCTAAAAATGATAAAGGTGAAATCGACATCCACAAAGCACTTATCGGACCCGATTTAGTAAAATTTGTAGAATTCGAATTATTCCCATACTTAGCAAGTTTCAAAGAAAAACACATCGATAACCCAAAAACCATCGAATATAAAATTGGCGAAATATTCTCCGAGTTAAGTAACAAAATCAAATCGGGGTACAACATGCGTGAAATCATCAACATGGTCGATGGTTTGCCTTTTGGTACCAGTAAAGACAAACACGAACTTTCTCATCTGTACGAAACCAAAATTAAAAACATGGGTAATGCCGGTCGTAATGGTGGACAATACTATACACCACGACCATTGATTCGTGCGATGATAAAAGTAATGAACCCGAAAATTGGAGAAAAAATATACGATCCTGCTTGTGGTTCTGCAGGTTTCTTATGTGAAGCGTACGAGTATTTATATGATAAAATGGAAAAAACAGCTGCCAATTTAGAGCAGTTGCAAGACAATACATTCTTCGGAAAAGAAAAGAAAAACTTAGCCTATATCATTGGAACGATGAACATGATTTTGCATGGCATCGAAGCACCAAACATTGTGCACACTAACACCCTTGGCGAAAACATACGCGATATTCAAGAAAAAGACCGTTACGATATCATCCTAGCTAATCCACCATTTGGCGGAAAAGAACGTATCGAGGTGCAACAAAACTTCGACATCAAAACAGGAGAAACGGCCTTCTTGTTCATGCAACACTTTATTAAGTCATTAAAAGCTGGCGGTCGTGCGGCGGTAGTTATTAAAAATACGTTTTTAAGTAATACCGATAATGCTTCGGTAGCTTTACGCCAACACTTATTAGAAACCTGTAATTTACACACCATTCTCGACATGCCTCAAGGAACATTCTTAGGAGCAGGCGTTAAAACTGTAGTGTTGTTTTTTACCAAAGGCGAACCTACAAAAAACATTTGGTACTATCAGTTTGATGCAGGTAGAAACATGGGAAAAACCAACCCATTAAACGATGCTGATTTAGATGAATTTGTCAGGCTGAGCTTGTCGAAGCCCGAAACCGAAAAATCTTGGAATGTCACACTGAGCGAAGTAGAAGTGTCTAATTACGACTTATCCGTTAAAAACCCAAACAAACCAGAAGAAGCACCTCTACGTGAACCTGCATTAATTTTAGAAGAAATGCAAACCTTAGATGAGGAAACAAACGATATTTTAGGAACTTTAAATGAGTTTGTATAAAAATGGAATATATTGAATTAGGTAAAATCGCAGAGCTTGTTCGTGGTCCTTTTGGTGGAAGCTTAAAGAAAAACATTTTTGTCAATGATGGTATAGCAGTTTACGAACAACAACATGCTATTTACAATCAGTTTGATCAAATTAGATATTTTATTGATGAAAGTAAATTCAATGAAATGAAAAGATTTGAAGTAAAACCAAACGATTTAATAATGAGCTGTTCAGGTACATTGGGAAAAGTCGCTATTGTACCAAAAGGTGTTAAAAAAGGTATTATAAATCAGGCATTGTTAAAAATTACTCCATCTTCAAAACTAGATTCAAGATTTCTTGAATATTATATGAAGAGTACTATTTTCTTTGAGTTTTTAAACGCAGATGTAAAAGGTGCAGCAATAAAAAATGTAGCTTCAGTCAAAGAATTAAAGAAAATACCTGTTATGGTTATTTCTCTAGAAGAACAACGCACCATAGTAGCCAAACTCGACCAAGCTTTTGCAGCCATAGACCAAGCCAAAACCAACATCGAAAAAAACATTACAAACGCTAAAGAATTGTTTCAATCCAAATTGAATCAAATTTTTTCTCAAAAAGGTGATGACTTTGGGTATGATAAACACAAACTAGGTAATTTAGGTATAATTACTTCAAGTAAAAGGATATATAAAAGTGAGTATGTTAAAGAAGGTATCCCCTTTTATCGTACCAAGGAAATTAAAGAATTAGCTAACGATAAAGAAATATCATTAGAATTATTTATATCTGAGGAAAAATATTTAGAAATAAAAGAAAAATTTGGTGTACCAAAAATTGGAGATATACTAATGTCAGCGGTTGGAACAATTGGTGAAATTCTAGTAATTGAAAATGAAAACAGATTTTATTTCAAAGATGGAAATATTGTGTGGTTTAAAGATTTTAATGATGTTAATTCTTTTTATTTAAAATATTTACTCAGAACTTTTGTAGAAAATTTGAAAAGTTTAGCGAAAGGTGCTGCTTACAGTGCATTAACTATTGAAAAAATTAAGGAATATGAAGTATATATTCCAAACACTTTAGAAGAACAACAAAAAATCGTAACCCAACTAGACCAATTACAAGAACAAACCAATTTATTAGTAACCAAATACAAACAAAAACTAGCTAACCTAGAAGAACTCAAAAAAAGTATTTTAGAAAAAGCGTTTAAAGGGGAGTTGGTCTAAACACATCCGTTTTGTCATTCCGTAGGAATCTCAAAAAGTAGCATTTAAAAAAGTAAAATATGACAATGAAATATCTTAAACCAGAAATAATTAATTTAAAATCAAGTGCTGAGTACAACGAAAAATGGTTGCAAGCTCGTATTGAAGAAGACCCATCCATAATTGGGTTAGGTGATTTAGAATTTCGCTACTCAGAGAAAATGATGGTAGGCGGTGGTCGTTTAGATACCATTTTGTATGACCCAGAAAGCAATCGCCGTTATGAAGTAGAAATACAGTTAGGTAAAACAGATGAAAGTCATATCATTAGAACTTTAGAGTATTGGGATATCGAACGCAAACGCAATCCTCAATACGAACATTGTGCTGTAATTATAGCGGAAGATATTACAAGCCGATTTTTAAATGTAATCTCATTATTCAATGGGTATATTCCTTTCATAGCTATTCAAGTAAAAGCAATTAAAGTTGGTGATAATATTTCGCTTTTTTTTACTAAAGTAATTGATGAAGTAAGATTAGATTTATTAGAAGAAGACAACCAATCAGAACCAACAGATAGAGCTTACTGGGAGAAAAAATCTACCAAAAACATGATTAAGTTTGTAGATAAAATTTATGCAGATTTAGCTGATATAACTTCTAGCTTCAATTTAAAATACAATAAACATTACATAGGATTAGAAAAAGAAGGCGTAGCCAATAACTTTATCAATTTTAAGCCAAGAAAAAGTACGGTTATTATGTCAATAAGACACGATAAATCAGATGAAATTGATCAATTATTAAATGAATCTGATTTGGATATTTTAGATTATGAAACAGGTTGGAGAAGATATAGAGTACGCTTAAAAGAATCCGATTTAAAATCTAATTTAGAAGTAATTAAACAAATTGTTCAAAAAGCGAAAGATAATAGTGTAGCTTAAATCTAATGTTCAAAAAATAAACAATCTTTCAATAGAAAATAGCAATAATCTATCAATTATGGAAAGCCAAATAGAAATCTACGCAGCAAATGATAATTCAGTTGAAATTGTAGTTCAATTTGAAAGCGATACAGTTTGGTTAAACCAAGAACAGTTGGTAGCATTGTTTCAAAGAGACCAATCGGTTATATCGCGTCACATTAAAAATATTTTTAAAGAAGGTGAATTAGAAGAAAAAAGCAATATGCAAAAAATGCATATTGCAAATTCAGACAAACCTGTAGCTTTTTACAATCTCGATGTAATCATTTCGGTAGGCTATCGAGTAAAATCAAAACAAGGTACACAATTCCGTCAATGGGCTACAAAACGATTGAAAGAATTATTAGTTCAAGGCTATTCCCTCAACGAAAAACGCCTAGCACAAAAAGAACAAGAAATAAAAATACTTAAAAACGGTATTCAAATTTTAGCAAGAAGCGTAGGTAAAGCTATCGAAAATCAAGAAAACAACACTAGTTTTCTAGAAACCTTTGCAAAAGGGTTAACGCTATTAGATGACTACGACCATGAACGTTTAGATACGAAAGGTTTAACCAAAAAACAAGCCATTTATCCTACTTTGTCAGACTATCAAATGGTACTAAAAAGTATGTTACAAGATTTTGATAGTGATGTTTTTGGTATCGAAAAAGATGGTGGATTTAAAAGTGCTATTGCACAAATCGAAAAAGGATTTGATAACCAAGATTTTTACCCAACTTTAGAAGAAAAAGCAACAACATTGTTGTATTTAATTGTAAAAAACCATGCTTTTGTAGATGGTAATAAACGAATTGCAGCGGCTTGTTTTCTTAAATTCTTAGAGCAAAACAAAATGTTGTATACTAATGAATATAAACTAATAATTAGCAATGATACTTTGGCTAGTTTAACGTTGTTTATTGCTTCTAGTAAAGCAGAAGAAATGGAAACAGTTAAAAAATTAGTGATAAGTGTATTAAATAGAAACAAATGAGAAACGAATCCGAAACCCGTGCCGAATTAATTGACCCGCACTTGCAGCAACAAGGTTGGGCAGTAGTTCCGGAAAGTAGAATCCGAAGAGAATATCCCATCACCAAAGGACGTTTATTGGGGAGTGGCAAAAGAGCTATGCCCGATAAAGCGGATTATATTCTTCAATTCAACAACCGAAATGTAGCGGTTTTAGAAGCCAAAGCAGAAGGGTGTTATTACACGGAAGGATTGGCACAAGCCAAAGAATATGCCACTCGCTTAAATCTTCGTTTTGCCATTTGCACCAATGGTCGAAAATACTACATGGCCGACTTACAGGGCAGAGAAGACGACATTGATGAGGTACCTACACCGGAGGAGTTATGGAATAAACTATACAAAATAGAAAAACAAAACAACCCCAATTCTTTCGATTGGGAACAGAAATTCCACAAAATACCTTTTGAAACAAAAGGCGGCTCATGGGAATTAAGATATTACCAGCAAAACGCCATCAATGAAGTGCTGAAAGCAGTGGCTACAGAACGAAAACGTATATTAATCACGTTAGCCACCGGTACCGGAAAAACAGCAGTAGCTTTTCAAATCGTTTGGAAGTTATTCCATGCCAAATGGAACATGAATAAAGACGGAATCCGTAGTCCAAGAATTTTATTTTTAGCCGACAGAAACATTTTAGCCGACCAAGCATTTAATGCGTTTGGTGCTTTCGAAGACGATGCATTAGTTCGTATTAAACCTTCAGAAATTAGCAAAAAAGGAAAAGTACCCACCAATGGCAGCATTTTCTTTACCATTTTTCAAACCTTTATGTCAGGTGAAGAAGCCAATTTTGGACAATACCCAAAAGACTTTTTCGACTTTATCATCATAGACGAATGTCACCGCGGGGGAGCCAACGACGAAAGTACTTGGAGAGCCATATTAGAATATTTTGAACCGGCAACCCAACTGGGATTAACCGCAACTCCAAAACGGGATGGAAATGGAGATACGTACAAATATTTTGGCGAACCGGTATATGTGTATTCATTAAAAGAAGGGATTAACGATGGATTCTTAACACCGTTTAGGGTCAAACAATTTCAGACCAATATAGATGAATACCAATTCACACCGGATGATATTTTGGTTACCGGTGAAATTGATGTGGCCAGAGAATATACTGAAAGCGATTTCAATAGAATCATAGCCATAAAACAACGGGAAGAATTTAGGGTAAAAGAGTTTTTAAAGCTCATCAATCAAAACCAAAAGACTTTAGTGTTTTGTGCTACACAAGACCATGCGTTGGCTGTACGTGATTTAATTAACCAACATAGTGAAAGTAAAAACCCGAATTATTGCCAAAGAGTAACCGCAAATGACGGAGCGTTGGGTGAGAAATATTTAAGAGATTTTCAGGATAATGAAAAAACGATACCTACTATTCTCACTACATCACAAAAATTGAGTACGGGTGTTGATGCTCCTGAAATAAGAAACATTGTGTTGATGCGTCCGGTAAATTCAATGATTGAATTCAAACAAATTGTGGGAAGAGGAACACGATTGTTTGATGGAAAAGATTATTTCACAATTTACGACTTTGTCAAGGCCTATAAGCATTTTAATGATCCGGCTTGGGATGGTGAACCATTAGAACCGGAACCAAAAGAACCCGGCATACCATTGCGTGTGTGTACAATTTGTGGACAAAAGCCATGTATATGTCCGAAACCCGAAAAAGAGCCATGTGAAAAATGTGGGTACATTGAGTGTCGTTGCGAAAATCAAAAAGAAGTGATAGAAGTGATTTTGTCAGATGGAAAAGCACGTCAATTGCAATCCATTGCAACAACCTCATTTTGGAGTCCGGACGGAAAACCGATTTCAGCACCGGAGTTTCTAAAATCATTGTATGGTACAGTTCCCGAATTATTTCTGTCTGAAGCAGATTTAAAACAACAATGGAGTGTACCGGCAACGCGTAAATCATTATTAGAAAAATTGGCTGATAAAGGGTTTACAAGAGAACAATTGGCAGAATTTCAAAAAATTCTCAAGGCAGAAAACAGCGATATTTACGATGTTCTATCTTATGTTGCCTATCAATCAGAAATACTGGAAAGAGAACAACGGGCAGCCAAAATGAGAGAACATTTTAAAGAATTAAACGCCAACCACCAAGAATTTTTGGAATTTGTACTCAATCAATACATTTTGAATGGAGTTTATGAGCTAGACGATGAAAAACTCGGCACCTTCTTGCAACTAAAATACAAAACCATCGCCGATGCAAAACCAATCCTTGGCGATTTAAAAACCATTCGAAACAATTTTATTGAGTACCAAAAGTATTTGTATGTGTAAATTTTAAATCGGTTAGGAAATTGAAAATATTGGTTTAACCAATCAAATTATGAATTCATTAACGAGTTGGAAACTAAAGTCGGAGTGTATTTGTAAGGCATAAACCTTTTATAGTTAATAAATTACAAAGCATTAAAAAACCAAAAGGCGTTCGGTTAATAAAAGTGTGAAATAACGAAAGGTTTTATAACAAATTTAAAACGAATGAGTTACAGTTTCTAGTGATATAAAGAGTAATTACTGGAAAATACTTCCAAAAAACAGGTCTATAATGGAAAATGCAATACTATTTTCCACTAAAAAGCACTTGTAGAGGAAATGAAAATCAACCAGCAATGTATTTATAATGGAAAATTTTTACACTAAATAACTCTTTAATGGAAAATAAAAGCTAATTTTGAGTTTCAAAAGCATTTATAATGGAAAAGAACATCCCAATCCATCTTCAAGAAATCATTTTTGCAACAAGTGATAGTAAATTAAATCGGAAAGTAAGCAAACTGGAAGAAGAAGGAAAGATAAAAAAAATTGCTCCAAGAATCTACACGTCAAACTTCAATGAACCTGAATCGGTAATAATCAGAAGAAATATTTTTACGATCTTAGGAAAACTTTATCCGGGAGCGGTAGTAAGCCATCGCTCCGCTTTAGAATTCAAACCTACAGCAGCAAACCAACTATTTGTTACCTACACCTATACAAAAAAAATTGAGCTCCCGGGGATAACCATTCGTTTCCTTGAAGGAAAACCGGCGATAGAAGGAGATAATCCATTTACCGGCGAATTATTTGTGTCACAACAAGAAAGAGCTTTTCTGGAAAATCTACAAACTTCACGCCAAATAGGTCCAACATCAAAAACCATTACGTTACCCGAAATGGAAGCCAAATTAGAACAAATCGTTCAAGTAAAAGGCGAGGAAGGATTAAATCAATTCAGAGATAAAGCAAGGGATATCGCTGAAAAATTGGAAATGCAACAGGAGTTTGAAAAACTAAATAAATTGGTAAGTGCTTTGTTAACTTCAAAACCGTCAAAAATACTAACATCACCTTTTGCACTTGCAAGAGCGTTAGGAAATCCATATGACAAACACCGTGTTGAAGTATTCGAAAAACTATTTATAGAATTACAGCAACAACCTTACAAAGACCATAAAGACAGAAATTTAGAAAGCAATGCATTCAGAAACATTGCTTTCTTTGAAGCCTATTTTTCTAACTATATCGAAGGTACAATTTTTGAAATAGAAGAAGCCAAAAGTATCATTCAAACAGAGACTCCAATTCCAAATCGTGATGAAGATTCTCATGACATTTTAGGCACATACAAATTAGTAAGTAATCAAAAGGAAATGAGTACAACTCCTTCAAATCCGGAAGAATTATTGAATATTTTACTATACAGACATCAAATACTTTTAGCAGCCAGAACCTCTAAAAAGCCGGGGCAATTCAAAGATAAAAACAACCGTGCCGGAGAAACAAATTTTGTTGACAATGCCTTAGTAAGAGGAACGTTAATAAAGGGGTTTGACTATTATCAAGCATTAAAAGAACCATTTGCCAAAGCAGCTTACATCATGTTTATGATTAGTGAAATACACCCATTTCTGGACGGTAACGGAAGAATAGCAAGAATCATGATGAACGCCGAATTAGTAAAAGCAAACCAAACAAGAATTATCATTCCAACCGTTTACCGCGATGATTATTTGGGAGCATTAAGAAGACTAACAAGAAACGATGATCCGGCAGTTTATATCAGAATGTTACAAAGAGTACAAGAATTCAGTGCTACACTATCCGCAATCGATATGGAAACCCTTGAAAATCAGTTAACCCAAAGCAACGCTTTTAAAGAACACGACGAAGCCAAATTGAAAATATTAAAATTCTAATGAAATAACCATTACTCTACTAAAAAGTTAAAATAAACTAACAAATCATCTTAAAACAAATAAAATTTAAAAAACTAAAAAACTAAAAAAACTCTTATATGCCCGGTTTAACGTTTTAGTCCTCCGTTCACCAACGCTTGCCAACGCTCAAAAAAGTTTTTGTATGCCCACAAAAGCATTCCTTCGATAAATGAGAGTGCTCGGCAACAAAAACTTTTCCCAAAGCTTCTTTACATAATGTGGCATTATGGGTCAATAAAGAAGTGTATTCCTCCGAAACAAGAGTATTCATTGCCCCATAATAACATTATGTAAAAAAGCCGCACGGCCAACGCTCGAAAGCCCCGCTCCAGCCACACATTTTTTTCGCTTTCCTCGCACCACCCAGCTTCAAAAAACACGTGGCTTCGCGGGTCTTACTTTGTGTTTTCATAAGAACATTTATCCTTTGCTTAAAAGCCTCACTTCGAATAACGTTTTGTCAATGGTCTTTATCAACGAACCGCTTAAATCGGAAGTATTTGCATTATATTTTGAAGTTGCTTTTAGTTTTCATAACAACATTTAAACATTTAAACCCTTAAACATTTAAACCTTCCAAGCAACCTCAAAATATAAAATCATCCGCAAGAGTATAGTTTTGATTTGCTCAAGCGATTAGTAATCATTGCTTTTAGTCTTGCCGATGCCTTTATTGGTATCAAGAACTTTTAAACTTCTAAAACTTTCAACTTTTCAACCCTTTCCCGGCATCAGCAATCCTTAAAAACAATCAGAAAATAAGTGCTAAGCAAATAAAAACTATACACTTGCTCATCCTCCGTAATAAATTCTTCCTAAATACTTAAAAAAAGCGGTAGTATTTGCATTGTTTTTTGAAGGTGCTTATGGCATTTCATAACAACTTTTAAACTCTTAAACCCTTAAACTTTTAAACTATCCTTGGCACCCTCAAAAATCAAAATGTGCCAGCAAGAGTTTCAAATTTCGTGTTCGGATAAAAAGCGTCTTTATTGTTTTTTTTTTTTATCCGCCCCCAAAATTTGAAACACTTACAAGAAAATCCCAACTCCGAACGAGAGCAAACCGGTCTTCGATAGAAATATTCCCTAACATCTTGTAAAATCGGAAGTATTTGCATTGTTTTTTGAAGGTGCTATCCATCTCCGAATCCACTCAACTCTAACAACTGAATACTGAACACTATCTCGCACCCTCAAAAATCAAAAAGTGCCAGCAAGAGTTTCAAATTTTGGTTCTGGATGAAAAGCGTTGTTATTGTTTTTTTGGTTATTTCATCCAGAACCAAAATTAGAAACCCTTGCAAGACGTCCCCAACTCCGTACGAGAGTAAACCGTCCTTCGAAACAAAATCTATTTTATACAAAGCGGTATTAGATAAAAAATGAAAGCAGAAATAAATCCGTGAAAATCAAACAATAGCGAAGCTATCAAAATCAGTGAAAATCCGCGTTTAGCTTTAGCTAATCCTCCCGACACTACGGGACAATCCTCGTTCCATTTTAAAAAAAAGTTGATTTCGACTTTATCTAATACAAACCAACTTTTCTACTAAAACATCTCTTCTTGATAAATGCCATTGCTTCTTCCATAGTTATATCATCATACCTTTTTTTTCTTTTTTTTGGTTTTTCATTAATTCTATTTTGAACTAATACTTGTAATTTAATTAATTCTTCCTTTGACAGATGGATGGCTACATTGAATACTGTTTCAGCTTTCATTGGTTATTTTATTAATATTTAATCGTCACTAAATAAGGATCAAATTTTATTTAAAATCTAAAGATGAGTTTTTTTTAAGAGATTAAAGTTTATCAATAATTTATCTTACATGGAAAGAGATACAAATCCGAATCAAAAAAAATAAAATAAAAAAAAAGAGAGCAAAGTTAAGTTCCGGGTTATCAAAAAAGCAAGTTCAAGCCCTTCGGGTTTTTTAAAAAATCTCCACCACCCATACCTCTCCGAATCAAGTTTAACCTAACTATCTTTTTCATAAGACGTGTCGGGGTGGTAGTATTTTTTAAAAAAAACTTGCTTTTTTGAAACCCTCCACTTAAAGAGAGTGCTTTCTTTTTTTTTCTTTTTTTTCTTTTGAAATAATTATTGTTTCCAAAATTTAATTGAAAAAATTCAATAATTATTCTCCGCTTCCGATGAAAAACAATAGAAACGCAGCGGAAAAAAATTTTATAGGAAAAGTGTGTCTTGTCAGTAATTCTTTAAACGCCACGTTATGATAAATTTTAAATTAAAACACCACCGAACCGGGGAAACCTACTCAAACCCTCATTTTTTCATTCTCAGTAAAGGAATGAACACAGGCAAACCTTTAAATGAGCCTTGCCCGAACTGCTTTGTAATTCTTTTGTATTGCTCCGAAGATTGCGAACACATGAAAGCCATTATATCATCCCTTTGGAGGATAAAATTTTGGCATCAGTTTTTAATCGGTTCCGTGATACCTTACATCAGAATCCATGATTTTTCTAAAAACCTGATGCTGAAATCCAATGAAATGATGCAAGATTATGAGCAGCACAAAAAAGATATCGCAACCCTCAAATTGTTGGAGCAAAAAGAGGACCAATTTCACAAAAACATCAACCTCATAAATGACCTCAGAAGGGTTATTTTATACCGGTACTGTAAAAGGTAGCATTTCCAAAAAGAGCCTAGTCGAGACTAGGCTTTCTTATAGGATTGTATTTAAACTTTTTATGATTTTAGCTGAAAATTTAACATAAAATATTTTTTTTAACACTTTTAAAATAAATGTATTGGAATTTAAAAATTTAGTATATATATTTAATACAGACCTATAAATTAATTCCTACATTTATGACCTTTCACCACAAAATCATCGCACTAGACCTTCAAAATGCCAAAGTTGAAAATTTCTATCATTGGTGTTCAACTAACGATTTTATTAAGGCTAATGCAACAAAAGATTTTATCAGATATCGTATAGTAGAGCAAAATGAGGATAATCCAATGCGATTTATGTTTATCATTAATGATTACTTTTTTGGTACGGCTCAAAAAAATGATTTCAGAACCATTGACATACCTATTTATGTAAAAGAAGAATTTATAGAACAATGCATTCCTATTCAATTAAACGAAATAGAACTGTATCGGTCGGTCCTTATCGATTGGATTTTTAATAATAACCGAACCAACGCCAAAACGGGTATTGAATTGCTGGCATTTCAAAAATACAAAGATGATTTTGAAGACATGATACATCCACATTTCACTAGCTGTGTGACCTGTGTAGAGGTATTGGAACTGGGTTTTACTTTACGCGATTTTTTTTCTCCATTTAATGATAAATTCAAAACCATTTTAGAAGAATTCAAAATGCACTATACTGGCGGTGGCTATTTGAATCGCGTTAAACTTTCCAGAATTTACATTCTTGAAAAATACATCATGGGGTTTAGTTTTCAAATGGAAAACGAGCCCATTCATCATTTTCATTTGAACATGAATTTTGAAGACATGTTGTATGATTATATTCAACCGTTCAAATTTGATCAAGTCAATGAAATCACCTTGGATGAAGTTTTAGATAAAATCAACGCTGTAGGGTTGGAACAATTGACCGCATTGGAACGAAAAGTATTAACAGAAAATAAATAGAATATGCCAATTATAAACATAGTAATAGTACCTGTTGGTCTCCGTGAACGAGGTAAATTATTAACTTCCTACCAAGGGTATAACCGAAAAATACTTAATTCTCCGGACGAATTAACCCATCAAAATGTTAAGTTTCATGAAAAATTAACTATCAATGGTGGAGAACAAGTGAACTTGTGCTTTGAATTTAAATTGTTAAATCGCACATTTTTAATGGCGTTAGATTTGGAAAAACTATATGAAGTGATTACAGATGGCGATGAAAAAATTTACATCAGGCTCACAGAATCTTGGTTTTATGTTATGAGTCGATTTGAAAAAGACAAAAGAATTGTGTATAAAATCACTTTAACACTGAACTACGAATACACACCTGAAGCGGAATACCATGAACAATTTAAACTACAATACAGCATGGCTAAACACGACCAAGTAGAAAAAATGTTGGCTACAATGCGAACAGGTGTTGATCCTGATGAGATGGAATTGAATTAAGGAATATATAAATTTTATAGATATGTTATTGAGAAAAAAACGTTTACCAAACGAAACCGAAGCACAATTTAATGCTTTGAATCATCAACCGGAAAACAATGACCACATTGCCAATTACATTTTGGAACACAATGGTCAATTGCCTGCTCAACCCATGTTTGAGAAACATCCGTATAAATATACCGAATTCGAACTAGGATATGATAAGATGATTATAGGAACTTTTCCGCCAATCAGTTATATTTACGACAATACTATTTTAGTTGAAAATGGAATTAATCAACAAAAAAGACCTCTTGTTCCTTTTTTTCACGGAAATAGAGGTAGTATGTGGGATGTTTTATTAATTGGAGACTGTTTTGATGAAATTCTCATGTTGGATAGAGATTTAAGACGAAAAGAATTAATCGATGAATTAATTTTTAGATTTATCAGATATGATGACATTATTAAATTCACTAGAAGAGTAAAAGTTGGCAACAAATTCTCAGCAGAGGATAAAAACCTTTACAACATAATACCTAATATACATATGGTTAACGATGTTTTCAATAAGAAAGACTTACTCGCAATTTTATTTAATACTAGTACAACTTTTTCTAAAAATATTAAAATAAATAAAGATGGATTAATTGTAGTTGAAAAAGATTCTAATGTTAAATCTTTTGATTTATTTATAAGAACAATTCAAGAATTGGGTTATAAAGTTGAGTTTAGATTAGAAAATTCTGATTTTGAAGTATTATTAGATTGGATAGAAGTTAGTTATCAAAATAGAAATTTGATTCAATCTAATTTTAGTTACAAAATTATTTTTAAAATAAGAATTTCTAATTCTGATAAAATAGTAAATGAGTTTTATGCTATAACTCCATTTAGTCCAGCAGCAAGAGGAAGGGTTGAATTAAATCCAATAGTAAGTTTATGGTTAAATAATAACTTACAAAAAAACAGATTTGATTTGTTAAAAAACATTTATCAGTCATTCTCATTATTTTCATTTGAAGAAGAGTATTCTGAATATAAGAATTTCTTATTTAGTTTAAATCATTACCAATGAAGCCACTCCAAACCATCCTCCTCGCAACAGCCACCGCAGACGCACTCGGTGTCCCGGTTGAATTCAAACCAAGAGCATATTTAAAAGAAAATCCTGTAACCGATATGCAGGAATATGGTACACATTACCAACCCAAAGGCACGTGGTCTGACGATACCTCCTTGATGTTGTGTTTGGCAGAAAGTATCATCGAGGGTTTGGATGTAAATCATCTTGCTCAAAAATTCGTAGCTTGGAAAAATGATAATTTGTGGACACCGCACGGCTGGGTTTTTGATATTGGCATCGGAACACGTATAGCTATCGAACGATTAGAAAAGGGCGAACTGCCGGAATTAGCCGGTGGCTTTGAAGAGATGGATAACGGCAACGGTTCGCTCATGCGAATTTTGCCTCTTGTGCTTTATACAAAAGATTTAGATAGAGATGAACGCTACTATTGGACCAAAAAAATATCTTCTCTCACACATGCACACGTTCGTTCGGTCATGGCTTGTTTTTATTATTTGGAGTTTGCCAAAAAAATCCTTGATGGAAAAGAAAAATTTCAAGCGTATTCCGAACTTCAAATCGAAATCTATAACTACTTTGAATACAGAAAAATAAATCCGTTGGAAATTCAAAAGTTCAGCAGATTACTAAAAGAGGACATTTCAAAAATCGAGGAAAACCAAATTAAAAGTTCGGGCTATGTAATCGATACATTGGAAGCTTCAATTTGGTGCATATTAAAGACCAACAATTACAAAGATGCAGTACTAAAAGCTGTCAACTTAGGAAATGATACCGATACAACAGGAGCGGTTACAGGTGGTTTAGCTGGATTAATATACGGCTTGGAAAATATTCCAACTCAGTGGTTAGAAGTTATAGCAAGGAAAAAGGATATCATTAAATTGTGTAAAAGTGAGGAGGATAATTAAAATAGCTTGTTGGGTCGTAGTGATTTATTTTTTATCAAGTTTCAAAGATAGGAAGGCCATTATTTTTGAAAATGAAAAGATAATATTTTATCTAAAAGATAAAGGCATACAGGCTAAAATAAATTTATGTAGTGGTGAAGAAGGTGAAAAATTAAACTTCAGATATTTAGTTTATACAAAACCGAAAACGTTTATTGGAACGGAAAAATATACTACCAATAAAAAGCTGATGGACGTGTATAGCAGAAAATATAAAATGGCAGCATGGGAGGAAAATAAAAACAAACAGGACATAGAAGCAACATTAGAAGATTTTAAAATTGTTCAGGAAATAAAAAACAACAAGATATATTTTTATTACTATAAAGCAACTTCTGGTCTGTACAAGGAAATTACAAAGACCGGTGTTTTAGATAAAAAAATGAATCCCTTTTGGCAGTATATTGGAGCGGATAAATTTTTAATTGATATCTATATCAATGAAAAATTAGTACACTCTAAATATTTTGAACTCTTAAAATAAAAGAAACCTGGTGATAGGAGTAAGTAGTCTTATTTGTTGATAACCGATAATTTTGTTAATATTCTGTACTTAAAAAATCCATCAAAATTAAATTTAAAAGGTATTTTTGAAAATAAGTAAAAATTTAATTCGAGGTTATGGAACACGAAATGATAGGCACTTGCAACACGTGCAGCTACTCCAAAAGATTCAAATTTGGAGGAGGTCGCCTAAAATTTCAAAATGTGTGTTTAGGTCCGGCGATTAATACTAAAACGGGGAAGATGGAAACCATCAACTACAAAATGTATGACCCGATGGTTTATAAAGTCTATACCGACATTGAACTTCAGTCCGAACATCCGGAATACCTTGATAAATTCAAATATGGCAATTTTATCATATATCCAACTGGTAATTTTTGTCCATCCTGCCATAACAAAACATTCGATTTTTCTATAAAAGTAACGGTAGAATAAAAAAAATATTCAAATGTTCAAATTTTACGGCTACAGTTAACTATAAAACGTAATTGAAATAAGTATTGTCTTTTGTTTACATTTGAAACGATTGAATCCAATAATTATTAAACCTACATAACTTTTTTGGAGAGATATGCTTTCTTTTGTAAATTACATGAACGAGTAAGTAGCTATTTAAAAAAAATATAACAAAAAACAATGACGAAAAGTAATTTCATCAAATTTCTAAACGAACTAAAGTCGTCTTCTTTGATAACGCTCCCATTAGCATTTATTTTCTACTTATCATTGAAAGAGGTATTTACAAGCATTTTGATATATATTGCAATAACACTTATTTTAGTAATTTGGTCTTATCTTGAAGAATATTATGGATATAAAAGACATTGTAATATTGTTGAAAGTGATGCATTTAGAAAACTCATACAAAAAGGTTTTTCTATTGAAAGAGAAAATGATTTTGTTGGAATAAATGGAGTTTACAAAAATTACCTATTTGACATTTATTATGACTGGCTAACTATAACGAATACGAGAAACAGTAAAGCTATTGTATTGAATATTTATTTTGATCCTCCAAAATTTGTCAACGGTGATACAAACCATAAACTTTTAGAAGATATTTCAAAACGAAATATTACCTCTACTTGGAGTTTTAAACCTTATAATTTTCGATGGAGAGAAGGAAATTTGATGATGAATAATCCTGTTGGAATAAGAAATCCAAACTATGATTTTATTGTCAAGAGAATGGATATAGTAATAGACATTTTAAAAAAAGAAAATTTACAACCTGTCGAAAAATCAATAGTCTTGAAAAGAAGAGAGATAATTAAACATGCATTAGTTCCTGAAATTGTGGTTTATTTCAATGAAACAGATATAAATAACGACTAGAATTCTATACATTTCTAGCTTGTTCTCTTATAAAAATTCTTTCTCAAATAAAAGTAGGAACTTCATTTGCTTCGCAGAAAGCCATTATCCATGTAATGTAGAGCATAAAAAAAACCAGTCTCGCGACTAGGTTTTCTTTATATTCGGTAAACCCCGATTACTATCGGGGCAATCAAACCCGCAATTATATTTTATATTTCTCAACATTTGAAATAAAACAGTTTATTTTTTTACATATTGAATCATTGTAAATTGTGTAAATTTGATTCTTTAAAAAGTTATTAAATAAAAAAAATATTCTATAATTAACAAAATCTAACAAACAATTATATGAGTTTCTACGATGAAATAATTAAGTATTCGGTTAGCGGCTTTGAAAAAACTGGAAACACTTTAGTTTTAAATGGTACTCACAAACATGTTTTGAAAAATGCACAGGATAATTTTTTTGGTAGTCGTCGTCCAGATTTCAAATTTCATAGGTGGGCTGGTAGTTTAAAAAGTTCTCAAGCACTAGCTTTTAATATTTTTTCAGGAGTTGATCATGCTGAATTTGAATATGATATGTGGGCTCTTGATAAATTTTCAAATCATAAAGCATGTGTTGATGTAGCGATTGACGAAAATGAAATAGTCAAAATGTATGAAGTAAAAATGTTCGAAATTGTAAATTCACGTGGAAAGAATAAGATTTTTAATAAACCGGATAATCAGAAATATTTTAATCTTGAAAATTATAAATGGAACAAGGAAATCGCAATCTCTTTCATATCGTTTATAAAAGATGTCCAAATTCAGTTTCTGGATAAACCTATTTATGGCGAAGGAATTAAACAATTATGTTGCCATTTACTTGGAATAATTAATGAAATGACGATTAAGGATGGTAAGTTGTTAGGAAAAAAAGTTGAACTATATAGTCTTTGTTTTGATTATCCATTTAGTAAACAATTTGAAATGGATTTGAAAAATTATCAAGAAACGCTTTTCAAATTTTCATTGATAGTTGACGATTTTTTGGCTCAAATTAAAATGGACAAACAAATTAAGTATTATGGCTTCTTGTCTTTAGAAAAATATATAAATGAAAATATTACTTTAATAGGCTCAAAGAATTTTAATTACGTTAAAAATAGATATCTGTTTGAAAAATGTTAATTTAAGAAAATATAATTTTGCAACTTAGAACTTTCTCTATCTAACTTTCAAAATCATTTAAAGTAAAAACTACAAAAAAAACCTAGTCTCGCGACTAGGTTTTCTTTTTATTCGGTAAAGGTTACCAATCAAAACCGAATTATTTTTCTTTAGATTTTGTTAAACATTTGAGCAACAAGGTTACAAAAAAACTAACAATTGCACCAATAATAGCTAAAATTATTGTTCGTAAAACATCAACTGAAGTAATATTTGGAACGATACTCAATAGGGTTCCGCCGGCAGTTCCGACTTTTAAAGACAATGTATTGTTAAAACTAGCCATCAGGTTCGCCTCCTTTGGGCTGACCTTCATCATCAGCTTCTTTTTTGGCAGAATCCTCAACAGTTACTTGACTAACTGCTGACATGACTCCACCGGCAACTGCAATATAACCGGCTGCACTAACTACAGCTGCCGGTAAGGCAACCGGTGCAGCCATTACAGAACCACTAATGCCCAATAAAGTAAGGCCAATGGTACGCAAAATCTTGAAAAACTTAGGGGTGGGAGCTTTTGCTCGTTTAGCTATATTCATGACGCTAAGTATTAAAACCTACTTCGTGTAGGTAGATTGAACAATCAATAAAACGGACTCTTTATTTTCCAAAGCTTTGTAAACTTGATCTTTTAGTTTAGTAAATGCTTTTCGGGAGAACAGTCCTAAACCTGGACCCGATAACTTTGTTACCGGTGCAATACAGCCGTTTAACTCTTTCAAAGCATTATTAGCCGGGTGGAACAAAATCAAACTTCGATTTTCAACGTCCAAAATATGCAAATGCCATTTGAATTTCAAACTGTATCGTTTCTCAATAAAATATTCCCCCTCCGGAATACAGGAAACTCTTCTTTCATTGTTTCGCCATGGCAATTCGATGGTGTTACAAATCAATCTTCCCTCACATTCGAGTTTTCCGTTTGTTCCTTCGGGGAAATAAGTTCTTGTTAGCACTAAAACCATACTTAAATTTTCTGATTTTTAAAGACTAACTTCAGATTACAGTCCGCTTACTTGAACCAAAGAAAGAGGGTTAAACGCTCCATTTTTCAAAGGATACATTTGCCCATTCACTTCTTGATAGAACTCTAACCCAAGAGCTAAAAACAACGGTTTTGTACTGTTAGGTGTAACAGTATTCACTTGGTTAATAGCAACTGTTGGAACGGCATTCCATGGCAAAATAGCCGTTTCAGAGTTTTGAACCACAAACGTTTCAGCTTCAAAATCAACTTCCGCTCCCGCAGAGATGATTTTAAAATGGGTCGTTCCGGTAGGTGCTGCAATCATATTTGCTGGTACAAACGCAGCCACATCAACAGTCAACTCTCCCGTAACGCGGTCAATGTTGGTTGTAAAGGGTGCATACAAACTAGTACCAAGTTTCCCACGAATGTTAAACTCAAAACCGGTTAGCAATTCCGCTTCACCGTCAATCACATTCCGCAAACCTCTTTCATTCACAGCATCCGCCTGAATTACTTTAACCATCCGTTGCGTCAAACGACTCACCATTCTGGAATCAGCAGAATTCAAAAGCAAAGCTCTCAAAGAAGTTCTCAAAACCTTTCCGGCTGCTCCTGCTCTACCAAACTCCGCCCCATTCTCACGCGTTCTCTGAAACGCAGGATCACTCGCGATTCTACTAGCGTCAATTCCGCCTTTTTCTCTAGCTAAGTGCCCATCCTGGGTTTTGTAAAAGGTAATATCCCCGATAGTACCTTTCAATTTAATTATGCCTCTCTGTCTAGCCATAATTTCAAAAATTTTAATTCATAAATCATTTTCACACTCCCTCAATCCACATTCGGTTGCAACCCTCTCGATTGATTTCGATGCAAATATTAAACTTAAATTAAAAGATTAGTTAACGGCTATATACCATATGACAATCAAAGGTATAAATGTCACATATCAACACAAATGACACGTAAAGCACTATCAAAATTGAAGTAAATTGCACCCATAAATGGAAACATATTTTTCAGTAACTTTAAATCTTGAAAAGTAAAAACAAGTCCAACCCAAAGACTACTCAAAGCCAAGTCATAACCAAGGATAATGTATGAAAACAGAACCAAAACGAATATGCATCTACCCAAAGGACATACAACGTATTACAGGTAAGTCCTACCGTCAAAGCATTAGATTGTTACAAAAGATTAGAAAAGACCTTAATAAGCTTGAAAATGAGTTTGTGAGTATAGAAGAGTTCTGCCATTATACTAGCTTAAAATATGAACAAGTAGAGCCATTAATTATTGGATAATATTCATGTAAACAGTACTAAATATTGAACTGAATATTATGATATTCAATATACTTTGTTTAAATTTGTGTATCATTGAATTTGATACATTTGAAACCATATTAAGAGGTGTCAGTTGAGGTGTCACTAAAATTTTTAGTCCTTAAAAGTCTATATTTTATTGACCTTTTTACTAAAAATACAAATCCCTCTTTCTCCGCAAAAGCCTTGTAATCAATTGATTTACAAGGCTTTTTTTATTATAATTACTTCAGAAGAATATCAATACCTTAGTTGGGTTTACTTATTTCCGAATTTTTTTTATGAAAATGATATTCTATATTGCAAAAAAGTTAATCTTAACATTCTGTTAATTAACGCATTTCATCGAAAATAAAACATTTTGCTAGGTCACACTTTTGGTTTTGTTTACCTTTGAAACTAAGTTACCTTTATAGGGTTAAGAATAAATTTGGGAGGAAGCTCCTCTTTTTTGAGGAGCTTTTTTTAAGTATTCCAACTAATATTTATACATTTGCTCTTCCAAAAGTAAAAAATCCACAATTTTAAATTTATGCTAATGTTCCAAATTTTTTTTTTTTAGGACTACTATTTGTAAGTTATAATTCCAAAAACCAAAAACCACTACACGAAAAAGACTTTTGATTTCAAAAGTCTTTTTTATTGCTACAGTTCATTCCAAAAAAAAAGGTGAAATTACTTTCACCCTTTTTGCCCCAAATTTATCCATAAACTTAACCTACTTAACTTATGGTGATTCAAAAGTAGAATAGTAATACAGTTTAAAAAAATATTTCTGTTGATAGGAAAATAAAATCGATAAAAGGCTATTTTTAAGCATTTAAGACTTAACTTTTTATAAATAGTTCGTTCAAAAAATAATTAAAAATATAAAAAATTAATTTTCAGCCTGTTTGTCTTTTGCTTTTTGAACTTTATCTTTCCAAGTAGCAGAAAGTTCTGCATAATCAATAAATTTTGCAGGTGGTTGTCTTTGCAATCTTCCTTCATTGAAAGCCTTTATCAAAATACTCTCAATAAGAAAATCTTCGGTAACAGCAAATGGATTGTATTCTTCTTTCAAGTCAATGTCAAAAACTTTGGCAGTATTGCTAGCCCAAAAGGCCTTCCACCCACTTTTTAAATCTTTTACAAGCGTATAGGTTGTTTTTCCGGTTTGTCGATGAATTAATTTTACTAAAATTTGACCTTGTTTACGCGATAACTTTTTTAACTGTTCTTCGAATTCGTTTTCAAGATAGTTTTCGACAATTTTAAAATACTTCTTTTTTTCTCTTTCAGTTTTTAACTTACCCATGTTTTGATTTAACTTGGTTAAGTTATCGGCTGCTAATTTAGCATAAGGATAAACTTTAAGCACCCGTTGTTGAAGCAACAGAAATTTTTTACGGTCTTCGTCTTCTTTATTGGATTTTTTTCCGGTTACAACAACTTCTTCTAAGTCCAAAGAAGTTCTTAAAATTGAATCATTACCTATTAAATAATAGATCACAGTAGAATCTTTCTTAGTTTCTTCTTGTGCGAAAGAGACACTTGTGATAAGCAAGAAAAGAATAAACAATATATTAGGTTTCATTTTTCTCATAAATAAAAATCAAAAGTAAAGATTTATACTATAACTGTGTTATCTTATTTATATTTTAGCAAAAAAATACAAATTCTATGTCAGCAAAAACCATACTAAAAAAATCATCGCTCGCATTTTTAGAAAATTATTTAAACAATCCTTCACCAACCGGCTATGAATCTGAAGGTCAAAAACTTTGGATGGACTATATAAAACCGTATGTAGATACTTTTATAACAGACACTTACGGTACGGCTGTGGGTGTCATCAATCCAGATGCTCCCTACAAAGTTGTGATTGAGGGTCATTCAGATGAAATTTCGTGGTATGTAAATTTTATTACTGATAACGGATTGATTTATGTTATACGAAATGGTGGCTCCGATCACCAGATTGCTCCTTCCAAACGTGTGAACATACACACCAAAAAAGGAATCGTAAAAGGTGTTTTTGGTTGGCCTGCCATTCACACCCGAAACCGGGGCAAAGAAGAAACAGCACGTATTGATAATTTATTCATTGATTTAGGCTGTTCCACGAAAGAGGAAGTGGAAAAAATGGGGGTTCATGTGGGGTGTGTTATCACATATCCGGATGAATTTATGGTATTGAACCAAAATAAGTTTGTTTGCCGTGCCATCGATAATCGAATGGGCGGATTTATGATTGCAGAAGTAGCGAGGCTTTTACATGAAAATAAAAAGAAATTACCATTTGGATTATACATTACCAATTCTGTTCAGGAAGAGGTTGGTCTGCGTGGTGCCGAAATGATTACCAAAACCATCAAACCAAACGTTGCAATTGTCACCGATGTATGTCACGACACCTCCACGCCAATGATTGACAAAAAAATTGAAGGTGAAACTCAAATCGGAAAAGGTCCGGTGATTACTTATGCTCCGGCAGTTCAAAATAACTTGCGAGAATTAATCATTAACACGGCAGAAGAAAAGAAAATTCCGTTTCAGCGATTGGCTTCGTCACGAATTACAGGAACAGATACCGATGCTTTTGCCTACAGTAATGGCGGAGTAGCTTCTGCTTTAATTTCCCTGCCATTACGCTATATGCATACAACTGTGGAAATGGTTCATCGGGACGATGTGGAAAATGTGATTCGTTTAATTTATGAATCTCTATTGAAAATTGAGAACAATGAAACATTCTCCTACTTCAAATAAAATAACCAAAATTTAAAATTCCCGATACCGTTTTTCGGGAATTTTTGTTTTAAAAATGATAGCTTTGCATAAAAATTAAAACAATGATTAATCCTTCTGCACAAGGTTGGGTGGATAAATTTTTCAGCAAATCTCATTTGTTGAATACGACCAATTTGTACAGCAACAAAGATTTTTATTGCAAGACCAGAGAAACGGGCTTTATCTATGGTCATGTGGTTTCTATTAACACGCGAGAGCCTTTGTTGATGGATGGCTGGACATCTGAAGAAGTATCTAAAGTAGCCTTGTTGAACTCGCTGTTTGGTATTTATCAGTTAGTTGAAAAAAATCCTGAAAAATCAAAATTTATTGATTTGGCTTTTGATTTTTATAACCTCATGCACCCGATAGGATTTTCTTTTTTTAAAAAAATTTTACCTTCTGAAAGTAAAGCGATACAATTAGAAAAAATAATTGATTCCAGGGTGCAAACAAATGATAACATTGTGAGCAAAAATTTTTCGCACATTGTTACGAATGCACTTTTATTTATTGACGTTTTAGCTTTCTATAATTTTTTGATAAAAGGAGAACTAACCAAAGATTATGTTCAAAAATTAGAAGAAATTATTGTGGGTGTAGTAACGCTTTCGTTAACAATAAAATCAAACAAATCGCATTATGATGATTTGTTGATTAAATTATTTGAAACGTCTGTTCGTTACACTAAATTTTCAGGGTTTAAGATTAGTGATTTGAATGCTCTAAATTTTAGTTTTCTTGAAAACGATTTAGAAAAATTTTACCTCATGGATCTAGCAGGAATGGCAATTTGGAGCGATGAAAAAATGGAAAAAAATGAAGTTGCTTTTTTGTATGATTTAGGTTCTATTTTAAAATTAGAGCATTTTTATATTATAGAAAGTTTAACTGTGATTGATGAGTTTATTAAAAAATACCGAAACGATATTCCCTATTTCAACTATTCTAACCCCATCAAGCATTTTTATGATCAAACTACCCAAAGTGTAGTAATGTTGATTACACGAAACAAAAAAAGATTACTGAAGGAATTAACAGAAAGCAAAGATTTGGTAAAACTACTTGCGGCTTCAACCACCAGAGAACTTGATACTAATGAAAAGAAAAGAATGAAAAAGCAACTGTTGGATGTTTGTAAAACAATACCATCGTTAACCATTTTTTTACTACCCGGTGGAAGTTTACTATTACCAATTTTGATAAAGTTCATCCCTCAAATGCTACCGTCTGCATTTAATGAAAATTTGGACCAATAAAAAAGCCATCCGAAGATGGCTTATCTTTAGAACTTTAACTGATAGACTTCGTCTAACTCATCGTTATTTTTGAAGTTTACGCCTAAATCGGTTACATAGCCGGAGTTTAGTCCGTAAACCCAACCGTGTATGGTTAATTCTTGTCCAGATTTCCATGCCGATTGAACAATGGATGTTTTAGCTAAATCGTAAACTTGTTCCTTTACATTTAATTCAACAAATTTATTGAAACGATCATCTTCATTTTCAATGGCATCTAACTCCGATTGATAAAAACGATAAACATCTTTAATATGTCTGATCCAATTATCAATTACTCCGATAGAACTATTTCCCATGGCCGCTTTAACACCACCACATCCATAATGTCCACAAACGATAACATGTTTCACTTTAAGAGCATTCACCGCATAATCCAATACACTCAACATGTTCATATCACTATGAATGACCATATTGGCAATGTTTCTATGCACAAAAACTTCACCGGGTGCAGCACCAATAATTTCATTTGCAGGAACACGACTGTCAGAGCATCCTATCCATAATAAGGGTGGATTTTGACCTTTAGATAAACCTTCAAAAAAACTTGGGTCTAACTTTAGTTTATTTTCAACCCATTGTTTATTGTTTTCTATTATTTTTTTATAAAAATCACTCATTTTTTTGTTTTATTTATTTGTTAGATTATTCTTTTTTTAATGAAACGTGCTGCCCTTCTGCGGTATTATCTAAATTATAGGCTTTTTTAAACCCAACTAATTGCACCTCAATTTCATCATCAACAGCTCTGATGTTTTTAAATTCTTCAATCAAATCCAAAACATCATGTGCAATGTAAACTGTATCAGAGGCATCAATCACCACTTTTGATTTTTCAGGAATATTATTCAGCGTATTTTTTATGGCAGCTTTATTTAAAAATGAAACTTCTTGAGCCAATTGAATATGAATCACATCATCGTTATGATAATCTTCCTTCTTAAAGGAGTATGCTCGTTTAAAATTACCTCTTAGAACAAAGAAAATACTGATTAACATTCCCAATGCCACTCCTTTTAATAAATCTAAAAAAACAACGGCAATTACCGTGGCGATAAACGGAAAATACTGGTATTTCCCCTTTTCAATGAAGTGTATAAAATGAGCAGGTTTAGCCAATCGATATCCAATTAATAATAGAATTGCAGCTAAAGTTGCTAAAGGAATTTTATTTAAAAAAGGGGCTATGGCGAGTACGCTAATTAATAATAAAAAACCATGTATAATAGTTGATGATTTAGTTCTCGCTCCTGCATTGGCATTGGCTGAAGAACGAACAACAACTGAAGTCATTGGTAACCCCCCAATTAAACCACTTAACAAGTTCCCAATTCCTTGGGCTTTTAACTCAACATTTGTGTTTGTAAAACGTTTGTAGGGATCCATTCTATCGGAAGCTTCAATACACAGTAACGTTTCAATGGAGGCAACTATGGCAATTGTTACTCCTACAATCCAAACTTTTGGATTAGATAAAACTGAAATAGAAAAATCCGGTAACACAAACATGGCCTTGAATTCCTCAAACGAAGAAGGCGTAGGCAGCGAAACTAAATGATCCTTTGAGACTTGAAGTGTACTTCCTGTTCTAATAAAAATTTCGTTGATGATGATTCCGGAAAATACAGCTATTAAAGCCGCCGGAACTAATTTTAATTTTTTCAAAAACGGTACTTTATCCCATAAAATTAATATAGCTAATGCAACTAATGTGATGATAATGGAACCATAATTGATGTAATTAAACGCATCAACAATCGTTTCAAACATGTTGGATCCGCTTTTTTCAAAAAAGGAAGTGTCACCTTCTGCCACTTTATCATAACCCACAGCGTGTGGAATTTGTTTGAGAAAAATAATTATACCGATACCGGCAAGCATACCTTCGATCACATTGGTTGGGAAATAATTAGAAATACTTCCTGCTTTTAGAAATCCTAAAAGTAGTTGCAATAGTCCTGCGATTATAACAGCCGTTAAGAAAACTTCGTAAGCACCTAAATCAGAAATAGCTGTTAATACAATTGCAGTTAAACCAGCGGCCGGCCCAGTTACACTAATGTGAGATTTACTTAAAAATCCAACGATAATTCCTCCGATTATACCGGAAATAATTCCGGAAAAAAGTGGAGCACCGGATGCTAAAGCGATTCCTAAACACAAAGGAAGTGCGACTAAAAATACCACCAAACCGGATGCAAAATCTGATTTTAGATGACCTAAAAGATTATTTTTTTTTGTCATTGACCTTAAAATATAATGAATAAAAACAATTGGTTAATTTCACCGCTGGGTAGCGGATAACATTCATTATAATAATTCAGGTGGTGGAGAAAAGATTTCTTCAAATACAGTATCGTACTGAATGTGATTTTCTAAAACAATTTTTTTTTCAAAAGGTAGTTCAAAGCTAATTTGAAAAACTTGTTTGTTTGTTTTTAAAGCTTCTTTGATATTATAAGTTTTGTGTACTTCTTCTTCTTCAGACATGTTATAAATCATTGACATATCTGTTTCATTATTATCGATTATACCTAAAACTGTCGGTAAAGATAAAAATGTAACAAAAAGAAAAATCATTATGCAAACTACTGACTTCATTGTTACAAATATACCTTTTAACAAATTCAATTGTTAAAAAAAACTTATAATTTAAAAAAAATTTAACTAAATTTCTTCTTCTAACCAAGCCTTCATCATCCAAATGGTCTTTTCTTGTTCTTTAATAAAATCACTCATCATGGAATTAGTACCTTCATCTAACGCTTCATCCGACTGCTTTAAGATAACTCTTTCGATTTTTAATAACTGCGTTAATGCGTTCACAATTAAATTTACAGCATCTTCATCATTGGAAATATCTTTTCCAACAAATAATTTATTGTTTTTGATATAATCTTCAAAAGTGTGCAATGGTCTGCCGCCCAATGTTAAAATACGCTCGGCTATCATATCAATTTTCAATTGACTGTCGTTATACAGCTCTTCAAATTTTACATGTAAGTCAAAAAAACGTTTACCTCTAATATTCCAATGTAAACCTCTCAAATTTTGATAATAAACTTGAAAATTGGCCAATAAAATATTTAATTCAGCAGCTAAAACTTCCGTTTTCTTTAAATCTAACCCTAAACTATTCGTTTTCATTGTGTTCTATTGTTAATTATTATATAATAAATTTACAAAAAATAATACGATTTGTAGTATAACTAAAATTGATAGTTTTTATCTTTGCATCAAAATTTACTATAAAGATGACCATTACTCAACTTCAATATGTGTTAGCTGTAGCTGAACATAAAAATTTCACTTTAGCCGCAGAAAAATGCTTTGTTACGCAACCCACTTTGAGCATGCAAATTCAAAAAATTGAGGAAGAACTTGGCATACAGATATTTGATAGGACAAAAAAACCGATTCAACTTACTGAAATCGGTTTAAAAATTGTGAATCAATCGAAAAACATTGTGAACGAAGCCAATCGAATTCAGGACATTGTAGATCAGCAAAAAGGATTTATTGGAGGCGAGTTTCGATTAGGAATAATCCCAACCGTGATGCCAACTTTATTACCAATGTTTTTGAATAATTTCATCAAAAAATACCCGAAAGTTAACTTAATTATAGAAGAGTTAAATACGGATGAAATCATTGTAAAGTTAAAAAACGGTCATTTGGATGCCGCCATTGCTGCGACGCCATTGGAAGAAGAAAAAATAAAAGAAATTGTTTTATTTTATGAACCATTTGTGGCTTACATTCCGGAAGGTCATTCGGTTTTTGATAAAAAAGAAATTGAAGTATCTGATTTGAATTTAGATGAAATTTTATTACTTCAAGACGGACATTGTTTTAGAGATGGCATTTTAAATTTATGTAAAAACAACCCGGGAAACTCTGATAAATTTAATTTTCATATTGAAAGCGGAAGCTTTGAAACCTTAATTAAATTAGCCGATGAAGGTCTAGGTACCACACTTCTACCTTATTTGCATACCTTAGATTTAAAAGATAAAGACAAAGCAAAACTCAGACAATTTAAAGATCCAAAACCGGCACGGGAAGTGAGTTTAATTTACCCGAAAAATGAATTAAAAATTCATATTATTGATGCTTTACGCCATGTAATTAGTGGGGTGGTTAGAGGAGCGATTGCTTTTCAAGATATTCAAATTATTAGTCCAATACAAAAGAAATAAAATAAAAAAGGAGCTATTTAGGCTCCTTTAGTTTTATAGATTAACATAAATTAAACAATTCTTTAGTTCAGGTTTTTCTTTTGTAAAGTTTAACAACCAATCTTTTAGTTGTTCAATTTCGTAAGGCAATAACTGTTTCATTGCTTTTACGAGTTCTTTACTGAAAAGTGTAGGATCAAAACTTACGCTTTCTAAGATTTTCTTAGTGTAAGCAAACATCGGTCTTGTCATTTTTTCGATTTTTATGTAGAATTTGGTTTTAAAGAACGTTTGGTAAATTTAATAAAAATAAAATTATCTCTTTATTTTTTAACATATCAATTAGCGAAAGTTTAACGATTATCACCATCTAATAAATTACCTAAACCACCTAAAAGACTACCCTCACCTTTGTGTTTTCCACCCCCTTGAGGTGCAGCAGCCCAGATTCTACCTGCTAAACGACTAAATGGTAAGGATTGAATATAAACGGTTCCGGGACCTTTTAAAGTAGCAAAGAATAATCCTTCACCACCAAAGATAGTATTTCGGATTCCTCCTACTAACTGTACATCATAATCTACATTTTGTGTAAATCCTACCACACAACCGGTATCTACTTTTATCATTTGGCCGGGTTGTAATTCAATTTTTGCCATAGTTCCACCGGCATGAATGAAAGCCATACCGCTTCCTTCTAATTTTTGCATGATAAAACCTTCGCCGCCAAACAAGCCTCTACCTAATTTTCTGGAAAATTCGATTCCGATTTTTACACCCTGGTTGGCACATAAAAAAGCATCTTTTTGACAAATGAATTTACCGCCAACTTCATTTAAATTGATGGGTAAAATTTTTCCCGGATAAGGCGAAGCAAAAGATATTTTTCGTTGATTGGGATATGTATTTTCAAATAATGTCATAAACAAACTTTCGCCTGTAAGCAATCGTTTACCTGCCGAAAACAATTTGTTCATGATTCCGCCGGCATCGCTTCCGTCGCCAAAAATGGTTTTCATGCGAATTCCATCTTCCATCATCATAAAACCACCGGCTTCGGCCACAACAGCTTCTGATGCACTTAAACTGATTTCAACATATTGCATTTCTTCCCCGTAAATGGTATAATCTGTGACTTTATACATGTTTATAATTTTTTGAGTAATATTTATTCAACTGATAACTGATGACAGACAACTTCTTCTACTTCCACCCTCTCAACATTTCCCTCTTACCAGGTGGTCCAACCAACTTTTCAATTTTGAAACCGGCTTCTTTCATGGCGTTTTTTATCGGTCCGCGACAAGCGTAGGTAACCAAAATCCCACATTCTTTTAATGCTTCAAACATTTTGGTAAATATTTCTACACTCCACAATTCCGGTTGAACACGATACCCAAAAGCATCAAAATAGATGATATCAAATTGGTTTTGATCGTTTATCTCGTTGAAAAATTGCTGTCGCTTAGTTAGTCGAAAGTGTTCTGAAATTGTTACATTTTCTTCCCAATCAGACGTATGCATTCTTTTAAATTCTAAATCAAATTGATTCGCATTCAGTTGATTAACATAATTCATTTGAATTACTTCTTCGGGTGAAACTGGAAAACCTTCTACACCCACATAATCAATGTTTTGATTGTTTTTTTGACTTTCTAAAAAGGTTATAAATGCATTCAAACCGGTTCCGAAACCAATCTCCAAAACAGAAACGGATTGCCCTTTACAAAGTGACAATCCGTTTTTAATGAATACGTGTTGGGCTTCTTGAATGGCTCCGTGTTTGGAATGATAACTTTCCTCCCACTCCGGCAAATGGATGGAAGTGGAACCATCGGAAGTGATTATAATTTCTCTTTTCAAATTTTACGGTTTAAGTTGTAGTTTTTTTATTCTAGGAATGGGTCCTGAACACTTCACTTCATGACAAGAAATACAAGCTTGGATTGCATTAGAATAATGTTCTTTAGCATTTGCCGGATCGTTGTAAATCTTTTCTTGAGCCGCTAAAAAAACTTGAGCATTTTCTTTAAAAAAAGCGTCATTTTCTGAAGGATCTGTCATTATGGCTTCATGAATTTTAGCAAAATGTGAGGGAAATTCACCCACTGTTTCCCCCTTTTCGATTCTTTCCTTCAATCGTTGGTTATCCACATACATTTGTTCCATGAGCAAAGCCATTTCGGACAGCTCATACATTTCGAACGATTTTTTTTCGGTTGTTGCAGTAGAATCAATTTTTTCTTCATTAGTCGTTTCACTTTTATTTTGACAACTAAAAAAGAACAAAACCAAACATGCAGTACTTAAATATTTTTTCATTATTCTTTGATTAATACGCCATCAGATAAAAAAGAATAAGAAACTTTTGGTTCCGTAATAGAATCGATTGCCGCTTGTGATTTTCCGGCATCTTTGGCATAATGTTTCAATTCATCCACCGTTTCAACAGAAATAAAAGCTTTACCGTTTACAATTGCTTCGCTTCCGGCAGCGTTTAATGGCATAAAAAAACCATAATCTTTAAAACGGATAAAAGCATTTTTTTCATCATTTAAACTCATGTTCATCCAACAACCTTTCTTTTGGCAAACATCTTTTATTTCTGAACGAAATTTTACTTCTACCGTATCGCCTTCTTTTAAGGTTTCAAACTTAGCTAAGAGTTCTTCCTTCGAAATTACACCATCGGCG
Source organism: Flavobacterium piscinae (assembly GCF_004122145.1). Lineage (GTDB taxonomy): Bacteria > Bacteroidota > Bacteroidia > Flavobacteriales > Flavobacteriaceae > Flavobacterium > Flavobacterium piscinae. The sequence continues at coordinate 125,163 of NZ_SBKQ01000010.1, forward strand.
GTAATTGAATCTCCAAATGACTTGAAATTTTCGGTTGGAACAACTGCAGTTACTTCTTTCGTTTCTTCTTTTTTACAGGCTATCATGGTGAAAACTGCAATAGCCATTAAAATTGTTTTTTTCATTATCTTACTTTTTTAACTTTACTTAAATGAAATACAAAAATAAGCAGTTTAATTCTTTTCAAATTAAATTTTCAATATATTTTAGTTCAAAATGCTAAAAATTCAATAATTTATACTCAGTTTAAAGAAATGTAAAAAAGTAGTTTGAATTTGTGATGTTTTTATAAAACTATCAAAAAACTATTGTTTTTTTTATATTTTAGCCAAATCATAAACCGTTTTTTACCTCTTCGTTATTTAATTTTGTAAATCTCTGTTTATCAATTATTTAATTCAATTTTTTATTTTTAAATTATACTTAAATGAGTTCAAATCTTATTAACGAAATCGATATAGTTAAAGCAAACACCTCAAAAATCAGCAGTGTAGATTTTGAAAATCTCACTTTTGGAAATATTTTTACAGATCATATGTTGATTTGTGATTTTAAAGAAGGAGCTTGGCAAAAACCGATTATTAAGCCGTATGAACCATTTATGATTGACCCTTCGGCAAAAGTTTTTCACTATGGCCAAGCTATTTTTGAAGGAATGAAAGCCTATAAAGATGAAAGTGATGATGTTTGGCTATTTAGACCGGATGAGAATTTTAAACGTTTTAACCACTCGGCAAAACGCTTGGCTATGCCGAAAGTAACCGAAGATATTTTTATCGGTGGATTAAAAGCTATTTTAGATTTAGAACGAGAATGGGTGAAAAAAGGAAAAGGAAACACCTTATATATAAGACCTTTTATGATTGCTATTGGTTCTGGCGTCATTGCTCAACCCTCAACACAATATCGATTTATGATTATACTTTCTCCGGCTCGTTCATACTATTCGGGGGAAGTGAAAGTAATTATTGCCGAACATTATAGTAGAGCGGCAAATGGCGGAATTGGAGCGGCGAAAGCGGCAGGGAATTATTCAGCTCAATTTTATCCAACCAAATTGGCTAATGAAAGGGGTTTTCAGCAAATTATTTGGACTGACGATGCGACACATACCAAACTGGAGGAAGCCGGAACGATGAATGTTTTCTTTAGAATTAATGATACATTATACACAGCCCCAACCGGAGAACGAATTTTAGATGGCGTTACTCGTAAAAGTTTAATTGATATTGCAAGACGTGACGGAATCGATGTAGAAGTCCGTTCATTATTAGTTGCCGAATTAATTGAAGCCGCAAAAGATGGTTCTCTTAAAGAAATCTTTGGTGCCGGAACAGCAGCTGTAGTAAATCCAATTGTTGGATTTTCATACCAGGATAATTATTATGAATTACCAAAAATGGATAATTCATATGCTTCACAATTAAAAGAAAAATTGACCAACATTCAATATAAATTAGCTGAAGATACCTTTGGCTGGACGGTGAAAGTTTAGTCGGTTATCTGTCGTCAGTTTTCTGTTATCTGTTTAAGGAAACCGACAACTGATTTTTTATTTTAGAATGGCTTCAAAATTGGGTTTAAAGTAATTTGGTCCTTTTAACACTTTTCCGTCTTCTCTATAAATTGGTTTTCCGTTTTCACCTAATTTGCTCATGTTGCTGCGTTGGATTTCATCAAAAACCTCTTCGATTTTGTGTTGCAAACCGTGTTCAATGATGGTTCCACATAAAATGTATAACATATCACCTAATGCATCGGCCACTTCAACGATATCATTATTCATGGCAGCTTCTAAATATTCTTCGTTTTCTTCTTTCATTAAGTTAAAACGAAGTAAATTTTTATTTTCACCTAAATTAACAGTTGGCTCTTCTTTAAAACCTAATCCGAATGCCGTATGAAAATCTTTGACGGCTGAAATTTGTTTTTGCATACTTTTCTATTTGTTTTGATAAAAATAACTTTTTTTAGAATGTGGTTTGAATGAGCTTTTCAAAAACAATTAACTATTTTTGTTGAAAAAATTAAAGTTATGTTTTCAACCGGTCAGCTGATCTTTGCAGGTTTTTTTGTGGTATGTTTTATTGCGGTGATGATTTATGTATATCGAAAAGATTTATCGCTCCATAAATTGCATTACAAAGGAAGTTTTAAAGTGCTTTTGGGGTTTATATTTTTTATATTTTTATTGTTTCTCATCAAGTTGTATTTAAAAAAATAAGCAAAACTTAAAAATCCCTATTTGTAGGGATTTTTTTTTGTAAATTACTTTCGACTTTTGAAGTGTCTAACTTTAAAACAAAAAAATTATGGAAGATTTACGCTACACAGCTATTGGGTATTACAATGAGAAAAATAATAAAATAACTCTTGAGTTAGGAATACCAGCTGAAATAGTACCTAAAAGTGAATTAAGTTTTTACAACTTATCTGTAAAACTTTCCATAAATCATTTTTTAAATGTTTTAATGATAAATTTAAAAAGACCAAACACAGAAATTCAAGAAATCAATAATTATGAATATAAACTTGAGATAGATTTAAAAAACGACACTATTATTTCAGAGTATAATGAACCTGTTTTAGACCTATCTCAGCCTGAGATATTGGTTTTACTAGTGCATGACGATGATATTTCTAGTGATAGTATTCGTGAAATTAAAGATAATGTTTTTAAATATTACGGTATAGCAAAATTTAAAAGTTTTTATATCTCAAATGCTTACCAAAAAAAAGGATCTCCAATATTAGGAAGACCGAGAACCATAGGAATGAGTATTATTAAGAAATAATGATATTTTTAAAAATTAATAGAATAATCCCACACGTTATTTTTTTCATAACGAGTGGGTTTGTCTTTTCACAAACTCCTGATTATAAAAAGGTTGAAAAAAAATCAGCTGAGGGAAGAAATTACTCTGTAATTAAATATTTAACACCTTTTCAATCGATAAATAATGAAGAGGAATTAGCAAAAGTTTACAAATACATTGCTATTGCCCACAGTAAAAACAATCAAGAAGACAAATCTTTTGAATATTTAACAAAATCAAGATTAAAATACCTTGAAGCCGGAAAAAAAGAAGAGGCGATGGATGTGAATCTTGAAATTGCGTACTTGTTTAGTACACAAAAGCATAATTTTGAAAAAGCAAAGAAAATAATTGAAGACTATATTACATATGCCAAAGAAATTCAAAAAAATAAATTAATTTCAAAAGGATATTGTAGTTGGGCATCAACTTTAATTGAGGAAAATCCTGAAGAAAGTAAAAAATATTTTAAAAAGGCCATTTATTACAACAATAAAGATTTTGACGAAGAAACATTTACCACAATTAATAATAATTTGGGAGTATTATATAGTGAGAAACTAAATAAACCAGATTCAGCATTATACTATTACAATAAAAATTTAGAAATATCAATTCAAAAAAATGATTTGGATGAAATTTGTACTAATTACATAAACATAGCCGGAGCCTATTATTATAAAGGGGAATACCCGAAGGCTATACAATTATTAAATAAAGCTAACGAAATTGAAATAACCGAATATAAAGACAACACAAAATCTCTTATTCATAAATTTTTATCCTACAATTTTGAAGCATTAAAGGAATATGAAAAGGCTTATAACCATCTTTTTGAACATACTTCATTACAAAATAAAATTAACGCAGAATTACAAGACATAAAAGTATCAGAGCTACAAATTTACTATGAAACCAAGGAAAAAGACCTTGAAAACAAAGCTTTAAAAAATAAAAATAGTTTATTAGAAAGTAAACGAAAAATCAATCTTTTAGTACTTTTTGTACTGGTGGGTGTATTGATTTCGATTATTGTGATTTCGTTATTAACCGTTAAAAATGCAAAAAAGAAACAACTAATTGCCGAACAAGAAAAGCTTCTTGAGAAACAAAAATTAGCCACTACTTTAAAGGAATATGAACTTCAAAATATTGATTTAATGTTGGAAAGTCAAGAAAATGAACGGATTAAATTAGCCAATGAACTGCATGATAATTTAGGAAGTATGTTAGCCACCTTGAAATTAAATTTCCAAAATTTAAAACGCCAAAAGGAAGGATTGATTGAAGAAGAAAACAAACTCTACGAAAAAACAGATGAATTAATTGAAGAAGCCTATCAAAAAGTGCGTGACATGGCACATTTAAAAAACTCAGGAATTATTGGAAATGAAGGTTTAGTTCCGGCTGTTAAAAAAATGGCAGACAAAATGAGTGTTTTAAATCTTTTAGAAATGAATGTCATTCCTTTTGGTTTAAAAGACCGATTAGATAATAAATTAGAAGTAAGTCTATTTAGAATGATACAGGAATTGTGTACCAACATCATTAAACACGCCAAAGCAAGTGAAGTAAATATCTATTTAACGCAACATAACGGAACCGATATTAATTTAATCATTGAAGATAATGGTATTGGTTTTGATCCAAAAAAGATAAAATCAAGCGATGGCATGGGGTTAAAAAACATTGAAAAGAAAGTAGAACAAATGGGCGGAACTTTTTCGATTGATTCCATCAAGGATAAAGGTACTACCATTATAATCGATATTCCATTATGATACGAATTGTAATTGCAGAGGATCATCAAGCGTTAATAGATGGTATCAAACTTATGATTGAATACGAGCCTGATATCGAAGTGGTTGGCGAAGCCAATGATGGCGAAGAATTGATAGAAATAGTTCGAAAAAAACGTCCTGATATCGTTTTAACAGATATTCGAATGCCAAAATGTGACGGAATTTGTGCTACCAAATCAATTATGCAATTATATCCAAATACAAAAGTAATTGGCTTTAGCATGTTTGAACAAACGGAAGCCATTAATCAAATGCAAATTGCAGGTGCAAAAGGTTATATACTTAAAAACTCTTCACTAAAAAAAGTACTAGAAGCCATTAGAACTGTTGCGAAAGGTGGAGTTTATTTTGATGATGCCATCACAACTCACGATTCAATTACAAAAGAAGAAATTTTACTCAGTAAAAGAGAAAAAGAAATTTTACAGCTCATAGGAGAAGGCAAAACATCACAAGAAATTGCAGATACTTTATTTATTGGTAAAACTACGGTTGACACACACAGAAAAAACATCATCAAAAAAATGAACATTCACGGAAAAACGGATTTAATTCGCTTTGCTGTGGAGAGAAAATATGATTTTTAAACCATTCTAAAAAGCGAAAGTCCCTTCTATTGGGACTTTCAACTAAATTTCCAAAAACTACTAACACGGTTTGTTAATAATTAACTAATTAACTTCAGCAAAGTTAGTTTATATAATATTACTAAAACATCCCTATAAGTAGGTATTTTTCATTTGTTTTTTTAGTATTATTTAAAAACCTCTTCATTTTTCCCATCAAAACTGGCAAAAACCATACTTGGATGAGAATCTTGGTGATAAATATTTCCATTATAATCAATTGCAATTGCTCCGGCAAATCCATCAAAAAGTTTGAGTTCGTTAAAGGTTTTTTCAAAAGCGGCTTCAAGCGAAAATCCATCAGTTACTCGGGTTACAATCTTGGTTGCTACTGCCCCACTCACAATGTCTTCACCTACTCCGGTTAAACTCACGCCACAAAACGCATTGGCATAATTTCCGGCAACAGTAGCTGAATCCGAAATGCGTCCAGGAATTTCAAACCCTTTTCCCCCTGTGGAAGTTGCCACAGCAATTTTTCCGTCTGAATCTAATGCCACACAACCTACCGTTCCGGTACCGATTGATTTTAATTTCGCTTCATATTCTGCTTTTCGTTGAGGAATTTCGGTTGAGAAAACTTCAAAACCATGTTTTCTGGCAAAATTTGTGGCTCCACTTCCTCCCAAAATTCGATCATCAACATTCATCAAAACTTCTGCAACTTGAATGGGGTTTTTTACATCTTCAATATTAATCACTCCACTCATTTTCATGGAAGTTCCATCCATTAATGCCGCACTCATTCTTATTTTTCCGTCGCTTTGAATTTGTGAACCTATTCCGGCATTAAATAATGCATCATCCTCTAATAAAGAAACAGCAAAAACAACAGTTTCTAACGCTGTGTGTGATTTAAGGTACTCATATGAATCCTTAACAATTCGCAACAATGCCTCTTGTTTAGCAATTTTGGTTTCAAGATTTGTTGATGATTCCGAGAAAAATCCACCGTGAATAATTATTTTAGACATAATTGAAAATTAAAAAGAACACAGATTTAAGAAATTATAAAAATTATAAAAATTTCTCAAATCTGTATTCCAAAACTATTTACAAATTTAATATTAAATATATTGCGAAGAATGAATATGCATTTTAAATGTACTCAAATCAAAAGTATCCCCCATGCTCATCACATGTGTAACCAAATGATTAATAGAAACCGGCTGACCCAATTCAACTTGTGTTAAATTGGTGTCTTTAATCTCTTTCCCATCCACCAAAATGACCAATCCGGAACCGATGGCTTCCATTTTGGTATTGTTTGTAATCAAAAGTCCGGTATCTTCACCTAAACCAATTCCCAATACTTTTGGATTGCCAACGACCGCTTGAAATAACCGTCCGATTCTACCGCGTTGCACAAAATGCGTATCAATAACCACATCATCAATCAATCCCAGTCCGGAAGTGATTTTTACTTCGCCTTTTAATAAAGCCTCACTACTACTCCCTTGGTAAATCATGTTATTTGACGCAGCAGCTGCTCCTGCGGAAGTACCTGCATAAATGAAATGATCATTCTTGTATTTTTCCAATAAAATATCATGAAACATTGTTCCACCTAAAATGGAAGAAAGACGAAGTTGATCGCCACCGGTAAACATTACTACATCAGCTGCTTTCAATCGTTCGATAACGTCTACCTCAGAAGCTTGCTCACGACGTTCAATATGTAAAACGTCAACATTTGAAGCATTCAAATATTGAAAGGCTTTCACATATTCTGGGCCAACTTCTCTCGGGATTTTTGAAGCGGTTGTAATGACTTCAATTCTTGATTTATCTTTAAATTTTGATTCGTCAATGATGCGTTTTAAAATTCCGGTTTCAAAGAAATTCATGTTTTTTGAAACGTCTTGATCAAAACTTGCTTCTGTAAAACTGCCTTTATCAACAGCTCCACCTATAATTATTAATTTTCCTCTACCATTCATGCCACAAAAATAACAAAATCTAAAAACTAACTCGTGGTTTTTTTAGAAATTGAAACAATTGAACTACATTTTAAAAATGAAAATCATATCATCATCTTGTTGAAAATCAAATCAAAAATTCAATTTTCACTATATTTCAAATAAATTTTAGCAAAAGCAACAAAAAAAGTATTTTAGTAAAACAATTATTTCTTATTTTTAACAAAATCATTACACAAAAACGAAACTAACCTTTCTATTAATTTAAGTTTATGAAAATATTAAAAATACAAGCTCTTCGCGGACCAAATATTTGGAGTGTTCAACGAAAAAAATTAATTCAAATGCGATTGGATTTGGAAGAAATGGAACAATTTCCAACCAATAAAATTGATGGTTTTAAAGAACGAATTGAAGCCATGTTTCCAACCATGATTGAGCATCGCTGTTCAGAAGGAGTGCGTGGTGGATTTTTTATGCGAATAGAACGAGGTACTTGGATGGGACATGTCATTGAACACATTGCCCTAGAAATTCAAACCCTTGCCGGCATGGAAACCGGATTCGGACGAACCCGAGAAACCAAAACACCGGGAGTTTACAACGTAGTGTTTAGTTATACTGAAGAAAATGTAGGGATGTTTGCGGCTGAAAGTTCAGTTAAAATTGCGGAAGCACTGATAGCCGGAACCGATTATGATTTAGAAGCGGATATTCAAAAAATGCGGGAAATAAGGGAACGTGTACGTTTAGGGCCTTCTACGGGTAGTATCGTTGAAGAAGCCGTTGCTCGAGATATTCCTTGGATTAGACTCGGAACCAACTCGTTAGTACAATTGGGGTACGGGGTTAATCAAATGCGTTTTCAAGCGACAATTACATGCAAGACCAGTAACATTGCTGTGGATATTGCTTGCAATAAAGAAGAAACCAAACGCATGTTGGACATGGCTTCTATTCCGGTTGCCAATGGTTCAATTTGCGTGGACGAAGAAGATTTAGAACTCACTATCAAAAAAATTGGTTACCCTATTGTGATAAAACCATTAGATGGCAATCATGGAAAAGGAGCCTCTATAAATGTTGTAACTTGGGAAGATGCATTAGAAGGTTTAACTCATGCTCAACGATACAGTCGCCGTGTAATTGTTGAAAAATTCATCACCGGTTTTGATTTTAGAGTGTTGGTGATTGATAATAAACTAGTCGCTGCCGCTAAAAGAGTTCCTGCACATATTATTGGTGACGGAAAACATACGATTCAAGAATTAATCGACATCACCAACCAAGATCCTAGAAGAGGTTACGGACATGAAAATGTACTTACCGAAATTACAGTTGACAGAGACACAACGGATTTATTAGAAAAATTAGGCTATACATTAGAAACAATTCCAAATAATGGAGAAACCGTTTACTTAAAATCAACAGCAAATTTAAGTACGGGAGGAACTTCAGTGGATGTTACCGATATGATGCATCCTGAAAATATCTTTTTGGCAGAACGAATTTCACGTGTTATTGGTTTAGATGTATGTGGAATCGATATCATGGCAGAAAATTTAACCCAACCTTTAAAAGAAAATGGCGGTGTAATTTTGGAAGTAAACGCCGCTCCTGGGTTTAGAATGCACTTAGCTCCTTCGGAAGGATTACCCAGAAATGTGGCTGCTCCGGTTATTGATATGCTGTATCCTCCCGGAAAACCCAGTAGAATTCCGATTATTGCGGTAACGGGAACAAACGGAAAAACGACCACTACCCGACTATTGGCTCATATTGTTAAAAATAATGGTTATAAAGTTGGTTTTACAACTTCGGATGGAATTTATATCCAAAACCACATGTTGGAAAAAGGAGATACAACCGGACCAATCAGTGCGGAATATATTTTAAAAGACCCCACTGTTGAATTTGCTGTTTTAGAAACTGCCAGAGGTGGAATTTTAAGATCCGGATTAGGTTTTAGTCGCTGTGATATTGCAATCATTACCAATATTAGAGAAGATCATTTGGGATTAAGTGATATTGATACATTGGATGATTTAGCCCGTGTAAAAAGTGTTGTGGTTAGAAGTGTGAAAAAAGATGGTTGGGCCATATTAAATGCCGAAGACGAACAGTGTTTAAAAATTGCCAATGATTTGAATTGTAATATTGCTTATTTTTCGATGGATGAAGAGCATCCTTTTGTAAAAAAATTAAGCAAAGAGGGAAAAATTGTTGCTGTTTATGAAAATGGATACATTACCATCAAAAAAGGCGATTGGAAAATTAGAGTCGAAAAAGCACTCCATATTCCGTTGACTTTGGGTGGTAAAGCGAAATTTATGATTCAAAATGTGTTGGCTGCTACGTTAGCCGGTTATTTATATGGATTTAAAACAGAGGACATTAGCCTTTCATTGCAAACGTTTATACCGAGTGTGGCCCAAACGCCGGGAAGAATGAATATTTTTGAATTTAAACGATTCAAAGTAATGATTGATTTTGCACATAATCCTGCCGGTTACTTAGCTATAGAAGATTTATTGAGTAATATGGAGGCTACCCGAAAAATTGGAATTATAGCCGGTGTGGGTGACCGTAGAGACGAAGACATCCGGGATTGTGCTGAAATAGCCGCAAGAATGTTTGACCATATCATCATTCGTCAGGAAAAACACTTACGTGGAAGAACAGAGCAGGAAATCATCGATTTAATTTTAGAAGGAATCCAAAAATCGAATCGTCCGGTGACGTACGAAATTATTCCCAAAGAAATTGAAGCTATCAAACACGCCATTAATATTGCTGATGACGGAACGTTTATCACCGCTTTAAGTGATGTGGTTACCAATGCTATTGGAATTGTTCAGGAATATTTAGATAAGGAGAATGAGGAGAATTTGAGTTAGTTTGATATAAATATTTGACAAAGATCAATTCAAAAAAAATCCAAAATTAATTAAACCTTAATTTTGGATTTTTTATTCATTTAAAATCATTACGTTTTCTGTTTTTTCTTCTTCGCCGCCGGAAATAAAACATTATTTAAGATTAATCGGTAACCGGGTGAATTAGGATGTAAATCCAAAACCGTTGGAGCATCGCCAACCAGATGTTGGTAATCCTCCGGATCGTGACCACCAAAAAAGGTAAACATTCCTTTTCCTTTGGTTCCGTGAATGTAACGAGCTTCCCCGTTGTACTGATTTTGTCCCATTACCAAAACATGCGATTTTACTAATTCGCTATCAAAAGAGGTAGTTTGTCCCATAAAACCTTTCACTAACATGGTGTGATTTTGGCAAAGCATCGTGGGAATTGGATCCCATTTGGCAGAATATTCCATTAAAGTAAAATAATCTTTTTCCATCGGCATTCTTCTTTTAGTCGTCATATCAATATCCGAAAATTCATAAACGGTTGGCGTTCTTTCTAAAATAAAATCTTTAAATGCAAATGTTTTGGAAAAATCAATTTTGGATTGATAATTGGGCTCGCTTTCGTCGCCATCAAACATCGGTTCGCAAATATCAACGCCTTCGGCTGATAGTGCAATATCAAAACTATCAGTTGCGGAACACATGGCAAACATAAATCCGCCACCAATGACGAAGTCACGAATTTTTTTGGCTACAGCCAATTTAGATTCTGAAACTTTTGAATAACCTAATTTTGTGGCTAACGCTTCGGCTTCTTTTTTCTGCTCAATATACCAAGGTGCATTTCGATACGCTCCAAAAAACTTTCCATATTGACCGGAAAAATCTTCGTGATGCAAGTGTAACCAATCGTACAAAAGCAATTGATCAGACAAAACTTCTTCATCATACACCGCTTTGAACGGAATTTCAGCATACGTTAAAACCAACGTCACGGCATCATCCCAAGGTTGTTTTCCTTTTGGAGTATAAACTGCAATTTTAGGGGCTTTTTCCAACACCACTGATTCCATATTTTGTGACGGACTGCTGATTTCTTCTAAAATTTGATTGGCTTGACTATCGGATAAAAGTTCAAAAGAAACGCCTCGGATCTGACATTCTTTTCGAATTTCTGGAGCATCCGGTAATAAAAATGAACCGCCACGGTAATTGAGTAACCAACTGGCTTTGTAATCATTTTCTAAAGCCCAATACGTTATTCCGTAAGCTTTTAAGTGATTTTGTTGCGTACTTTCATCCATCGGTAAAAGGATGAAATTAGCTTTAACCGTCAAGGAAATTAAAAATATAAATACGTAAAAAATCGTCTTTTTCAAAGTTTGCAAATTTTTTAGGTGGCAAAAAATGTTCTTAAGTCAAAGATAAACGATTTTGTGTGAAGAAAATGATAAAATTAAAAACCATATAAATCATTTTAGTTTAAAGATTTAACTTATATGACTTATATGGTAAAATTTAAATTTTAAAACGGTACGTCCGAATCATCTTCTTCTACATTCATATTGCTTCCAAATGCTTCGTTAGCGGAAGGAAGATTTTTGGTAATAAAAGTTGTTTCTTCGGCATTCATTCGGGAAGGTAAATCGCCGAAACCGGATGAAAAATCATCTAAATTGTCAAATTTACCAAGACTACCGATGAATTTTAAACGTATATTTTCCAAACTACCATTACGGTGTTTTGCGATGATAAATTCGGCTTGACCTTCGGTTGGCGAACGCTCATCGTCATCCCATTCATCAATTTTATAATATTCCGGACGATAAATGAACGATACGATATCGGCATCTTGCTCAATGGCTCCCGATTCACGAAGATCGGAAAGCAATGGTCTTTTGCTGGAACCACGTGTTTCAACCGCACGAGAAAGCTGCGATAGTGCAATCACGGGAACGCTTAATTCTTTGGCTAATGCTTTTAAATTTCTCGAAATCGTTGAAATTTCCTGTTCACGATTTCCGCCGCCTTTTCCGCCACCGCCGGCTGTCATTAACTGAAGATAATCGACAATGATTAATTTAATTCCATGTTGCGAGGACAAACGTCTGGCTTTCGCTCGCAAATCAAAAATCGAAAGTGAAGGCGTATCATCAATAAAAAGTGGAGCTTTTTCAAGGTTTTTTACTTTCACACTCAATTGTTCCCACTCGTGTTTTTCTAATTTTCCGGTTCTTAATTTTTCGGAAGACAATCCGGTTTCCGAAGAAATTAATCGCGTAATTAACTGAACGGAAGACATCTCCAACGAGAATACTGCCACAGGTTGATTGAAATCGATGGCCATATTTCGAGCCATGGAAAGTACGAATGCCGTTTTTCCCATACCCGGTCGAGCAGCAATAATGATTAAATCACTCGGTTGCCAACCGGAAGTTACTTTATCCAATTTATCAAAACCGGTTGCGACTCCGCTTAATCCTTCTTTATTGGCAATTTCTTCAATTCTTTTTTTGGCTTGGATAACTAAACTTTGGGCTGTTTCGGAGCTTCGTTTGATGTTTCCTTGCGTTACTTCGTATAATTTTGATTCGGCTTTGTCTAATAAATCAAAAACGTCGGTGGTTTCGTCATACGATTCTTCGATAATTTCGGAAGATATTTTGATCAAACTTCGTTGAATAAATTTTTGTAAAATAATTCTGGAGTGAAATTCAATGTGAGCCGATGATGATATCTTTTGTGTCAGTTGAATTAAATAAAAATCGCCTCCAACTAAATCCAATTTGGCATTCTTTTTTAATTGAGCTGAAACGGTTAATAAGTCAATTGGCTGTGTATCAGTAAATAGCTGTACAATTGCTTCAAAAATATACTTGTGTGCATCCTTGTAAAAGGCATCCGGTTGAAGAATATCGATTACTTCGTCAACCCCTTTTTTGTCAATCATCATCGCTCCCAACACGGCTTCTTCTAAGTCAAGAGCTTGTGGAGGAAGCTTTCCTTTTTCTAAGTTAATTATTGTAGTTTTATCTACTTTTATCGGGTTAATATTTCGTAAATTTTCCATTAGGCTAAAATAACTATAATATAAAAAAATGCCTGAAGTAGTTGTTAGTAAATCGATGTTAACAACTAATTTTTATTGTTGATAACGCAAAAAAAATCCGAAGTTTCAGGGCTTCGGATTTTAGTATAATAATGTAAGAATTATTCTTTGAACTCGCCCATTTTACTGTATTTATCCATCCTCTGAGCCACTAACTCAGTTGTTGATAAATCTTTCAGTTCATTATATCCTTTAATAATATATTGCTCAACGGTTTTAAATGTTGTTTCTCTATCGTAATGAGCTCCTCCAAGTGGTTCTGGGATAATTTCATCAATTAACTTCTGTTTTTTCATATCATAAGAAGTTAATTTAAGAGCTTCTGCTGCTTGTTCTTTGTATTCCCAACTTCTCCATAAAATGGAAGAACATGATTCAGGAGAAATAACAGAGTACCACGTGTTTTCTAACATATAAACTTTATCCCCTACTCCAATTCCCAATGCTCCACCGGAAGCACCTTCACCCACAATAACCGTTATAATAGGTGTTTTTAAACGAAGCATTTCAAAAATATTTCTGGCAATGGCTTCTCCTTGTCCGCGTTCTTCAGCTTCTAATCCGGGATAAGCCCCGGGTGTATCGATTAGTGTTAAAACCGGAATTCCAAATTTTTCAGCCATTTTCATCAGGCGAAGAGCTTTTCTATAGCCTTCCGGATTGGCCATTCCAAAATTTCTGTACTGACGTGTTTTTGTATTAAAACCTTTTTGTTGACCAACAATCATAAACGACTGGCCTCCAATTTTTCCTAATCCGCCAATCATGGCTTTGTCATCTTTGAAATTTCTATCGCCAAAAAGCTCAAGAAAAGTACCTCCACACAAAGCCCTCACATGGTCCATTGTATAGGGTCTACTTGGATGGCGAGATAACTGTACACGCTGCCAAGCAGAAAGATTTTTGTATATTTTTTTCTTCGTTTCTTCTAATTTCTTTTCAATTTGTTTGCACGTTGCGGTAACATCCACATTCGATTCTTCACCGATAATTTGGCATTTGTCCAATTGATCTTCCAATTCTTTAATAGGAAGTTCAAAATCTAAATATTCCATAGGTTTCGACTGATTTTAGTTTAGTTTGATTAGCAAAGATAGGATTTTATCTTGTTAAGAAAAGCTATTTTTAATGTTAAGTTATAAAAAAATAACAAAAAATTTGTCATGCCTATTTTTTTAATCTGTATTTAATAATTCCATTCAAAACAACTGTAAAAAGAATTATCAAAGCACCCAAATAAAATTCAGGGCTCATTTTTTCTTTATCTTTAAAGATAATCAAAGCTAAGATAATACCATAAATTGGTTCAAGATTGATGGTTAGCATTACAGTATAAGGACTGATAAACTTCATCACTTTAACCGAAGTAATAAACGCGTAAGCAGTACAAATTGAGCTCAAAATAATCAGATAAACCCAATCTGATGCTTGAAGAACGAAGAATTCTTTTGAAAAACTATTTGTTAACAACAAATAAATTGAAAAACTAAGAACGCCCCCCGAAAGTTCATAAAACGAAATCACCGTTGAATCATACATTTTGGCGTATTTTCCATTCATCACAGAAAAAAGTGCTGATAAAAATGCAGAAATTAACGCCAAAATAATTCCTAAATAATAATCTCCTTCAAAATTAAAGATAATATATAATCCAACTACCACTAATAATCCAAAAAAAACTTCATACCAAATGACTTTTCTTTTGTAAAGAATTGGTTCTAAAAATGAGGCAAAAAATGCTCCGGTTGATAAACACGCTAATGTGACCGAAACATTCGAAACTTTAATTGCTTTAAAAAAGGTTAACCAATGTAATGCTATCACTAATCCTAAAAACAAAAAAATCATGATCGTTTTACGAGGAATTGTAATATCTGCTTTTTTATAAAGCATAAAAAGAACGATAAATCCAACCGCCATAAACATTCTATACCAAACCAAAGGTAAAGCATCCAGCGAAATTAATTCCCCTAAAATGGCAGTAAATCCCCAAATGAAGACAATTAAATGAAGGTGTAAATAACTTTTGAGGTTATCGTTTTGCATTTTTGAGCAAATATATCGCTAATATACCGAAAACTATGTTAGGAAACCATACAGCAACCAGCGGAGGAATACTCGATTTTTCAGCCATTGTTCCGAAAATTTTATCAAAGAATATGTAGATAAATGCAATTACAATACCAATGGCTAAGTTAACCCCCATGCCCCCTCTACGTTTCATGGAAGATACTGAAACAGCAATTATTGTCAAAATAAATGCTGCTACCGGTAAACTGTATTTTCTGTACAAAACAACCAAGTACGTATTAATATTTGCATTTCCTCTTGCTTTTTCTTTATCAATAAATCGAACTAAATCCGGAAGCGTTAATGTTTCTGCAATATAAATTACCGGAGTCAAATCCTCTAAATCAAAACGAAATACAGTATCTTTTTTTTCAGCCTTTTCTAAAATATCACCTAACGGACCAACTTTTCTTTTTTGGTAATTGAACATGGTGTATGTACTATCTTTTTCGTTCCATTTCAAACGATTAGCTGTAATTTTATAATCCAGTTTTTCTCCTTTAAACTTTTCTAAAGTAAAATTAAATGCGGTTTTAGAAACTGAATTAAAATTACTGACATATAAAAATTCATCGTCACTTATTTGACGAAATACATTAGAATTTTGTCTGATTTCTCTATTGTTTTTTAAATAGGTATAGCGAAAATCATTGAATCCTTTGCTTGCTTTGGGCACAAGAAAAAATCCCATTATCAAGGCAAAAATAGAAACGATGGTGGCTCCCATTATATAGGGTCTTAAAAATCGGGTGAATGAAATTCCGGAACTTAAAATAGCAATAATCTCCGTATTATTTGCCAATTTTGATGTGAACCAAATAACTGATAGAAATAAAAAAATGGGAAATAGTAAGTTGGCAAAATAAATTGTAAAGTCTAAATAATAGATAGCAACTGCAGAAAATGGCACTTTACTCTCTAAAATTTTATTGATTTTTTCGGCAACATCAATTACAATTCCAATCGGTATAAATAACAAAAGCATGACTGTGAATGTCACTAGATATCGCTTTAAGATGTATTTATCAATTATTTTCATTTAGAAAATTAGAATTTAGAGTTTAGAATTTAGAAATTTTTGTGAAACAATTCTAAATTCTAATTTCTACCTTTTTTTTTATAACCGTTGACTCATTTGCTTCACCATTTGGTCTTTCCAAACGCTGAAATCTCCAGCGATAATGTGTTTTCTAGCTTCGCGAACCAACCACATATAAAATCCGAGATTATGTATAGTGGCAATTTGTTTGCCAAGATACTCATTTGCAGCAAACAAATGACGTAAATACGCTTTTGTGTATTCAGTATCAACAAAAGTGATTCCCATTTCATCTATTGGTGTAAAATCATTTTCCCACTTTTTATTTTTAATATTAATGGTTCCATTGGCTGTAAATAGCATTCCGTTTCGTGCATTTCTGGTCGGCATTACACAATCAAACATATCGATGCCCAATGCAATGTTTTCTAAAATGTTGATTGGAGTGCCCACGCCCATTAAATAACGAGGTTTGTCTTTTGGCAAAATAGCTGTAACAACCTCGGTCATGGCATACATTTCCTCTGCCGGTTCTCCAACTGAAAGTCCGCCAATTGCATTTCCTTGTGCTCCGGCATTGGCAATATATTCGGCAGATTGCTGACGTAAATCTTTGTAAGTACTTCCTTGAACAATCGGAAAAAATGTTTGTTCGTAACCGTATTTAAATGGTAGTTTTTCCAAATGATTGATACATCTGTCTAACCAACGATGGGTCATGTGCATCGAACGGCGAGCATAATTATAATCACATGGATAAGGTGTACATTCGTCGAAAGCCATGATAATATCGGCTCCAATTGTTCGTTGAATTTCCATTACATTCTCCGGAGAAAAGAAATGATAGGAACCATCAATGTGGCTTTTAAACTTCACCCCTTCTTCCTTAATTTTTCGATTAGAAGAAAGTGAATACACCTGATAACCACCACTATCGGTCAAAATATTGCGATCCCAATTCATAAATTGATGCAAACCACCTGCTTTTTCAAGTATATTAGTTTGCGGACGAAGGTATAAATGATACGTATTCCCTAAAATGATATCGGGATTAATGTCATTTTTCAATTCGCGTTGATGTACTCCTTTTACAGAAGCAACCGTTCCAACCGGCATAAAAATGGGCGTTTCAATCACACCGTGATCAGTGGTAATTGAACCGGCACGGGCTTGCGAATGAGGGTCAGTCATCAATAAATCAAACTTCATATCTATTTTTTACAGTTGGCAAAGATAAAAGAATTCGTATTTGTTGCGTCTGTTTTATGAATAATTTATAGAAGTCTTTCATAGGTTTACTAACAATTTATCTTGAAAACTTTCCCAAAAACTGTTAAGGCGGATTAGCCAAAATATAATAATTGAATTACCTTTGCCAAAGTTTAACTTTTATCTTAAAAATGAAACCCAACACACAACAACTAAACGACTTTGCAACACAAGTCAGAAGAGACATTCTTCGTATGGTTCACGCCGTAAACTCAGGTCATCCGGGAGGTTCTTTGGGATGCACGGAATTTTTTGTTGCCCTATACCAAGTTTTAATGGACAGAAAAGAGGATTTTGATATGGACGGAAAAGAGGAAGATATTTTCTTCTTATCAAACGGTCACATTTCACCTGTTTTTTACAGTGTTTTAGCCCGAAGCAGATATTTTCCGGTATCAGAATTAGCCACCTTTCGATTGATTAACTCAAGATTACAAGGTCATCCTACTACACATGAAGGCTTACCCGGAATCAGAGTTGCCTCCGGATCACTTGGACAAGGAATGTCTGTAGCGATAGGAGCAGCTTTAACAAAAAAATTAAATAATGATTCACATTTGGTTTATTCGCTTCATGGGGATGGTGAATTGCAGGAAGGTCAAAATTGGGAAGCAATGATGTACGCTTCTGCTTATAAAGTGGATAACTATATTGCTACCATCGATGTAAACGGTAAGCAAATTGATGGTTCAACTGATGAAGTTTTAAACATGGGTGATTTAAAAGCCAAATTCACCGCTTTTGGTTGGGATGTTTTAGAAATTAAAGAAGGTAATAACATTGAAGCTATCATTTCAGGAATGACAGAAGCGAAAGCAAAAACCGGAAAAGGAAAACCGGTTTGTGTTCTACTTTATACCGAAATGGGCAATGGCGTTGATTTTATGATGTATACCCACGCATGGCACGGAAAAGCTCCTAATGACGAGCAATTAGAAAAAGCATTGGCTCAAAACCCAGTCACTTTAGGCGATTATTAAAACGTTGAAAATCTCATGAAAAAATATACAAATACAGGAAATAAAGACACCCGTTCCGGTTTTGGAGCAGGTTTGACAGAATTAGGTCAGAAAAATGAAAATGTAGTAGCACTTTGTGCTGACTTAATCGGATCATTAAAAATGGATGATTTCAAAAAAAATCACCCCGACCGATTTTTTCAAATCGGAATTGCAGAAGCAAATATGATTGGTATTGCTGCAGGATTAACTATTGGTGGAAAAATTCCATTTACAGGAACTTTTGCTAATTTTTCTACCGGTAGGGTGTATGATCAAATTCGTCAATCGGTTGCTTATTCGGATAAAAATGTAAAAATTTGTGCTTCGCATGCCGGATTGACTTTAGGTGAAGATGGTGCAACACACCAAATTTTGGAAGACATTGGTTTAATGAAAATGCTACCGGGAATGACGGTAATCAACACGTGTGATTATAATCAAACCAAAGCTGCAACACTGGCCATTGCTGATCATCATGGTCCGGTATATTTGCGTTTTGGTCGTCCAAGTGTGGCCAATTTCACTCCTGAAAATGGAGAATTTGTAATCGGAAAAGCTGTAATGTTAAATGAAGGAACCGATGTTACTATTATTGCAACCGGTCATTTGGTTTGGGAAGCCTTACTAGCCGCCGAAAAACTGGAAGAAAAAGGAATTTCTGCTGAAGTCATCAATATTCACACAATCAAACCATTAGATGAAGAAGCTATTTTAAAATCGGTTGCTAAAACGGGATGTGTTGTTACGGCAGAAGAGCACAATATTTTGGGTGGTTTAGGCGAAAGTGTAGCAAGAACTTTATCATTGAATAATCCTATTCCACAAGAATACGTGGCTGTTCAAGATAGTTTTGGCGAAAGTGGAACACCTGCTCAATTGATGGAAAAACACCAATTGAATGCCGATACAATTATAGCAAAAGCTGAAAAAGTTATCCATAGAAAATAAATTAATTATCTATTTACCAAAAAAAATCCCGATTAAAACTTTAATCGGGATTTTTTCATTAATAAAATTGTTTATTGACAACTTGAATCCAAATGTTTCTTCAATCTATTAGGATCTATTTGATCTCCGGAGCAACTTGGTATATCATTAAATTGATAATAAAGTTGTGGAATCGTTCCGGGAATTTTTAATTCATTTCTGGTTAAAACACCATCTGCATCATCATCCGCATCTAAAAAATCAGGGGTTCCGTCTCCATCACTATCTTGATTAAACAAACCAATGTCGGTATCGCCACTAGGGTTATAATATTCATCTTTGGATAGAATTTTGTCTCTATCATGGTCATTATATCTTAAACCCTTTAATTGAATTTGAAAAACTAGGTTGGAATAAGCTGGGATATTTTCTCCACGACTAATATTGAAGTAAGCCAAAGCAGATGGAATAAAAACAACTCCGTTTCCAAAATTTAAGTGAGAAAATGTCCCATCTGTATTTTCAATGACAGTCTCTGCAGTTTTTATTTTAGGAACAAATTGTCTAAAACCAGAAATAAATTGAATATTAGGTGCGGGAAAAGATGTCCAAAGAGGAGAAGATGTCCTATCAAATTCTTCATTATCAAGATTCCATCCTCTGTAATCAACAAACATAGAATCAATTGTCGTAGGTCGTTGACCGCCTCCTTCATTTAAAATTATGTAATACAATTTATAGGTGACCGGATCTTCAACTAATCCACCTTTTGAATATGAAACTCTTGAATCATTTTTAACTTCAAAATCTTTAACTAATGGATAATCCGTTTGATCCCAAATCGAAGTTTGGTTTCCACCTGTAGGAATTTTTAAAATTGTTACATTCAAATCATCATCCAAAACCATATAATGGGTTTTTAAATAATCCTCTATTTTTACAATATCCACAGCATATTGCTCTGTTAGATCGTTAGGGGGAATAAGTCTAACTTCATCATCATCTTTTTTACATGAAAAAATTACTAACGACAAGACAGCAATTAATAAAACATTTTTAAATCTTTTAAATAGCATTTTGTATAAAATTTATTGTTCGGGTTAAGTATAATTAAATATTAAAATAAGTGTCGCAAGATACAATTTTGATTTATTTTTGTATACTAATTAACGAAGAATTCTGAAAAAAGGTATGCGAATAGATAAATTCTTGTGGTGTGTGCGTTATTTTAAAACCCGAAATATGGTTACCGAACTATGCAAAAAAAATCATGTTACGGTAAATGGTCAAGTTGCTAAGCCTTCGAAGGAAGTTTTTCCTAGTGATGATATTACATTCAGAAAAGAGCAAATCACATATAAAATAAAGGTTTTAGCCATTCCTGAAAATCGTGTAGGAGCAAAATTGGTCGATATATATCGAAAAGATGAAACACCCGCAGAAAGTTTTGCTCATTTGGAATTACTGAAATTATCCAAAGAACATTACCGCAAAACAGGCGAAGGAAGACCCACCAAAAAAGACCGAAGGGATTTGGAAAATTATACAGATGATATTGTAGAATAATAAACTACCAACTAATTTCTTTTTTACCCAAATCTTTTAACTGTTGATTGGTTTTGCTAAAATGTTGGTTCCCAAACCAAAGTCCTCGATTAGCACTTAAGGGTGAAGGATGCCCGGTTTCTAAAACAATGTGTTTTTTTCTATCGATTTTAGCTCCTTTTTTCTTGGCAAACCCACCCCAGAGTAGGAAAATGACATTTTCTTTTCGGTTTGAAATGGCTTGAATAACAGCATCTGTAAAAATTTCCCAACCTTTATTTTGATGACTTCCTGCCTCTGAATGTCGCACAGTTAAAGTAGCATTAAGCAACAAAACGCCTTGGTCTGCCCAACGTTCTAAATTGCCGGATTTGGGGTACGGAATCTTTAAATCACTTTCAATTTCTTTGAAGATATTTTGCAAAGAGGGAGGAAAAGGAATTCCATCATTTACAGAAAAACACAATCCATTGGCTTGATTTGGGCCGTGATAAGGATCTTGTCCAATGATGACTACTTTTACATTTTCAAACGGACAATGGTCAAACGCAGCGAAAATTTGACTGCCTTTTGGATAACAAGTATGCCGATTATACTCGTTTTTGACAAATAAAATCAACTGTTCAAAGTATGGTTTTGTAAATTCGCTTTCAAGAATGGTTTGCCAAGACGGATGTATTTTAACTTGCATATTCTTATTATTTCCACAAAGATAAGTATACTTCTCAATTTGAAGTTAAACCCATTCCAACAAAGAAAAATTATCGTTAAATTTGCCTAAAATTGCTATTTAACTAAATGATTTCAATCACCGATAAAACCTTAAAAGATTTAGAATTTTCAACCATTCTGCAAACTGTTTCCGATCGATGTAATACCGAATTGGGTAAACAGAAAGCATTAGAAATTGTGCCCTATAGAGATAAAGCTTTCTTAATGGATTCGCTTTTGCAAACATCCGAATATTTATCTTCTTTTTCTAATAATAATGCTCTTCCAAATCATGGCTTTGATAATATTAGCAACGAAATTAAGTTCATTGGCATTGAAGATAGTTTTTTAGAAGTTGGCAGTTTCAGAAAAATTGCTCAATTGTCGGAAACAACCAATACGATGTTGCTTTTTTTGAAAAAATTTGCCGACTATTATCCTACCTTACATCAAAAATCACTTCAAATAGAGTTTACCAAATTTATCATTCAAAAAATTGACGAAGTAGTCGATAAATATGGTGAAATTAAAGACAATGCTTCGCCGGATTTAATTAATATCCGTAGAGAAATGAGTTCGGTTCGAGGCAAAGTAAATCAAAGTTTCGGATTGGCATTAAGTCAATACAACAGTCTAGGTTATTTGGATGAAATCAAAGAAAGTTTTGTAGAAAATCGTCGTGTTTTAGCCGTTCTGGCGATGTATCGAAAAAAGGTAAAAGGTTCTATTTTAGGAAGTTCAAAAACCGGAAGCATTGCTTACGTTGAACCCGAAGCTACGTTGCGTTATTCAAGGGAATTGAGCAATTTGGAATACGAAGAACGCGAAGAAATTACTCGAATTCTCAAAAAATTGACCAACGATATTCGTCCGTTCAAAGACCTTTTAAATCAATGTCAGGAATTTTTGAGTGATATGGATGTGATTGCCGGAAAAGCAAAATATGCTCTAAAAATTAATGCTGTATTACCGACAATAATTGAAGAAAAAAGGTTGTTTTTTAGAGATGCCTTCCACCCTATTTTATATTTAAATAACAAAAGTAAAAACGAAGTTACCTATCCACAAACAATTGAATTAACAAACGAAAGTAGAATTATTGTGATTTCCGGACCCAATGCCGGTGGAAAAACCATTTCGTTAAAAACAGTTGGTTTATTACAATTGATGTTACAAAGCGGTATGCTAATTCCGGTTCATGAACGAAGTGAAACATTTTTGTTTGATCGAATTTTAACCGACATTGGAGATAATCAATCCATTGAAAATCACTTGAGTACGTATAGTTATCGACTCAAAAACATGAATTACTTTTTGAAAAAATGTAACGCTAAAACATTATTTTTAATTGATGAGTTTGGAACAGGTTCCGACCCGGAATTAGGAGGTGCATTGGCCGAAACTTTTTTGGAAGAATTTTATCATCGGGAAGCCTTCGGAATTATTACGACGCATTATTCTAATTTAAAAATATTGGCTAACGAATTACCGTTTGCCTCCAATGCCAACATGCTTTTTGATGAAAAATCATTAGAGCCGATGTATAAATTAATATTAGGTCAAGCCGGAAGTTCATTTACGTTTGAAGTGGCTCAAAAAAATGGTATTCCATACGGATTGATAAATCGGGCAAAAAAGAAAATTGAAGGCGGAAAAGTCCGTTTTGACAAAACCATTGCTACGTTGCAAAAAGAACGTTCGAAGTTAGAAAAGACTTCAATAAATTTGAAAGAAGAAGAATCAAAAGCCCGCGAAGAGAGCAAAAAAATGGAAACCATCAATGCTAAAATTCAGGAAAAATTAGAACGTTATCAGGAATTGTATGATGCGAATCAACGCTTAATTTACATCGGTCAAAAAGTTGATGATCTTTCGAACAAATATTTCAATAACAAAGACAAAAAAGTGTTGATTGGTGAGTTTTTGAAAATTGTTGAAATTGAAAATTCCAAACGCAAAAAAGCAAGTGCTAAGGAGATAAAGGAAAAGGAAGTGATTCAGAAGCAAATTATTCAAGAAGTTACAACAAAAGTAGACGAAATACGAGCCGTTAAAAAAGAGAAAAAAGCCAAAGCTTTAAAAGTAGAATCGGAAAAGCCAAAACCTATTTTAAAAATCGGCGACCGAGTTCGCATGTTTGACGGAAAGGCAGTTGGAACTTTGGATGCTATTGAAAAAAATAAAGCAACCGTAAACTATGGCATGTTTACCTCAAAAGTAAGTTTAGAGGTATTGGAATTGGTAGAAGCAAAAAAATAAAATATGGAAGGTTTACCACTCGATAAAAAAATAATTTTGTTTGACGGAGTTTGTAATTTATGTGACTCTTCGGTTCAATTTATTATCAAACACGACAAAAAGGACATTTTTCGTTTTGTTGCATTGCAATCAGAATTAGGTGAAAAAATTCTGAAACACATTGGCGTTGATACATCTAAAGTGGATAGTATTATACTTTATGAGCCGGGTATTGCTTATTATTACAAGGCAGAGGCAGCCATGCTAATTGCTAAAGAATTGAGTTCTTGGCATCGAATTATCAGCTATTTTTCTTTTACCGGAAATTTTGGAAATTTTATTTATGATTATATTTCCAAAAACCGGTATAAATGGTATGGCAAAAAAGACGAATGCATGATACCTACTCCCGAATTAAAAGCAAAATTTTTATAACTGATAATTATCATAAAAAATCTGTGGTTTGATTTTTAATTTTGATTCAACTTAAAACTTGACAAAATGATTAATCAAACTTTTGCTTTATACTCTTGGGATAACGGTGCCTTCATCATGATTGGTGTTTTTCTTTTAGTCATCTTTGGACTAATTGGAGCCGTTATGTTGATGATGAACGAGAAAAATAAAAAGAAATAAGAAATTTATATCCAAAAAAAATCCCGAATTAACTCTCGGGATTTTCTTGTTCGTTTTATTTTAAACTCGCTAAACTTTGTTCGATGGTGGCAATTTTCGCCAACGCATCAGCTTCTTTGTTTCGTTCGTTGGCGATTATTTCAGGTTTTGCATTGGCAACAAACTTTTCATTTGAAAGTTTTACTTGAACCGATTTCAAAAAGCCTTGCATGTATTTTAATTCTTCTTCCAATTTTTCAATTTCAGCGTCTACATCAATGTTTCCGGCAATTGGAATAAAATACTCGTTTGATTTTACACGATACGTCAATGCTCCGTTTACTGTTTCTGTAACATATTCTAAGTTATCAATATTTCCTAATTTTATGATTACAGCATCAAAAGTAGTCGCATTTTTTTCGTTATTGATTATTTTTAAATCAATACTATCTTTATTAGCAATATTTTTTTGTTTACGAATGGTTCGAATACCGGCGATTACTTCTGTTACAAAATCAAATTCTGTAATTAAACCCGTATTAGTATTTTGAATTGTTGGCCATTCGGAAATAATCAACGCTTGTTCCGGTGATCTTTCTGCAATGTATTGCCAGATTTCTTCGGTTAAGAAAGGCATAAACGGATGCAATAATTTCAAATTCGCTTCTAACAATTCAATCGCTTTATCCAAAGTTATTCTATCGATTGGTTGTTGATAAGCCGGTTTGATAATTTCTAAAAACCATGAACAGAAATCGTCCCAAACTAATTTATAAATTGCCATTAAAGCGTCTGATAATCTGTATTTTTCAAAATTATCTTCAATTTCAGCAAGGGTTTGTTGCAGCTTAGCTTCGTACCAATCAATAGCAATTTTAGAAGCTTCCGGTTGAGTAATTTCAGCTACTTCCCACCCTTTTATTAATCGGAAAGCGTTCCAAATTTTATTTGCGAAGGCTTTTCCGTTACTGCACAATTCTTCATCAAACATGATATCGTTTCCGGCAGAAGAACTTAACAATAAGCCAACACGTACTCCATCAGCTCCAAATTTCTCAATTAAATCTAATGGATCCGGGGAATTTCCTAATGATTTTGACATTTTGCGACGCTGTTTATCACGAACTAAACCGGTTAAATAAACATTTGTGAACGGTTTTTTACCAGTATATTCATATCCGGCAATAATCATACGTGCCACCCAAAAAAACAAAATATCCGGACCGGTCACTAAATCATTGGTTGGATAATAGTATTTAAAATCTTTATTTTCCGGATCTAAAATTCCGCCAAAAACAGCCATTGGCCATAACCATGATGAGAACCACGTGTCGAGTGCATCGGCGTCTTGGGTTAAGTCGTCAGTGGTCAGTTGTTGGTTGTTGGTTTTTTGTTTTGCTAAAACTAAAGCTTCATCAATATTTTCTGCAACTACATAATCTTCTTTTCCTTCACCGTAATAATAAGCCGGAATTTGTTGCCCCCACCACAATTGACGAGAAATATTCCAATCGCGAATGTTTTCCATCCAATGACGGTAGGTATTGTTAAATTTGCTTGGATATAATTTTATTTCTTCGGTTTCTAAAACGGCTTTAATGGCTGGTTTAACCAATTCTTCCATTTTAAGAAACCATTGATCAGATAATCGTGGTTCGATAACCGCTTTTGTTCTTTCCGAAGTTCCTAGTTTATTAATATGCGATTCGGTTTTTACTAATGCACCAATCAATTCTAATTCTTTTGAAATTTCTTCTCGAACTACAAATCGGTCTTTGCCTTGGTAATGTAAACCAAAATTATTCAAAGAAGCATCTTCATTGAAAATATCGATTATATCAAGGTTATGTTTATCGCCTAACACTTTATCGTTTACATCATGAGCCGGTGTCACTTTTAAGCAACCCGTTCCAAATTCAACATCTACATAGTCATCTTCTATAATTGGAATTATTCTATTGCAAATTGGAACAATCGCTTTTTTACCTTTCAAATGAGTAAAACGTTCATCATTTGGGTTAATACAAATGGCTGTATCTCCGAAAATGGTTTCCGGACGAGTGGTAGCTATTGTTAAAACATCAGCTGTACCTTCTACCTTGTAATTGATATAATATAAATTCCCTTGACGTTCTTCATGAATAACTTCTTCATCGGATAAAGTAGTTTTTGCTTCCGGATCCCAATTTACCATTCGATAACCACGATAAATCATGCCTTTGTTATATAAATCCACAAACGATTTGATAACTGAAGCAGACATATCTTCATCCATGGTGAATTTTGTTCGGTCCCAATCGCATGAACAACCTAATTGTTTTAATTGTTCTAAGATAGTGCCTCCGTATTTATCTGTCCAATCATACGCATGTTTTAGAAATTCTTCTCGTGTTAAATCTGCTTTGTTGATTCCTTCAGCTTTTAATTTGGCAACCACTTTTGCTTCGGTGGCAATAGAAGCATGGTCTGTACCGGGAACCCAACACGCATTGAATCCTTTCAAACGAGCACGACGAATCAAAACATCTTGAATAGTGTTATTTAACATATGTCCCATGTGTAATACTCCAGTTACATTTGGAGGTGGAATTACAATAGTATAAGGAGTTCTATGATCAGGTTTTGAATGAAAATAATTGTTTTTCATCCAGTAATTGTACCATTTTTGTTCGGCTTGCTTGGCATCAAATTGTGCAGGAATAGACATAAAAATATATTATATGGTTATGCAAACTGAATAAATGTCATTTATACAATAATTTTCAGTTTGGTCTGGTTTTTGTATTTAAATGCAAAAGTAAGGATTTAGAAAGAAGTATTAAAAAAGAAATTAGTATTTGTAGTTTGAATAAAAGTAACTATTTTTACACAACCCAAAAACACATAACCATGAAAAAAAATTTATTTATTGCTGTATTTAGCATTATTAGTATAACAGCTATTGCTCAAAAAGGTCCAAAAATTGAGTTTAAGGCCAAAGACAATACGATAGATTATGGAAAAGTTTACAAAGACAGCGACAACGGTGTTCGCGTTTTTGAATTTACCAACACCGGTGATGCTCCTTTAATTATTACAAATGTTCAGTCTACCTGCGGTTGCACGGTTCCGTCTAAACCTAAAGAACCTATCATGCCGGGAAAATCAGATAAAATTGAAGTAAAATATAATATGGCAACCGGTCCAATCAGAAAAAGCATCACCGTTGAAACAAATGCTGTGAATGCCGAAGGAGGAAAAGTTCACCTAAAAATTAAAGGAGAAGTTTTGGAACGCCAAGAAGTCAATTTGATGGAAAAGAAAAAAGTTGGTCCGATGCAATAAAAATTAAATCCCTTTAACGAAGGGATTTTTTTATAATATACTTTTTAAATAGAAAGTGAATTTCATTCTTCTGTTACCACGATCTACTTCAAAAATAATTTTTTTTCCTTCTTGTGATTTTAATAAATTATTGACCTCTTGAAGAGAATATCTGTCTGTTCCATGTGAATTAATACTAACAATTATGTCCCCTTTTTTTAGTCCGCAAAGGTCAGCCGGTGAATCTTTTCTGATATTAGCTATGACATAAATGGGTTTTAAAACAAATTTATATTTAAAACTATCACTTCCTTTTGTGATATTTTCATAGGATGTTTGATCTCTTGTTAATACATTCATCTTTACTTCCTCCTGAATCCATTGTAAACCGGCATGATTAATCTCAATACCACTCATATTATACTCAAAAGGATCATTAAATTTTTTATTTTTCTTGAGGTATAATTTACTATTCTTATAATCAAAAATTATATTAAACCGTTTAAAAACTTCTCCTCCTATAGAACCAATTCTGCTTTCTGCCCATTTGATATTGCTTAAAGAAGTTGAATCCGGAATAGCAACATAGGGATTTTTAAATCTAAAATCCTCAAATGAAAAGGAATTTAACTTTGTTCTTTTTCCAAAAATGTCTCCATTAAACCCTTTACCGAGAAAATCTTCAAAAGATTGATTTGAAAATGTATAGCTTTTTATTCTGTTTGAAAAAAACCAAAAAGCATCACTATTTCCAATATCTAAAAGTAATTTACCATCTACTTTCTGATTATCAAATTCAAATAGAGTACTGTAGTAAGGCTTATTATTATGAAAAAAAATGTCTACCTCCAGAAATTTATTCATTTTTCTCTTTTTTATTTCTTTAGAGGGATTGTGAATGTAAATTTTTTGTGATAGATAATTAATTTCAACTTTAAAATTTTTAAAAAATTGATACCCAATTATACCATTTACAGGTATTCCAACACTTCCAGAAAAATTAAATTCTTCATCAAGAATAATATAAATATCATGTTTTTGATCAACAATATCATCTTTAAAAACAACAAGATTTCCGGATGACTTTAATCCTTCAATAAAATCTGAATTACCCAAACCACGTAATTTAATTTTCTCAACATTATTAAATTTTAATTCTTCTTTGTCTTCTAAACTAAATAAAATTGATTCTTCAACACCTGTATCTAGCAAAAAAGTTAAATCGACTCCATTTACTTTCAAAGGAATGAAAATCAAATTATTAATAAATTGAAATGGGATGGTTACTTTATCTTTTTTAGAATAATATTGAAATCCTTCTTGTCCAATTAAATTGGGTGAAAAAAATAAAAAAGATAAAAAAATAAGAAAGATTTTCATGAACAATATTTTAATAAAATTACAAAAAATAGCTTTAAAAATCAACATAAGTAAATATATACTCAAAAAGCATTGGGTCTGAAAAAAAAAAATTGCAAATTTGCATTTCAAAAATCAACCATTATGCCTAAGATTTCCAATAAAGGTCAACAAATGCCGGAATCACCTATCAGAAAACTGGTTCCCTATTCTGAAATTGCCAAAAAAAAAGGTACAAAAGTTTATCATTTGAATATTGGACAACCCGACATTAAAACTCCTGAAGTGGCCATGAATTCAATAAAAAATATTGATATTAAAGTATTGGAGTACAGTCATTCTGCCGGATTCGAAAGTTATCGTAGAAAATTAGCTGAATATTATCAAAAACATGGTTTACCCATTAACATTGAAGATATAATTATTACAACCGGTGGTTCTGAAGCCTTACTTTTTGCCATGGGTAGTACAATGGATTCCGATGATGAAATTATCATTCCTGAACCGTTTTATGCCAATTATAATGGATTTTCAACAGCTTCCGGTGTAAAAGTTGTGCCTGTTATTTCTACGATAGACGAAGGTTTTGCCCTTCCTCCTATCGCTGATTTTGAGAAATTAATTACTCCAAATACAAAAGCAATATTAATTTGTAATCCCGGAAATCCAACGGGTTATTTATATTCAAAAGAAGAAATTTATCAATTAGCTGAATTGGTTAAAAAATATGATTTGTTTTTAATTGCTGACGAAGTTTATCGTGAATTTATATATGATGGTGATCATCATTTTTCTGTGATGAATGTACCCGGAATTGAGCAAAATGCCATTATGATTGATTCTGTTTCTAAACGTTACAGTATGTGTGGAGCACGAATTGGTTGCATTGTTTCAAAAAACAAAGAAGTCATGGCTGCTGCGATGAAATTCGCTCAAGCCAGATTGAGTCCGCCAACATTTGCTCAAATTGCAAGTGAAGCGGCTTTGGAAACTCCTCAAAGTTATTTTGATGAAGTGATTACAGAATACAAAGACAGAAGGGATACTTTAATTACTGAATTAAATCAAATTGATGGTGTTAAAGTAGCTACTCCAAAAGGAGCTTTTTATTGTATTGCTAAACTTCCGGTTAAAAATGCTGATGATTTTGCTCAATGGTTATTAGAGTCGTTTGATTTTAATGGTGAAACAGTCATGGTTGCCCCAGCGGCAGGCTTTTACTCAAGTCCTAATGTAGGCTTAGATGAAGTTAGAATTGCTTATGTTTTAAAGAAAGAAGACTTGATTAAATCTGTAAGAATATTAAAGGAAGCCTTAAAAGTTTACCATCAGTAGTTGACATTATTTTATAACTAAAAATCCCAACTTTTAGTAAATTGTTGGGATTTTTTTTATTCAATCTTTTTATGCTTAAACCAACCTAAGTTTAATTCATTAAACTGAAAGTTTATTTCTTCATCTAAAGTTGTTTTATTAAAAATTAAAATATCAGATTCTGTGGTTATTGTATAATGATTTTCATCTTCTGTTTCCGAAACAATCAGTGAATAATTATATAGGTATTCTTGATTATCAACTTTAAATTCAATATTTTGACTTGAAATGCGAAGATATTCTCCGGTATGAACTCCTTCATATTCGCCTTTTAACCATTCTGGCAAGTTAAATCCTTCCGTGTCAAGTTCAGTTGATTCAGATTCACATCCAATAGAAATTATACTTAATACAAAAATTACTATAATTTTTTTCATTACTTACTTCTATGATTATACAGTTGTAAATCTAATGATTAGAAAAAGTAATTAACATTAAACTCGTTCAAATGATGATTTAAACGTTTAACGAATAGTGAAGTGAATTTTATCGATAAAAAAAACTCCTGACGTTAATCAGGAGTTTTTTACTATCGGGTTTTTATTTCTATCTTTTTAATGAAAAATGTGCTTTAAATGTTTTGGTTTGATTGTTTTCTACATACTCTACCGTAAACCAATAATCGGTTGATGGGAGGTTTTGACCGTTGAATGTTCCATCCCATCCTTGACCCGCAGGGGCTATTTGTTTCAGGAATTTTCCATAGCGGTCAAATATATAAATTTTTGCGTTAGGATTGGTCTCTCTTAAGGTAAAAATATTCCATGTGTCATTATGACCATCTCCATTGGGTGTAAAGAACAATGGATAATCTACCACATACACCTCGATAGTGGCATCTTGACATCCGTTTAAGTCTTGTACCGTCACTAAATGACTTCCTGCACTCACATTGGTAAACACATTGCTGGCTTGGAATGGACCATAGTCTAAACTATACACATAATTCGAATTGCCTTGATCCGGAATCGTGATTCCTTCTGCAATGATGGTGATTGTAGCATTATCGGTAAAATAATTGCTCTGTACATAACTCAAGGTGGCTTGCTCGGATTGAACCACATTCACCGTTACCGTATTGGAACAGTTGGGCTCAGTTTGGTCATTGATAACCGTTAAGGTATAGGTTCCCGGTGTGTTTACCGTTAAGTTTGCGTCTGTTCCCAATACATTTCCTGCGGAATCTGTCCATGAAAACTCGTGTGTGTCTGGATCTAATCCACTCTCTAAAACCGCTTCTCTAATGATAGCTCCCGTTAAAGGATCGGCACAAATAAAGTCGTCCTGAACTGTTGGCTCGGGTAACTTGTGAACCGTTAGGGTTATAGGAACAATCGTCGGACAACCACTTTGCGTGTTCGGATTAACCAAAATGGCATATATCTCCTGACTCATCGGTGTTGTATTGACAAAAGCTGTTGCATCCGCTCCACTGATTGCCGTACTGTAATCGTTCTGTGCTGCGGCTGCTTGTGCTACTGTGAGACTTTCAAAATAATACACTACCGTATCCGGATAATTATTGGCTCCTAATAAAATTGGTGTTACATCAGCATCTAGATTAAACTCAGCTCTTCCATCGTTAGTATCATCTTGGTCATCGCACTTGGTTACGGCTGCATCATCCACCGGAATCGCATTGGCAATGGTTCCTTCTTCAATTACTAAGTCTACCGTGCCTACTATAAAACATCCGGTAAGGTTGTTCTCTACTCGTACAAAAATGGTCTCCGGTGCTCCTAGAACACTTGTGCTGGTGTAAGTAGTTGGCAACTGTGGACTGCCCGCCTCTGCATCAGTCTGTGAAGCATAATACGTGACTGTAAAGTCTGCCTCACTTTGGTCGTCTCCTAATACATCTTCATTGGCCAAACTTAATGTGAAAGGTAAAATCGGTTGACTTGGTGCCACACATTGGTATAAATTAACCGGTGAAACAATATCCGGTAACGGATTTACAATCAATTGAAGCTCTACAATCTCATAACATCTTGGCTCTAACGGGTTAGTTGGTATTCTGGTTACACGAACATAAATCGTTTGTGTATCGGAATCAGTACTGTCATAATTCGTTGGATCAGAAATTGGATTGGTCTCTGTTTCTGCCTCTGCAAAACTCTCAAAATACGTCAGTGAAAACTCCGTTAGACTCGCTCCGTTTAAGATGTAAAGCTCTCGCTGGGTCAAATCGAAGTTCTCTAAACCATCACCCGGATTTGTATCGTCACACTCTTCTATCGGTGCCGGATCAAATAATGGTTCCGGTCTTGGGATTACTCGTATGGTCAAGGTCGTAAAACTTGTACACCCTTCCGAACTTGTCACTCTCACCCCTAAGGTTTGCACCGCAGCAACAGCGTTAGTGTAAGCCGTTGGGTCTTGAATCGGATTTACATTATTCTGTGCATTTTGAAGGCTTGGATAATACGTAACGGTATAACCGCCTAATCCATTGGTAATATCATTATCGCGAATGGTTAAGTCAAAGGCTGTAAATTGATCATTTGGCAAGGCCTCATCACACAAAGATATCGGATCCGGTACAGTGAGTGTCAAAGGTAAATTCACAATCAAATCAAAACTTCCCGTGTGGAAACAACCCGTAGCAACATCCGTTACGCGTACCCAAATCGTTTGTGGATTACTTGTGTTTGGATATGATGCTGTATTAACAATGGCTCCAATATTACTTATCGCAGCTGCCTCAGAGGTAAAATAACCCACTTGATAGTCGGAAGCCGCTCCACTTTGAGCCGCTAAGATACCAGGCGTTTGTACACTTAAATCAAACGTACTCAATCCGTTTTGCTGATTACCATCGGTATCACATTGAATAATGTCTTCTAAATCAGTCGGCAC
>NZ_SBKQ01000011.1 GCF_004122145.1 Flavobacterium piscinae
TTAAATAATTATGATAGAGTTTTATTTCTTTTGAACTACTTTGATACACTGAACTGCGTGAGGGATAGTAGCGAAAAGCCCACAGCGAGATGGTACGACAAGCAAGGACTTGTAGCGGATAGCCCGACCCTTGTGGTCACGCCCAAATTTTAATTAAGTATTTATTTCAAGGTCTTTGATATACTCTTCGTGTTCGTAGAAGAAGTATTCGAAGGAATCCATTTTTTCAGCAAAGAAGCTGAAAATTGTGTTCCATGTGGATTTGTTATTGATGCTGATATTGTTTAATTCAACCCAAATACGGCTGATAATTTTTCCGTTTTCGAGATGGAAGTTTTTTTCGAAAATAGCTTCAGGTAAATATTCTTCTAAAAGGATGGTTTTGAGCGATTCAATTTTTTCGAAATAAATTTTACGATGTTCTTCGTCTTTAGGTTCAATATCTAAAGAGACCATGGCTTTTTTATTATCAATATGGAATTTAAAGGTTACATCTTTTATTTTGGTGTTGTAGAGTAACCATTTTCTAGGATATTCCTGTGCGAAGGTAATCCAAAATTCACGCTTTATTTTCTGAGCTTCTTCTTTACTGAACATTAGTTGATGACGGTTACTTTGATTTTTATATTTAAAAGTGGAAATTCTTTTTTGTCGGTTTCTTGGTTGGCGATTTCGTTCATGACATCAAAACCTTTTGTTATTTTGCCAAAAACGGTGTGTTCATTGTCTAAATGGTGAGCTCCATTTTTGTTTTGAACAAGATAAAATTCGTAAGGATTGCTTAGTTTATTCGGGTTTTCTTCCCACAATCTTGCAGAGGCTAAAGCTCCGTAATTGTGTTTAAGGTTGTTGTTGAATTCGGACGGAATGAGGTATTTGCCAATGTTTTTTCTATCTTTTTTAGTAATGGATTCGTCGGAGTTTCCGCCTTGAATGATGAAATTTTTAACCACACGATGAAAATAAGTAGTGTTAAAATAGTTTTTTTTGACCAAATAGATAAAATTGGCTCGGTGTAAAGGTGTTTTGTCGAATAATTCGACTTCTATATTTCCAAACTTTGTTTCGATAAGTACTTTGTTTTCGGGATTTCTTTCGCCATACCAAGTTAAAAAATCAACTACATTATCGTCTGTCAGAATTACCGTTTCTAAATCATATTTTGGTTTTAGAGTAATATTTTTTATGTTAATTGAATCAATTTTTTGTTCTCTATTTTTTTCTGTAGTATCTTTCGTTTTCTTTTCACAGGAATACAGCAAAACAATTGGCAAAAAAAGGATGAGTTTATGGAATTTCATGATTTTTTAAAATTTGTTCCAAAAATAGCAAAAGAATCGCTACCGGCTAAAAGTGCTCATTTAAAAATGGCCCCATTGTTTAGACAAGAATTATTAAATAAAATTGATTATAATTCTTATAATCCAAAAAAGGCTGCAGTTTTGATGTTATTTTATCCTAAGAATAATGAAACCCATTTAGTTTTGATAGTTAGGAATAGTTATCCCGGAGTACATTCATCACAAATTGCTTTTCCGGGCGGGAAAGTTGAACTGGAAGATGAATCGCTAGCTCATACCGCATTGCGGGAAGCAGAGGAGGAGATTGGTGTGAATAGAATACATATTGAAATTGTTAAATCGTTTACAGAAGTTTACATACCGCCCAGTAATTTTCTTGTTTCCCCTTTTTTGGGAATAAGTCAAAAAGAATTGGAATTTGTCCTGCAAGAAGACGAAGTGGCCGGTATCATTGAATTATCGTTACGCGATTTTTTGGATGATAATAATGTGGTGATTAGAAAATTAACCACTTCGTATGCCAATGAAATAGATGTTCCTGCTTTTTTAGTGAAAGAACATATTGTTTGGGGAGCAACTGCTATGATGATGAGTGAATTGAAAGAAACTATTAAAATGGTTCTTTAATTGTTCTTAATTTCATAAATTCGCATTCAATTTTTTCAATTTATTCTATAATGGGATTATTCAAAAGAAATCCATTTGGTCATATATTGTTTTTAAAAAAGTGGCTCATCCGTATTTTTGGGGTGATGACACATCAGCGTTATCGTGGCTTCAACGAAATGCATATTGAAGGTTCTGAAATCATTAAAAATTTACCGGAAACAAATGTGTTGTTTATTTCCAATCATCAAACCTATTTTGCTGATGTAGTGGCCATGTTTCATGTATTTAATGCCAGCTTGAATGGGAGAGAGGATAATATAAAAAATGTGGGATACTTGTGGCAACCCAAGTTAAATATTTATTATGTTGCCGCCAGTGAAACCATGAAAGAAGGATTGTTACCAAGAATTTTAGCCTATGCCGGAGCTATCACAGTAGAAAGAACTTGGCGGGCGAAAGGAAAAGATATTAAACGAGAAGTGAATCCAAACGATACAGAGAATATTAAAATTGCATTAGAAGATGGCTGGGTAATTACTTTTCCACAAGGAACAACTCGGTCTTTTAAACCGGTTAGAAAAGGCACAGCTCATATAATCAAACAACACAAACCTATCGTTGTTCCTATTGTAATCGATGGATTTAGACGTTCTTTTGACCGTAAAGGACTTCGCATCAAGAAAAAAGGAATTCTACAATCAATGGTTATCAAAGAACCCTTGGATATAGATTATGACAACGAAACCATCGAAGAAATTGTTGAAAAAATTGAGTACGCCATAGAACAACATCCTTCGTTACTTAAAGTAATTCCGGTAGAAGTATTAGAAGAACAAAAAGAATTAGATAAAAAAAGAATGTGGGAGTATTAAAAATCCATTTTCTTTAATTCTTCATAATTTTTAAGTAATCGTTTCATTAAAAATCCATAAACCAAACGATAAAACAACCAAAACAATCCTAAAGTTACGGCAAATAAGACAAAATACGTTAGCCCAATTACAATCCAAAAGGCTTGTGGATTTTTATCTTTTGCATTTTCCAACACCGAATTTATATTTGGGTCATAATTAATTTGGGAAATAACTACTATAATGAAAATAACAGCAAACATCGCTAGATTATACCAAATGTAATACTGAACGGTTTTTCGGGTTTTTATAATGGAACGCATCAACTTTTTAACGGTATCGGTCGTTGATATGGTCTTGAAATTTTTATAAAACATATAAATAAAAATAAATATGATAATATAATTGATTACCGATAATACTTTAAACAAAGTATCAATATGATACATTTCAAGCGTCTCCAGATAATTGTCATCCACGGTAAAAAAGCTAATTCCGGCCCAAAAAATCAATTCAGCAATGCTAATCATCAAAATCCATTTTACAATAGAAGACGATCGCTTGTGAATCATTTGATAGATTTGGTTTTCCGTCACTTGTTCGTAAACATGCGGATCTTTTTTCCAAGCTTTTTTTAATAAATCTAATTCCTCAGTCATATTCCTACGGATTTACTATTTTTTTTAATTTTCCTTTAATTCTGTTCATTTTAACTCGTGCATTTACTTCACTAATACCAAGCGTTTCGGCAATTTCTTCATAATCTTTGTCCTCCAAATACATGAAAACCAATGCTTTCTCAATGTCATTCAATTGTTGCACGGCTTTGTATAACAATTTAATTTGCTCTTCTTCTTCATAATTGTAATCATCGGGAGCAATAAACTGTTTTTTGCCTTCCATATCGGTGGTAGCTATGGAACGTGTACTTTTACGGTACAACGTAATCGCCGTATTCAATCCTACTCGGTACGCCCACGTCGAAAATTTCGAGTCGCCACGAAATTTTGGATACGCTTTCCATAACTGAATCGTAATTTCCTGGAATAAATCATTGTGAGCATCCTCACCCGACGTGTACAAACGACAAATCTTGTGAACGATGTTCTGATTTTCCTTTAATTGCGTAACAAAAGATTGCTCTAGTGGATTACTCATGATGTGTTAGTAGTCTGAATGTAAAATTTGTTACAAGGTACTATTTTTTTCAGAAGCTATTCCCGCTATCCGTTCCAAGCTTTTTTGTCTTGTTGCTTTTTTCTAAGGCAAAAAAAGAGCTTCCGTTGGTCGCTTTTTTTTGCCAAGAAAAAATGCAACAATCCTGCAAAAGGCTTTCCACTGCTATCGGGGCTATTTTCGTTGTCGGTTATCAGTTTTCAGTCGCAGTTTTCAGAGAAGTTTATTCACTTTCTATTCATTCGGTCTGAAATTTTTTTAATTTTTCCAATTTTAAAAATCTGTGTTCAAATAAAAATCCATTCCATTCAAATATGATAAAATTCAGTTAAATTCCCGTCTTTCAAAAAAACGAATAATTCATCAAATGTTAAAATCAACTATCTTTGTCACACAAAATCTCAGTAGCTCAGTAACACAGCAACTCAGTAACTCAAAACTATGAATATCCCAAATACCAATCTTCCCAGAATCGTCATCATCGGTGGCGGATTTGCCGGAATTGCTCTCGCCA
Organism: Flavobacterium piscinae; assembly: GCF_004122145.1. Taxonomy (GTDB): domain Bacteria; phylum Bacteroidota; class Bacteroidia; order Flavobacteriales; family Flavobacteriaceae; genus Flavobacterium; species Flavobacterium piscinae. The sequence goes on from NZ_SBKQ01000011.1 coordinate 4,452, forward strand.
AAAGCCTCAAAAATAAAAGGGTGCAAGTCGTTCTAATCGACAAACACAATTATCATACGTTTCAACCACTTTTATACCAAGTAGCCACAGGTGGACTCGAAGCCGGTTCCATTGCCTACCCCATTCGGAAAGTGGTGCAGGAATATCAAAATTTTTACTTTCGTTTGGGTTTCGTCAATGAAATTGATACCCAAAACCAAAAAGTGAAAGCAGACATTGGCGAGTTGCGGTATGATTATTTGGTAATTGCCACCGGTTCCAAAACCAATTTTTTTGGCAATAAAGAAATCGAACGGAACAGTGTGGCTATGAAAACCATTCCACAATCGCTCAACATTCGAAGCCTAATTCTCGAAAATTTTGAGCAAGCGTTGCTAACCAACGATATTCACGACCGACACAGTTTGATCAATTTCGTACTTGTTGGTGGCGGACCCACCGGAGTGGAATTAGCCGGAGCATTAGCCGAAATGAAAAAAGCCATTCTTCCCAAAGATTATCCCGATTTGGATGTACGAAAAATGCAAATCAACCTCATTCAATCCAGCGATCGAATTTTAGATTCCATGAGTGAAAAATCCTCACAAGAAGCAGAAGATTTTCTCATACATCTAGGGGTTAATGTTTGGAAGAATGTTCGCGTTACTGGTTATGATGGCAGCACAGTAACTACCAATACGGATTTAACTTTTAATTCGGCTACCGTGATTTGGACAGCCGGTGTTCAAGGAGCTTTACCGGCCGGAATTGATTCCAATGCGATAATTCCACGTGCGGAACGCTTGAAAGTAAATGAGTTCAACCAGGTAGAAGGCTATGATAACATCTTTGCCATTGGTGATATTGCGGCGATGATGACTGAACAATATCCAAAAGGACATCCTATGATGGCTCAACCGGCCATGCAACAAGGGAAATGGTTAGGCGAAAACATCGTCAGCAAAATCAATAAAAAACCCCTCAAACCTTTTGTATACAATGACAAAGGTTCCATGGCAACCATTGGTAGAAACAAAGCCGTGGTGGACTTACCCAAATTTCACTTTAGCGGCGTTTTTGCTTGGTTTGTATGGATATTTGTGCACTTATTCTCCCTCATCGGATTTAAAAATAAAGCCGTTGTACTGACCAATTGGATTTACAATTACATCCGTTTAGATCGCGAAGGACGATTGATTATAAGACCTTTTAAAAAGAAAGATGTGACGTCTTTTGTGGCGGATGAAGTTTAAGTCGAGAGTTATTAGTTTGGAGTAGGTAGTTTGGAGTAATTCTCCCAACTAATTACTCCTAACTCCCTACTTACTTTCCATTCCAATCATCAATCCAACAAACTTGCTATACCCTTCCAAACCGTCTTTTTGTTGATTGAATTTTAAGAAGTTGTCGTAAAAAGTTTTGAAAATCGGTTCCAAAAAGGTTTCGTATTCTTCATGAAATTGTTTGCTTTCATCAAAGTTTTTAAGAATTCCGGGATTGAGTAAGGAAAGAAATTTTTCGCTTCGCCCTTCTTCAATCCGTTCTAAATTTCGGAGACAATGTTTTACCGCAAAACTATAACCTGAATATTGAAAATAAACATCTTCACTCTTGATGGAAGTTAAAAACCCGATAAAGTTGGCTTCACTTTCGCTGGCATACCCAATTTGATGAGCCATTTCGTGTAAGGTGGTGGTTGGGAAATTATATTTTGGTAATCGGTCATTTACTTGGGCTTCATTCGTAAACGGATTCAAATAGCCACCAAATCCCATATAACTCAACGGAACGCTGATTAATGAGGGTTTGATGCTTGTTTTTTCGTATTTTAAAAAAGGAAATTCTTTTTCAACAGAAGTATAACTTTTCACACTCAAATCAAAAATTTCTTGAGTAGAGTAGGGAACGATCACTTTCACCGAATCGTTTTTCGTGATTTGTTTATGAATAGCATTCGTTTTTTTAATCATTTTTAAGGTGAAAGCTTCCAATTCTTCAATCGAATATTCTTTTTCGATTTCCAGTTTTTCATACATCGGAATCCGATGATAATTGGTTGCCCATAAAAAATGAAACAAAAAATAAAAAACTGACGCAAAACTCAATACTTTCAACAAATTGTCTTTCCAACTGATTTTCCATGTTTTTCGCACGTTCCAAAACCATCGGAATACGAAGAACAAAACGATTCCGTAAATCACATCACCAATGGAAACCTTTGTAAATCCGAAAGTTATTCTTGAAACTTTAGAAATAACAGGATAGATTCCATTACTGTAATACTCTTCTATAAACTTCGGAAATAACGAAGTGATTTTTAATACAATGAGTTGTATCAATAGCAAAAGTGGAAGAATGTATTTTTTCTGAATCATAGTTGGTCAAATATATGAAAAGGGGATGGGTTATAGGTAGTAGGTAAAATGTTTAGCGAAATTTTAATAATTTTAACTTCTTTATTTAGAATAAATAAGAATAATATTTTTACTTTTGTAACATCATTTTTCAATCATGAGAAAAGCAAAAAAATCGGAAAAAGTAATTTATTTCTGCGACGGCAAAAAATGCTGTAAATACAACAAAGAAATCAAAGATTGTCTGAAAGACTTGGTCAAAGACAATGGCTTAAAAGAAAAAGTTGCGATTGAAAAAATGAAATGCCAAGGCATGTGTAAACAAGCTCCGGTTTTATGCATTCACAAAAATGAATGTGTGGGCAAAGTTTCTACTAAGGAGGCTAAAAAACTCTTTGAGAAGCATATCGCTTAAATTATTTTCTTCCTGATTTTATAAAAACTTTACACTTTTCAAATCAAAAATTGGTTCATTTTCTTTGTAACTTTGCATTACTGAAAAACTAAGTAACTCAGAATCTCAGCAACTCATAAAAAATGAACCAAGAAATCAGAAACCTCGAACCCAAAGCCCTTTGGAATAAATTTGCCGACTTAAACGCGGTTCCTCGTCCGTCAAAAAAAGAAGAACGCGTGATTGCGTTTATGATGGATTTCGGAAAGCAATTAGGTCTTGAAACCCTCAAAGATGAAGTAGGAAACGTCATCATTAAAAAACCGGCAATTCCAGGCATGGAAAATAGAAAAACCATAGTAATGCAATCGCATTTAGACATGGTGCATCAAAAAAATAACGATACAATTTTCGACTTTGATACGCAAGGCATTGAAATGTATGTAGATGGCGATTGGGTCCGTGCCAAAGGAACTACTTTGGGAGCTGACAACGGTTTGGGCGTAGCGACCATCATGGCGATTTTGGAAAGCAACGACATCCCGCATCCGGCAATAGAAGCCCTTTTTACCATTGACGAAGAAACCGGCATGACCGGAGCAATGGGTTTAAAAGGCGGTTTGCTAAACGGTGAAATTCTGTTGAATTTAGATACCGAAGAAGACGATGAAATCGATATTGGTTGTGCCGGTGGTGTAGATGTTACGGCTACCAGAACCTATGAAGAAGAACCAATTCCTGAAAATTCATTGGCTTTTATCATCACCGTAAAAGGTCTTAAAGGAGGCCACTCCGGAATGGATATTCACAAAGGTTTAGGCAATGCCAACAAAATCATGAATCGTTTGTTGTTTGATGGTTTTGAAAATTTTGGTTTGCAAATTGCAGAAATCAACGGAGGAAGTTTACGCAACGCCATTCCAAGAGAAAGTGTGGCAAAAGTAATTATTTCGGCTATTTATGAAGGATCGTTTCAATTGGATATGCAAGAAGTAATCGATGATATTAAAAAAGAATTCAAAACCACTGAACCGAATTTAACCATCGAAATTACCGAAACCCAATTACCGGAAAAAGTAATGGAATTAGGCGTTCAAGAAGGATTGATTCGTGCGATTTATGCGGCTCATAATGGTGTGTATCGCATGAGTGCTGATATGGCTGATTTGGTGGAAACTTCTAATAATATTGCGAAAGTTACTGTGAAAGATGGTACTATTTCGGTACAATGTTTAACGCGTTCTTCCGTGGAAACGTCTAAATTTGAATTAGCAAATGCCTTGCGTTCTGCCTTTGAGTTAATGGGTTGCGAAGTAACGTTTAGCGGCAGTTATCCCGGTTGGACACCCAATGTGAATTCCCCCATTTTAGATGTTTTGGTAAATATTTACGAGAAACAAAACGGCACCAAACCCAATGTGGTGGCTTGTCACGCCGGTTTAGAGTGTGGAATTTTAGGAACCAATTACCCAAAAATGGATATGATTTCTTTTGGACCAACGATTCACGGGGCTCACTCTCCGGATGAACGTGCCTCGATTTCATCGGCACAAAAATATTGGAAGTTTGTGTTGGAGATTTTGGAAAATATTCCGGTGAAGTAGTTTCCTTTTAAAGTTTATTTGCCACAGATTCGCTGATTTATACCTTTTAACAGTGAATCTGTGGCTTTGTAATTATAAAATCTCTTTGGTTTTATTTTTATTTCTTCTCCCCCACCAAATTAAAAATCCGGTAACGGGTAATGAGGCACAAACGAGACTGATAATCAGAGCTAAAACTTTGCTCCAAATACCAAAAATAGCACCAATATGTATGTCGTAATTGGCGGCAACGGCTTTTTCGCCAAGATTTTTGTCTTGGTGCGAATGTTGGTGCAATAACTCCCCCGAATTTTCATCAAAAATCAAACTGTGATTCACATGATAGGAGTAGGACAGTTGCTTGACAAACACATCATAATTGGGATGTTTGTGGTCGTCTAAATGGTCATAGCCCAAATCTAAACTGTATTGAAACGCATCGGGATATAGAGCTTCCACTTGTTGGGCAATTTTATCCAAGGTGTGTTCATTACGCATTTCAATAGGAGCTTGGGTTTGAATGTGCGAAAAATCAGGATAGGTAGTGCTTCCGCCCGAAAACACAAAATACAAAATAGCTTGAATAAAGAAAAACGCATAAAACAATCCGGTAAAGGCTACTACAAAAGCTAACGACGAAACGTAAAATCCTAAAATATTGTGCAAGTCATAGTTTTTGCGTTTCCAGCTTTTGACGTTTTCCCAACGAAAAGCAAAACGTTGTTTGCTGGCTTTTTTGTTTTTGGGCCACCATAAAATAATTCCCGAAATGAGCATAAACAGAAAAATCAAGGTTGGAATGCCACACACATACGTTCCCCATTCGGTATTTAGCATAAAACTAAAATGGATGGATTTGATGATGTTGAAAAAATCGGTGGTTTCATCATAAACACCCCGAATTTCTCCTGTAAACGGATTTACATACACCGACTTGTAAACCAAATATTCATCATAAAAATTCCAGCCATCCGGATTGCGTTCGTAGTAATAAAAAATGTAGCTTCGGCTTTTATCAATCGGAATCGTTACCCAGTGAATGGGATATTTTTCATTCGTAAACACATCCACTTTTTGCTCTAAAACTTTTACCGAAAGCGGTTTTTTAGAAGCGATGTTTTCCTCGTAATGATAGATGGCATCCATACGAAGATAATGGGTAATTTCCTCCTGAAAGACATAAATGGCTCCGGTAATCGAAATCAAAAATACAATCAAACCTGTTGATAAACCCAACCAAAGATGCAGCTTTCGAATTCCTTTTTTGAATGGTGTATTTTTCATAGTAAAATGCTAAAAATTCCCCATCGCAATGAGGAGCTTATTTTGAATCAAACGGAGTGAATTAAAATTTGTAGGTTATACCGGCGTTGATGCTTCGCAAACGTTGTGGCGTTACAGTTGACCAACCCGAATAGTATTTTTCATTTAAAATATTGTTCAATTTTAAGGAAACCGTAAACTTTGGACTATCATACGATAAAGCCGAATTTAAAACCGTGTAAGAAGGTAAGGCAAACGTTCCGGTATTGGCTCTGTTTAGGGTTTTGTATTCGCTGGCATAATTTCCGCCAAAACCAATTCCGAATCCTTTGAATTGGCCTTCGGTAAATAAATAGTTGGCCCAAAAGTTCACCAAGGTTTCCGGTCCGGCTTCTTCGGGACGTAAACCTAAATACCCTTCACCCGTAGTTTCTTTGGTTACTTCGGCCTCATTGTGACTGAAACCGGTGATAATGTTCAATCCTTTTATCGGATTGGCAACGATACTGATTTCAATACCTTGGCTTTGAACTTCACCTCCTTGAATGGAATTGTTAATGTTGTTTGGGTCGGTTATTACTCGGTCTTTTACCAGAATGTTGTAATAACTAATAGAAGCCGAAATTACATCTTTGTACAGACTGGTTTTTAAACCGAATTCATACTGATTGGCTTGTTCGGGGTCGAATTCTTTGGTTCTTGGGTTGCTACCATCCAAATCGGCAACAGTAACGGGAGCTACATTTTGAAAACCATTCATATAGTTACCAAAAACCGAAACTTTGTTTTCAATCAATTGATACACTGCACCCAGTTTTGGTGAAACGGCTACTTGACCTTTGGTTTCTTGGGCATCGTATTGTGATGTTTTTCCATCAAAATAGTCCAAACGCAAACTTGCCATTACCGATAATTTATCAGTAATATTCAATACGTCTGAAACATATGCACTCATTATTTCTTGACTGGCTTCGGTATTTCCGGCAAAACTATCGGTTAAAAGAGCATTGGTTCCGGCTTGTGTTAAAATTCCGGTATCGGTTCCGTTTACTAATGATACGGTTCCATTGGCTACCCAACCGGATCCGCCGTTGATTAATCGGGAATTGTAATAATCCAATCCGGCAACTAAACGATTTCTCATTTTCCCGATTTTAAAATCACCAATGAAATTTTGTTGGATATCGGTGGTGTAAAACGTTCCGTCTGCTTTCGAAATGAAACGTGTGAATTCATCACCATTGGCAGAATCCCATAAATACTGATAGTATCCATTGGTTTTGGTTGAGCTTTTAGATAAAACCGTTTGCGAAGTCCAATTTTCTGAAAGTTTATACAACGCTTGCATTTGCATGTTGAACGAATTATTGGTCATGGTCAAATTGTTGGAAGTAAATGATCTCTTGTAGTTTTGTTCAAACAAGCTCATTTTGTCAAAAGAAAGCGGAGCAAAACGACTTAGGAAAATCATACTTTGTCTAGCCGAGGTATTTTTATAAAACTCGGTGTTTACCAAAAAAGTCAATTTGTCATTCACTTGATATTTTAAAGAAGGTGCAATGAAAAAAGCATTGGAAAATCCGGCATCTTGAAACGATTCTTCGGTGGTGTAAGCCGTATTGACCCGAAGGGCTGCTTTGTCATTCATTGGAATATTAATATCCGCTGTCACTCGATTGCTCCCGTAGGTACCGTTGATGTAACTTATTTCGCCACCCAATCGATCGTATGTTTTTTTGGTTACAACGTTAATTAAACCTCCATAGGAAATGACACTGCTTCCAAACAAAGTTCCTGATGGTCCTTTGATGACTTCGATATTGTCTACATTAATAGGATCAATGGTTGTGTTGGTTAACGAGGGTAGTCCATTAGTCATCGTTGGTTGAACCGAAAAACCACGCATAGAATAGTATTCGGCTCCATCGCCATTTCTTCCCGTAGATTCCCAAAGTCGGGTTACTCCGGTAGCGTTTTTAAGAGCATCATTAAAATTCGTAACCACTTGTTCTTTCAAAAGTTCAGCCGGAATGGCGTTGTAAACTTGAGGATTTTCAATGTCTTTCAAGGGCATTTTAGAAACTACGGTGCTTTCCTCTCTTCGGTATTTGTTGACTTTTCCGTTGAGTACAATTTCTTCAAGCGATTGATTTTTTTCTTGAAGGGTAATGGTACCCAAATGACTCAATTGGTTTAGGTTAACGGTAACTTCTTGATTTGCATAGCCCAAATGCGAGAACTGCAGAGTGTAGGTTTCGTTTTCAAGGTTTGTGATAACAAAAGAACCGTCGGTATTGGTTTTACTTCCCTTTGAAGTTCCAATTAGACTCACATTTACGTTTTCTAAAGGTTGATTTTGATTGTTTTTAACCATTCCGGTAATATATCCAGATTGAGCTTGAATGCCAGAAAAACTAAGCATGAGTGTAAGGACATAGAGTATAGATTTCATTATAACTTATTTAGATTAATTAAAAATAACATTGCAAAAATAAAGGTTGTATTTAAAAACACAAAGTTTATTTAGATTAATTTTAAATAAATTAAATTAGAAAGAAGTAAGATGTTGAGAGTCAGTTACAATGTTTTGTAATTATTTTGACTTGAATAAGTTTTGATTTTTTGGAAATTTGTGTTGGAGATTTTGGAGAATATACCGGTGAGAAATTAAGAATATGGAGAATAGAAAATAGAGAATCCCGATGAAAGTTGGGATTTTTTTATGTTAAATAAATTAATAGCGAATGGTTAAGAAAACAATTTTAACTTATAGATTCTATCAACAGTTGTGCATTTTATTCTTTAATGTCACAAATTTCAAATGATTGATACATTTTTCTGCAATTTCTATAGTAATAATTTTCAAAAGGTAATCCTTCATGTTTAAATTTACAGAAAATGATAGCTCGGTTATAGTGTTCGTCTCCATCGATATCATAGTCGACAATATCTGCAAAATTTATTTGTCCAATCTTTAATACAAAAATTGTTTCGTAGTCTTTGTCTTTTTCATTTGCTTTATATTTCCACTTATTATCAGGAAAAACATCTATTGTTAACCTTTCAATCATAAACTCCATTCCATTATGATATAGGCCGAACAGTTCAGCACCAAACCAAGAATAATTTCCATTTTCATCTGGTTTATTTGAAAAAGGGTACTGAGTTCCATCAAACGCACGAATTATCATTTTTGAGTTCCTTTTGCGATTTTCTAAACGAAAATTTAGCCAATCAGCAAAATCTATTTTTATTTTTTTTCTGAGGTCGAAGTTTCTTTTAAATTCTTGCTCACTGGTAGGTAGTTTAATAATAAAATTTGACCAATATTTTTCTAGTAAGCCTTTGTGATTAGAAACTCTGTTTTCTATTGTTTGCCAACCCCAGTAAATATTTTCAAATTCTGTTTTTAAATTTTCTTTCAGTTCATCACAAAATTCATCTAAATCAGGATGATCATTATATGTTGATATGATGTAAAGTTTAGTTATTTTAATTTTTAATCCATTATTTAAAACTTGATTTACGTCATCTTCAATATCTTTGAACAATTCTCTTCTTATAATCACATCTTTTCTTGAAAGATCTTTCTTTTTGCATTGAATTGCAACATCCTTTTCAGAAGAAAAAATGTCAATTCCTTTTTGTTTATGACCATTCTTACCAAATCGTTTATATGAATTTGTAGAATCAAGAATGTTAAATAAGTCAGAAATCATATCTTCAAATATGTCTGGATTATTTATGGCTGGTAATTGATGTTTCATTATTTGCAGATTTTTTTTGCATTATAAATAGCTTATTCATGTTAGATAAAATGAGACTTATTTCCATGTCATAGTATTTATATGTAAGATAAAACAATTTTCACTCTCCCAAACATAAAAAAATCCTTTCAATTATCACCACTAAAAACTTCTTAATCTTTCGATTCAAAATCAACGAATCAGTTTCAATCAAACCCCAACAAATTCTTGAACTTCCGTTTGTCTTTTATTCCCACCAAAATCAAACAACTTACTACAATCCATCACATTAGGTATACGATCAAAAACACAAAGTTGAGCAATGACCGCTTCTAAACCTTTAAATAAAACCTTTTTGCTTTCCTTTTTTGAGGAAAAAGTACTGTGATGAAGTGGCAGTTGATATCCACAGGCTTGCAAGAACGTTTTTTCAATTTCCAATAGTTCCAATGGGGAATAACCATTGAATTTTCTTTCCAGTCGTTGGTGAACCAAACCAACATAGTTTAATTGTAAGCTGCCATTAGCATCTGAAAACTCTTTCCAATACGTTTTGTGGTCCAAAATAGTACCTACTGCACAATGCTGAAACGACAAAGGTTTTAAGTTGTTTTCGTGAAAAGCTTTATACAATTTATTGACGGCCTCATTAAATCTTTTTGAAGTTTCCATGACGTAATTGTTTGAATACAGTCAAATTTAAGCATAATTTCATAACCAAGCATGGAACAATCGTTAACTTTTCAGGACAAAAAATTAATGTACTTTCTTAAACGGAAAACCTTGTTTTTTCCCATCGCCACTAATTTCGGCATACAAACTATCTCTGGTCACTAATTTGTAGGTGATTTTTTTGGGAAAATCGTGTTCAGGGTTTTCAAAAACTAAATAATCGGAAATGGAAGAGGTTAATTTAAAAGCTACCGGTTTTTCTTCATTTTGATTGGAAACAGTGACGATGTAAAATAAATCACTTTGACGTTGAACTAATCGAACTGTTTCAGCAAACAAAGTATCTTTTCCGTTGATGAAATAACTTTCACCTTTCAAAACAGTATCATTTTCAACTTTCCATTCTTCAGAAAAAGTACCATCAGGTGTTTTGTTTTCCCATCTTCCTAAAAACCAATTGGCTTTCTCTAATTTTTTGAAAGACGGTTTCTGTTGGCAGGAAAAACAGCAAAATAGTAGTGTGGATACGATGTAAATTATGTTTTTCATGATGGATGATTTGATTAAACAATACTACAACAAAACATTGAAATGAGAAACTTGAAACTTGAAACAAAAAATCGTACTTTTGCACTCCAAAATAGAGTACTACAACTATGTTAGACAGATTACAATATGTAAAACAACGTTTCGACGAGATTTCCGATTTGATTATTCAGCCGGATGTGATTGCCGATCAGAAGCGTTATGTGCAATTGAACCAAGAATATAAAACCTTAAAAGGGTTGGTGGACAAGCGTGAAGAATACATCCGTTTGACCCAAAATATAGCAGAAGCCAATGAAATTATTGCTGATGGTTCGGATGCCGAAATGGTAGAAATGGCCAAAATGGAATTGGACGATGCCAAAGAAAGACTTCCTGAATTAGAAGAAGAAATCAAGTTCATGTTGATACCTAAAGATCCGGAAGATGCTAAAAACGTAATGGTGGAAGTTCGTGCCGGAACAGGTGGTGATGAAGCGTCGATTTTTGCCGGAGATTTATACCGCATGTACACCAAATATTGTGAAAGCAAAGGCTGGAGAACGTCTGTGGTGGATATGAACGAAGGAACTGCCGGTGGTTTTAAAGAAATCATTTTTGAAGTAACCGGTGAGGATGTCTACGGGACCTTGAAATTTGAAGCAGGCGTTCACCGTGTGCAACGTGTACCCCAAACAGAAACACAAGGACGTGTACATACATCAGCAGCAACTGTAATGGTTTTACCGGAAGCGGAAGAATTTGATGTGCAAATCGACATGAACGATGTGCGGATTGATTATTTCTGTTCATCTGGTCCCGGAGGTCAGTCGGTGAATACAACAAAATCGGCCGTTCGGATGACGCATATCCCAACAGGATTGGTGGCTCAATGTCAGGATGAAAAATCGCAACATAAAAATAAAGACAAAGCATTAACTGTTTTGCGTTCACGTTTATATGAATTGGAATTAGCCAAAAAGCAAGCGGAAGATGCAACCAAACGTACATCACAAGTAAGCAGCGGCGACCGTTCGGCAAAAATTCGTACTTATAATTATGCTCAAGGTCGAATTACAGATCACCGTATTGGATTAAGTATTTTCGATTTAGATGGATTCATGAACGGAAATATTCAAAAAATGATTGACGAGTTGCAGTTGGTAGCCAATACTGAAAAACTGAAAGAATCAGAAGTGTTTTAATCCACCTACAAGTCAAGAAAGCCCACTCCAAAAAGTTGGGCTTTTTTTATACTTTACAATTCATATTTTTTTGAGAACTTTGTAACAAACAACTCCTATGACTACAACACAACTAATTGAACAAATTCATCAAAAAAAATCATTTTTATGCATCGGTTTGGATGTGGATTTGACTAAAATTCCGCCACATCTTATAGCGTCAGATGATCCGATTTTTGAATTCAACAAAGCCATTATCGATGCTACTCATGATTTATGTGTTTCCTATAAACCGAATACCGCATTTTATGAAGCGTATGGGTTAAAAGGTTGGCAATCTCTTCAAAAAACAATTCAATATATCAATGAAAATTATCCTGAAATGTTTACCATAGCCGATGCGAAACGAGGCGATATCGGTAATACTTCGACCATGTATGCCAAAGCTTTTTTGGAAGATTTGGATTTTGATTCGGTTACGGTTGCTCCGTATATGGGAAAAGATTCCGTGGAACCGTTTTTGGCTTTTGAAAATAAACATACAATTTTATTGGCTCTAACTTCCAACGAAGGAGCATTCGATTTTCAAACGAAACGATCTGAAGGAAAAGAATTGTACAGACACGTTATAGAAACTTCCAAAACGTGGAAAAACAGTCAAAATTTGATGTATGTGGTTGGTGCGACAAAAGCAGAATATTTCACTGAAATCCGAAAAATTATTCCTGATAGTTTTCTTTTAGTTCCGGGCGTAGGAGCACAGGGAGGAAGTTTGCAGGAAGTCTGCAAATACGGAATAAACGCTAATGTAGGTTTATTAATCAATTCTTCCCGCGGTATTATTTATGCTTCGAATGGAGCTGATTTTGCTGAAAAAGCAAGAGAAGAGGCTTTAAAGATGCAGGAGGAAATGAAAGAAATTTTAAAAACAAATTAAAATGACAAAAAGAGATTTTTTTCGATTGCTTATCAAAATATTCGGGCTTTATTCATTCATAATTAGTTTGTTTATGTTTCTTCCGGAAATGATTTCAACTTTTTTTCTTTATAAAGACTATTCGTATTTATTTATTTCTCTAGGCGGATTCTTGGTCATCACATTTTTTTGTTTCTTATTAATTTCCAAAGCAGATTTAATTATTAATAAGCTTGAATTGGAAAAAGGATTTGATGATGAAAATATCATTTTAGGAAACATGAATTCTTTAATGATACTCAAACTTGCTATATTGTTAGTGGGATTTTTTTTAGTGATAGATTATGTTCCGAGTTTTTTATACCACATTGTTAATGCCTTTAAAAAAGAAGTTAGTACCTATGGGATTGATGCTCAAAAAGTAGATTATTTTGGGTTAACAGTAAGTTGTGTCAATATTATCTTGGGATATTTATTGCTTACAAATTATAAAAGAATAGCTGAATATTTTGACAAATAGAGTTATGAATTTCTTTATTTTAGTATAAAGTTTCTATGAACTGTATCGACCAACTTGGCATTGAACACTCTTTCAAAACCACTCCCAAACGAATCATCTCCCTCGTTCCCTCGCAAACGGAATTGTTATACGATTTAGGATTGGAAGAGGAAATTGTAGGCATTACCAAATTCTGCGTTCATCCAAATCATTTGAAAGCCACCAAACAAATTATTGGTGGAACTAAGCAAGTGAAGTTTGACAAAATAGAAGCCCTTCAACCCGACATTATCATTGCTAACAAAGAAGAAAACACCAAAGAAATCGTCAAAGAATTGAGTAAAATTTGTCCGGTTTGGGTTACTAATATTGTTACGATAGAAGATAATTTGCAAATGATTGCTGATTTTGGAAAGCTCTTTAACAAACGCACTGAAGCTCAAAAATGGAACGATAAAATCACTTTTGCGTACCATGATTTTCAACAATTTATTAAGGATAAACCTTTTCGAAAAGTGGCCTATTTTATTTGGGCGAATCCCTATATGGTTGCCGGAAAAGATACGTTTATCAATGAAATGCTCACTTTGAATCGATTTCAAAATATTTATGTGGAAAAAGGACGTTATCCGGAAATTGAATTGGAAAAAATTCGAAAAGAAGGCGACCCGGAAGTTGTGTTTTTATCTTCAGAACCGTTTCCCTTCAAAGATGAACATGCCTTTGAAATCGGTCGGAACACACATCACGCTAAAACCATTTTTGTGGATGGCGAAATGTTTTCTTGGTACGGGAGTCGCTTATTGAAAGCGTTTGATTATTTCAAACAACTGCATCAAAAACTATAATTCAACTTCTTCTAAAACAAGTTCCTCTTTTTGTGGAGTAGAAGCTTTTTTTGATTTATCTGTTGGATTTTGTTTTTTCTTTTTCACAAAGTTGGTGAACTCTTCTTTCAAAAAAATTAAGTCTTTATTTTCTTTAAATACGCCTTTCATTTGGGGTAAAATTTGTTTCGACAAAGATATATTATTTAAACATTAAATTTTCATTAAGATTTGTTAAGATTGCATTTGTGGATAAAAAGACTATTTTTGTTCAAAATCTGAAGCCTTGATTGCACATACGATTTACCGAAATGAAAGCAGTACTGAATGGGTGACCTTTGTTCATGGTGCCGGCGGAAGTTCCTCTATTTGGTTCAAACAAATCAGAGCGTTTCAAAAGCATTTTAATGTTTTGTTGCTCGATTTGCGTGGGCACGGCGAATCAAAACCAACATTCAAAAACGGTTTTAATCAAAAATATACCTTTCAATCCATCGCTCAAGATGTGTATGAAGTAGTCGAGCATTTAAAAATTGAAAAGTCGCATTTTGTTGGCATTTCTCTCGGAACCATTGTGATCAGACAATTGGCAGAAATGCATCCTACCCGAGTAAAATCGATGATCATGGGTGGAGCGATTCTGAAAATGAATTTCCGCTCGCAAATTCTCATGCGTTTGGGAAATATTTTTAAATACGTTTTACCTTATTTAGTACTCTATCGCTTTTTTGCTTTTGTGATTATGCCTAAAAAAAATCACAAACAATCGCGTTTACTTTTTATCAACGAAGCCAAAAAATTATACCAAAAAGAATTCATCAAATGGTTTAAATTGACGGCAGAAATCAATCCGGTGCTTCGCTGGTTTCGTCAAGTGGAAATCAATATTCCAACACTTTATGTGATGGGTGAAGAAGATTATATGTTTTTACCTTCTGTAAAACAAGTGGTTGAAAAACACTATAAAACAGCAGAATTATTTGTGATAGAAAATTGCGGACATGTGGTAAACGTTGAGCAACCGCTACAGTTCAATTCGGCTGTCATCTCTTTTGTTCGGTCTAAAGCATAAAAAAAAGTCAGCGGTCTCAATCACTGACTTCTTTTTTACTAACTAACTCTAACCAAACAAACCTTAAATTTTATGTTACAAATATCGCAAGAAAAAATCGTTTGTAATGTTAAGCATTTGTTATATATATGTTATTGATTATTAAAAATTTAGATAAAGCAGTAAACCCATAACCATTTACCCATCTAGATAATAACTTACACTAAGCACTTCAAATTTTTGCTAAATTTTTCACGTCTCGTCTCCCCCTCTTTTGGAGGGGGTTGGGGGGAGGTTATTTCTTATCCTGCATCGCAAAAACCCTTTTCAACAAATCTGAACTTCTAGCACTCAAATTCGTACGGATTTCTTTTTCTTCCACAGCAATCATTTTAAATACACCTTCCATTGCTTCTTTGGTGGTGTAATCGGTTAAATCGGGATTTACTTTTTTCACTAACGGAATTGAATTATACCGGGTAATAATATTTTCCCAAACCTTATCCGCTCCCACTTTTGCAAACGAATTTTTAATCACCGGATTAAATTTGGCATACAACGCGGTTGAAGTCGAATTCTGCAAATAAGAAGTCGCCGCCGTTTGATTGCCCATCAAAATATTTTTAGCATCATTAAAGGTCATTTGTTTCACTGCATCCACAAAAATAGGCGTGGCTTCTTTCACCGCATCTTCTGCAGCACGGTTCAATACTTTTAACCCTTCATCGGCCAAACTCGATAAACCTAATGCTCGTAATCGGGAATCCACCATTTTTAATTCATCAGGAAGTAAAATTTTCACGGCTTCGTTCTTAAAAAACCCGTCCGTTTTGGTCAGTTTTGAAACTTGTTTGTCTATGCCATTGTTCAACGCTTCTTTTAACCCATTGGCAATATCTGCATTACCAAGAATTCCATTAGTTTGAGGCAATTGAGCCGCAATTTGTTGCATTTCCGCACAGCTAAAAAATGTAAAGGCACATAAAAGTAAAATTGTTTTTTTCATAGTAGATAAAATTTATAGTCCAAAAATAAGCAATTACCATGCCTTTTTTCGAGTTTGGGTTGTTAAGCTTTAGGTTTCATTTTCACGCAAAGTCGCAAAACCACAAAGTAATAAAATAAAGTTTTAAACTTTGCGACTTTGCGTCTCTGCGTGAAACTAATAAAATCCGTCAAAATCCGCGTTTAGCTTCAGCTAATCCGTCCAATCCGCGTTCCAATTAGATGTTGCCTTTCCAACTTCGTGGCAAAACCCTAACAAATAATTCCTCCAATTTTAAAAATCTGTGTTCAAAAAATAGAAAACAGAAAACCAACAACAGAAAACAAAAAAACCGCTATTATTTTTTATTAATTCCGTAAATTGCACCCTCAAAAACATCATTTTTTTATCAATGGAACAAGCAACTCCTTATATTCCTAAAAATAAAGTAAGAATTGTAACCGCTGCATCTCTTTTTGACGGTCACGATGCCGCCATCAATATCATGCGTCGGATCATTCAAGCCACGGGTGTAGAAGTCATTCATCTGGGTCATGACCGAAGCGTAGAAGAAGTCGTAAACACGGCCATTCAAGAAGATGCCAATGCAATTGCCATGACTTCCTACCAAGGTGGTCACAACGAATATTTCAAATACATGCATGATTTGCTCAAAGAAAAAGGAGCAGGTCACATCAAAATATTTGGCGGTGGAGGAGGTGTTATCCTTCCTGAAGAAATCAAAGATTTACACGATTACGGCATCACTCGCATTTATTCTCCCGATGACGGTCGTGCGATGGGTTTACAAGGAATGATTAATGATTTGGTGCAAAAAGCCGATTTTCCTATTGGTGATAATTTGAATGGTGAAGCGAATCATTTGGAAGAAAAAAATCCAAGAGCGATTGCAAGAGTAATTTCAGCCGCAGAAAATTTCCCGGACATCGCAAAAGAAACGCTCGATACCATTCACAAGAAAAATGAAACCTCCAAAATTCCAGTTCTCGGAATCACCGGAACAGGTGGAGCCGGAAAATCATCCTTAGTAGATGAATTAGTGCGTCGTTTTCTAATCGATTTCCCTGAAAAGACCATCGGTTTGATTTCAGTTGACCCATCCAAAAGAAAGACAGGCGGAGCGTTGTTAGGTGATAGAATCCGAATGAATGCTATCAATAATCCTCGCGTTTACATGCGTTCGTTGGCTACACGTCAATCGAATTTAGCGTTATCAAAATATGTTGCCGAAGCCATTCAAGTGCTCAAAGCAGCAAAATACGACATCATTATTCTGGAAACTTCCGGAATTGGTCAAAGTGATACCGAAATTTTAGAACATTCGGATGTTTCGTTATACGTGATGACTCCTGAATTCGGTGCTGCCACGCAATTGGAAAAAATCGATATGTTGGATTTTGCCGATTTAGTTGCCATCAATAAATTCGACAAAAGAGGTTCACTCGATGCTCTTCGCGATGTGAAAAAACAATACCAACGCAACCATAATTTGTGGGATGCCGATTTGGATTCATTGCCTGTTTTCGGTACGATTGCTTCGCAATTCAATGATCCGGGAATGAACACACTGTACAAAAAAGTGATGGACAAAATCGTGGAAAAAACGGGTGCCGATTTGCAATCGACTTTCGAAATTACACGTGAAATGAGCGAGAAAATCTTCGTGATTCCGCCACACAGAACGCGTTATCTTTCGGAGATTTCAGAGAATAATCGCAAGTACGATGAAACGGTTTTATCGCAAGTGGAAGTCGCTCAAAAATTATATGGAATTTACAAAACCATCGAATCCGTTGGTCATATTAACAAGTTAGGTTTAACGAAATACGGTTTGAATGAAGAGCAATTACAAGCCGCTCAATCTTCAACCAACCAAGAATTTTTAAGTTTATTAACCAAAGAATTCGACCGGGTAAAAATGAACCTTGATCCTTTCAACTGGGAAATCATTTTGAATTGGGACGAAAAAGTAAACAAATACAAAAACCCGATTTATTCGTTTAAAGTTCGCAACAAAGAAATCAAAATTCAAACGCATACCGAATCGCTTTCGCATTCACAAATTCCAAAAGTAGCCTTGCCGAAATACCAAGCGTGGGGCGATATTTTAAAATGGAATTTACAAGAAAACGTGCCGGGAGAATTCCCTTTTACTTCCGGATTGTATCCGTTTAAGCGAGAAGGCGAGGACCCGACCCGCATGTTTGCCGGAGAAGGCGGACCGGAACGCACCAATCGCCGTTTTCACTACGTGAGTTTGGGAATGCCGGCCAAACGTTTGTCCACCGCATTTGACTCGGTGACGTTGTATGGAAATGACCCGGATTATCGTCCGGATATTTACGGAAAAATCGGGAATGCCGGGGTTTCGATTTGTTGTTTGGATGATGCGAAAAAGTTGTATTCCGGTTTTGATTTGAGTCATCCGATGACTTCGGTGAGTATGACCATCAACGGTCCGGCTCCGATGTTGTTAGGATTTTTCATGAATGCCGCCATTGACCAAAATTGTGAAAAATACATTTTGGAAAACAATTTACAAGACGAGGTAGAAGAAAAAATCAACGAGATTTATAAGAAAAAAGGTTTTGAAAGACCTCGCTATAACGGCGAACTTCCCAAAGGAAACAACGGTTTAGGTTTGATGTTGTTAGGCGTAACGGGAGACCAAGTGCTTCCGCAAGACGTGTACCAAGACATCAAAATCAAAACCTTAGCCCAAGTTCGCGGTACGGTGCAAGCCGATATTTTAAAAGAAGATCAAGCACAAAATACCTGTATTTTCTCCACTGAATTTGCTTTGCGATTAATGGGCGACGTGCAGGAATATTTCATTCAGAAGAATGTTAGAAACTTCTATTCGGTTTCTATTTCAGGGTATCATATTGCCGAAGCAGGAGCTAATCCGATCACGCAATTGGCGTTTACGTTGGCGAATGGTTTCACGTACGTGGAATATTATTTGAGCCGTGGCATGAACATCAACGATTTCGGTCCGAATTTATCCTTCTTTTTCTCTAACGGAATCGATCCGGAATATGCGGTGATTGGTCGTGTGGCAAGAAAAATTTGGGCAAAAGCCATGAAAAATAAATACGGAGCCAACGAAAGAGCTCAGATGTTGAAATACCATATTCAAACGTCCGGACGTTCGTTGCATGCTCAGGAAATTGATTTTAACGACATTCGTACGACGTTACAAGCCTTGTATGCAATTTACGACAACTGTAACTCGTTGCACACCAATGCGTATGACGAAGCCATTACCACACCAACGGAAGAATCGGTGCGTCGTGCGATGGCGATTCAGTTGATTATCAACAAAGAATTAGGATTAGCCAAAAACGAAAACCCGATTCAAGGTTCGTTCATCATTGAAGAATTGACGGATTTAGTAGAAGAAGCAGTTTTACAGGAATTCGATCGCATCACCGAGCGTGGTGGTGTGTTGGGTGCGATGGAAACCATGTACCAACGTTCTAAAATTCAAGAAGAATCGTTATATTATGAAACCTTGAAACACACAGGTGAATTCCCGATAATTGGGGTAAATACATTTTTGAGTTCCAAAGGTTCGCCCACGGTGATTCCGGCGGAAGTGATTCGTGCCACCGAAGACGAAAAACAATTCCAGATTAACACGTTGGAAACCTTACATCAACTGCATGCCGAAAAGGTAAAAGAGCAATTGAACAGCTTGCAAGAAGCCGCCATCAAAAACCAAAACCTTTTTGAACGCTTGATGGAAGCCACCAAATATTGTTCGTTAGGACAAATTACGAGTGCGTTGTTTGAAGTGGGTGGGCAGTATAGGAGGAATATGTAATTCTATAATATTTGAAAAGGATGACGGGAGTTGTCCTTTTTGTTTGTGATAATAAGAGCTGTGTCTATTTCTTAAAAAGGAATTATTATTTGCTTCGAAGTCAGGAGGATACTTCCTGAATACGGTTATATACTTGAGGTAGTAAAAAATCAAAACACAAATAATAAAATTTGAATTCAGAATTTATTTTATTTTGACATTTGATTTTTTTTATTATCTTTGCATTGTACTTGGTAAAGTATACCTATTGGATTATAGGTTTCATCTGGATAGATGGCAGGAAATATATAACTGGTAAGTTGTAGGTAATGGGAATCACTATACTTCTCTTTTATTGTTTCTTTCATAAAATCAAACATTCGATTCCCTTTTATAATTAAAATGAAAGATATTATTCTAAAGTTAGAACATTCTAACTCTGTACAGACATCTTTACAAGGATGTAAAATTCAAAAAATTATTTCGTCCATTTCACCTTCAACATTTATTAAATTATTAAATGTTGCGGATAATAAGGTTAATCCAAGAATTGCGACTGTTAACAAAATAACTAAGAGTATTCATGAAACACTTGAAGTTAGTCCTGAGTTATTTTGGTTCAAATCTAAAGGAATTCTAATTTCTACAGAGTCTTTTGAATTACTTGATAGAAACCGTGTTAAAATTTCTTTATCAAATCTTGATTATGAGGGTATCATGGATGGTGGTCATAATACTTTTGCAATTGCTACCTACATAATAGAAAAACTTTTTGAAAAGAAATTGAAATCTTGGGATGATACAAAAGAATTTTGGTATAATAATTTTGAAGAAATTCTAAAAAAGTTTGAAAGCTCTAAAGAGTTATTTAATTTTTCTATTCCAGTTGAAATTATTACACCAAATGATGAAGATGGTTCGGTAGAAGAATTTTATGATTACATATCAGAAATTTGTTCTGCAAGAAATAATAATGTTCAACTAAAAGAAACTGCTAAAGGCAATCAAGTTGGATACTATGACTATTTAAAAGAATCTTTAGATAATAAATACAATATTATTTGGAAAACTGGTGATTCAGGAGATATCAAATCTGAGGATGTAATTAGTTTATCAAGTTTGGGTTTAATCTTTTTAAAGGAAAATGATCTTTTACCAAATGATGTAAAATCTTTGAATAAGATAAGTATATATTCTCAAAAAGGAAAGTGTGTTGATTTCTTTAATGAAGTTTTATCTCATTCAGATATAAGTGAAGAAGAAAAGGGTAAATATGTTTTAAATTCACAAAGAGTAAAATCAGCCTTAGACTTAACAGATGATATATTACATTTTTTTGATAGACTTTTTGTTGAATTCCCTAATTTATATCATCAAGCTGCTCCAGGCAAATTTGGTAGAATTTCTTCAGTAGATCATAAAAAGAAAGGTAAAGCTCCATTTGGTACATCCTCTAAGCTATCAGATTATCAATATTCTTATGGTTTCTTTTACCCATTAATATGTGGTTTAACTAGTTTAATGAAATATGACGAAAGAAATGATGAGGTATTTTGGAAGATTAACCCGAAGAATTTGGATCTTAGTTCACTTGATTTGTCACAATATGTTGAATTAATAAAGATTGTAAATTTTGATCCCCAAAAAATAGGAAAAGGAGTAGTTTTTTATAATGAATCTGAAAGTATCTTTGATAAAATTGATTAATTATATTTAATGTAAATTTCAGAGATCGTTCATTGAACGATCTCTTTTTTTAAAAAAATATTATTTTGAAAAGGTATAATAAAAATTGATCAAAATCATTGAGACTATTATCCATAAACATTCAAATTTTAAACTTATAAATTCTTAAAATCTCCTCTAGTTTCAAATTTTAATCAAAATAAAATTACATTAAAATTCATTCTCATAGAAACCAATTCGAATCATTTTTTAAAACAATAATCCCTACTTTTGCACAAACTTTCCAAAATGGATTCACTCAGTCAAATCGTTCTCGGAGCCGCAGTGGGCAATCAAGTGTTGGGCAAAAAGATAGGCAACAAAGCTATTCTTTACGGTGCCATTGTGGGAACCATTCCCGATTTGGATGTAGTGTACGGAAAGTTTTTAGATCCGCTAACGGCAACCGATATTCACCGTGGGTTTAGTCATTCGGTGGTGTTTTTTCTGTTGCTGTCACCCATTTTAGGATGGATTTTTCAAAAACTGGAACATAAAAATAATGTCCGTTTTAATGAAGCGACGGTGTTTGCTTATTTGGGTTTGCAAACGCATGCGTTGTTGGATTGGTTTACCACGTGGGGAACGCAATTGCTTTGGCCCTTGGAAACCCGGTTTTCGTTGCAATCCATTTTTGTGATTGATCCGTTGTATACGATGCCGTTTTTGTTTTTCCTGATTCTTTCGATGAAGAAAAAGAAAGACAATCCCAAACGACTATTTTGGAACCAAACCGGATTAATCGTGAGTACTTCGTATTTGCTTTTCACGCTTTTCGTGCAATCAATCGTCACAAATAAATTTGAAAAGCAATTGAACGAAAATCAAATTTCCTACCAAGAAATAGTGGTCAAACCATCGCCATTCAACATCATTTTATGGACGACCAATGTAAAAGTTGAGAAAGGCTATATGATTGGTGATTATTCTTTTTTTGACACCCAACCGATTCAATTTCAGTACATTCCTATGCAAAAAGAATGGATTGCTCCGATAGAAGAAGAGCCTGTTATTCAGCAATTAAAACGCATTTCGGAAGGATGGTACTGCATTACAAAAAAGGAAAACCAATTACTTTTTAATGACTTGCGATTTGGGGTGATGAATGCGGATTCAACCGATTTTCAATTTTCATTCAGTTATGCTATCAAAGAGCAAAACGGTTTGTATTCCGCAAGTGAGTTGCCGAATAAAAACCGAGCTCAGGCGGAAAAGTTGTTAAAAAAACTTTGGGTGAGGATGTGGGGGAATTAAGGTTGTAGTTTTTTAGATAAAAATTCTGAAATATCATGCGTCCATTCATCTTTATACTTTATCAAATAGTTTTCATGTCCTGCATTCTCATAAATTTTTAATTCTTTTTGGCCTTTTAAGTTTAAGAAAATTTCATCAATTTCTTCCAAACTAACTTTTTTGTCTATCTTTCCGTGCATTAAGAGGGTCGGAATAGTAATGTTTTTGGAATAGTCAGTTGAATTATGTCCAAATCCCCAAAATCCATTTTGAATTCCTCCCCAAAAAACTAAAAGTCCGGCCATTGGAAATGTTGGTACATTCATCGATTCAAATCTTGCTCCAACTGTTTTATACATTGAGCCAAATGGACATTCGATGATAATTCCTTTGGGTTTAATTTCAAAGTCGCTAATCGCTTTCATAATAGCAACAGCTCCCATTGAGGTTCCAAAAAGGAAAATATTTTTTTCACCGATTTGCTTTACATATTCATAACTCGATTTAACTTGTTCGGCTTCTAAAAAACCAATTGTTGTTTGATTTCCTTCTGAGCCACCTGAACCCATAAAATCAACTAAAAATGTATTGAAACCTAAGTCTCTGAAAACTTCAGCTTTGTCTAACATGGATGATTTATTTCCTCCATAACCATGGAAAAGTATAATTGTTCCTTTTGAATGTGATGTTTTGATATCCCAACATTCTATTTCTTTATTGCTTTGAATATAAATTGTTTCAAAAGTTATTGAAGGTTTTTTTTTATTAATGGGTTTTGGATTATTTACTCCAAATAGTATAGTTGAAATTTTCTCAATAGTAGAAAGTTTTGCCGGAGTTTTTGTTTTTTCGGATTTACTTTCAGCAAAGTGAGTGAATTTATAAGAATGAAAAATTGCGATAACGTTCATTAAAATGAAAAGTATTACAAATGTCCAAACTAGTTTCTTTATTATTTTATGCTTTATCAATTGCATTGAGTTTACTGCATAAATCGCACCTCACTAATTTTCCCATCCGTAATCGTATACACCGCAATCGCATATATTTTGGGTTGCGATTTCATAACAACCACTTCTTCATGGTCGATGACTTTGTTGTTTAACACGATTCGGTTAACTAATTTACAATGCAAATCAGGTAATCGGTTGAACATGGAAGTATATTCTTCTCTCATTTTTGCTTTTCCTTCGTACAAAAGCTGATCGGGAAAAGCATAGACTTTTACATTTTCGCTATACGGTTTCAAAAAGGCTTCGATGTCACGTTTGTTATAGGCATCCAATTGTTCTTGGGCTAGGGAAGTAGCTTCTTGTTCGATGGTCGATTTGTCTTGGGCTATACAGAATGAAATATTGAAAAATGCGAGAGCAATCAAAAGTAAATTTTTCATATTCATGGTTTAATTAGTTTTTTGTTTCTTTTTCATCACTATTAAACTTCCGCACAATCGCCTTCAACTTCTCTTTTCTCGCCATTTCTTTCTCCTTCTTCTTGGCTTGCTCTTTATGCAATTTGTCGTTGTGAATTTTGATGTTTTTTGGATTATTTCTACCCATCTTTCAGTAATTTATCAATTTTCACATACCCAATTTCGAGAACATCTTCCTGATTGGATGCTGATTTAGAAATGTTCAACTGGAATTTTTCTTTAAATTGTGGGGATAAAATATCTTCAATTTCATAAATGTCATCCACATCTACGCCGTATTTATCATCAATGTGCGAAGTAGCTCCTTTAAAACCGCAATGTTTGTAAAACGAAGTGGCTTTTGCTTTTTTAATGGCCTCGGCTTTGTTTTGAGCAACGGTGAGCACCTTATAATGGTATTCTTCAAATTCATTTTCTTTGTATCCGCCTAAATTGAGGAAAAATAATTTTTCGGTGTTGCGAACATTTTTCTCCCGTGAAACAACTTCAATTGTATAACCATCCACGCAAGTTACTTTTCGCCAAGCATCAATGTGAATTCTTCCTTTTGCTTCCGGCCAAAAGGCTTTCATATCGGGAACTAAAGCCTTTAAACTTTCGCCAATACCAAAAAAGATATCGTGTTGTTCGGTCAATCGTCCGGGTGGAGTAGCTCCCAGCATCACCATAAAAAGGGTTTGATTTTCTTCCATTTTTCAAAAGTAAGAAAAATAAAATTAGGGCAAATCACTCAAAAAAGATAACTTTGGCATGAGTATTGGATAGAACAAACTATCATTAATCATTAAAAAATAGACGTATGAAAAAAATTACATTCATTTTAGTGTTAATCGGGATGATAACATTACAAAGTTGCGAAGGACCGGAAGGACCTCCGGGAAGAGATGGCTTTACCGTTGAAGCAGAAGTTATCGAAGTAGGAAACGTTAACTTTACCCCACAAAATAATTTTGAGTTTCAAATCTTTTTAAATCCTCCCATCTTACCGGCAGATAAAATTTTAATTTATCGATTAATCGATGTAGATGGCGGACAAGATGTTTGGAAATTATGTCCGGAATATGTGTTTTTTAATGACGGTACATTAAGCCATGCTTACAATTATGATTTTACACGTTCAGATGTACTATTTTATATGGAAGGATTTGATTTAGCCGGACTTTCGCCGGCGGTTCGCACTAATCAAATTTTTAGAGTGGTCATCATTCCGGGTTATGGTTCGAACTTTAGAATGGATTTTAGCAATTATGACCAAGTGATGGCAATGTTAGGACTTTCAGAAGCGAATGTAAAGCCGATTGAAGCTCGTCAATAAATTCTGAATAAATTTTAAATAAATTTTAAAAGGTCTTCCCAAAGACCTTTTTTTGTGCGTTTAATTTGTCTAATTTCGCAGCACTTTTAAATGCAATTATGGATTATCTTTTTATCATTCTTGGGTTGGTATTTTTAGTTTTAGGTGGTGATTGGTTGCTCAAATCGGCTGTGGGTATGTCGCTTCGTCTGAATGTATCCAAAATAGTTATCGGGATGACAGTAGTTTCGTTTGCCACGTCTGCACCGGAATTGATTGTGAGTGTCAAATCGGCTATGGCCGGTTTCCCCGATATTGCACTTGGAAACGTAGTAGGGTCTAATATTGCCAATATCGGATTAATCCTTGGCATCGTGATGATAATCAGTAAAATGAAGGTCGATGAATCGTTCTTTAAAACCGATTGGCCTGCCATGATAGTTTCTTCTTTATTGCTCTACGGAATGCTTCTTTTTGATGGACAGGTCAGTAGAATAGACGGAATAATTTTGTTTGTTTTATTAATTGCTTTTGTTGTTTATCTCATCAAATCACAAAAAAATAAAAACCAAGAAATCGAAATTCCCCTCGAAGAAACCATGAAAATGTATCAAGTAGTTGGGTTTCTAGTCATTGGTGGAGCTGCTTTGTACGGAGGTTCAGAGTTGTTAATCAAAGGAGCGGTTAATGTGGCTCAAACGTTTGGTGTTTCAGATCGAGTAATCGCGGTTACTGTGGTAGCCATCGGAACCAGCATACCGGAATTGGCTGCCTCACTTATTGCTGCCATCAAAAAAGAAAGTTCTATCTCCATTGGAAACGTAATTGGTTCAAATATTTTAAATATTCTCTCTGTACTTGGTCTCTCAGCCATCATCCATCCGATTAAATTAGTAGACAATCGCTTACTTAGCTTCGATATCTTATGGATGTTAGGTTTTGCGTTTATTTTATTGCCTTTGGTTTACCTGCCACAAAAGGGTTTTCTTGACCGCAAAGCCGGTATAATTTTATTGGCAAGTTATATTTTGTTTGTCTATCTCACATTCGCTTAGTTTTCAGGAGCTCATCCAGCTATCCGCTATAACTCCTCGGCCTAAAAACTATTTTTTCTAAGTCTTTTTTGTGGCTTCCGTTGGTCGCCCCAAAAAGCCAAGAAAAAGTAGCTTTTAGTCCTGCGGGGTTTCCACTGCTATCCGGGCTAGGGAAGCAGTGGTCAGTTTGCAGTGGTCAGTTTTCAGTCGCAGTCATCAGTCTCAGTTTTCAGTCTCAGTCTCAGTTTCCAATTTCAAGTCAATCATTTCAAGTTTTCAAAAGCTTTGTGCCTTTAATTCTTCGCAGCAAAATAAGTCGAAGTTTTCAAACAACCTTGTCATCCTGACGCATTAAGAATCTCACCAACTCAGCCTCTCAGCAACTCAGAACTGCCATTTCCTCAAAAAAACCTCCCCATTAATCGATAATTTTTACATTTTATAGATTTTACCCCTAAAAAAATAGGGGTATGATTGTTTTGAAATAAATTTTAAATATATTTGCACCGTAAAATAATATGGTTAAACCTTAAAAAAACAATTTTATGTCAACTTTACGTTTCCAAGCATTAAACGATGCATCAAACAGAAAACCTGTAAAATTTGATGAATCCGGTAGAAAATCTGAACTTTTCGGTTCTAATGTGTTCAATGACAAAGCTATGCGTCAGTACCTTACTGCCGATGCTTACAAAGGAGTAAAAGATGCCGTGCAGCACGGAACAAAAATCGACAGAAAATTAGCCGATTACATTGCTTTAGGAATGAAAGAATGGGCATTGTCAAAAGGAGTAACACATTATACGCACTGGTTTCAACCACTTACCGGTTCTACCGCAGAAAAGCACGATGCTTTTTTTGAAACATCTTATGACGGTTCAGACCCGGTAGAAAAATTCGGTGGCGGACAATTAGTGCAACAAGAACCGGATGCTTCTTCTTTCCCAAATGGCGGAATTAGAAATACTTTCGAAGCTCGTGGTTATACAGCATGGGACCCAACTTCACCGGCATTTATCTTCGGAACAACTTTGTGTATTCCAACGGTTTTCATTTCATATACCGGGGAAGCATTGGATTATAAAACACCTTTATTAAGAGCTCTGAATTCAGTTGACGAAGCGGCTACTGAAGTATGTAAATATTTCGATAAAAACGTTAAAAAAGTAACCGCCACTTTAGGTTGGGAACAAGAATATTTTTTGGTGGATTCAGCTTTAGCCAATTCGCGTCCAGATTTAATGTTAACAGGAAGAACATTACTTGGTCATACCTCTGCCAAAGGACAACAATTAGATGATCATTATTTCGGTTCAATACCTTCAAGAGCATTGGCTTACATGAGAGAATTGGAGGAAGAATGTATGTTATTAGGAATTCCTGTAAAAACACGTCACAACGAAGTAGCTCCCAACCAATTTGAGTTGGCTCCAATTTTTGAAGAGACTAACTTAGCGGTTGACCACAATTCATTGTTAATGGATGTGATGTCAAAAGTGGGCGAACGTCATGATTTTAAAGTTCTTTTCCATGAAAAACCTTTCAAAGGGGTAAACGGTTCTGGAAAACACAATAACTGGTCGATGGCTACCGATACCGGAGTAAATTTATTATCTCCCGGTAAAACGCCAATGAGTAATTTACAATTCTTATCGTTCTTTATTAATACCATCAAAGCGGTTCAAGAATATGAAGAATTGTTGAGAGCTTCTATTGCTACAGCCAGTAATGACCACCGTTTAGGAGCAAATGAAGCCCCTCCGGCCATTATTTCTGTTTTCATTGGAGAACAATTAACCAAAGTCTTAGAGAATTTAGAAGGTGTTTCTAAAGGAAAACTTTCTCCGGAAGAAAAAACAGATTTGAAATTGAATGTAGTGGGTAAAATTCCGGATGTTATGTTAGATAACACTGATAGAAACAGAACCTCACCTTTTGCGTTCACCGGAAATAAATTTGAATTTAGAGCGGTAGGTTCTTCTGCAAACTGTGCTAATGCGATGACAACATTGAATTCTATTGTTGCGAAGCAATTGAGAGATTTCAAAAAAGAAGTTGACGCTCTAATTGAGAAAAAAGATTTAAAGAAAGACGAAGCGATTTTCAATGTGTTGAGAGAATACATCAAAGGAACTAAAAATATCCTTTTTGAAGGGGACGGATATAGCGATGCTTGGGAAAAAGAAGCCAAAAAGCGTGGTTTGAGTAATCACAAAACAACTCCTGCCGCTTTAAAAGCAAAAGTTTCTAAAAAAGCATTGGAATTGTTTGAAGAATTAAACGTAATGAACCACGTTGAGGTGGAAGCTCGCTACGAAATTGAATTGGAAGAATACACAAAAAAAATCCAAATCGAAGGAAGAGTGTTGGGTGACATTGCCAGAAATCACGTAATTCCAACGGCTATTCGTTACCAAAATACATTGATTGAAAATGTTCGCGGTTTAAAAGAAATCTTCGGAAAAGATTTTGAAAAAATAGCGAAAGAGCAAATTTCGTTAATCAAAGAAATTTCAGCTCACATCGAAGGAATTAATTCAAATGTAGAGGCAATGACCGAAGCTCGTAAAAAAGCAAATGCCTTAACCGATGCTCAAAAAATGGCAGAAATGTATTGTGACAAAGTGAAGCCATATTTTGAAATCATCAGAGAGCATTGCGATAAATTAGAACTTTTGGTTGACGACGAAATTTGGACGTTGACGAAATATAGAGAGTTGTTGTTTACGAGATAAATTTCACTCCTTAAGAAGTAGCCACGAATTTCACTAATTACACCGAATTATTTGGTATAATTAGTTTAATTCGTGGCTATACTGTTTTATAAATTTTTCAAATCTATTTGTGTTTTTGTGTCTTGACTTTTTTTAAGAAAAAGTAAATTTATTTTCTTAAAAAGTGACAATATTAAAATAATTTTATATTTTCGTATCGCTTTTGTAAACAAATGCTTGTTTTTAAAAAAAGCAGAATGCCCCAAGCATTAAAAAAATCTAGAAAATATAACCGTGGGAAGTATAGTGGTATTTTAACAGTGAGTTTTCTGTGTTCAAAAATACTACATCAAAATCTTTTTTGATTTTGATCACAACAAAACTAAATTTCCAACAAATTAACACTAAAACGAGTGGGATAACGAAAGTTGTCCCACTTTTTTTTACTTTCATAAAATTAATTAATTGTATTTTCGTTATCCTTAAAAGGAATGATATGAAGTGGATTTTCACAAGTCTTTTGTTTTTGGTTTTTCAATTTTTTTCTGCTCAGGAACAGGTTTCCTATTATTTTGATTCCAATAAATTTGAATTAAAAAATAGTGAAATTCAAAAAGTAAATGAGTGGATTTCAAAAAATCAAGATGTCAAAATAGTGGCGATCAATGGTTATACTGACGAAGATGGAAGCATCGGTTTTAATGATACATTGGCTCAAAAGCGAGTGGATTTTATTTATAAATTAGTAAAAGATAAAGTCAAAATTAGGGATGATTTTAAAACCCGAAGTTTCGGAAAATTACATCAACATTCCGATAACAAAGCAGAAAATAGAAGGGTGACTATTTACTACATCGAAGCAAAAGATTTAGCCAGAGAAGACGAAATTTTAGGTATCAAAAAAGAAGAGATTGCTCCAAAACCTAAACCCAAAAAACAATTTCCGGAAGCTATTGTCATACAAAACCCGAATGGTACCGAATCAACATTTGAACTGAATGTGGAGTTCATGCAACAAGTTGATGCCGCAAAACCCGGCGAAAAATTAAAATTGGAAAACCTTAATTTTCAATTAAATACGTTTGCTATTGTGAATGAAAGTCGCGGAAAATTGTATGAATTATTGATTGTGATGCAACAAAATCCTGAACTTTCTATTGATATTCAAGGCCATTTGTGTTGCATGCCAACGGATAGAACTAATTTATCAACTCAACGTGCCAAAGCAATTAGTCAGTTTTTACGAATGAATGGTATCGAGAATTCGAGGGTTACTTATCAAGGTTTTGGGAGTTCGCAACCCATTTATCCATTACCGGAAAAAAACGAAGAAGAAAGAGCCGCCAATCGCAGAGTAGAAATTGAAATTATTAAAAATTGAGAATAGTACTTTTTTTTAGTTTATGTTTCTCATTTCTTCAAGCTCAAGAATCAAAAACACTATATTTTGATTTTGCCAAAGAAATGCCTAATTCAATTTCTTTAAAAAATTTTGATGAATGGATTTCTTCAAATAACAATATTGAAATTCTACAAATAGCAGGCTATTGCGATTCCGTTGATACGAATTTGTATAACAAAAAACTAGCTTCAAAAAGAATTCAAAGTGTTTTAACTTTATTAAAATCAAATAACTGTATAATTTCCAACAGTTTAATTCAAGAAGTTTTTGGAGAAGATTTTAATCAATCAAAGATTCAAGCAGAAAATAGAAAAGTAACTTTTTTGTATAGAAAAGTGGATGAACCAATTGTAAAAACTGAATTAGAGATAGAAGAAAAGCCTAATGTAGAGTCACTTGCCGAGAAAATTGAAAAGGAAAGAATTTCATTACTGGATAAGTTCGAAAAAGCGAATGTTGGCGATAAAATTGTGATTCATAACATTCATTTTCAATTTAATACTGAAATTATTATCCCGGAATCTGAACCTTTACTCGAACAATTGTTGTTTGCTATGGAATTGAATCCGGATTTAGAAATTAAAGTTTTAGGACATATTTGCTGTAATCCTGATCCAAAGGATACAAAATTATCGTATCGACGTGCTTTGAAAATTTTCAATTATTTGAGAGATAACGGTATTCAACTTCGAAGATTGGCTTACAAAGGTTTTGGAAGTAATCAACCAATTTATCCAATTCCTGAAAAAAATGAAGAAGAAAAAATAGCCAATCGCAGAGTAGAAATTGAAATTGTAAAAAAATGAAATCATCAGTCTACTTTTTCCTAATTTTATTTTATGTTCCATTTTTTTCTCAGGAAAAAGTGGATATTTTTTTCGATTTCAATAAAGCGAACCCCAATTCCAATTCTATTCAAGTTTTGAATGAATGGATTAAACAAAATCCAACGGCCGAAGTTTATAAAATGGAAGGATATTGTGATACAGTAGATTCCAAAATGTATAATTTAAAATTAGCCGAGCGACGAATTCATACGGTCGAAACTATTTTAAAATTGAATAAAATCAAAATATTAGAAAAACTAGAGAGAATCCCTTTTGGCGAAGAGTTCGATTTTTTATTAAACCAAGATGAAAATAGAAAAGTGTCCATCTTTTATCAAATAACATCCATAAATTCATTTTCCGAAAAGGTAAAAAATGCTAAAGTGGGTGAATTTTTAAAGTTAAAAGGGTTGAATTTTTATAACATGAGCGATGTTATTCTTCCCGATTCGAGACCAATTTTGGAAGAATTACTTCAAATCATGAAGGATAATCCAACCTTAAAAATTGAGATTCAAGGACATATTTGTTGTAAAGAAATTGAAGTTGAAGATATTTCCATCAAAAGAGCCAAAACAGTTTACAATTATCTTTTGTCCAACGGAATTTCAGAAAGTAGAATTAGCTACAAAGGATTTGCATCCACACGACCTATTTATCCGTTACCGGAAAAAAACGAAGAAGAACGCGTGGCTAATCGCCGGGTTGAAATTCTCATTCTTGAAAAATAATGATTTCTCATTGTTTTTAAATTGTGACATTTTCACATTAATCCTATCTTTGCCCAACACAACAACACAACTATGAGTTCGGATACCAGCAAACGTTATGCACTTCGGGGAGTTTCTGCCGCCAAAGAAGACGTGCATAACGCCATCAAAAACATTGATAAAGGTTTATTTCCTAAAGCTTTTTGCAAAATTGTTCCCGATTATTTAACCGGAGATGAAGACTATTGTCTCTTAATGCACGCAGACGGTGCAGGAACAAAATCGTCTTTAGCGTATTTATATTGGAAAGAAACCGGAGATAGTTCAGTGTGGAAAGGAATTGCTCAAGACGCGTTGATTATGAATATTGATGATTTACTATGTGTTGGGGCAACTGATAATATTATGCTTTCTTCTACCATTGGAAGAAATAAAAATTTAATTCCGGCTGAGGTTATTTCTGCCATCATCAATGGAACAGAAGAATTAATTCAAGAATTGAAATCATTTGGAGTAACGATTCATTCCACCGGTGGCGAAACGGCTGATGTAGGTGATTTGGTGCGAACTATCATTGTTGATTCTACCGTAACTGCTCGCATGAAACGCAGTGATGTAATTGATAATGCCAACATTCAATCCGGAGATGTAATTGTTGGATTAGCTTCATTCGGACAAGCCTCTTACGAAAAAGAATACAACGGCGGAATGGGAAGTAATGGCTTAACTTCTGCTCGTCATGATGTTTTTGCAAAGTATTTAGCCGAGAAATATCCGGAAAGTTTTGATGCCGCCGTTCCTTCTGAATTGGTTTATTCCGGTCAAGTAAAATTGACGGATGAAGTAGAAAACAGTCCGATTGATGCCGGAAAATTAGTGCTTTCGCCAACACGTACCTATGCTCCAATTATCAAAGCGATTTTAAAAAAATATTCGTCCAAAGAAATTCACGGCATGGTGCATTGCAGTGGTGGAGCACAAACGAAGATTTTACATTTCATTGATAATTTACATATTATCAAAGATAATTTATTTCCGATTCCGCCTTTATTTAAATTGATTCAAGAACAATCCAAAACCGATTGGAAAGAAATGTATCAAGTGTTTAATTGCGGTCACCGAATGGAATTGTATGTTCCTGCTGAAATCGCCAAAGACATTATCGAAATTTCAAAATCGTTCAACGTCGATGCTCAAATTGTCGGTCGAGTAGAAGCATCCGAACATAAAAAATTAACCATTAGCAGTGAATTTGGTACATTTGAATACTAATTCATTTACCTTTAACCTATTACCAATAACCAATTACCATAAAAAAATGGACTTACCAAAATTCGTTTTAGCAGACAATACCGATTATCCCGATGATATCTTTGTGATTCATCTAGATTATCCACGTTTTTTAATAAATTTAAAAGATGACGAAGTAGAATTTCTTGAAGAAATTGACGAAGAAGACGAAAAAGAATTAGAAACCGAAATGGAAAAGCTAATTGAATTAGCAGGAGCTTTTTATGACAGAGAAATGGAACGATATGAGGAGTAAAAAATGCCGTTTTAAATTCTAAAACGGCATTTTATAGTAATTCCAATTGCTTATACCTATTCTCCATTAAACTCAAATACTTTATTTTATATTCGTCACGTACAAAACTTTTTGCCAAAACGGCTTCCATTTCAGGTTTGGCATACACAAAGAGTTCCAGCGTATTGTCCAATACTTTTTTGCTTAAACCACAGTTTTCATAAGCAACTAAAAAATCATTGTATTTCAATTTTCTTTTTTTAGCATTCAAAGTCAGAGCCAATTCTTCGGTATCAGCCGGATTGACCAAGGCTGTTGGGACCAAATCATAAGCCGGACACAAACTTAAACCTTGACCTTCTCTTTCCAACAAAGAAAAATTCTTCAAATGCATATCGGAATTTCCGGTAAAAAAGCTAAACAATACTTGTTCATAAAAATTACTGACATCCAAAAGCGGCGTACTCGAATAGTTCAAAACCAATTTAGCGACTTGTTCGTGACTTCCTTTGTATTTATCTTCCGTTAATCGTTCACTCAACTGACACATGTCTTCCATGTGAAGTTTGGTTTTTCGAGTTCTATCTACACGTTTGGTGATGTAGCAAAGCGTTCTGTCTTGTAATTTCACCAAACTGTGAGGAACTACTTTTATTCCACAAACATCAGCCATATGCATCGTAACACTTTCCAGTTCCGGTAATTGTTCATATTGTTCAGAAGGGGGTTTGAGTATATAATCGCCATAAAGGCCAACGATGGTGAGTTTTTTGGTTAAATTTTTTTCTTCTTTTCGGAATAAACTCAACGAAACTTTCGCTTGAACGCCTGTAACCGCCATTTGACTTTGGATAACTTTTGAAGCTAACTCCTGCAGATTATCCAGGTTGTAATTGAGTTGTGGTGTTTTTAACTGTCCAAAAAAACGTTTGTTGCAGGCATCATGAAAATCGGAAGAAGGATCAAAAAGTGGTTCATAGCAATACAAGCATCTTTTGCCATAAAAAGTTCTTGGTTCTTGAACTTCTAGGGTAGGGTTTTCTAATCGTGCTAAATATTTCTTTTTATAGTTCTTCATTTTTTACAACACTAACCGCTCCAATGCAATCTTTACAACAGGTGAGGAGCAAACCCATTCGGTCTTTATAGTTTATTTTCCAATTTTTTTCGGCAAGGTCTAATAGCCATCCTTCGGGAATTAAGCCATCAAAAAAAGCAAATAGTGTTTTACTTTCATATGTTTTTTCAGTTAATGGTAAAGTGAGACTAACCGCTTCAGCTTTCTCACTTTTTAAATAATCGGAATCATATTGAAATACATAGCCGTGATCAGTTTCTGAAACTGTTCCGCAGTAGCTGTTTTTCATATATACTTTTCCGCTTCTATTCATTTGTCAGTAGTTTTTCTCTGTCCATCGGAATTGGCCCTAAGGTTTCTCCAAATAAGCGTAAAACATCATTTACTTTATCCATTCTCAACGTGCTTTTTCCTTGTTCTAAATCCCGCACAAATCGCAATCCTACTCCGGCTTTCAGGGCAAGTTCAGGTTGCGTAAGTTTATTTTGCTTACGTTTTAGTTTGATGTGCTTACTCAAATCGGTTAGATTTTCTCGCATATTTATACCTTTTAAGTTACAAATATACAAAAATATCGTAAAATCACACCACATAAGGTATATTTTTAAATTTTATCGATATTTTATACCTTTTATAGTATAAAAATTAAAATATTTCTAATTTTGAATTAGATAAGGTATAAAATTAAGGCTTATTTAAAGTAAGTTGAAAGTAATTCCATCGCTGCCGCAAAAGGTGAAAGCGTATTGTTTTGCACGGCTTTTTTCTTTTCGTTCAAGTGTTTAGAAATTTCAGGATGGGTATAAAAATGATTTTTCAATTGTTCATTAATCGTCTCCATCATCCAATATTGATTTTGCTCTTGTCTTTTCTCTTGAAAATAGGCATTGGATAGTGTCAATTCCAAATAATCTGAAATGGTTTTCCAAACTTCATCAACTCCTTCTTTGGTTATTGCACTACAAGTAGAAACTGTTGGCATCCAACCTGATTTTTTAGCCGGAAAAAGATGCAATGCTCGGTTGAATTCGGTTTTAGCTAATTTTGCTTTTTTGATGTTATCGCCATCGGCTTTGTTGATAACGATGGCATCGGCCATTTCCATAATGCCGCGTTTGATACCTTGCAATTCGTCGCCGGCACCCGAAATTTTTAATAACAAAAAGAAATCAACCATGCTGTGAACGGCGGTTTCACTTTGACCTACACCCACCGTTTCGATAATGATGGTATCAAATCCGGCTGCTTCACAAAGAATTATGGTTTCTCTGGTTTTTCGGGCAACTCCGCCCAACGTTTCTCCCGAAGCTGAAGGCCGAATGTAGGCATTTTTGTCTTTGACCAATTCTTCCATTCTGGTTTTGTCGCCCAAAATGCTTCCGTGAGAAATAGTACTACTCGGATCAACAGCCAAAACAGCCACTTTTTTACCTAACAAAGTTAAGTGTTTTCCAAACGCTTCAATAAACGTACTTTTTCCAACGCCGGGAACACCCGTAATTCCAATACGAACGGACTTATTGGCATGTGGTAAACAGCCATTGATTACTTCATTTGCTTTGGTTAAATGCTCGGGATTGGTGCTCTCTACTAAGGTAATGGCTCGGCTTAAATCGGTAATATTTCCTTTTAAAATTCCTTGAACTAACTCTTCTGCAGTACTACTTTTTCTACGGAATTGTTGAATTAGCTTAACGGAATTAGAATTGACCGTTTCCGGTTGCATTACACCGTCTTTCTCCTG
Source organism: Flavobacterium piscinae (assembly GCF_004122145.1). Classification (GTDB taxonomy): domain Bacteria; phylum Bacteroidota; class Bacteroidia; order Flavobacteriales; family Flavobacteriaceae; genus Flavobacterium; species Flavobacterium piscinae. The sequence goes on from NZ_SBKQ01000011.1 coordinate 40,974, forward strand.
CAAAGCAGATGTTTTTGAAGATTTTTGAGCCACAACAATTTAATTGAAAGGTAAAGTTACAAAAAAGAAAAATGTATTGGTTTATTTCAATTGTTTTTATGCTCAAAAACGTATTTTTGAATTTTAAATCTCAATGGAAAATATCATTTTAATTTTTCTTTGTTTAGCGATTGGCTTTGGACTGCAATTTCTCAAAAGTTTTCCCAAAAACGGGTATGTGGCTCTAAACCATTTTGTAATTTATATTTCACTTCCGGCTTTAGCATTGTATTACATTCCGAAAATTGAAATTTCTTCAAAATTATTGTTTCCAATAGGTATAGCGTGGCTCGGATTTGGGTTGTCTTTTTTGTTTTTTTATAGCTTAGGAAAATGGCTTGGGTGGTCCAAAAAACTCACCGGATGTTTGATTTTAACCGGTGGATTGGGAAATACTTCGTTTGTTGGATTTCCTGTAATTGAAGCGTTATTTGGTCAAGAAGGTTTACAAACGGCTATCATTGTTGATCAACCTGGTTCATTCGTGGTGTTGGCCACTTTAGGAGTAACTGTTGCCTCTGTTTTTTCAAAAGGGGAAGTCGATTCGAAAGCGATTATCAAAAAAATTCTATTTTTTCCACCTTTTATCGCTTTTGTGTTGGCTTGTTTGCTTAATTTCTTGAACATAGATTTCCCCAATATGCTACAAACTGTTTTTCAAAAAGTAGGAGGAACGGTTTCAACAATTGCTTTAGTTTCTGTAGGATTGCAATTAAAAATTGATAAAAAAAGTCAACATTGGAATTTTTTGGCGTTGGGATTGTTCTTTAAATTGATGCTAACGCCTTTTTTTTTCTTGGTTTTATACAAATTTATTTTGAGTGGCGAAGGATTAATTGTCAATGTTTCCATCATGGAAGCAGCAATGGCTCCCATGATAACCGGAGCAATTTTGGCTTCTACTTATGGGTTAAAACCAAAATTGAGTAGCATGATGATTGGTATTGGAATTCCGCTTTCATTTTTAACCTTAGCTTTTTGGTATTGGATACTTTCTTTGCTATAATTTTTTTACCTTTATTGGTTTAAAAATAAAGTATGCAACTCAATTCCGAAATTTTATCCAAATTAGAAAATATCGTTGGTCAATCATTTGTATTTACCGATGAAGAAACCCGAAATCACTTCGGTCAAGATGAAACCGAAGATTATGTTTTCCCACCAAATGTTGTTGTAAAACCATCTACCGCTATTGAAATTTCCAAAATTTTAAAAATTGCGAATCAGTATAAAATTCCGGTTGTACCAATTGGAGCTCGTACCGGTTTGAGTGGCGGTGCTTTATCTGTTCAAGGCGGAATCGGACTTTCGATGGAACGTTTCAATAAAATCCTAAACATCGACGAACAAAATTTACAAGTCATCACCGAACCCGGTGTGATAACACAAGTGTTACGAGAAGCCGTTGCCGAAAAAGGTCTTTTCTATCCGGTTGACCCAAGTAGTATGGGAAGTTGTTTCATCGGCGGAAATGTAGCTGAAAATTCCGGTGGAGCAAGAGCAGTAAAATATGGCGTAACGAAAGATTATGTGTTGAATTTGGAAGTGGTTTTGCCCACGGGAGAAATCATTTGGACCGGTGCCAATACCTTAAAAAATTCAACAGGATACAATCTTACACAATTGATGGTGGGTAGCGAAGGAACATTGGGAATCATTACTAAAATAGTATTGAAATTGATTCCGATTCAAAAACATAATGTGTTGATGCTAGTTCCCTTTTATAAAGCAGAAGAAGCTTGTGAAGCTGTTTCAGCCATTTTTAGAGCCGGAATAGTGCCGAGTGCTTTGGAATTTATGGAACGTGATGCCATTGATTGGACTCTTCAATTTGTAGAGGGGTTGAATGTTCAAGTCAAATCGGATATTCAAGCACATTTGTTAATTGAAGTCGATGGAAATTACCCCGAAATTTTGATGGCGGAAGCCGAAAAAATCATGAATGTGGTAGAACAATTTCAAATTGATGACATTCTTTTTGCGGATACCGAAGATGAAAAAAAGGCGTTGTGGAAAATGCGTCGTAGTGTCGCTGAGGCGGTGAAAGCTCATTCCGTTTACAAAGAAGAAGATACCGTTGTTCCGCGATATGAACTCCCAAAATTGTTGAATGGAATCAAAAATATCGGAAGAAAATACGGTTTTCAATCCGTTTGTTACGGTCATGCCGGCGATGGAAATTTGCATGTGAACATCATCAAAGGTAACTTAAGCGATGAAAACTGGAAAATGGAAGTACCCAAAGGTATCAGAGAAATTTTTGAATTAACCGTTTCTTTAAACGGCACGTTATCCGGTGAACACGGTATTGGTTTTGTACAAAAAGACTTCATGGATATTGCTTTTTCGAAACCTCATTTAGAACTGATGGAGCGGTTAAAATATGTTTTTGACCCGAATGGAATATTAAATCCAGGAAAGATTTTGCCTTGATAAATCATCAAAATTGTAATATTATTATTAAATGTATAACTTTGAAAAGTTTATTAGTGGTTTCTTATTTAAGTTAAATATAAAATGAGCAAAAGAATAAATTATATAATTGAAGAAATCGCTGACCAATATGCTATTGAGGACAACAATAGACCTTGGATTATTGGTTTTAGTGGTGGAAAAGATTCAACAGTCTTACTAACTCTTACTTGGTTGGCTCTATTAAAAATTAAAAACGAAAAAGGAAAATCATTTTTAAAACGTGAAGTATATGTAGTATGTAATGATACGTTGGTTGAAAATCCAATCATTACAAACTATGTAAATAAAATTTTAGAGAAAATCAAAGAGGGTGCTTTAAAACATTCGCTTCCTGTTTTTGTGCAAAAAACAATACCAAGATTAGAAGATTCATTTTTTGTAAATCTAATTGGAAAAGGTTATCCTGCACCTAATAATAGTTTTAGATGGTGTACAGAAAGGTTAAAAATAAAGCCAACTGCTAAATTTGTAACTGATATTGTAAAAAGTGAAGATAACGACCACCACGAAGCAATTATTTTAGTTGGAACTCGAAAAAGTGAAAGTTCTTCAAGAGCAAAATCAATTAAAAAGCACGATATTAAGGGAAAACGTCTAACAAAACACCCATTACAAAATAATGTTTTTGTCTATTCTCCAATAAAAGAGTTGCAATTAGAAGAAATTTGGTATATCATCAATACCTTTCAATCGCCTTGGGGTGCAAATAATAAAGAATTGTTTGATATTTATGCTGATGCAAGTGCAGATGATTACGAATGTCCTACAATGGTTTCAGATAAAGAGCATAAATCTTGTGGACAAAGTCGTTTCGGTTGTTGGACTTGTACGGTTGTAAAACAAGACAAATCTATTTCTGCTCAAATTGAAAACGGACAACAATGGTTAATTCCTTTACGAGATTTAAGAAATTGGATTCAAGAAGAAAGAAATAAACCCGAAAATCGTTCGCATTTCAGAAGAAATGGACTTGAAGCAACCATTCCTCACGGTGGCGTTGTGGAATTAAAACACAGAGCTGAAATTCTTGAAAAAGTTTTTGAAGCACAAAAGCAAATCAATGAATTAGGTTATGAAGTGGAATTAATAAACAAACAAGAATTAATTGCAATTCAAGTTATTTGGTATCGTGATTTATTTTTTCAATACACGGTTTCAGATATTTACAATAAAGTATTTAATAAACATCTTGATATGAAACAGCACAATGAACTCGTAAAAAAAGAAGAAGAACTTCTGTTGTCTGCTTGTGAAAAGGATAAAAAACAATTCACTTTAATACAAGACTTGCTAAAATTAGAAAAGTCTAAAACAATTATGATGAAACGAAGAGGATTGATTGAAGATATTGAAAAACGTTATAAACAATATATCAAAGTAGCTTAAAAAATTGTTTTCAGAAAAACTTCCATATTATATTCATTGTTTTACGCACTTAAAACGAGATGCCAAAAATGGTGGTGCTCCACATAAACCTATTTTATTGTTAAGTATTATTAGTTTGTTTCAAAAAGGAATTTTTACTGATAATCAAATTAATATTTTACCTGAATTAGTTGCTTCTTTTAAATCAAATTGGTCAAAATTGGTAGTAACCAATCATCATCCGATTTTTGCAATGCCATTTTATCATATGAATTCCGAACCTTTTTGGAAATTGATTGCGAATGTTGGGTGCGAAAAATGGATTGAAAGCAAAAGTTCAATGCGAAGTTTAGGAAATCTAACGACTGCTATTAAATTTGCTCTTATTGATGCAGAACTTGCACAATTACTTCTTCAACCTGAAAGCAGAGATATTTTAAAAATTTCCATTTTAGATAAATATTTTCCAGAAACAAAATCAAATTTTGGTAATAATGGAAATGACGATTTACCAAATATTTCTATTTTAAATGAACCTTCGGAAGAGTATAAAAGAAAAATAATTGAATTAAAAAACCAAGTGGATGAAAATGCTTTTCAAGAGGAAGTTTTTATACGAAGTGGATTGTTCAAAAGAGAAATTCCTAAAATTTATAACAATACTTGTGCAATAACGGGTTTAAGGATTGATGCAATAACCAATGTTTCAATGGTTGATGCTTGTCACATTGTTCCTTTTTCAGAAGGTTATGATGACACATTAACAAACGGAATTGCACTTTGTCCGAATCTTCACAGAGCATTTGATAGAGGCTTGATTTCTATCTCTGATGATTATAGAGTAATTATCAATAAAAATTTTGTAGAAAAAACTTCGATTTACAATATTTCTCAATTTGCAGGAAATAAAATAACACTTCCAGAAAATTCTAATTTTCACCCTGCTTTAGAAAATCTTTATCAACATCGAAAAAGATTTAATTTCTAAACTAATTCACATTTGCGTGAGGGATAGAAGCGAAAAGCCCACAGCGAGGAACGAGCGAGGACTTGTAGCGGATAGCCCGACCCGAAGGGACACGCCCAAATAAAAGAATCCAAATCACTTTCAGAGCGAATTAAAAATGGTTTAGATACTTTGTTGCATAAAAAATCATTTATTAAAGATGTAAATGTAGAAATTATCGGAGAAGATATTGATATTAACTTGATTGATTCAAGAGGTAATATCATTAATAAAGATTCACTTTCAAAAGGAGAACAACAGATGTATGCAACAGCATTATTAAAAGGTTTAGTTGATGAATCTAATATTAGTTTCCCTGTATTCATTGACTCGCCAATGCAAAAATTTGATGTTGACCATTCTAATAGTATTGTGAAACATTTTTATCCAAAAGTATCAGAGCAAGTTATCATTTTCCCATTGCTCAAAAAAGAAATGTCAGAAGAAGAATTCAACATTTTATTACCAAATATCAGTAAAACCTATTTGATAAAAAATATTGAAAATGAACAATCTGCATTTGAAAAAGTAGAAAGCAAAGAGGAATTATTTAAAATATTTGAACGAGATTATCAAGATGCAATTTAATATCAAAACTTCATCAGAGCTTGTTAAGAAATTAACGAATAGAATGCAATTAGGCGAAGAAAATCATATCGCCCGAATTTCATTAGCATATTCATTGGCAAAAGGTGCAACTTACACTTCCGAAAATAATTCAACTTCTGAAAAGCAAAAAGAGTATAAAGACAATACTTTATTTGGAAACTATAAAGAGTATTACATTTCTTTAATTTGTCAAAAATATCAAATCCATAAAGATGATACCGATGTTAGAAAGTATCTGAAATGGCATATTGATAGCGGTTTAGAAATGATTAACCTTTATTTTGAAGAAAACAAAAATGTATCAGGTATAGAGTTTCTATTAGACCATATCGAAATTGGAATTGATGCAATAAATGAAAATGAAACCAATTTTGATTTTGTTAAAAACAAAAATAATTCGTTAAAAGAAAAAGAGAGTTATTTAGCACCGATTAAAGTATTAATAGGAGAATATAAAGGGAAAGATATTTATTTCACTCCTAACAATACATCAATGTATGGGAACTGCCACATTGCTGTTGCGGGTCAATCAGGAATGGGTAAGTCTTATTTTGTTAGAAAAATTTTAGAAAGAATTATTACAGAGTCAAAAGGTAAGGTCAATTATCTATATTTAGATTTTAAAGGAATGACTGAAAGCGATAAATCTAATAAAGATTTCAAAGAGTTTTTTAATAATACTAATGCTAAATTAATAGATACACCAACAGACTCATTCCCTGTTAATCCATTGTCATTTATCAATAATGTAAATGAACGAGATAAAATTGTTGGAATAGGTCGTTTTGTTGATATTATAGTTAAATATGCTAATTTAGGAAATGTTCAAAAGCAACATTTAAAAGATGCTACAAGAAAAGCATTTGAAGATAAAAAAGATGGTAGTTATCCAACATTATCAGATATATTAGAAAATGTATACGAGATTGCAGGAGATAAACCTACTTCATTAACGCAAATATTAATAGGTTTAACAGAAATAGAATTGTTTGATAATAACAAATTAGGAGATTTTATCAATGAAAATTACTATTTAAGTCTGTCGGGAGATTTAAGTAAAGAAGTGCGTTTTACAGCTACATTTTTAGTTATTTACTACTTGTATAATATATTTATGAATATGGATAAAGTGCCTATTGAAGACAATTATAGCGGTCTTCGGTATGTATTACTTATTGATGAAGCACATAATGTATTCAAGGAAAAGAAATCACAAGAAATATTAGAAAAATTATTGCGTGAAGTTCGTTCACAAGGTGTTGCTGTAATGTTAGTTTCACAAGGTATTGAAGAATTTAACCAACCAACTTTTGATTTTTCTGAAATGTGTCAATCAACATTTTTAATGCAAATCAAAGATGGCAATAATTGGAAATCTATTAGTAAATTTTTAGGTGCTGGAGAAAAACAAAGAAGTAAAATAAATCGTTCTATGGAATCCATCAATCCAAGACAAGCAATATCAAATATTCGTGAGTTTGAATTTGGAGAAATATTTAATACAAAATAGTATTTTATATCAATCCGGATTTTGAGTTTTCTAATTTTGTGAAATTATATCCAAATCCGGCCGGTTCAACAATCACAATTGAAAGCCAAACCATTACCCTAAAATCAGTTGAGATTTTCAATAGTTTAGGACAATTAATTCAAGCGATTCCCAACGATAATAATCAACTCAGCATAGATGTTTCCATTTTGCAAACCGGAACGTATTTTGTAAAAAAGTACATTCTGATAAAGGAGTAGGAGTGTCGAAGTTTGTGAAACAGTAAATTAGTTTTAATATAATAGAAAAGGATGGTTTCTGCCATCCCTTTTTTTATAGTCCCAATTGCTTTTGAATTTCCGGATTCAACAAATTATCAAAAGATTGAAATTTTGGATTTTGTTCAATGAATTTCCAATTATCCATGGTTGAAGAATGGAAAACTGCCACCCAAATCACATTCTCTTCTATGAAAAAACTATTGCGTTTGGCTTCGTATTTCACAGATTTAATTTTTGGATTAGCTTGAAAGGAAGCAATATTTTTTTGGACTTCCTCTTCTGATAATTTGTCGATAAAATTCACTCGAAAAGTATTTTTAAAAGAAATCACGCAATATTTTTTACCCTCAATTTCCTGAAGCATTCCAAAAGTAAAATTCATGGTCGGGAAAACAAATCGTATCCCTATTTTATCATTTTGAAATTGTTCATCTAATTTAGTTGTTATTTCTTCTTTTGTTATTTTTTCAAAATAATTCGGATGATAAAGTGAAGCTATTCCATCAAAATCCATGTTGTAATGAGCCTCATAAAATTTTTTGGTTTCCAATTTTAATTGTTCCAAAGTTTGTGTTTGGCCATTCCAAAAAGCCAATAAAAATAAGCATACTATTTTTTTCATGTGACGAGATTTTTAACAAATATAAAAATCCCTGACAATTTACATGCCAGGGATTATAAATTCATTTATTTTTTGTTTATACTAAAACCCATTCACCGCTAGCAATCAAGCTTTCTGCTTTTTTGTATTTCATGGATTCTGTTTTGCCACTCATGACATGTTTTACCGTAACCGTATCATTTCGATTGATTTTTGGCATTTCACGAACAATCGTTTCAGTAACTGCTGGTCGCTGACTCGCCATTTCTCCCGCTTGTCTGTTGGCTTGAGCTCCATCGTTTATTTCAGTTGAAGCTTTCGTTTCTGTATAATTTTCTTTTCTGCGAACTTCTCTTGCTTCTTGAATATTCGTTTCATTACGATTTGGTAAATCACCTTTAAACAAGAAAGAAATCACTTCTTTATTTACACCATCCAACATCGCTCTAAACAAATTAAACGCTTCAAACTTATAAATCAATAATGGATCTTTTTGCTCGTGAACGGCCAACTGAACCGATTGTTTCAATTCATCCATTTTGCGTAAATGCTTTTTCCAAGCTTCATCCACAATGGCTAACGTGATATTTTTCTCAAAATCGGCAACCAATTGTTTTCCTTCGCTTTCATACGCTTTTTTCAAGTCGGTTACCACATTCAACGTTTTTTGTCCGTCACTAAAAGGAACAATAATGCGTTCATAGTGATTGTTTGGATTTTCATATACGTTTTTGATAATTGGAAAGGCTTCTCTGGCATCACGTGCATTTTTCTCTTCATAATGAGCTAAAACTGCTTTATAGACTTTTCCGGTGATTTCCATTTCACTCAACTTGTTGAATTCACTTTCAGAAATAGGTGAAGTAATGGAAAAATAACGAATCAATTCAAATTCAAAATTCTTGAAATTAGAAGTGGCTTTGTTTTCATTCGTAATGTTTTCACAGGTGTCATACATCATGTTGGCGATATCCACTTTCAAACGTTCACCGTGTAAAGCATGTCTTCTGCGTTTGTAAATTACTTCCCGTTGTGAATTCATCACATCGTCATATTCCAACAAACGTTTACGCACCCCAAAGTTGTTTTCTTCTACTTTTTTCTGAGCTCTTTCAATCGATTTGGTCATCATTGAATGTTGAATCACTTCGCCTTCTTTCAAGCCCATTCGATCCATTACTTTGGCAACGCGTTCCGAACCAAATAATCGCATTAAATTATCTTCTAACGAAACATAAAACTGTGAACTTCCCGGATCTCCTTGACGACCCGCACGACCACGCAACTGTCTGTCCACACGACGCGAATCGTGACGTTCTGTACCAATAATGGCCAAACCACCGGCAGCTTTTACTTCCGGAGTCAATTTAATATCCGTTCCACGACCTGCCATGTTGGTAGCAATGGTTACCACTCCCGGTTTTCCGGCTTCGGCTACAATTTCTGCCTCTTTTTTATGCATTTTCGCATTCAAAACATTGTGTGGAATGTTTCGCATTTTCAACATTCTACTCAATAATTCTGAAATTTCTACTGAAGTGGTTCCAATCAAAACCGGTCTTCCCGCTTGCGAAAGTTTGGTAACATCTTCAATAACCGCATTAAATTTCTCACGGGTGGTTTTGTATATTAAATCTTCTTGGTCTTTTCTGGCAATTGGTCGGTTAGTTGGAATTTCCACTACATCCAATTTATAAATTTGCCAAAGTTCACCGGCTTCTGTCACAGCTGTTCCGGTCATACCGGCTAATTTGCTGTACATTCTGAAATAATTTTGAAGAGTAACGGTTGCAAAAGTCTGTGTAGCCGCTTCAATTTTTACATTTTCTTTGGCTTCAATCGCTTGGTGTAAACCGTCAGAATAACGACGACCATCCATGATACGACCGGTCTGCTCGTCTACAATCATGATTTTATCTTCCATGATTACATATTCCACATCTTTTTCAAAAAGAGTATAGGCTTTTAATAATTGTGTCAACGTGTGAATGCGTTCCGATTTAATTGAAAAATCTTGGAATAATTTTTCTTTTTCTTCGGCTTCGGCATCTTTGGCCAAATTCATTTTTTCAATTCGGGCAATTTCGGTTCCAATATCCGGTAATACGAAGAAGTTTTCATCTGTATCAGTAGACAAGAATTTAATACCGTTATCCGTTAACTCAACTTGATTATTTTTTTCTTCAATCACAAAATACAACGCTTCATCCACTTTTGGCATTTCGCGGTTGTTGTCTTGCATGTATTGATTCTCCGTTTTTTGAAGCAATTGTTTGATACCTTCTTCGCTCAAAAATTTAATCAAGGCTTTATTTTTCGGCATCGAACGATACGCTCTCAACAATTGAAAACCACCGTCTTTGGTGTTTCCTTCTTTGATTAAACGTTTGGCTTCGGTTAAAAATCCGGTCGCTAAATTGCGTTGTAAAGAAACCAAATTATCAACTTTCGGTTTCAATTCATTAAATTCATGACGGTCTCCTTGCGGAACCGGTCCGGAAATAATTAAAGGTGTTCTGGCATCGTCAATCAAAACCGAATCGACCTCATCGACAATGGCATAATTGTGTTTGCGTTGTACTAAATCGTTTGGCGAATGAGCCATGTTATCTCTTAAGTAATCAAAACCAAATTCATTGTTGGTGCCATAAGTAATATCGGCATCATAGGCTTTTCTTCTCGCATCGGTGTTTGGTTGATGATTATCAATACAATCCACAGTTAAACCATGAAATTCAAACAAAGGAGCTTTCCATGTACTATCACGTTTTGCCAAATAATCATTTACGGTAACCAAATGCACGCCATTTCCGGTTAACGCATTCAAATAGAGTGGGAGTGTAGCCACCAATGTTTTTCCTTCACCGGTTTGCATCTCAGCAATTTTTCCCTGATGCAATACAACTCCACCAATCAACTGAACGTCGTAGTGAATCATGTCCCAAGTGATTTCTTTTCCGGCTGCATTCCATGAATTAGCCCAAACCGCATGATCACCTTCAATCGAAATATAAGATTTAGTAGCTGAAAGTTCAATGTCTTTTGGAGTAGCTTTTACGGTAATGTTAGTATTGTCTTTAAAACGTTTTGCTGTTTCTTTTACCACAGCAAATGCTTCGGGAAGAATTTCGTTTAACGTTTTTTCTGAGATTTCGTAGGCTTCTTTTTCTAAAGTATCAATTGAAGCATAAATGTCTTCTCTTTTATCAATGTCAGTAATTTGATCCACTTCAACTTTTAACGATGCGATTTTGGCATCTTTTTCAGCACGAGCCTGTTTTATTTTTTCTTTAAAAAAAACAGTTTTGGCTCGTAATTCATCATGTGATAGTGAAGAAAGACTACTTTCAAATGTTTTTATTTTCGTAATAAGAGGTTGTATTGCTTTGACATCTTTTTCGGATTTGTCGCCCACAAATGCTTTCAGAATACTATTAATGAAACTCATTTTATTTTGATTTATAATGTTATAAAATCCCGATGATTCGGGATGCAAATTTACACAAAAAAAAAGCCTCGTTTGAGACTTCTTTTTGGTGTTTTTTTATTTTTGTTTTAATATTCGTCCTCGTTCCAAAGATAATCTTCGTCTGTAGGATAATCCGGCCAAATTTCTTCCATCGATTCGTAAATTTCGCCTTCGTCTTCAATAGATTGAAGGTTTTCCACTACTTCGAGGGGAGCACCCGTTCTGATAGCATAGTCAATAAGCTCATCTTTGGTGGCTGGCCACGGTGCATCACTCAAATAGGATGCTAATTCTAATGTCCAATACATCTTCTATCGATTTAATTTTATGCAAAAATAAATTTTCTACTGATATAGTCAAGTAAAAAGTGATTTATTTTACCAAAAAGTAATTTTTAATACTTTTAAAAGGTAAGAACGTCTTTGAAATAGTTTTCAGTATTTAGATTTCAGTGTTCAGATTATACTAATAATCGACAACCGACAACCGATTACTCCTTCCTCGGAATCCATTTAACTTCATCCGCTTGAAGATCAAAGGACAACTTTCGTGCCAACACAAAAAGATAGTCAGAAAGTCGGTTTAGGTATTTTAAAACCTGCTCATCTGTCGGTTCTAATTCGTGAAGGTGCACCGATAGGCGTTCGGCTCTGCGGCATACACAACGAGCAATATGACAATATGACACAGTTGTGTGTCCGCCAGGAAGCACAAAATGCGTCATCGGAGGTAAGGCATCGTTCATCGTATCGATTTCATTTTCCAATAATTGAATATCGGCCTCCGAAATTCGATTGATGTTTAAGCGTGGCTGTCCATTTTTTAACACTTCTTTTTCCGGTGGAGTGGCTAAGATAGCTCCAACGGTAAAAAGGCGGTCTTGCACTTCAATTAAAACATTTTTATAAAGTTGATTGATGTTCTGGTCACGAATTAAACCGATATGCGAATTCAATTCGTCCACCGTTCCGTAACTTTCAATTCGAATGTGGTGTTTAGGAACGCGTGTTCCGCCAAAAAGTGCGGTGGTACCGCTGTCGCCGGTTTTGGTATATATTTTCATGTTTGAGAAGCTGAGGTTCTGAGAAGCTGAGTAACTGAGTTTTTTATTTTGCTAAATTACGAATTTTTTTTTCTCAGTCACTCAGAACCTCAGCTTCTCAGTAACTTTCAAAAAACATTCCACAAATCGTTCTCTCGCTCCTTTCGCTAAGTCAAAATACAAATCGGGTTCTATGAGTTCAATTTCCATTAAGTGAAGTTTATTATCAATGACAATACCATCTACACGAGCATACAACATTTGTTCTGGAATTTTTGATAAAACCAATTCTGCTTGATGCAATAAATCATCATTGGGTTGAATTAATGTATATTTTCCACCGTATTGAATTTGAACTCTAAAATCATTTTCGACGGGTTTTTTATTGACAGCATGTGAAAATTTTCCATTGAAAAAGATAAACGAAGTTTCGCCCAATTCTTTTATTTCCGGACGAAATTCTTGCAAGAGAAAATCTTTTGTTGCAAAATGTTCTTTAAATTCTGTTTGGATGGAGGTTAATTCGCTTCGGTCAATTAATTTAGTCAAATAACTTCCGGCGGAAAAAGCAGGTTTAATCACTATTTTCTCCCAACTTTCCGGAATTAAATCGTATAAATTTGAAGTTGAATTTTTTTCTAAAAAAATTGTCGGAAGTATTAAAATTCCCTCTTTTTCAAGTTCTTTTAAATAAAATTTATGTTTGTTTTGTTGGATAACTGAAATCGGATTGAATGTTTTAATTCCCAACGATTCGATTTTATCTAACCACGAATTAAATGCGGTTTCTTTTTGATAATAATCCCAGGTGTTTCTGAAAATGAGGGCATCAAATTCAGACCAATCAACTGAAATATCATCCCAAATTACAGCTTTTGCAAAAACATTTTCCTTCGCAAAAAGCGGAATTAGTTTTTGGTCTGAGGGTAAAAGTTCAGGTAATCGGGCACAAGTAAGTATTCCAATTTTCATCAGATTATTTTTTCTTTTTGGAATAATAATTGGTTTTGAAACTGCGATTTCGGCGATTTCCTCTTTGTTTATTGGCCATTCGTGTCACAATGATAACTGCTACAAAAAGAATAACCATGACGATAATTAGGGTTTTCATATACAATAAACTTGATGTAACAAAGTTACGAATTGTTTATTTTACCCGCTCGTCTTTTTCTACAATTCCGTCTCGCAAACGGATAATTCGGTGGGCATAAGCAGCAATATCTTCTTCGTGGGTAACTAAAATGACTGTATTTCCGTTTTTATGAATCTCATTGAAAAGACCCATGATTTCCTCTGAAGTTTTGGAATCTAAATTTCCGGTTGGCTCATCGGCTAAAATGATAGAAGGTTTGTTCACTAATGCTCTGGCAACTGCTACACGTTGTCGTTGACCACCCGAAAGTTCGTTGGGTTTGTGGTCCATTCTATCGGCTAAACCCACTTGAGTGAGAACTTCAGAAGCTCTTTCATGACGTTCTGATTTGGAGTGACCGGCATATACCATAGGCAAAGCAACATTGTCTAACGCTGTTGTTCTGGGCATCAAATTAAAGGTTTGAAAAACGAATCCGATTTCTTTGTTTCGGATTTCGGCTAATTCATCATCGTGCATTTTACTGACATCCTTTCCGTTTAAAATGTACGTTCCCGATGTGGGTGTATCCAAACAACCCAAAAGATTCATCAAAGTAGATTTTCCGGAACCGGATGGTCCCATCAACGCCACATATTCACCTTTGTTGATTTCTAAATCGATTCCTTTCAGAACATAAATCGTTTCACTTCCTAAAACAAAGTCACGTTTTAAATCGGAGATTTTAATTAATGGATTAGCCATTGGAGTTTGGATTTTTGATTAACGATTGCAGATTTTTTGATTTACAATACTCGTCATATAAGTAGTAAAAACACATTAATTGTTACACTATTTTTCTTAAAATTAAGCACGAATAACAAAATGCTCTTTCTCTTGTTCTTTTCTGAAAAATACAATTCCCCATTGAAAAGTATCAATCGTAACAGTCACTTTAGGATGGTTTTTAATAACTTTCCATGCTTCTTCCATGTCTTTGGACCAGTGAATGTCATCGAAAATCCAAGCCGAATCATTTAAAATGGTTGGTAATAATAATTCGAAATAGTTTAAAGTAGCTGATTTGGAGTGATTCCCGTCGAAGTAGATAAAGTTGTAAGTTGTCGGTTGTGGGTTGTGGGTTATCAAAAAATCTTCAAATTTTGTGTGTACAAAATCAATGTTGTTTAGATTTTGTAATTGACATTGATTTTTTGCAATTGCCATTGTATTCGGACAACCTTCTAACGTAATTATTTTTGAATTTTTGTTTCCTAACGATAGGGCAGAAGTAGCTAATCCTAAAGAAGTTCCGATTTCTAAAATATATTCCGGTTGGAAATAACGAACCATTCGAAACAATAATTCCCCATTTTTAATAGAAATTCCGGCATTTTTGGCAATCGCGGAAACTTTTCTTTTATTGGATTTAAAAACTCGAGAGCCGGCACCAAAATCGGTTACTTCAATGGTATTTTCATTTTCTAAAAGGGAGTTTCGGTATGCTTTTAAAATGGAATAGTCGAGATAGTTTGTTTTATTATAAAAACATTTCGTCACCAAATCAAATACAAATGGCGAATGCACTCCGTGTTCGTTTTTGGAATGGTAAAGGAATTTTAGATATGATTTTAGGATGTGTTTCATTTTTAGACGCAGTCACAGTTACGGTTTTCAGTTATAGTTTCTTAGTCTCAGTTTGGTTTGCAGCCAAATTTATCAGGGTTATTGATCATAAAATTAATTAATTTACCAATTTCTTTTGATTTTGTTGTTAAATCTGAATGTATTTCATTTGAAATATAACCACATTCCAATGAAAAATCTAACCAAACAGTAGTTTCAGAATTTTCTCCATCACAATCCGTAAGTTTACATATAAAATGATTAACATATCTTCTTTTTCTATAGGCTTCCGCCATATTTGCACAAACACTTCTAGATGATCGTCGTACTTGATCAGTTAATGAATATTTTTCTTCTTTGGGAAATAAATTACTGATTTTATAAATTTCCATGGCTAATAAAAAAGCTTTTTGATAGGCTAATAATTCTTTGAAATCCATTTTTCTTCTTTTTTAAAATATATATTTTAATCAAACTGCGACTGAAAACCGCGACTGCGACTGAAAACTATTTACTCCATTTTACTAGATAATTCAAACCATCTTTCTTCTTTTTCTTCCAATTTCTTTATAATCACTTGCAACTCATTTGCTTTTTTCTCAATAGCGTCATCTGCTACTTTTCCATCGGCAAAAAGTTGTTCGATTTGCTTTTTCTCGAATTCTAAATCTTTGATTTCGCGTTCAATTTTCTGAAATTCTTTTTGCTCGTTAAACGTTAAACCTTCTTTAACTTGCTTTTCTTTCCAATTTGTTTTTTCAGTGCTAACATTAGATAAATTTTTAGGTTCAGCACTATCTTCATAAGCTCTGAAATCGGAATAATTACCGGGGAAATCTTCAATAACACCCTCGCCTCTGAAAACAAATAGGTGGTCCACGATTTTATCCATGAAATATCTATCGTGTGAAACTACTAGCAAACATCCCGGAAAATCCAATAGAAAGCTTTCCAACACATTCAAAGTCACAATGTCTAAATCATTGGTGGGCTCATCCAAAATCAAAAAGTTCGGATTCTGAATCAAAACCGTACACAAATACAAACGTTTTAATTCGCCACCACTCAATTTTTCCACAAAATCATACTGTTTTTTGGCATCAAATAGAAAACGTTCCAACAATTGCGAAGCTGAAATGATTTTCCCTTTCGTAAGTGGAATATATTCGCCGTATTCTTTAATTATATCAATCACTTTCTGACCCGGTTTTGGGTTGATGCCGCTTTGCGTATAATAACCCACCTTTATCGTATCGCCAATTACTACTTTTCCGGCATCAGGCAAGATAGTTTTGGTTAAAATATTCAAAAAAGTTGATTTTCCGGTTCCGTTTTTACCGATAATTCCAATCCGTTCACCACGTTGAAAATCATAGGAGAAATTATCTAAAATTACCCTGTCTTTGAACTTTTTATACAACTTGTGGAGCTCAATAATCTTGCTTCCCATGCGTTCCATGTTGATTTCCAATTCTACCACATTTTCTTTTCGGCGACTTTCTGCTACCGCTTTTATTTTATAAAAATCATCCTGACGTGATTTCGATTTGGTCGTTCTCGCTTTGGGTTGGCGACGCATCCAAGCCAATTCTTTTACGAAGAGGTTTTGAGCTTTATCGATACTGGCATTTTCAGAAGCAATTCGTTCTTCTTTCTTTTGCAAATAATAGGAATAGTTACCTTTGTATTGATACAATTTGCCATTGTCCAATTCAATGATTTCGTTGCAAACCCGTTCCAAAAAGAAACGGTCGTGCGTCACCATAAACAACGTGATGTTTTCTTTGGCAAAATAATCTTCCAGCCATTCAATCATCTCCAAATCCAGATGGTTAGTGGGTTCATCCAAAATCAACAAATCCGGACGATTAATTAAAATGATGGCTAAGGAAAGTCGTTTTTTTTGTCCACCCGAGAGACTTTTGACTTTCAATTTAAAATCTTCCAGTTTCAATTTGAACAAGATTTGCTTGAATTGTGTTTCAAAATCCCAAGCGTTGTGTTGATCCATCAAATCAAACGCTTTTTGATAAGCTTCTTCATTTTCAGGGTTTTGAAGAGCTTTTTCATATTGCTCAATCACTTTGAGCGTTTCGTTATCGCTGGCAAAAATGCTTTCCTCAATGGTCAATTCATCTTGCAAATTCGGTTTTTGCGACAAAAAAGCCATTCGGATATTTTTTCGAATCACAACCTGACCCGTATCCGGCTCATCAAAACCATTAATAATGTTCATAACGGTCGTTTTTCCCGAACCGTTTTTGGCAATAAAAGCAATTTTTTGGTCTTTATTAATACCAAACGAAATGTTGTCAAATAAAACGCGTTCGCCGAAGGATTTAGATATATTTTCTACTGAAAGGTAATTCATGTAAGGTGTCAATAAGGCAATTTGCCAATTAGTCAATGGTTTTAGAAGTACAAAAGTAATGCTTTATTTTTTCTGAAACGAATTAGTAAAATAGCTGATTTTTATATGAATCCAAATAATAAATCATTATTTTTACTTTTTTAAACATAATGCCATGAGTAAAAAGAATCAAAACCACGAAAACAAAAACATCAACAAAGTTGAAGAACCGATCGCGGAATACAATGTTGAAAAAAATAGTGTTCAAGAAGAAGAATTACATCCATTATTAATAAAAGTTTTGGAAAAATCGATACAAGATGCTAAAGAGGACAAAGGGATTTCAAATGAAGAAATGCAAAAAAGAATTAAACTAAAATATCCTTTTTTGAAATGACATATCAGATAATTTGGCAACCAAATTCTCAAATATCCTATTATGATGAAATCGATTTTATTTTCCGTAAATGGAACCATAAAGAGGTTCAGAAATTTCAGGATTTAGTATTCGAAAACTTGAACAGACTTTCAGAAAATCCATTAATTGGAATTTATGATAATTCAAATAAAATATACTCAATTGTTATTTCAAAGCAAACTAAACTTTTTTATACAATTGATTTAATAAATAAAGTAGTTGATTTGCATTTATTTTGGAACAATTCAAAAAATCCTCAAGATTTAAATAAGTTGCTGTAAATTTGCCTTATGCAACTATCTGTCATCATCCTCAATTACAACGTTCGCTATTTCTTAGAACAATGTGTGCTCAGTGTGCAGACTGCTTTGCAACACATTGAGGGTGAAATTATTGTGGTCGATAACAATTCTTCTGACGATAGTTGTCAAATGATGAAAACCCGTTTTCCTGACATCAAACTAATTGAGAACAAAAAAAATACCGGTTTCCCAAAAGGTAATAACATTGGCGTTGCACAAGCTAAAGGCGAATACATTTGTATTTTAAACCCTGATACGGTTGTTGCAGAAGATACTTTTACAAAGATTTTTAACTCCAAACTCCTAACTCCAAACTCCCAACTCGGAATAATCGGATGCAAACTCATCGACGGTACCGGAAATTTTCTCCCGGAGAGTAAACGAGGCATTCCCACGCCTTGGGTGGCATTTACTAAGATTTTTGGATTGTATAAAATTTTTCCGAAAATTAAGTTGTTCAACCAATATTATGCTCAACATTTATCCGAAAATCAATCCGGAAAAGTGGATATTTTAGTGGGAGCTTTTATGGTGATGAAACGCGATTTGTATACTGAACTGGGTGGATTTGACGAAAATTGTTTCATGTATTCCGATGATATTGACTTGAGTTATAGGGTTTTGAAAAATGGAAAATCTAATTTCTATTTTGCCAAAACGACCGTCATTCATTATAAAGGAGAAAGCACTGTAAAAGACGAAACCTATATGAAACGTTTTCAAGAAGCGATGGATTATTTTTATGCCAAACATTTCAAAAAATCAGGTTTTTTTAGTTTTTTTATGAAAGTTGGTAGCTTCTTTTTTGCTTTTTTAAAGAAAAATAAAACAGGAATTTCCAATATAAAAATAGACAGTTATATTTTAATTTCTCAAAACGAGTTATTAAAAGAAAAACTCGAAAAATTGTTAGGAAAAAATGTAAAACAGCTTTCTACTACTTTTAAAAATGAATTACCTTCGCTTTTAAAAGGAATAAATTCTAACGTTGAAATTATTTTTGATCAGGATGATTTTTCATTTTCTACCATTATCTCCGCCATGGAAACGTATAAAAGTAAAAATGTTACATTCAAAATCATCCCCAATCAAAGTAATTTTATGCTTGGAAGCAACAACAGCAACGATAGAGGCGAAGTCGTATTGATTGAAAATTGAAGAATTTTGATTATTGATTTTTGAAGTTGACATGGCTATTGCTATTGATTTTTGATATTGAAAATTTTATTGATTATTGCTAAAATCAATCCTTTTTTTAGTAAATTCGCAAACTGAAATAAAAAATAAACCTTTAGGTTAACAATATGGCAAAATTTGAATTAAAATTGCCCAAAATGGGAGAAAGCGTTGCCGAGGCAACCATTACCAATTGGCTTAAAAAAGTTGGAGAAAAAATCGAAGCCGATGAAGCGGTCTTAGAAATCGCTACCGACAAAGTAGATAGTGAAGTTCCTTCGGAAGTTTCCGGAACATTAGTTGAAATTTTATTTCAAGTAGATGATGTGGTTAAAGTGGGTCAAACCATTGCAATTATTGATACCGAAGGCGGAAATGCTCCAGTTGAATCTCCTAAAGAAGAAGTAGTCGAAGCTGTTGCTCAAATTGAGAAAGCCATTGAAGTGGTGAAAGAAACGGTTCAAACCGCTGCTCCTGTTGAGGTAGATTTTTCAGCATCAGAGAAATTCTTTTCTCCTTTAGTGAAAAATATTGCCAAAGAAGAAGGGGTTTCTATTGCAGAATTAGAAAGTATAAAAGGCACCGGTAAAGAAGGTCGTGTTACCAAAGACGATATCATAGCATATGTAAAAGACCGTGCTAATAAACCTGCAGTTGCTGCAGCTCCAAAAGTAGAACCGGTTGCTGTTGATCCCGAAACTTCGGGACCAAAAGTTGAAGTAAAGGTTGAAGCTCCAAAAGTTGAAGTTCCTAAAACAGAATCAACTCCTGAGAAAAAAATACCGGTTTCCGTAAACGGTCAAGACGAAATCATCGAAATGGATCGTATGCGTAAACTGATTTCAGGATATATGGTAGCTTCTAAACAAACTTCGGCACACGTGCAGTCGTTTATTGAAGTGGATGTAACCAACATCGTGAATTGGAGAAATAAAGTGAAAGATGCTTTTGAAAAAAGAGAAGGCGAGAAGCTAACGTTTACACCAATATTTATGGAAGCTGTGGCAAAAGCCATCAAAGACTTCCCAATGATTAATATTTCGGTAGAAGGCGATTATATCATCAAAAAGAAAAACATCAATTTAGGAATGGCTGCGGCTTTACCGAACGGAAATTTAATTGTACCGGTTATCAAAAATGCAGATATGCTTAACTT
This sequence comes from Flavobacterium piscinae, assembly GCF_004122145.1. GTDB lineage: Bacteria > Bacteroidota > Bacteroidia > Flavobacteriales > Flavobacteriaceae > Flavobacterium > Flavobacterium piscinae. The sequence continues at coordinate 61,450 of NZ_SBKQ01000011.1, forward strand.
AGTCGGATTGACCAAAACCGTGAATGACCTAGCGAACCGTGCTCGAAATAACCAATTAAAACCGGACGAAATTCAAGGCGGAACCTACACCGTAACCAACGTGGGAACTTTTGGAAGTGTTTTCGGAACACCCATCATCAACCAGCCACAAGTAGCGATTTTAGCTTTAGGTGCCATCCGAAAAGTTCCCGCAGTTATCGAAGCTCCAACCGGAGATTATATTGGAATTCGCCATAAAATGTTCTTATCGCACAGTTACGATCACCGTGTAGTGGATGGTTCATTGGGCGGACAATTCGTTAAACGCGTAGCGGATTATTTAGAAGGTTTTAGCGAGAATAGAGAATTCTAAAAAGTAAAATGATAAAATTTTAACCCTTTCAACCCTCAGAAACTGAAAGGGTTTTTTAATCCACCAAACCTTAAAATACTCTTAAAAAAAATAATTTCATCGTTAAAAGGTGATTTCAAACCCTTATCTTTGTTTTTCTAAAATTTTAAAATGGAACTCAAATTAAATCGCCCAATTTGCTTTTTCGACCTTGAAACTACCGGAGTAGATGTTGCCAAAGATCGAATTGTGGAAATCGCTATCTTTAAAGTTTATCCCAACGGAAACAAAGAAAGTAAAACCTGGTTGGTGAATCCGGAAATGAAAATTCCATTTTTATCTACTCAAGTTCATGGCATTACCGATGAGAAAGTAGCCAACGAACCCACATTCAAAGAACTTTCCGGTCAGATTTACAACATGATCAAAGATTCTGATTTAGCCGGATTTAATTCCGATCGATTTGATATTCCATTATTAGCCGAAGAATTATTACGTGCCGGAGTTGATTTTGATATGAAAAACAGAGTTTCAGTTGATGTACAAACCATTTTCCACAAAATGGAAGAGCGAACGTTAAGTGCGGCTTATAAATTTTATTGCGGACAATTACTTGAAAACGCTCATTCAGCTGAGGCCGACACCATGGCAACTTACGAAATTTTAAAAGCTCAATTAGAGCGTTATCCCGAATTGGAAAACGACATGAAATTGCTTTCTGAATTCACCACCCGTAAAAAATCTGTTGATTTCGCCGGTTTTATAGCGTTGAATGACAAAGGACAAGAAATTTTTACCTTCGGAAAACACAAAGGAGCGTTGGTTGAAAAAGTATTGGAAGAAGAACCCGGCTATTTCGGTTGGATTCAAAATGCCGATTTCCCGCTTTATACCAAAAAAGTCCTCACCGCCATCAAACTTAGAAAACTGAACAACAAACTAAGTTAAAAAACTCAGCATCTCAGTAACTCAGAACCTCAGCAACTTAAAAAAAATGAAAATCATCTGCATCGGACGAAATTACACCAAACACATCGAAGAGCTCCACAACGAGCGACCCGAAGAACCGGTTGTTTTTTTAAAACCGGATAGTGCGGTTTTGCTCAAACAGCATCCGTTTGTAATTCCGGAGTTTAGTGATGACATTCATCATGAAGTTGAAATTTTAGTTCGGATTAATAAAGTAGGTAAATATATTGATGCCAAGTTCGCTCCTAATTATTATGACGAAATCGGACTTGGGATTGACTTCACTGCTCGCGATTTGCAAGCCAAACTCAAAGAGAAAGGCTTACCATGGGAAAAAGCCAAGGCTTTTGACGGTTCAGCGGTTATTGGTAGCTTTTTATCGAAAAAAGATTTCAGTTCCACAGAAAATATTAATTTTGAATTAAAATCCAACGGAAATACCGTTCAAAAGGGCAATACCAGCCATATGTTATGGAAGATTGACGAACTTATTGCTTATGTTTCTCAATACTTTACACTCAAAATTGGCGACATTATTTTTACCGGAACACCTGAAGGTGTGGCAAAAGTAAACCCGAACGACATCCTCGAAGGATTTATAGAAAACAAAAAACTATTCCGAATACAAGTAAAATAAAATCATGGCATTAAATTATAACTTAGCCAAAGTCTATGCACTTTCAGATAACGATCCCGAGTTCGTTCTCCAAATTATTACGCTGTTTGTGAGCGAAATCCCGGAAGATTTAAAGTTCGTCAAACAAGGCATTGAAGAAAAAAATCACAAATTGGCTTACAGCTATGCTCACAAAATAAAACCTACGCTTGATTTATTGGGAATGAATGTAGCTTACGAAGAGATTCTTCAGGTAGAAGCGTGGACCAAACGCGAAGGAAAAAGAAAAGAAATTAAAGAGATTTTCAAAAGTATCGAAGAGCAAGTAGAAAAGGCAGTTAAAGAAATTAATAAAGATTTCGAATTATAAGAAGCTATTCCGGCTATCCGCTGTAAGTCCTCACAAAAAAAAACTATTTTTCTAAGTCAAAAAAGGAGCTTCCGTTGGTCGCTCTTTTTTGCAAAGAAAAATTAGTTTTTTTAGTTCCGGGCTTTCCGCTACTATCCGGGCTAAAAGAGTAGCTGAGACACTGAGCTACTAAGTAGCTGAGTGATTTAGCAAAATAAAAATCTCAGCATCTCAGCAACTCAGTCACTCAGCACCTCAAAAAATGAAAGCAACCATCATCACCATTGGCGACGAAATTCTCATCGGTCAAATTACCGATACCAATTCCGGTTTCATTGCCAAAGCATTGAACAAAATTGGTGTCGAGGTGCACGAAATGATTTCAATCAGCGATGATAAGAATCACATTCTAGAAACTTTTGCAAAAGTGCAAAACCATGTTGATTTTGTCATCATAACAGGCGGTTTGGGTCCAACCAAAGACGATATTACCAAAATCACTTTTTGCGAATATTTTGAAGATATTTTACAACGAAATCAAGCCGTTGAAAATCACATCGTCGAACTTTTTACCAAAATGAATTTTGTGGTTTCGCAAGTCAATCGAGACCAAGCGATGGTTCCATCCAAGTGTATTGTTTTGCCAAATAATTTCGGAACCGCTCCCGGCATGTGGATGCAAAAAGAAAATACCGTTTTTGTCTCTTTGCCCGGCGTTCCCTATGAAATGAAAGCCATTGTAACCGACGAATTAATTCCAAAAATCGTCAACGAATACAAACGACCTTACATTTTACACAAAACCATTTTAACCTACGGTCAAGGCGAAAGCATCGTGGCAGAACGCATCGAAGAATGGGAAAATAATTTGCCAACATTTGTAAAATTAGCCTATTTACCAAGTCCTGGTCGCGTGCGTTTGCGTTTATCTGCTCGTGGATTAGACGAACAGTTTTTACAAACTACAATCAATGAATTGGTTGCTCAATTACAAGAAATTATCAGCGACATCATTGTTGGCTTTGAAGAGGATGAAAGTATAGAATTCGTTTTGGGTAAACTATTAAGTCAAAAGAAATTCACGCTTGCCACCGCTGAAAGTTGCACGGGAGGTAAGATTTCTGAAGTCATTACTTCTGTTGCGGGTTCCTCTGTTTATTTTCGTGGAGGAGTGGTAACTTATGCTACAGACACAAAAGTTTCTTTACTTAAAGTTAATCAATCAATCATTGATACCTATTCGGTTGTAAGTAAAGAGGTGGCAGAAGAAATGGCTTTGGGAGCTCAGAAATTACTTCAAACCGATTTCGCTATTTCAACGACAGGAAATGCAGGTCCATCCAAAGGCGATGCCGATGTAAAGGTTGGAACAGTTTGTTTTGCCATTGCTACTCCAAAAGGAGTTTTTTCAGAGGAGTTTAATTTTGGTCAACCGCGTCAAAAAGTGATAGATAGAGCAGTAAACAAAGGACTTGAACTACTTTTAAAAGAAATTTTAAAAAACTACTAAAATTTGTTTGTGTAATAGATTAGTTTTTTGTTTCTTTGCACCCTGATTTTGAATAACGATAAAAGATAAGCATAATGTCAAGAGTTTGTGACCTTACAGGTAAAAGAGCGATGGTAGGAAACAATGTTTCTCACGCGATGAACAAAACTAAGAGAAAATTTTCAGTAAACTTAGTTAAAAAACGTTTCTATCTTGCTGAAGAAGACAGATGGATTTCGCTTAGAGTAGCAGCATCTACTATTAAAACAATTAATAAAAAAGGGTTAGCCGCTGTGTTGAAAGATGCAAAAGCTAAAGGATTTATTTCTTAATTCCACCTTATTAAATATACTGAAAAATGGCAAAGAAAGGCAATAGAATCCAAGTAATTTTAGAGTGTACAGAGCACAAAACTTCAGGTGTACCTGGAACGTCTCGTTATATCACAACTAAAAACAAAAAAAATACTCCTGATAGATTAGAGATTAAAAAATTTAATCCAATCTTGAAAAAAGTAACAGTTCACAAAGAAATTAAATAAGATAAGAAATGGCAAAGAAAACCGTAGCAACGTTACAAACAGCGTCAAAAAGATTAACTAAAGCCATTAAAATGGTAAAATCTCCTAAAACAGGAGCTTATACTTTCGTTGAATCAGTAATGGCACCAGAATTAGTAGATAGTTTCTTAAACAAGAAATAATTTACTCACAATAGTATAGATAAAGCTACTTTCATTGAAAGTAGCTTTTTTATTTTATCTTTGTATTCATAATTTTGTATCAAATATAATCAACTAGAATATGAGTTTTTTTAAACGAATATTTTCATCCGAAAAAAAAGAAACGTTAGACAAAGGTTTAGAACAAACTAAAACTTCTTTTTTTGCCAAGTTAACCAAAGCTGTAGCCGGAAAATCATCTGTAGATGAAGATGTTTTAGATAATTTAGAAGAAGTATTGGTTTCTTCTGATGTGGGTGTAAAAACCACTCTAAAAATCATTGATAGAATTGAAGAGCGTGTTGCCAGAGACAAGTACTTAGGAACAGACGAACTCAATAAGATTCTCCGTGAAGAAATTGCCGGACTTTTATCTGAAACAAATTCAGGTGAAGCTTCTGAGTTTGAAATTCCAGCCAACAAAAAACCGTATGTTATTATGGTTGTGGGTGTAAATGGTGTGGGTAAAACAACTACCATCGGAAAATTAGCCTATCAATTTAAAAAAGCCGGACATAAAGTGGTTTTAGGAGCAGCGGATACTTTTCGTGCGGCAGCAATAGACCAATTGCAAATTTGGGCAGATCGGGTTGGTGTGCCAATCGTTAGACAACAAATGGGAAGTGATCCTGCTTCTGTTGCATTTGATACTTTGCAAAGTGCGGTGACACAAGGTGCTGATGTGGTTATAATTGACACAGCCGGTCGTTTGCACAATAAAGTAAATTTAATGAACGAGCTTACCAAAGTAAAACGTGTCATGCAAAAAGTGGTGGGCGATGCTCCTCATGATGTATTATTGGTTTTAGATGGTTCAACCGGTCAAAATGCATTCGAACAAGCCAGAGAATTCACTGCAGCTACCGAGGTGTCATGCTTAGCAGTTACAAAATTAGATGGTACCGCAAAAGGTGGCGTAGTGATTGGTATATCAGATCAGTTCCAAATTCCGGTTAAATATATCGGTGTAGGCGAGGGAATTGAAGACTTACAGGTTTTCAATAAATATGAATTTGTAGATTCTTTTTTTAAATAATGGAAGAGCCAAAAGTTTTTAATAAATACCTAGTTTCGTTAACCAAAATTGTTTCGGTTTACAGCTTTTTTTTTGTACTACTTAAATCTATTGCAATTTTAAGAGGTGCTTGGATGATTCCGAATATCATCTTAGCTATTCCATTCATAATTATGGGAATTTTGACGGCTTATACAGTTCTTTATAAAAAATATTCTTGGATAATCACAATTGTTACTGTTACACTTATTATTGTTGTTCGCTATTACGAAGGAGATTGGGTTTACTCTTTACAAAATAAATATGGAAATTAAATCAGAAAGTTATTATTTCAAAAATGAATAAGGATAGGAATCCAATTATCACCGTTTCTGAATTAAAAACTCTCTGCAAAGCTAATAATATATTTATTCTTGATGTAAGCAACGGAAAAGATGCTCAATCAAATTACAATCAAAAACACCTAGACGGAGCCATTTTTGTAGATTTAAATACAGAACTTGCCGAAATTAAAGAGGATTTATCAAGAGGAGGAAGACATCCTTTACCATCAATAAAAAATTTTTCTCAGCTACTTTCAAAAATAGGAATTACTCCAAATAGTCATGTAGTTTTATACGACGATAAAAGTGGTGCTAATGCGGCAGCTCGAATGTGGTGGATGTTAAAATCTATCGGACACGAAAAAGTACAAGTGCTTAACGGCGGTTTTCAAGAAGCAGAAAAACAAAATTTTCCAATAAATTCAAAAATAGAAACCCCTATTTCAGTTCAAGATTACAGAATTAAAAAATGGGAATTACCATTGGCAACAATTGATGAAGTTGAGAAGACATCTGTCCATCAAGATGGTTTAATCATAGACGTTCGCGAAACTTCTCGATTTAATGGTGAGGTTGAACCAATTGATTTAATTTCCGGACATATTCCAAATGCAATTAATATTCCTTTTTCAACCAATTTGGATGAAAATGGACTTTTCTTATCTTCTGAAAAATTAAAAGGAAAATATAAAAATGTATTCGAAAGCAACAATTCTAAATCAATTATTGTTCATTGTGGATCGGGAGTAACAGCGTGTCATACACTTTTAGCCATGTCTTGTGCGGGATTTGAAATTCCAAAATTGTATGTTGGTTCTTGGAGTGAATGGAGTAGAAATAATAAACCAATTGCTGTTGGTAAACCTTAAATTATTGAATTATTACATTAATGTTTTTCCGCAATTAATTATCAAAATCTGATAAAGTAAAATTTTCAATATCGTTAACTTTTTCGTCAAAATAATTGTAATTTTAAACTTTATTTTTAAAAGATGAAACCATTTTATTATTTCCTTCTTTTTTCAGTTGCTTTGATTTCTTGTCAAGAAAAAGTTTCACCCGAATCCATTTCAAAAATAAATGGTTATTGGGAAATACAAAAAGTACAATTGCCCGATGGGCAGGAAAAAGAATATAACATCAATGAAACGGTTGATTATATTGAGTGGAATGGAAAAACCGGTTATCGCAAAAAAGTAAAACCACAATTTGATGGAAAATTCTTAACCAATGATGAATTGGAGAGTATTCAAATTAAAGATAGTTCCGGCGTTTTTCAAATTCATTATAAAACCAATTTTGCTCAATGGAGTGAAGATATCCTTGTTTTAACCGATAGCATTTTAGTGCTCAAAAACAGGCAGAATTTAGAATATCATTACAAACGTTTCAAACCCATTACAATACAATAATGGCCAAACGATTAAGCAACGAAAGTTCGATTTCAGAAGTAATCAAAGCGTTTATTGAAAATAATAAGCTTCAATCCGGCATGGACAAAATCGATGTAGAAAAGGCTTGGAAAGATTTGATGGGAAATGGAGTGAATACCTATACTCAAGAAGTAATTCTGAAAGGATCTACATTATATGTTACCCTAACATCTTCAGTTCTACGCGAAGAACTTAGTCATGGAAAACAAAAAATCATTATTATGCTCAATGATGAATTACGGAAAGAAGTTGTAAAGGAATTGGTTTTAAGATAAATTGTAATCTTAATCAATTACTCTCTTCAAAATATATCTATCACTTGTATATAAAAAAAGGCTGTCCTTTCGAACAGCCTTTCTTCAATTGTTAGAAAAATTATCGATTTGCAGATATTATTTTCTTCGTTTCACTTCCTCTATCAGTAATTACTTTTAAGATATAAACTTGACTAGATTCGCGAACCGTTGTTAAATTAATGGTATATTCTTTATTCAGATAACCATTAGTATCATTTGCTTTATGAATTAATCTTCCTTTTAAATCATATACTTCAACTTGAACAGGTGAATTATAATCAAAAGTATACCTGATTGTTAAGTCATCTACAAATGGTAAAGGATAAACATCAAATGAAACGTTTGAATCAAAGATTCCTCTTTGTGGTCCTTGAGGATTTGAAGCTGGTAAAACAACAATAGTTTGTTTATGAACTATCGTATTACCGCAAGCATCCTCTGCAGTCCATATTCTGTAAATCTCATAATCACAATCGTTATCGTTTGATCTAACTTCTTTGTAAGAAACCTCTACTTCGCTACAGTTATCAGTGGCTGTAATCGCTGGAATAGCCGGAATTGCATCACAAGCCACAGCCACATCAGCCGGTAAGCTTTCAACAAAAGTTGGAGCTTCAGTATCAGAAACTACAATGGTTTGTTTGTGAGTAGTTGTGTTTCCACAAGCATCTTCAGCAGTCCAAATTCTGTAGATTTCATACTGACAACCTTGACCGGAAGTTACTTCTTTATAAGTTACTTCTGCAGCACCACAATTATCCGTTGCCGTTATTGTTGGAATAGCCGGAATTGCATCGCAAGCTACAGCCACATCAGTCGGTAAGCTTTCAACAAATGTTGGAGCTTCAGTATCAGAAACTACAATGGTTTGTTTGTGAGTAGTTGTGTTTCCACAAGCATCTTCAGCAGTCCAAATTCTGTAGATTTCATATTGACAACCTTGACCGGAAGTTACTTCTTTATAAGTTACTTCTGCAGCACCACAATTATCCGTTGCCGTTATCGTTGGAATAGCCGGAATTGCATCGCAAGCTACAGCCACATCAGTCGGTAAGCTTTCAACAAATGTTGGAGCTTCAGTATCAGAAACTACAATGGTTTGTTTGTGAGTAGTTGTGTTTCCACAAGCATCTTCAGCAGTCCAAATTCTGTAGATTTCATATTGACAACCTTGACCGGAAGTTACTTCTTTATAAGTTACTTCTGCAGCACCACAATTATCCGTTGCCGTTATTGTTGGAATAGCCGGAATTGCATCGCAAGCTACAGCCACATCAGTCGGTAAGCTTTCAACAAATGTTGGAGCTTCAGTATCAGAAACTACAATGGTTTGTTTGTGAGTAGTTGTGTTTCCACAAGCATCTTCAGCAGTCCAAATTCTGTAGATTTCATATTGACAACCTTGACCGGAAGTTACTTCTTTATAAGTTACTTCTGCAGCACCACAATTATCCATTGCCGTTATCGTTGGAATAGCCGGAATTGCATCACAAGCTACTGCCACATCAGCCGGTAAGCTTTCAACAAAAGTTGGAGCGGTGTTGTCATGAACAGTAATGGTTTGTTTATGGAAAATATAATTTCCACAAGAGTCAGTTGCTTTCCACAATCTTACTAATGTATAGTCATTAGGACATGTACCGTCAATTCTGGTTTCAAAAAACAGAATAGTTGGAACACTACAATTGTCAGTCGCAGTTACATTGGCAGGTTGTGGAACTTGATCACATTCTACAGTAACATTCTGTGGTAATTGACCTGTAAACATAGGATTTGTTGTGTCTTGCACCGTGATGGTTTGCGTATGAACAGTTGTGTTTCCACACTCATCCTCAGCTGTCCAAACTCTTACTAAAGTATAGTTTGAAGGACAGTTACCGTCAGTTCTGGTTTCTTTGTAAGATACCTCAGCTGAACCACAATTATCAGTAGCAGTTAACGTCATCGCCATTGGTACAGCGTCACATTCTACTGTCATATCCATTGGAAGATCTTCTACAAAAGCAGGAGCCGTTGTATCTTGCACCGTGATGGTTTGTTTGTGAACAGTTGTGTTACCACACTCATCCTCAGCTGTCCAAACTCTTACTAATGTATAGTTTGATGGACAGTTACCATCAGTTCTGGTTTCTTTGTAAGATACCTCAGCTGAACCACAATTGTCAGTAGCAGTTAATGTCATCTCCATTGGTACAGCGTCACATTCTACTGTCATATCCATTGGAAGATCTTCTACAAAAGCAGGAGCCGTTGTATCTTGCACCGTGATGGTTTGCGTATGAACGGTTGTGTTACCACACTCATCCATAGCTGTCCAAGTTCTAACTAAAGTATAGCTTGAAGGACAGTTTCCATCATTACGTATTTCACCGTATTCAACAGAAGCTGAACCACAATTATCAGTAGCAGTTAACGTCATCGCCATTGGTACAGCGTCACATTCTACTGTCATATCCATTGGAAGATCTTCTACAAAAGCAGGAGCGTTTGTATCTTGCACCGTGATGGTTTGTTTGTGAACAGTTGTGTTTCCACACTCATCCTCAGCTGTCCATACTCTTACTAGAGTATAGTTTGAAGGACAGTTACCATCAGTTCTGGTTTCTTTGTAAGATACCTCAGCTGAACCACAGTTATCAGTAGCAGTTAATGTCATCGCCAATGGTACAGCGTCACATTCTACTGTCATATCCATTGGAAGATCTTCTACAAAAGCAGGAGCCGTTGTATCTTGAACCGTGATAGTTTGTTTGTGAACAGTTGTGTTTCCACACTCATCCTCAGCTGTCCAAACTCTTACTAGAGTATAGTTTGATGGACAGTTACCGTCAGTTCTGGTTTCTTTGTAAGATACCTCAGCCGCACCACAATTATCAGTAGCAGTTAAAACAGGAATAGCCGGAATAGCATCACAAGAGACAGCTACATCGGCCGGTAAATCTTCAAAAAAAGTTGGTCCTACATTATCATTCACCACAATAGTTTGTTTGTGAACGGTAGTATTACCACACTCATCTTCGGCAGTCCAAATTCTGTAAATTTCATAGGAACAGCCTTCACCTGAATTAACTTCTTTATAGGTTACTTCAGCAGCACCACAATTATCAGTAGCAGTTAAAACAGGAACAGCCGGTATAGCATCACAAGAGACAGCTACATCGGCCGGTAAATCTTCAACAAAAGTTGGTCCTACATTATCATTCACCACAATAGTTTGTTTGTGAACAGTTGTGTTGCCACACTCATCTTCGGCAGTCCAAATTCTGTAAATTTCATATGAACAGCCTTCACCTGAATTAACTTCTTTATAGGTTACTTCAGCAGCACCACAATTATCAGTAGCAGTTAAAACAGGAACAACCGGTATAGCATCACAAGAGACAGCTACATCGGCCGGTAAATCTTCAACAAAAGTTGGTCCTACATTATCATTCACTACAATTGTTTGTTTGTGAACGGTAGTATTGCCACACTCATCTTCGGCAGTCCATATTCTGTAAATTTCATAGGAGCAGCCTTCGCCTGAGTTAACTTCTTTATAAGTTACTTCCGCAGCACCACAATTATCAGTAGCGGTTAAAACAGGAACAGCCGGAATAGCATCACAAGAGACAGCTACATCGGCCGGTAAATCTTCAACAAAAGTTGGTCCTACATTATCATTCACTACAATTGTTTGTTTGTGAACGGTTGTATTGCCACACTCATCTTCGGCAGTCCATATTCTGTAAATTTCATAGGAGCAGCCTTCGCCTGAGTTAACTTCTTTATAAGTTACTTCCGCAGCACCACAATTATCAGTAGCGGTTAAAACAAGAACAGCCGGAATAGCATCACAAGAGACAGCTACATCGGCCGGTAAATCTTCAACAAAAGTTGGTCCTACATTATCATTCACTACAATTGTTTGTTTGTGAACGGTTGTATTGCCACACTCATCTTCGGCAGTCCAAATTCTATAAATTTCATACGAGCAACCTTCACCTGAAATAACTTCTTTGTATGAAACTTCTGTATCGGTACAAGAATCTGAGGCAGTAAGAGTAGGTACTGTAGGAACTTCATCCGGACAATTTACTGCTAAATCTTGAGGAAGATATTCGTTAAAAGTAGGAGGAGTAGTGTCAACAACATTTATGATTTGAATATTAATTCCAATACAAAAATGCCAATTATATACCAAACAAACCCTAACAAAAGTTTGATGACATGGGTCAACAATAGGACAAACAAAAAATTTGATTCTTGAAAAGAAATTTACATTTAAGTTTGAAACTTGTTTTTCAACACCTCGTTCAGAAATTAAGCCTTCAAAAGTAAAATTACCTACAACAGCTATTTCATCATTTTTAGATTTAGTTGTGGTAGCGTAAAGTACATTTTCACTGTTGGTTAATTTGAGTGTTGATCCCTCGTAACCGTTAATTCCGGTTAGAGAATTTGTTTTGGATAAATCAATGACATATTCATTTAAATTATCATAATTGATACCAAATTGGCGAGTTAAGTTATCAGCATTAATTTTTGGATTGCTGTTTGCTTTTTTCTTTGTTAGCCAAAATGCATAATTGAACGCTAAGTCTTTTTGAGCTGAATTTACAATTGTTCCTAAAAGAACAGCTGTTCCATCGTTGTTTTCGATGAAATCTGTTTTTTCTGCAACAAAATTTGAATTAAAATCACCTGTTGAATTGCTAAGAACAAATTTAGATTGATCTGATGATAAATTCAGTTCAGAAGAACTGGTGTACATTCGAGATTGACCATGTCCTAAACTAAAGGTGTAACACCAAGGTGTGGCGTTTTGGTTTCTCGGAGAATACGGTGGTATTGGATTACCGCATTCCACAGTTAAAGTACTGAACTGAGAATAGATTGAAGTGTTTGAAGAACTAAAAAAAGTTAGTAAAACAACTAAAATCAAATTCAAAAAGTTAGTACGTAATGATTTTTCACTGGTTAATTTCATACGAATTAATTTTATTTAATTAAATTCTTTCTTGAATTATTTATTAAAAGTAGATTTTTCGTATTTGGGGGGCGGAGGCTAAATAAAGTTTAATTCATAGGCAATGCTTGTTTAATAGTTTATTAAAATGATGTTTTAAAAATAAAAAAAGTAGGTACAGACTTTATCAGAAATGTAAAGACTTAAAATTTGTTTTTGAAGTAAAGATGGGGTTGTCTTGTGTGGTACAATGGCTAAATTCTATCTATTTTATCAATACGTCAAATAAAATCGACGAAATGCATCATTTAATCTATTATGTGTAATTTTAACAATTGTTTTTGCTAAAACATGTTAATATATAGTAAATTTAATGTAAATAATGTAAAAAAAATCCCACTTCAATTTTAGAAATGGGATTTTGATATTTTAAATTTTCGATTTTCGTTCTCGAAAAATTATAATTAAAACATCTCTCTACCTGAAAAATGAAATGCACTTTCAATCGCCGCATTTTCATCAGAATCAGAACCGTGAACAGCATTTTCACCCATAGAAGTTGCATATTTTTTACGGATAGTTCCTTCTGCAGCATTTGCTGGATTGGTAGCACCAATTAAAGTCCTGAAGTCTTCCACAGCGTTTTCTTTTTCCAAAATAGCTGCAACGATAGGGCCACGCGTCATAAACTCTACCAATTCACCATAAAATGGTCTTTCAGCGTGAACAGCATAAAAAGCCTTTGCATCAGCCACTGTCAATTGCGTTAATTTCATTGCTACGATTCTGAAACCACCTTCCGTAATCATATTCAAAATCCCACCGATGTGTCCGTTTTCAACCGCATCCGGCTTAATCATTGTAAAAGTTCTATTTGTTGCCATTTTAATTTGCTTGTTTAAATTCGGGTGCAAAGGTAGGGTTTTTGTTTGAAGTTTCAAGTTTCAGGTTTCAAGTTTTTTTAGAAGCGAATGGCTTGGGCATTTTCAGGAATCCATTTTCCCGCTTTTCGTTCCAATTTTTTGTTCACGAGCAAAGCTCGCCAACAAAAAGATTTCCACTTCAATCGGGGCTAGGAGGGAAGCCGTTTAAGAATTAGTTTAGTAAAGAAATTTCAGTTCAAAAGGAAACTTAATTTTAAATTTTATAAAATCCTGATTTTTTATTACTTTTGATAAATATACTTTGCCATATGAAATCAGATGCAACCCTTTTAAATCAAAAACTTGAATTAATTCAATGGCTTTCTACTGTTGAAGATTCTTCTCTTATCAAAAAAATTATGGAATTGAGAAAGAAAGAAACTTCCGATTGGTGGAATTCAATTTCTGAAGAAGAAAAAAAATCCATTGATTTAGGACTCAAAGATGCAGAAGAGGGTAAGTTGAATTCTCACAATAAGGCTAGGGAAATCTATGAAAAGTGGTTATAGAATTCTCTGGACAGATAATGCTCTACTAGAATTAAAGAAAACGGTAAATTATTTAGAACAAAATTGGACGGAAAGAGAATTAAAGAAATTAGCAACCCAATTAGAAAAAACACTACAGTTAATTTCTCAAAATCCATATCTCTTTCAAGCCTCGGATGTTAAAAAAAATGTTCGAAGAGCAGTTATTCTATCTGTTAATTCAATGTATTATAGAATTTTAGAAAATGAAAATGAAATCTTGTCATTTTTTTCAAATCGTCAAAATCCAGATAAAAGAAAATTAAAATAATCTACAAAACCACCACTTTAAATTCCATCTCCAACGGTTTCAATTCCTTCAACAATTTTTCAATCAATTCTTCACCAAATTCCACATAAAACTCAGCAAAATTTACTTTTCGTTCCTGTAAACTTTGGTTCGGGAACAATTCATTTTGCAACGAAATAATGCGGTTTAAATGTTCTTGGTGAACTCGTTTTTCCGCTTTTAATAAACGTTTTTCTAAATTTTCTAAACCTTTAATTTGTTTGGCTTCTTGAGCTTTTACAGCTCCTAAAAACGATTTATCGGTAGCTTTAGCCATTTCGTGAAGTGCTTCAAATTGCTTTTTCAACGCTTCTTTTTGAGCCGAAAAATCAATCGTAAAATCAGAAAGTAATTTGGTCTTTTGGTCAAATAATTCTTGCTGATTTAAAAATAAATCACGCCAAGTCAATTGCAATTTATCTGCTTTTTTGGCTTGTTTTTCCGTTGCCAACAAAACCGAATTACGTAGTAATAAAATCGGGAAAGTCACTTTCTGACTTTCGAAAAACGATTTTAATTCCAACCAATACGCCAATTCGCCACCCCCGCCAATGTAGCATAAATTCGGCAAAATGACTTCTTGGTATAAAGGTCTTAACAACACATTCGGACTAAATTTTTCAGGATGATTGTCAACTTCTTTCACTATTTCATCTTCCGAAAAAGTCATTTTTGTATTCAAAACAGCATAACTTCCGTTTTCAAAAACAATTCGCTCACGCAAATTATCTTCAATATAAAACAGATTAATTTCCCTCGGATTCACTTGAATCGAATAGGATTCCAACGAAGGAATTGTTTCATTCACTTTCGTAAAAGCTGTTTGCTGCAACAACTCATTTTTGATGTAAGGAATAAACGATTTTTTCAAATCAGTATCATCACCATCAATAATAACCAAACCTTCTTTGGCAAACAATTCGTTCGCTAAATACCGAGTGGCATCAGCTAAATTCGTATGATTCAAATACGCTTTTTTGAAAAGGTTTTTAAGGTATTCAGCATTTTTTCCTAAACCAATTTCTGATTCAAAAACGGCAAAAACTTCTTCTAAACCTTCAGTGGATAATCGGCCTACCGGACCAAAACTTTCCCGATTCCAACTAATTTTTTTATGTTGAAAAGTAAAATAATTAATTTCTTCAAAATCATGATCTTCCGTCGCCATCCAATAAATGGGTACAAAATTGTTTTCGGGAAATTCTTTTTTTAATTGTTTACACAAATTAATGGTCGAAATAATTTTATATAAAAAATACAATGGACCTGTAAACAAATTCAATTGATGTCCGGTTGTAATCGTAAAAGTGTTGTATTGGTTTAAAAGTTGAATGTTGTTCAAAGTCGTTTCAGATGTTTGAATTGACTCATATTGCTTTTCTAAAACTGAAACTAAAATTTCCCTTTTGAATTTCCCATTGATATTGTCATTGCCATTGTCATTGCCATTGTCATTGTCCCCTTTTTCCTCCAACTGTAACTTAAAATTTCCCAAGTTCGGAAATCGATGATATAAAGCTTTCAACTCCGATTTTTCATTCAGATAATCGTTGATTAAGGATGAAAAATATCCGGATTCTTGATAGCTGATACAGTCGGTTGGCATAGTTTGAAAGTTTTCGTAAAAATAAAGAAAATAAAAGTAGTGAAAAGTGGTTTAACAATTGGTTGGGAAATATCAAGTTTTACTATTAATGGAATGTATTGCAAACTATTTTTGTTAAATTTGTTTATAAACTAAATGTTCATGAAAAAGTTTTTTTTCTTCACGTTACTGATTTCGTTTCAATCGATTAGTCAAAGTTTACTGAGAATTGAACCCGAAAATTTTTCAAATGTTTATTTTTTTGGGGGTATTGCCAGCTTTAATAATAGTGAAATTGCAGTTTCAGGCTATGATGCAATGCCTCCGAATGGTACTCTTAAACTATATCTTTTTAATTATGAATCTTCAGGAATTTCACCAAATGGTATCTTGAATTCACCGGAAGCAAATCAATTTTTTGGAGGTGGAATAGAAATGACAGATAATTATTTGTTTGTCGGCTCAACAACTAACAATACTAATATTACAAACGGAGGTGCGGTTTATGTATTTAAAAAGGTAAATTCAACTTGGGAATATTTACAAAAAATTCAGCCAGCTACCCAACATGAGAATGATTATTTTGGTTCAAATATAAAAATTCATAACGGACAATTATTCATCACTTCTTTCGGCTATGATGCAAATGGAGATGCTTCAATAAATGAAGGTGCAGTTTATGTGTTTAATCAAAATGAAGATGCTTTTTCATTTCAGCAAATAATAACCACAACTCCCGAAAATACAGGTTTTGGTATTTTATTAGATATTGAAAATGATATGTTAGTGACGACTTCAACTAATTCAGCGAATGATTTTATTCATGTTTTTACGGTAGAAAATTCTAATTGGGAGT
The DNA here is from genome assembly GCF_004122145.1 of Flavobacterium piscinae. Classification (GTDB taxonomy): domain Bacteria; phylum Bacteroidota; class Bacteroidia; order Flavobacteriales; family Flavobacteriaceae; genus Flavobacterium; species Flavobacterium piscinae. The sequence continues at coordinate 78,119 of NZ_SBKQ01000011.1, forward strand.
TGGTAAACACGACTCTCATGCCTACGTTTAATTTTGAATCTAGTCCGGATATTTATATTCCCCATTTTTTCAGAGTGAGTTTTTCAAATCTTAAATTGTATATGTATGATATTGTAGATTTAGAATTTGATTTGTTAGGACAAAAAATGATTAAAATTTATAATTGGTCTGAAGATTTTGAAGAATGGAGTTTTGCGGAAGATTTTATATTTCAAGAAGGAGATTATTATGAGTATAAAGTAAAAGTAAGTGGCAATAATATGTTTATAATTCCAGTAGGATTTTATATTTTACAGATGGAACGAAAAAATCCTGCTTTTCATTTTGTTAATAATGAAGGAAACTGGAATTATAATAATACTTATGCTGGGATGAGTTCTTATACCAATGATAATTTTGGGCATTTTACTTTAGTAAAAGGAAATAAAGTTTTATTTGGAAATGCAAATGAATATTGGACACAACCTATAATGGCTGCAAATGGAGGAGCGTATATGTTAGACGTTACTTTAGGAATCAACGAATTTGAAACTAATAATTTCGTTATTTATCCAAATCCAACTGATGGGAAAATATCTATTTATGCTCAAAATAGTGAAACTTCTTCTGTTGAAATTTATAATAGTTTGGGCAAAAAAGTATTAGAATCTAAGTCAACAATTTCTGAGATTGATATTTCTAATTTGACAGCAGGAATCTATTTTTGTAGAATAACTTCAAATGATAATTCTATAATTTATCAAAAGATTATAAAGAGATAAAAGCTATTTTTGCCAAAAGCTTTTCCATTGAAAGATTTATTTTTAATCACCCCACCTTTCACACAACTGAATACACCGTATCCGGCAACAGCTTATTTGAAAGGTTTTCTAAACACCAAAAACATTTCGGCTTTTCAAATGGATTTGGGTATCGAAGTGATTTTGGAAATTTTTTCAAAGAAAGGATTGGAAAAAATGTTTCAAGTTTCAGGTTTCAAGTTTCAGGGTGATGAGAATTGTCAAAGGATTTATGCGTTAAAGCAAGATTACATCCAAACAATTGATTCTGTAATTTCTTTTCTTCAAGGCAAAAATCCAACCCTAGCTCGTCAAATTTGTTCCGGAAATTTTTTACCGGAAGCATCTCGTTTTGAACAATTGGATGATATGGAATACGCATTCGGAACGATGGGAATGCAAGATAAAGCCAAGCATTTAGCGACATTATACCTCGAAGATTTATCAGATTACATTGTGGCTTGTGTGGATGAAAATTTCGGTTTCAGTCGCTATGCCGAACGTTTAGGGCGAAGTGCTAATTCCTTTGACGAATTGTACCATCAATTGCAACAAAAACCAACGTATATTGATGAAATTACACTTTCTATTCTCAATCAAAAACTGACTGAAATTCAACCGAAATTGGTTTGTTTTTCCGTTCCGTTTCCGGGAAATTTATACAGTGCTTTTCGATGTGCTCAATTCATTAAAACCCATTTTCCCGGTATCAAAACGGCAATGGGAGGCGGTTTTCCAAACACTGAATTACGTGATTTAAAAGACAAACGCGTTTTTGAATTCTTTGATTTTATTACGTTGGATGATGGCGAATTGCCGATTGAACTTCTTCACCGTAATATTTGTCATTCTGACGAAAAAGGCACGAGCAATAGCGAACTGGCGAAGCAAATCTCCAGTGAATTTAAACGTACTTTCCTCCTCGAAAACAATCAAGTCGTCTACAAAAACAATTCCACCCAACCCGATTACAAACAATCCGAAGTTGGCACACCCGATTATTCCGATTTACAACTAGACAATTATATTTCCGTTATTGAAATTGCAAATCCAATGCACAGTCTATGGAGCGATGGTCGTTGGAATAAACTCACCATGGCCCATGGTTGTTATTGGGGAAAATGCACATTTTGTGATATTTCACTCAATTATATTAAATTATACGAACCCATCGCGGCCAAATTATTGGTCGATCGAATGGAAGAACTTATTGTCCAAACGAATGAAAATGGATTCCATTTTGTGGACGAAGCAGCTCCTCCGGCCTTAATGAAAGAAGTAGCGTTGGAAATTCTCCGACGAAAATTAACCGTAAGTTGGTGGACAAACATTCGCTTTGAAAAAAGTTTTACCGCCGATTTGTGTCAACTTTTAAAAGCTTCCGGTTGCATTGCTGTTTCCGGTGGATTGGAAGTGGCCTCCGACCGATTATTAGAACTCATCAAAAAAGGAGTAACGGTTGAACAAGTGGCTCAAGTGACCCGAAATTTTACCGAGTCCGGCATCATGGTGCATGCATATTTAATGTATGGTTATCCTACGCAAACGGTTCAAGAAACGGTGGATAGCCTTGAAATGGTGCGTCAATTGTTTGAATTAGGCATTTTGCAATCCGGTTTTTGGCATCAATTTGCGATGACGGCTCACAGTCCGGTGGGTATGTTTCCGGAAGAATTTGGCGTTACTCCGCAACATAATGAAATTACATTTGCTAACAACGATATTCAGTTTACCGACAAAACCGGGATCAATCATGATAAATTCAGCTTCGGTTTAAAAAAATCATTGTTTAATTATATGCACGGCATTTGTTTTGACTATGATTTACAAGAGTGGTTTGATTTTAAAATTCCAAAAACCAAAATTGCTCCGGATTATATCATTTCTTGTTTAGAGAAAGAAGATACTTTCAACACTAAACCCACAGCGAAAATTGTTTGGATAGGAGGGACGCCTACTTCCGAATTATTTACTAAATCTAAAAAAGGCCAATCGTGGGAAATGATGAAATTGACTTTTCATACCAAAATTGAAACCATTGAAATTTCCTTAGAAAAGGAAAAAGCAATTTGGCTGACGGAATTGTTGAAAAAAATTTCAATTACAGCAAACAAAACATTCACCTTTTCTCAAGTAAAGCAAGATTTTGAAACGCATTTTGAAGATTTCGAGTTGTTTTGGTACTCCAAACAACTTAAATCTCTTAGAGGTCAAGGGTTAGTAGTTTTGTAATTTTACCATATAAGTCATATAAGTTTTTAAATTCAAAACTTATATGGTTTTTATTTTGTGTAGATTAAAATTTAAAATGTTGCTATACCAATTTAGCGAAATTCTTCATTTTTACCTTTACGAAAACGTTATAAATATGTATTTTTACCACATTCAAAAATACATGTATGAATCAAAAATACAGACTGTCCGTCAATCAAAGTGATACCTTTGATAAAACAGAACAAGATATTGCCCAATTAGATGCCATCATCACATCTTTAAATTCCTTTCATATACTTCACAATAATAAACCTTTTTTAGCAAAAATTACAGCTGTTGATTTTCTCAAAAAAACCTACACAGTTGAAGTAAATCACAATTCCTATACCGTTGAAATTGCCAATGAATTGGATATTTTAATCAAAGAAATGGGATTTGAAGTAGGCAAAACCAAACAAATCAATGCCATCAAAGCTCCGATGCCGGGCTTGATTCTCGAAATCAATGTTTCTGTTGGTCAGGTAGTGAATGAAGGCGACAATTTACTCATTTTGGAAGCCATGAAAATGGAAAATAGTTTTGCTTCTCCAAGGAATGGTAAAATTAAATCGATTGCGGTTGCCAAAGGCGATGCGGTGGATAAAGGCCAATTGTTGATTGAGTTTGAATAGTTATACATTAATAGCATCTAGCTTTAGCAGGATGAAAAAATTAATAAAATAATGATAAAAAAAATAACAAAAATACTAGTTGCCAATCGGGGTGAAATTGCCATTCGGGTAATGAAAACGGCTCAGAAAATGGGAATTAAAACGGTTGCGGTTTATTCTACAATTGATAGAAATGCACCTCATGTAAAATTTGCCGATGAGGCAGTTTGGATTGGTGAATCACCGTCCAATCAATCCTATTTATTGGGAAATAAAATTATTGAAGTGGCTAAATCGTTGGGTGCAGACGCCATCCATCCCGGTTACGGATTTTTAAGTGAGAATGCTGCTTTTGCTGAAGAAGCTGAGAAAAACAACATCATTTTCATCGGTCCAAAATCAAAAGCCATTCACATCATGGGAAGTAAATTAGCAGCTAAAGATGCCGTGAAAGCTTACGATATTCCAATGGTTCCCGGCTATGATCAGGCCATTACTGATGTAGCTAAAGCGAAAGAAGTTGCCAATCAAATTGGCTTTCCCATTTTAATCAAAGCCTCTGCCGGTGGAGGTGGAAAAGGAATGCGAGTGGTTGAAAAAGAAGCCGATTTTGAAGCTCAAATGAATCGTGCGATCAGCGAAGCTACATCTGCTTTTGGGGATGGTTCTGTGTTTATTGAAAAATATGTTGCTTCGCCAAGACATATTGAGATTCAAGTGATGGCGGATGAACATGGTAATATTTTGTATTTATTTGAAAGAGAATGTAGCATTCAACGTCGTCATCAAAAAGTGGTGGAAGAAGCTCCTTCTTCGGTTTTAACACCGGAATTGAGAAAAAAGATGGGAGAAGCCGCTGTTCTAGTAGCCAAATCATGTGATTATTTGGGAGCCGGAACGGTTGAATTTTTATTGGACGAAAATTTAAATTTCTACTTTTTAGAAATGAATACGCGTTTGCAAGTGGAACATCCGGTAACGGAAATAATTACGGGTGTGGATTTGGTTGAAATGCAGATTCGAGTGGCAAGGGGAGAAGTTTTATCAGTTAAACAAGAAGAGTTACAAATCAATGGTCATGCGTTGGAATTACGAGTGTATGCTGAAGATCCGCTCAATGATTTTCTTCCGAGTGTTGGCTTTTTAGAAGAATATACCTTGCCTGAAGGCGAAGGAATTCGTGTGGATAACGGATTTGAACAAGGCATGGATGTCCCCATTTATTATGACCCAATGTTAGCCAAGTTAATTACATATGGTAAAACACGTTCGGAAGCCATTCAACTGATGGGCAAAGCAATTGATGCTTACAAAGTAAAAGGTGTTCAAACTACGTTGCCATTCGGAAAATTTGTTTGTGAACACGAGGCTTTCCGCTCAGGAAATTTTGACACCCATTTTGTCAAAAAGTATTATGATGCCGAAAAGCTAAAGTCTAAACATTCTGAAGAAGCAGAAATAGCTGCTTTGGTGGCGTTAAAACAATATATGGAAGATCAGAAAATGGTTCGATTACCAATTCAATAAACATGGAAAAGAAGATAAAAGAATTACAAGATAAATTAGCCGAAGCAAAGCTTGGAGGAGGAATAAAACGTATTGAAACCCAACATGCGAAGAAAAAATTAACGGCTCGCGAACGGGTGAATTACTTAATGGACGAAGGTTCTTTTGAAGAAATTGATGCGTTAGTAACTCATCGAACCACCGATTTCGGTATGGAAAATGAACAATATTATGGCGATGGAGTAATCACCGGATATGGAACAGTAAACGGCAGATTAGTATTTGTATTTGCTCAAGATTTCACAGTTTTTGGTGGAGCTTTGTCTGAAACACATGCCGAAAAAATATGCAAAGTAATGGATATGGCTTTGAAAAACGGAGCCCCGATGATAGGCTTAAATGATTCGGGAGGTGCCAGAATTCAAGAAGGTGTACGTTCATTGGGTGGTTATGCCGATATTTTCTTTCGCAATGTAAAATCAAGTGGAATTATTCCGCAAATTTCAGCCATTATGGGACCCTGTGCGGGTGGAGCGGTGTATTCTCCTGCGATGACTGACTTTACGATGATGGTAGAAAATACCAGTTATATGTTTGTCACCGGTCCAAATGTGGTAAAAACGGTCACCAATGAAACGGTTACTTCGGAAGAGTTAGGAGGAGCGAGTACGCATTCTACTAAATCGGGAGTGGCTCATACAACATCAGCGAATGATGTAGAATGTTTAGAGGATGTGAAAAAGTTATTGAGTTATTTGCCACAAAGTAATAAAGAAAAAACACCAAAAGTTCCTTATGAATTGAAAGATGAAATTCGGGAACAATTGATGTCTATAATTCCTGATAACCCCAACAAGCCGTATGATATGCATGAGGTGATTCAGGGAATTATTGATGAAGAGTCATTTTTTGAAATTCACAAAGATTATGCGGAGAATATTATTGTAGGTTTTGCCAGATTGGGCGGAAGAAGTATCGGAATTGTAGCGAATCAACCGTTGTATTTGGCTGGTGTTTTAGATGTAAACAGTTCAGTTAAAGCGGCAAGATTTACGCGTTTTTGTGATTGCTTTAATATTCCTTTATTAGTTTTGGTTGACGTACCCGGATTTTTACCCGGAACGGATCAGGAATGGACAGGAATTATTCGTCACGGAGCTAAATTATTATACGCTTTAAGCGAAGCAACAGTGCCAAGAGTAACGGTTATCACCCGAAAAGCCTATGGTGGAGCGTATGATGTAATGAACTCCAAACATATTGGTGCCGATATGAATTTTGCTTGGCCAACAGCTGAAATTGCGGTAATGGGAGCTAAAGGAGCGAGTGAAATCATTTTCAAAAAAGAAATTGCAGAAGCTGAAGACCCTACGGCAAAATTGATTGAAAAAGAAAACGAATACGCAGAAAAGTTTGCCACACCTTATCGAGCCGCTCAACGTGGATTTATTGATGAGGTAATTGTACCCAATGAGACTCGTAAAAAATTATTAAAAGCTTTCAGTATGTTGGAACACAAAGAAGTGGAATTGCCTAAGCGAAAACACGGAAATATTCCGTTGTAACGATTCATAATTAATATTAAAAAGTCAGGGAGAATAAATTTTCTTCCTGACTTTTTTTAGTTTTTTTGGAGAAAAGTATAAATCTCATCTTTTAAAAAAACGCGATCTTTTCTTTTGTGCGTTAATTCATCATCATTGAGTGGAATTTCTCCTTTTTCTATTTCAAAAATTTCGGTATCCAAGGTATTGTAAGAACTCATAAGCACCTGAAATTCTTCATTATGATGATATAAATCTTTGATTTTTTCGGCATATTCCGGAAACTCTTCGAGTAATGGATGTTTAGTAATCATAAATAGAAGTTTAAGTAATTAATTTATACCTCTAAATTACAAACTATAGTTCTATAAAATAATGACAAATGTCAGGTTATAAAAAAAGAGGAATCAATTTTCCTCTTCTTTTTTCTTCTTCTTTTTAGATTTTTCTTTGTTTTTATCTTTTAATTCTTCAAAAATTTTAATTTGTTCAGGATTTAAAATTTTTAAAAGTTTTTCATCAAAATCTTTTACAGCTTCTTCAAGTTTTATTTTTTTTTCTTCATTTGAAATTCTACTACTTAGAATTTTCTCAGCACTTTTTTCATTTTCTTGTAAAAAAACTTTGGTGGCAGCCTCTTGAAAAGAATCTAAAGATAATTTCTCCTTTAATTTTTTTAAAGTTTGTTCAATAGGATCTACTTTATCAGTTTTTGGACTATTTTGATGATATTGAGAATTCCTTCCAATAGTTCTGTCTACTTGTGAGTAAGCATTTTGACAAAAAATATATACAATACAAAAAACAATAATTTTATTCATAAATTTATATTAATATAGGTTCACCATATAAATCAAATTCAGTAGCATCGATAATTTTTATTCTACTAAAGTCACCCACTTTTAAATAAAATTTAGAAGCATCGATTAATACCTCATTATCAACATCCGGGCTATCAAATTCTGTTCTTCCCACAAAATAAGGACCTTCTTTTCTGTCAATAATACACTTAAAAGTTTGACCAATTTTTTCCTGATTCAAATCCCATGAAATTTGTGATTGAATGTCCATGATTTCCGCGGCACGCTGTTGTTTCACTTCTACAGGAACATCATCTTCCAATAAATAGGCGTGTGTATTTTCTTCATGCGAATAAGCAAAACAACCTAATCGTTCAAAACGCATTTCTTCCACCCAATTTTTTAGGATTTGAAAATCTTCTTCGGTCTCACCGGGATATCCAACAATTAAAGTAGTTCTGATGGCTATACCCGGAACAGCTTTTCTAAATTCTTTAAGAAGTTTTGTTGTTTTTTCCTGAGTGGTGCCACGACGCATCGATTTAAGGATATTATCTGAAATGTGTTGCAAAGGGATGTCAATATAATTACAGATTTTAGGTTCGTTTTTCATTAATTCCAACACATCCATAGGGAATCCGGTAGGGAAGGCGTAGTGTAACCGTATCCATTCAATTCCATCAATTTTAACCAAGTTTTCTAAAAGTTCGGCTAAATTTCGCTTTTTATATAAATCTAATCCGTAATAGGTTAAATCTTGTGCAATCAATATCAATTCTTTTACACCATTTTTGGCTAAACCCTCCGCTTCTTTTACTAATTTTTCAATGGGTTGCGAAACGTGTTTTCCTCTCATGATTGGAATAGCACAAAAGCTACACGGACGGTCGCAACCTTCGGCAATTTTTAAATAAGCAAAGTTTTTGGGTGTTGTAGTTAATCGTTCTCCTAATAATTCGTGTTTGTAATCTGCACCTAATGCTTTCAATAAAATAGGTAAATCGGTTGTGCCGAAATATTGATCTACATTGGGAATTTCTTTCACTAAATCGGGCTTGTATCGTTCTGATAAACATCCTGTTACAAATACTTTGTCGACAATTCCCTGTTCTTTCTTTTCTACATATTCCAAAATCGTATTTACCGATTCCGCTTTTGCATTATCAATAAAACCACAAGTGTTTATAACCACTATATTACCTTCTTGCTCATGCACTACGTCTTTTCCACTGGCTTTTAGTTGCCCCATTAACACTTCGCTATCATACACATTTTTTGAACATCCTAAGGTAATAACGTTGATTTTATTTTTCTTTAACGATTTGGTTCTCATTATTTTATACTCTTATTTAATCTTAAAAGGGATGCAAAATTACGGTTTTATTTGGTATTTATGGAAATAAATAATAAAACCATTCACAAGAGTAAATGGTTTTTCGAAATTATAGAAAACAATTTAGAATTTTATAGTGTAACTCAAGGTTACATTATTGTTGATGGCTGTTAAACGAGAAGTATCATTTAATCCGGAACTGATTAAATCAAAATTCATTTTTCTTCTACTATAGGCATAGGCCAAATCCAGTCTTGAAATACCAAAATCAAAACCAATTCCGCCCGAGTATCCGGTTAAATCTCCCATAGCAGTATCAACTTTATAAGGACTTTCTTCAAAACGGTAACCACCTCGCAAACTCCATTGTTTGTGTCTGAATTCACCACCAACTCTAATTTCTGCTGCAGTATCCAAATTTGCCGACATAAAGTTGTTGATCGATTCCAAGTTAACATCGTTTCTTGGTCTGAATGTAATATTACTATAGTCTTTCATGGAATAATCGATACTAATTAATCCTCTCTCACCAAAAACATAGGCGAAACTACCGGTTAGTTTACTTGGAGTTTGAATTTTATAAGAATCAAATACCATAATCACATTGGGGTCAAAAACTATCGGATTGCTGTTTGCATCACAATCTTCACAATATGTAATTGTTCTTTGTCTTACTTCATCCGTTAAATTATACCAAGTGGGCGATTCATAAGCTAAGCCAAGTCTTACACTTTCAGTGATTTTTCCGATAGCTCCAATACCGAAAGAAAATCCACCACCAAATGTATACGTTTCTGTATCAAATTGAACAGAACGGAGTCCGGTGGATGAGTTATTATTATAACTTTCATAAATGGAAATCGTATTGGTCAAATCAGTAAAGTGAGCATTCAAATTAAGTCCGATAAAAAGTCTATCCTTAAATGATGTGGCTATATTACCGGTAATTTTTCCATTGTAACCTGTAGCAACTGTGTAATTTTCCTGATAATAATTGCCATTGGTTGGCACATTAGAAACATACACTGAGTTGTCCGGATTTTCATTATCAACCGGATTAAACATATAAGCATTATATCCTAAGAGAGCCTGTTGATCGATGAAACTTAATTCGTCAAAAAATGCTGTGTCAAGTACATTTAAAAAAATACCACCTTCGTTTGGTAATCCATTCGCAAATCGTAAAAAATAGCCGTCAATTGAATTGTTAGGATTTACTCCGCGGGCATTAAACTGATTATCAAAATTTGAATTGTTTTCGTAATTTAACGCTATACTAAATTTATTCCAACCACTTGAAGGGTTATTGTTTTTAAAGACAAAAACGCCACCGGCTTGATTGATATCTAAATCATGATCGCTCTCAATTGTTCGTGTTCCAAAATAAGAAGAACTATTTCTCACATTATAATTACTGAGCGAGATAGTTGCTTGGTTATAATTAAACAGGGCTGAACCGGCAGGATTTACATTTATGGCAGATAAATCTCCACCCACAGCACCAAACGCTCCACTCATGGCTCTAAATCGAGCAGAACCGGTTAAATTATCAAAGGCATACCGCAATCCTTCATTCGGAGTTATTTCTTGCGAGAAGGATAAAAAGCTAGCTAATAGAAAACCGGATGTGATAAAAATCTTTTTCATAATTTTTTTATTTTTTCATAAAAATACCCATGCAAACCGATTTGATTCAACATAGGTATTTTGATTATTTTTTTGATTAACCTCTACCTCTACCACCGCCGGATGAACGTCCGCCACCGCCACCGCCAGATGAACGTCCGCCACCAAATGAACTACTTGAACTTGATCGCGAGCCCGAATAGGTTGGCGAAGAAGAACTTCTCGTTGATGAAGAGTTTCTTACATTCGATGAAGGTGTAGTTGAGCGGGTAGAATTACGTGTTCCTACATTATTGTTGTTATAATCTCTGGTGTTACTTGAGTTTCTTGGTGAAATTTGAGTACTTCGGGTTGAAGAACTTCTTGTTCTTGTTCCAAAGTTATTTCTTGTTGAGGTTCTTCCGCTTGTAGTATAGGATGTTCTTCCATTGTATCTACCTACAGAATACCTGTCGCCATAATAGCCACCGGTTCTTCTTCCTCTTGTATAAGCGTAGTTATTTCCATACCAACCATTACCCCAACCATTTCCATACCAGCCATTCCAACCCCATCCGGGACCATACCAATTGTTCCAACCCCATCCCCAACCTGGTCCGTACCAACTGTTCCATCCCCATCCAACATTCCATCCCCATCCCCATCCGGGTCCATACCAGTTGTTCCAACCCCATCCCCAACCGGGTCCGTACCAATTATTCCAATAATTCCATCCCCAATTATTGTCATATACATTGACAGTTACTGAGGAAGGATTTGATCCCCACGCAGCATTCGAATCATAATTTCGTTCTGATGTTACCGTTGAGTCTTCAACGGAAGAATAACTTTCAACATCCGTAAATACTTCTTCTTCTGCATTTAATTGTTTTGATTTAAAATAATTTTGATACGCTTGATTGGTATTGTTTTGTTCAACATTGTTTGATACAACTTCATTATTTCTGCCTGAGCTCCTATAAACACCATCATTATCATAATAAGAGGAGTTTTGATATGAACCACAAGAAACAAATAACATTCCCGAAAAGAATAAAACCAAGCGGGTAATATAATTGGTGCTGGGGTAAAAATTAGTTTTCATAATCGTAGCAATTTTATTGTTGTTATTACAAAAATAGTTAGTTTTGTCGAACTATTTAGTTAAAATAAGTTAAACAATTTTTATGCCAAATTATTCAAGATGAGCAAAAACCTTACGAAAAGATCCGAAGATTATTCAAAATGGTACAATGAACTCGTAGTTAAAGCTGATTTAGCTGAAAACTCGGGTGTTAGAGGCTGTATGGTTATCAAGCCTTACGGTTATGCTATTTGGGAAAAAATGCAAGCTGAATTGGATAGAATGTTTAAAGAAACGGGACATTCCAATGCGTATTTTCCCCTTTTTGTACCCAAAAGTATGTTTGAAGCAGAGGAAAAAAATGCAGAAGGTTTTGCTAAAGAATGTGCCATAGTGACGCATTATCGTTTGAAAAATGATCCTGATAACAAAGGAAAATTAATGGTTGACCCTAATGCAAAATTGGAGGAAGAACTAATCGTTCGTCCAACTAGTGAAGCAATTATTTGGAGTACTTATAAAAATTGGATACAATCTTACAGGGATTTACCTTTATTGATAAATCAATGGGCCAATGTGGTGCGTTGGGAAATGAGGACACGTTTGTTTTTGCGAACGGCTGAATTTTTGTGGCAAGAGGGGCATACGGCTCATGCAACACAGGCTGAAGCAATTGAAGAATCGGTAAAAATGATGAATGTATATGCTGATTTTGCTGAGAATTTCATGGCTATTCCGGTTGTAAAAGGTGTAAAAACTGAGTCAGAACGATTTGCCGGAGCGATTGAAACTTATTGTATTGAAGCGTTGATGCAAGATGGAAAAGCATTACAGGCAGGAACATCACATTTTTTAGGTCAAAATTTTGCCAAGGCTTTTGATGTTAAATTTGCTAATGCCGAAGGAAAACAAGAACATGTTTGGGGTACCTCATGGGGTGTGTCGACACGATTAATGGGAGCATTGGTCATGACACACTCGGATGACAATGGTCTGGTTTTGCCCCCCAATTTAGCTCCTATTCAAGTGGTAATTGTTCCGATTTATAAATCCGAGGAACAATTGGAAGCTATTTCAATAGAAGTTAATAAATTAATGGTTGGTTTACGAAAACTTGGTATTGCTGTTAAGTTTGATAATAGAACCACGCACAAACCCGGCTTTAAGTTTAACGAGTATGAATTAAAAGGTGTTCCTGTACGAATTGCAGTTGGACCCAATGATTTGGAAAACGGTACTTATGAAATCGCCAGAAGAGATAATTTAACAAAAGAAGTTGTTTCAAAGGATGGAATTGAAACTTACATTCAAAACTTGTTAGAAACAATTCAAAAGAGTCTTTATGATAGAGCTTTTGAATATCGAAACAACCACATAACAGAAGTAAATAGTTTTGATGAGTTTAAACAATTATTAGATTCCAAAGGTGGATTTTTTGCTGCTCATTGGGACGGTACTGCAGAAACAGAGGAAAAAATTAAAGAATTGACCAAAGCAACAATTCGCTGTATTCCTTTGGATAGAGTAGAAGAGGCCGGAACATGTATGTTTTCCGGAAAACCTTCCGTTGGAAGAGTGCTTTTTGCGAAAGCTTATTAAAAAAAATAAAAAAAATAAATTGTAACTATTGTGAGTATTAAAAATAGTTGTATTTTTGCACTCGCAATTAGCAATTGGCCCGTTCGTCTATCGGTTAGGACGCCAGGTTTTCATCCTGGTAAGGGGGGTTCGATTCCCCCACGGGCTACAAGTTCAAGTATCAGATTGAAAAGCTTAAACTAGAGGAAAACAAGGGTCCGTTCGTCTAGGGGTTAGGACGCCAGGTTTTCATCCTGGTAACAGGGGTTCGATTCCCCTACGGACTACGAAATTAGTTGTAAATTAGTTTTATAAAATAAAAATCAGTGTCTCGGTTTTTATTTTATTAGTTAAAACCAAAGTGATTGTTTTTGCAGTTGTGGGAGGTTTTTCTTTTTTAACTAGTATTTTTATAAATTACATCTAAAATTAAAAAGAAAATGGCAAATCATAAGTCAGCTTTAAAAAGAATAAGAAGCAACGAAAAGAAAAGAGTATTAAACAGATATCAGCATAAGACTACACGTAATGCAATCAAAGCCCTACGTTTAGCTACTGACAAATCTGATGCAGCAGGAAAACTTTCTGCAGTTATCTCTATGATTGATAAATTAGCAAAGAAAAATATCATTCATGATAATAAAGCTTCTAACTTAAAATCAAAATTAACCAAGCACGTTGCTAAGTTATAATTAATCCTAAGTTATATAATATAAAAAAAGCTTTCCGTTCGGAAAGCTTTTTTTGGTTTAAGAATAGATTGGTTTTAAGTTTTCCAACATTTCAACCGTAATTGGTTTTGATAAAAAATGAGAAACAACATCATATTGTTTGGCTTTGTTATAATCTGCCGGATCAATTGTTGATGATAAAATAATCACTTTTGTTTGTGAAAATTCATTTGAAATAGTTTTATTAAATAAATCAAGAAATTCCCATCCATTCATCACAGGCATATTCAAATCCAAGAAAATGAGTTGAGGTAATTGAAATTCTTCTGACTTGTTTTTTTTACTTACTAACGTTTGAAATAATTCATAAGCTTCTTGGCCATTGTTAGCAAACATGACATCTTCGCTGAATTCCGCTTTTTTAATTACTTTTTTACAAAGCATTAATGTGATGGGATCGTCATCTACGCACAATATTGTTTTCAACATTATTCTTTTTTAAAGGTTAGAGTAAATTGTGTTCCTTTTCCAACTTGGCTTTCCACTTCAATTGAACCTCCCATGGCTTCTATTTGAGATTTTACGAGATACAATCCAAGCCCTTTACTGTCGGGATAATCGTGAAATCGTTGGTATAAGCCAAATATTTTGTCACCATTTTTATCCAAGTCAATTCCAATTCCATTGTCTTTAATGACCAAATTTACGAAATTTTCTTTTTCTACCGCCTTTATCGAAATTTTAGGTGTTTTGTCTTGAGAACGATATTTTATTGCATTAGACATCAGATTCAAGATGATGCTTTCCATATAGGCTTTATTAATGTGTATTGTTAAGCTATCTTCTATGTCAAACTTAATGGTTGGCTTATACAAATTGATTTGATTGTTGAGTTGGAAAAATACATTTTCAAATATTTCTTTAATGGAAATGTCTTCTTTTAAGATAGAAGGATTATCTTTAATAATTACAACTTTTACCAAATCTTCAATTGTTTCATTCAAAAGATGGGTTGAACGTTTAAATCCGTTAAGAATTTCCTGAAGCTCATCATTCTCAATCGGTACATCTTCTAACAAGTGAAGTAGGCCGGTTAAATTTGATAAAGGTGCTCTAAAGTTGTGTGAGGTAATATAAGAAAATTGCTTTAAATCTTTATTGTTTTGAGTTAATTCGCGAATAAGTTGTTCTCTTTCTCGTTCCTGATTTTTTTCTTTGGTTACATCCCGTTGTATAGAAATCCAATGCGAATGCTCTCCTTCTTTATTCGTAACCGGAATCATTGAAAAATTTACCCAATATTCTTCACCGTTTTTCTTATAACTTATGGTTTCAATAAAACACTCTTTATAATTTTTAATTGCAGTAGAAAGTTTTTCCAATTCACTCAAATCCGATTTAGCTCCGGTGAACATAACAGGAGATTTTCCAATCACTTCTTTGGGTTTATAACCTGTCATTTTTGTGAACGCTTGGTTAACAAAAATGATATTGGGAATTGGATTCTTTGAAATATCGGTATCCGTAATAACAACCGCATCTTTGGTTTGCGTAATTACCGTTTCTAAAAGTTTCAATCGTTGTTCTTCTTCTTTTTGTTTGGTGACATCTTGAATTGCTCCAATCATACGAATGGCTTTTCCATCAGCATCTTTTACCAAAAATCCTCGGTCAAAAACATATTTATAACTTCCATCTGCACATTTAAAACGGTATTCATCTTGCCAGCGTTCAGTTTTTTGTTCTAAGAAAGAATATAATTTAACGGACATTTTTAAACTATCCTCTGGGTGAATTCGGTCAAACCACCAACTCGAGGTTTTGCCTACCTCTTCCTTTTTATAGCCAAAGATTCCTTGAATACCTTTGTTCCATACAAATTCATCTTCTTGAATTTTCCAATCCCATATCGTATCACTGGTTGCCTTTGCTACTATGTCATAACGCTCATTGGAATCTTTAATTTCTGTATTGATGGTTTGTAATTGTTCTAAAATGGAGATATTCCTTTTGTCATTTCTTGCAATAATAAAGCGAAGTAATAAGCCGGCGGCTATAATAAAACTTACATCTTTAATGAAATGAAAAGTGATTAAGCTTTGAAAATCATTCTTGAAACTTCCTCGCAATATCAAATGCATAATGATAGCTAAAAAGAGTGAAGCAATGATGAAAACAAAAGAGATGATATTTGATTTACTTTTCATTACTCAAATATAAAAAAAAATTCTTTTTTAAATTTGAAGTAACACTGCGACTTGTTTTTTTAATTTGAATCATAAAATGTGGTATTTAGTTGTTGTTGGAATATTAATTAGGTTAAAAAATCTTTTAATTCGATATATGATCTTATTTTAACACTCTTTTTCTCTTTGTTTAAAACACTTTCAATTTGTGTTGGAATGGGTAATTTAATTTCTAAGAACGATTCTACATTATCGGAGAATTTGATAGGATGTGCTGTTTCTAGAAACACACCGATATGGTTTGATTTATTTGCCAGTTCTTTTTTAAGTCCTAAATAACCTACAGCACCATGCGGTTCTGTAATATAATTATGTTCAGAATATATTTTTTTCATAATTGATACGGTTTCTTCATCAGAAAATTGATAGGAAGAAAAATCATTTTTAAAAGCCGTCAAATTATGTTGATATAATTCCTGTATTCGAATAAAATTACTTGGGTTTCCAACGTCCATCGCATTTGAAAGAGTAGCCTTTGAGGGTTTTGGCGAATATGTTCCCGTAGTCATAAAGCGAGGTACGGTGTCATTTTCATTGGTCGAAGCAACAAAATGTTCAATGGGAAGTCCGAGTTTTTTTGCCAAAATTCCGGCACAGATATTCCCAAAATTCCCACTCGGCACAGAAACAATAATGGGCAGGTTATATTTTTTTAATTCTTTGTAAGCAAAAAAGAAGTAAAACATTTGCGGCAACCATCTTGCCACATTGATTGAATTGGCGGAAGTTAAATTTTTATGAGCTAAATCCTTATCCAAAAACGCTTTTTTTACCATGTCTTGACAATCGTCAAAAACGCCATCTACTTCCAAGGCGGTAATATTTTGACCTAATGTTGTAAGTTGTCGTTCTTGAATGTCACTGACTTTCCCACTGGGATACAAAATAACTACGTCAACATTTTTAACGCCTAAAAAACCACTGGCAACAGCTCCACCGGTATCACCGGAGGTGGCAACTAATATAGTGTTTTTTTGAGTAGGATTTTTTTTATTGAAATAGGCCAAACACCTTGCCATAAATCGGGCACCCACATCTTTGAAAGCCATAGTTGGGCCATGGTATAATTCCAATGAAAAAATACCTTTTTCTACTACGGTTAACGGAAAATCAAAATTTAACGTTTCAGTAAGAATTTGTTTTAAATCCTGCTCAGGAATTTCGTTTCCAACAAATTGTTTGATTGCTTCAAATGCAATAGTAACATTATTTAATGTTTCAATTTTTTCAAAAAATGATTGTGAGAGCGGGTTTATTTCTTCAGGAAAATATAATCCTTTATCCGGAGCAAGTCCTAATGTTACTGCCTCCTCAAAAGAAACAGCAGGAGCATTTTGATTTAAACTTTTATAGTGCATCGAAAATAGAATAGTTTTTTATGGTATAAAAATCATTGCAACAGTTTCGTAAAAGTAAAATAAAACTTTTAATCTTGACAAAAAGTTATTAATTTAACGATAAATGGTTAGGGATAAAATTTTGTAACTTTGTTAAAATTAAATTTTATGAGTCTAAAAACAAAAGCTTTTCTTTTTCAATTGATTTCTTTTGCTGTTTTTTTTATTCCTTTTCGATTCCTTTTCGATTATTATACAACACTTGAACGTTTTTGGCCTCCTTTTTTTGCGTTTATGGTAACGTTAATTTTAGCTCCTAAATTTCAGGTTGCCAAAACAAAAGACGGTGAACAATTATTTATGAAGTGGATTTTTTTAAAAGGTGTGCGTTCAATCTAATTATTTTTTCACCTCATTTAGTGCAGGTTGAATTTTCTTTTTGTAAATCGGAATGAAATAGGAAATAGTATAATTAAAACCTACACCAAATTTACCTTCATATTTTTTATTAAAACCGGGAATGTATAAATTTTCAAAATCAGATGATTCTTTATTTCCTATCAGATAATTTATCCTAAAATTGAATCCAGCATAAAAATTTGAAAATAATTCTGCTTTAACGCCTGCAACAAATTCGCCCCATTGAGCTGTACGGCCATCAAATTTTCTTCCGGAAATAACAGTAGGCGATTCTCCAAAGTAAGGGTTTGGATTATAGACGCGGTAAGTATTTAATTCTTGACTAAACGTACTCGCTCCAAAACGTAATCCAACATAGATTAGATTTTCCATATCTAACCAATTTTCGTATGTATTGTAATCAAAACCTACTTTAAAATAGGTTCCTGAAGTAGTAAAGTTAACACGGTCTTCGTCTATGGTTCTTTTTTCGTTACCGATTTCACCTGCCAAATAGTATTTTTTTGTTAAACGATAATCGCCTACAATTTCAAGTCCTCTATAATCTTCTTCATAGAAACTTCTGGCCAATTTCAAGGCGTCAATTCCAATACGTAGGCCATATCGTTCCGTTTTTAAGGGAGCAACAATACTGTCTTTTTTTGTTTCCTGAGCCAAAAGAGTTTGACAAAACACTATCAACAAAAAACTAAAAATACATTTTGATATGGACATCTTCTTCAGTTTCAACATTAGTTTTTACAATTTCAACGTTTTTTATCCAAAATTCAGCATCCCCGGCAGGATTTGTTCTTTCTACACCATTGGCCAGATTTAAAATAAAATTACTTTTAAAACCACAGGCTCTAGATACATAAATGTCATTTACAGTATAATTAAATCTTATTAAATCGGTGTTGTTCACCGACGTAGTGGAGCTGGAATTGATGTTCAGGCTATAATTCGTGAAATTTTCATTGGTTTTAAGCGGAAGTTCAATTGTGTCCACTTGGTCAAAATCCAAAGTGGTATTTGCACCTTCACCTTGCACTTTTAAATTGGCTACTAATTTTCGAACGGTAGTATTTTCATCGCTGTAAAACTCGATAATTAATCGTGGAGTAGTAGGAGTTCCTTCCACACAAATGTCGTCTTTTTCACATCCTGAAAAAAAATAGGATGAAAGCAATAAAAGGAAAATGATAAAACGATTTTTCATTATTTTTTTTCTAAAAGTACAACATTTTCTACGTGATGCGTTTGTGGAAACATATCAATCGGACGAACACGCGTTACTTTATACATCGAATCCATTAAGGCTAAATCACGTGCTTGCGTAGCCGAATTACAACTCACATAAACCACTTTCTCCGGTGCAATTTTCATAATTTGTTCCACCACAGCCGCATGCATACCATCTCGCGGAGGATCAGTTATGATAACATCAGGTTTACCATGTGTTGCAATAAACTCAGCATTAAAAACCTCTTTCATATCGCCCACAAAGAATTCACAATTAGTGATATTGTTTCGTTTAGCGTTTTGTTTTGCATCGGCAATGGCTTCCGGCACAGCTTCTACACCAATTACTTTTCTGGCTTTTTTAGATACAAATTGAGCAATTGTACCTGTTCCGGTGTATAAATCATATACCAGCTCATTTCCGGTTAATCCGGCAAATTCGCGGGTTATTTTATAAAGTTCGTAAGCTTGTTCCGAATTGGTTTGATAGAATGATTTCGCGTTAATTGAAAATTGTAAACCTTCCATTTCCTCCAAAATGTATTCTCTGCCTTTGAATAACTTTATATCTTGGTCGTACAACGTATCATTTGCCTTTCCATTAATGACATAGAGTAAAGAAGTGATTTCCGGAAATTTTTCCGAAAGGAAATTAAGTACCAATTCACGTTGTTGTTTGTCTTCTTTAAAGAATTGAATCAGCACCATAATTTCTCCAATAGAAGTAGTTCTAATCATCAACGTTCGCAATAAACCCTCATGATTTCTAGCGTTGAAAAACGGAATCTCATGTTGATTTGCAAATTCTTTAATGCTGTTACGTATGGCATTTGATGGATCTTGTTGCAAATGACACTTTTCGATATCTAAAATCTTATCCCACATTTTTGGGATATGAAAACCTAATGCATTTCTATTTTGAATTTCGTCCTTATGTTGAATTTCATTTTCGGTAAGCCATCGACTGTCGGAAAAGGAAAATTCCATTTTATTGCGGTAGAAAAATTGCTTTTCGGAGCCTAAAATTTTTTCAAATTCTGGAATTTCGATTTTTCCAATTCGTTTTAAATTATTAAAGACCTCATTATTTTTATAAAACAATTGTTGGTTGTAGTTCATGTTTTGCCACTTGCATCCGCCACAAACGCCAAAATGTTTGCACTGTGGTTCTACGCGATGCTCGGAAAGTTTATGAAAGTGAATGGCTTTTCCCTCAAAATAGGACTTTCTTTTTTTGAAAGTTTGCACATCCACTACATCGCCCGGAACTACATTGGGTATAAATATCACTCTTCCGTCTTCGGTTTTGGCAACAGATACACCTTTTGCACCGGCATCTAAAACTGAAACTTCTTTGAAAATAATTTTGTCTGTATTTTTTCTTCCCATGGAGCAAAAATAAGTTATTCGAAACTAAAAATTCAGCACGATGTGAATTTTTTAAAATAAAAAAACGTCTTCACTTGTAAGACGTTTAATTTTATAATTTGTTATAAATATTATTGGTAGATAATGTCGAATGTTCCTTCGCTGATTATAATATTTTCCTCTGAACCAACTAAACTACCTTGGAAATTTCCTTTGTATCTACCTCCTGAATTTTGTGAAATTTCAGAAATAAAGTTGTCTTCATTTAGTTCATAAATTACGCCATTATTACTGTAACTAAAACGCCAAATTTCATCTACACCGGTAATATTGTATTCAGAAGAAATAATTAAAGTCTTTGAATTGTCACTTTCCATCGTAGCGGTTACTATGATGTCTTTGTAGGTGTAATTGGTGACAGGGTCTGTTATCTCAGGTGTAATTTGAACATTGATCTTGTTGAATTTCAGTTCAGTTCCATTAAACTTTGCACGAATAAAATTGACGTCAGACTTACTGTCGTCAGAGGAACAAGAATGTAATCCAATTAAAAGAAAACTTAGAATAAGAAGAAACTTATTTTTCATAAAAAAAAGTATATATTAACACAAAGGTAATATTTTATAATCTATTATTTAACACATTTGCTTTAATTTATTAATTATGCTCAATGTTAAAACTACCATTGGTTATTGAGATGGTTTGCCCATTATTTGGTTCTGTAAGTATTCCGGAAAAAGTGCCGATTAATTTGTTCTCTGTACTTTCAGTTACTAAAGTCGTAAATGCACTATTGTTTTGCATATATGTAAATCCATTAATGGTAATATTAAATCGCCATATAGATTCAGCTCCTACAAGGCCTTCTTCTGCAATAAATTCAATAATATTTAATGTGTTTTCTGAATTATAACCTAAAATTCGAATATCAGTCCATTCAAAGCCGGTCTCGTCATTTGTATAATCTTGTTTAGTAATTACTAAATTTGAAAACTTTATAACCTGCCCGTCAATGTTGGCAGAAATACTATTTGTTTCAATGATTGGAGGTGTGCTATCATCATTATCAGAACATGATAAAGTTAAAAAAAGTAAACAAATCGGAAGAGTTTGTAAAATATTTCTCATGTTTTTTTAAAGGTTTTCCATAAAAATAATATAAACTTAAAATGACATAAAAACTTGTCGATATAAAACATAAAAACCCGTTCAGTTACTTATTTTAACATTGCATACAGTAATGTAAAAGTAATGATCAAGATGGGGCCAACCAATCCAACAAACAATCCACCAATTCTAAATTCGGATTGTTTAATCAATCCGGTACTGTAAGCAATGGCATTAGGCGGCGTAGAAACCGGTAGCAACAAGGCACAAGAAGCACTTAATCCAATTACAAAAGGTAGAATAATTGGGTCTATTCCTTCTGTTATACTCAACATTGATATTCCAACCGGAATTAAAATGGTTGTTGCCGCCGTATTGCTCATAAAATTAGATAATGTAACAGTAGTGATGGAAAATAGCAAGAGTAAAAGATAAAAGTTAATTTGTACAGAACTGATTGTAGATATAAAATAATCTGCTAAACCCTGTTCTTGAATAGCAATTCCTAATGCTAAACCACCTGCTACTAACATTAATGTGTCCCAAGGTAAAGAACGAACATCGTCCGCATCAATAATGCCCAACATGGTTAATGCAACAATAGGTAGGCCGGAAACCGCAGCAACCGGTATTTTTGTCCATTGAGAAGTTAACCATAAAGCTAATGTTGTTGCCATGACAATCAATACGATTCTTTTACGAATTTTATCCTCTTCTGCATATTCTTCTTCTAACGGACTATCATTTTGAAGAAAGTCCAGAGAAAGGTTTTCTTTTTTGATTTCATATTTTATTACTAAAATTTTCCAAAACATTAAAGTAAGTAAAAAAGCAACAGGAATACCAATAATCATCCATTCGATAAAGGTGATTTTTATACCAATTCCTTCCAAAGCCCCCACGGCAATTGCATTTGGAGCAGACCCGATAATTGTACCCATTCCACCAATTGATGCTGCTGCCGGAATACCTAACAAAAGCACTTTTGATATCCTGGAGTCTTTACCTAATTGTGTAAAAAGTGGTGTAACGGTAGCAATCATCATAGCAGTGGTAGCCGTATTACTCATAAGCATGGATATTGTTGCAGTAGTCATCATCAAACCTAACGTGATGTATTGAGCTTGTGAACCAAATTTGGGAGCAGCAAGTTTAAGCAATAGAAAATCCAACTTGGTTTTTTTCATTCCTTCTGCCAAAAAAAATCCACCCAAGAACAACCAAATTACACCGTCCGACCAGGTTTGAACATACCGTTTAGCATCCATCGAGTTTTCCTGGCCAACTATAAAAACCATAAAGCCTACAATTAATATTCCCACTGCAAAGGGCGGAATTGCTTCCGTGACCCACAATCCAATGGAAAAAAACAGTAAAAACATGACGTAGTTTTGCGTGTCAGTAAAACTAGGGTCACGAAGTAAAAGCACCAAAAGCATCGAGGTGACAGCAGAAAATAAAAATAGAATAGTTCGGCTTTGACGGGCTACTTTTAACTGAATTTTGGTCAGTTGCTTAATGGAATAATTTCTTGAATCTGACATGATGAACAAATTTTACAGTAAATGTACTAACATTATGGATGAACTAAACTGATGAATGTCATTTTATTTTAACTGTTCACGCAAACGTTTTCAAAGAATATTGCTTATTTTTGTTACTTATTTGGATGATTTCTCTCCATCAAGTAGGAATTGATATGTATCGCATTTAAAATTTATTACAATGTCAGTTTTAGAAAAAATCAATTCAGAAGAATTAATTGCTTTAGAAGATCAACACGGAGCTCACAATTACCATCCTTTACCGGTTGTGTTAAGCAAAGGAAAAGGGGTTTATGTATGGGATGTGGAAGGCAAAAAGTATTACGACTTTCTTTCGGCTTATTCAGCTGTCAATCAAGGTCATTGTCATCCAAAAATTGTAAATGCTTTGATGGAGCAAGCACAAACGTTAACGCTTACCTCAAGAGCTTTTTATAATGATAAATTGGGGAAATATGAAAAATTCATCACCGATTTGTTCGGATTTGATAAAGTGCTGCCTATGAATACCGGTGCTGAAGCAGTTGAAACCGCACTTAAAATCTGCCGCAAATGGGCTTATGAAAAGAAAGGTATTGACGAGCACCAAGCCGTAATTGTGGTTTGTGAAAACAACTTTCATGGAAGAACAACCACCATCATTTCTTTTTCAAATGATGAAAATGCCCGTAAAAACTTTGGTCCTTACACGGAAGGTTTTATAAAAATTCCCTATGATGATATTGAAGCATTGAAGAATGTTTTAGAAAACAATAAAAACATTGCCGGATTTTTAGTAGAACCGATTCAAGGAGAGGCCGGTGTTTATGTGCCTTCAGATGAGTTTGTTGCTAAAGCTAAAGCTCTTTGTAAACAAAATAATGTCCTTTTTATTGCTGATGAAGTACAAACCGGCATTGCCAGAACCGGTTCCTTACTGGCTGTTTGTGGCAATTGCAACTGTGAAAACAACTGCGAACGCAATCCGCAAACTTATGTAAAACCTGACTTATTAATACTTGGGAAAGCCATTTCCGGTGGAGTTTATCCGGTTTCTGCTGTTTTGGCGGATAATGCAGTGATGAACGTAATTAAACCCGGACAGCATGGCTCAACTTTTGGCGGAAATCCATTGGCAGCAGCAGTAGCAACAGCCGCATTAGAGGTAATCCAGGAGGAAAACTTAATTCAAAACGCACGAAGTTTAGGTAAACTTTTTAGAAGTGAATTGAATAAATACATTCAAAACAGTACTATTGTAAGCTTAGTGAGAGGAAAAGGACTTTTAAATGCCATTGTAATCAATGATTCGGAAGACAGTTCTACGGCATGGGATATTTGTATGAAATTGGCAGAAAACGGTCTTTTAGCCAAACCAACACACGGAAACATTATTCGTTTTGCACCTCCATTGGTGATGAATGAGGAACAGTTACTCGATTGTGTTTCGATAATTATCAAAACATTAAAAGAATTTGAAAGATAAAAAAAAGCCACTTTTCAGTGGCTTTTTAACTTTATTGTTTTATTCTAAAACTATTGATTTTGTAATTGATTCATCAATTCTTCATATTGCTCCATGCTTTCAGCAAATTTTCCGGTAGCTAATAAATAAATTAAGTAAAGCACAAAAATTGCACTAATCACTAAACTGATGATGTTAATGGTTTTCCAAGTTTTGAGCGAACCTAAATCATAAATATCAGGATTTTCAGCATGCATTTTCTCATCTTTTTTGGCTAGATGCAATCCAATTCCGGCTAAAATAAGTCCTAAAATACCATTTGTACAGCAACAGCCAATAAATGATGTTATTCCTAAAATCATAATCGCCGTTTGGTTAGGTAATTTTTGTTTTTCCATAATGTTAAGTTTAATGTGTTAGTTGATTAATAATAAATGAGTTTATAAAAATAAGAAAATACCATTGTAAATGCTGTAATCACTCCTAAAAATACAATTAGTTTATGATAACTCCTTGATTTGTCTATCAAACTGATTCCGATAAATAAAAAGAATAATATCATGGTATAAATGGCCGGATACATATAAAAAGCAGCTTCAAATTCTCCTTGTAATAACAAAGCCAAAGAGCGTTGAATACCACAACCGAAGCAATCTACCCCAAATAGTTTTTTTGATAAACAGGGAAGCATGTATTCTTCCATAAAGCATATTTTTTAACTATACAATTTTACAAAAAAAAGAGATTAAATTTTCATTATCGGGATTATTATTTTAATCTTTACCTTTGAATTCTAAAATTTCTTAATGAAAAAGTTATTTATTCCTATCGTGTTGATTGCCGTTTTTTTTGCTTTTTACACTCCAAAAGAGCATCATTATGCTATTTATATTAAAGTGGTCGCCATAGTGATTTTAATGATAGGAGTAATGAAATTAATGCAAAAAGTACCTAGTAGAAACCAAGAAAAAGAAGATGATGAAATTTAGTATTGGAGATAGAGTAGCAGCGTTGGATGAAGATATTTCCGGAGTGGTCGTAGCAATAAAAAATGACCAAGTTGAGGTAGAAACGACAGATGGTTTTTTGATGACATATTTTGTCAACGAATTAATTAAAGAAAACATTTCCAATGATTTAAATGGTTTTATTTCAAGAGAAAAAGTAAGTAGTGCCATCAAAGAAAAAATAGACCCAATCAAACGAAATTTCACCAAAGAAAAGAAATCTAAGAAGGATGAATTTGTGTTGGAGGTCGATTTACACATCGAAAAATTAGTGCCTTCCAAACGCGGAATGAACAACTATGATATTCTAAATCTTCAAATGGAAACGGCCAAACGCCAACTTGAATTTGCTCAAAAAAATCGCATCCCCAGAATCGTTTTCATACACGGCGTTGGCGAAGGTGTTTTAAAAGCCGAACTCGATTTTTTATTAGGCAGATACGATAACATCACGTTTCAAGATGCCAATTATCAAAAATACGGATTGGGTGCAACCGAGGTCTATTTTATCCAAAAGAAAATGTTGTAATTATTATAAAAGAATTACAAATTCTCCAAACTCATAAACATTTCCTAAGTTAAAAGATATTTGTAGTTCAGGTGAACTTACTTTTGTCATCGTAACATTCTTAAGTATGATTTTATGACGATGACCGATGACCGGACTTTGGTTATCTGTCGGGATTTCATATTCAATAGTTGTGGTTACTTCAATTATTCCACTTACATCCGTCACACCATTTTCTGCATTAAATTCTTCAATTGGAATGGGGTATGTAGGTGTTTCACTTGCACACAAAAACTCACTGCCAATTATGTCATTGTAATAAACAAGTTGTAAAAAATTTGATGTACCATTTATCAAAGCTGTTCTTGGTTGATTTTCAGGTGTGACTTCAGCAACAAATAAATTTGGATCAATGCGTAAAGTCATCGCTTGAGGAGGAACATTGGCAGGCGTAGAAGAACCAATAACCGGAATTTTAAACAAAAACGAATTATCACTACCACATTGAGCAATATTGACATCAAAATCGCCTTGTCGTAAAGAAGAAGTAACATAATCGCCAAAAACTAATTCCGTAAACAATTGTTGGTTTCCGTTACCGGTATCAAAATTCACATTACGTAAAACGATTGAATGGGTGTATCCTGTAATTTCCGATGCGTTTGTGGTTTCATCAACT
The DNA here is from genome assembly GCF_004122145.1 of Flavobacterium piscinae. Classification (GTDB taxonomy): domain Bacteria; phylum Bacteroidota; class Bacteroidia; order Flavobacteriales; family Flavobacteriaceae; genus Flavobacterium; species Flavobacterium piscinae. The sequence goes on from NZ_SBKQ01000011.1 coordinate 104,764, forward strand.
TCCTTGTTCACAGAAGTGCTAATTTCAATGTTTCCCGAAAGTGCATTCCATTCTTTAGTCACCGTTGGATTGGCTGGTGGAATCGTATTACAAATCACGTTTGTATTCAAATCACCATTGTAAAGTCGGTATATTACTTTGTTTGTACTGTTGATCGACAAAGTTCTGGGTACGCCCGTGGGTGTGATTTCATTCTCAAAATTAGTTTCCGGAATTTGAAGAATTAATGCTTCATTATCATTAATCTTATAAATAAAAAAACCGGATTCACCACTGTTACATGAATTTGTTGTGGCAGAAGTGAAATCAAATGATTCGATAGTAAAATCACCATCATCACATGCGTTTAACGAAAAAAGAAGCACAAAAAAACCAACTATTTTTCTCATAGGAATATCAAAATTATAAGCAAAAATAGGATTTTTAATCGCTCCAAAAAGCATTTGGTTTTAATTAGGACGATTTTAACCATATTTCTTATCTTTGATATCTTCATAAACTATTTAAATATGAACTATTTCATAGCCTTTTTTTCTTTACTATTCGTTGGAATTACAAACGGTCAAACGTTAAAATCGCCTGATAATCAATTAGAACTGATTTTCGAACTAAATCAATTAGGGAAGCCAACTTATCAATTAAAATATAAAAACAAAAGCGTTATTCAACCCAGTAATCTGGGATTAGTGCTGAAAAATAATGACAATTTAGTGGATGGTTTTGAAGTAATAAATGCTAAAGCCACTTCATTTTCAGACAAATGGAAACCCGTTTTAGGCGAAGAAAAAGAAATTCTCGATCAGCACAATCAATTGATTGTTGAACTTCTTCAAAAAGCCACCGGTCGTAAAATGAATTTAGTTTTTCGATTATTTAATGAAGGATTGGCTTTTAGATATGAAATTCCTACCCAAGAAAAGTTAAATTATTTTGTTATTGCTGATGAAGAAACGCAATTTTCATTAACCGGAGATCATAAAGCTTTTTGGATACCGGGAGATTATGACAGTCAAGAATATAGCTATAATGAAACCAAATTGTCCCAAATTGATGTGGATAAATTAGACATGAATAATGGAATTGGGATGAAAGGACCTATGGCAAAATCCAGAATTCAATCGCCGGTGATGATGAAATCAGCCGATGGATTATACCTCAATATCTTTGAAGCCGCTGTGGTCAATTATCCGATTATGCATTTGGATGTGTATACAAAATCGTTTCAGATGCAATCGCATTTGGTTCCCAATGCCATTGGCGATAAAGCCTATTTACAAGCTCCTGCAAACACACCATGGAGAACGATTATGGTAAGCGATGATGCTCGAATAATTTTGGCCTCCAAAATGGTCTTAAATTTGAACGAACCCTCCAAAATTGAAGATACTTCTTGGATAAAACCGATGAAATACGTTGGAATTTGGTGGGAAATGCACGTAGGCAAAGCCACTTGGGATTATGCGGGTTCACAAAACGCTCAAATGGCTCAGGAGGCCGAATTAAAACCAACCGGAAAACACGGAGCAACCACCGAAAACACAAAAAAATACATCGATTTTGCAGCAAAACACGGATTTGATGGCGTTTTAGTGGAAGGATGGAACGTAGGTTGGGAAGATTGGTTTGGCAACTGGAAAGAAAATGTTTTTGATTTTGTCACTTCCTATCCCGATTTTAATGTGGAAGAAGTGCAAAAATATGCAGCATCCAAAGGTGTTAAAATGATCATGCACCACGAAACCTCAGGTTCTGTTTCCAATTATGAAAGAAGACTAGACCGAGCATTTTCATTTATGAAAAAACATAATTATGATGCAGTTAAATCTGGGTATGTTGGAAAGATCATCCCAAGAGGAGAATGGCACGACGGACAAACAATGGTAAATCACTTCAATTACGCAGTGGAAAGAGCTGCAGATTATAAAATTATGGTTAATTCACACGAATCATCCAGACCAACGGGTTACCATAGAACTTACCCAAATTACATTGCGGCAGAGGCGGCTCGTGGCAACGAATTCAATGCGTGGAGTGTGGGAAATCCACCGGCACACGAAACGATTTTGCCGTTTACACGCTTTTTGGGCGGACCAATGGATTATACACCCGGAATTTTTGAAATTAAAATGAGCCATTATGATGCCACCAAGAAGGAGCAAGTGCACACCACGTTGGCTAAACAATTAGCGTTGTATGTCACGATTTATAGTCCGCTACAAATGGCGGCCGACTTGCCTGAAAATTACGAACGCCATTTAGATGCTTTTCAATTTATTAAGGATGTGGAAGTAGATTGGGATAAAACGGAGATTTTAGAAGCAGAACCCGGCGATTATGTCTCTATCGCTCGTAAAGCAAAAGGAAAAGAATCCTGGTTTTTAGGAGCTATTACCGATGAAAATCCTAGAAATACAGAAATAGCCTTAGACTTTTTAACACCCGGAAAAAAATACAAAGCCACCATTTACCAAGACGGAAAAGACGCTCATTGGGAGAAAAATCCAAAAGCGTATTCCATTAAAACCATCGAAGTAACTGCTAAATCCAAATTAAAATTAAATTTAGCAGCCGGTGGCGGAACGGCAATTAGTTTCTTTCCTATGTAATGGGAATAGGTTAAAGGTGATTGGTAATGGGACAAAATCCGTTCAAATCCAATATAGCGAAGCTATCAAAATCCGCTTAAATCCGCGTTTAGCGTAGCTAATCTGTTAAATCCGTGTTCCATTTACAAGAAATAATTATAGAAAAAAATGAACAAAATATACCTCGATAACGCCTCCACAACTCCCATACGCCCCGAAGTAATTCAGGTAATGGCCAATGTGATGCAAACCGAATTCGGTAATCCATCTTCCACACACAGTTTCGGACGAGGTGCAAAAGTGATTTTGGAATCGGCTAGAAAAAGTATAGCCAAACACTTAAATTGTTCCGCACAAGAAATCATTTTCACTTCTTCAGGAACCGAAGCTAATAACTGGATTCTGCGAAATGCAGTTGCTAAAATGGGTGTTAAACGAATTATTTCAACCAAAATTGAGCATCATGCCGTTTTGTATCCTATTTTAGAATTACAAAAAGAGTTTGGAATAGAAGTTGAATTCCTAACCATCTTTCCTAACGGCCATATTGATTATTTGCAATTAGCTACTTTATTGGAAGATACAAAACCTACTTTAGTAAGTCTCATGCACGTGAATAACGAAACCGGAGTAGTGTTAGATTTGAATCGGGTAGGCGAGTTGTGCAAATCCGCAAATGCCTATTTTCACTCTGATACCGTGCAATCTATCGGTAAAACGGAAATCGATTTACAAGAAATCAAGGTTGATTTTTTAGTTGCGAGTGCACACAAATTCAATGGTCCAAAAGGAATTGGTTTTACTTTTGTAAAGAAAAACACCATCATTTCACCCATGATTTTTGGTGGTGAACAGGAAAAAGGCCTTCGTGCCGGAACCGAGGCCGTTCATCAAATTGCCGGGATGGCCAAAGCCTTAGAAATGGCTTATCATCATTTGGATACGGAAAGAAGTGCCATTTTTGAGTTAAAGAAATATACAATAGAAAAATTAGCACAACAATTTCCTTCCATAAAATTCAACGGTGGATTGGAGACCTTTTATTCTATCTTGAATATTCAATTACCCTTCGCTCCGGAAAAAACAACGATGATTTTATTTGAATTGGACATGAAAGGAATTGCTGCTTCGCGAGGAAGTGCTTGCCAGTCGGGAAGTATCAAACCTTCGCATGTGTTAGCCGAAATTTTATCGGAAGATGAACTCAAAAAGCCAAGTCTTCGCATTTCGTTCAATCATCAAAACACCAAAGAAGAAATCGATTATTTTATTTCGTGTTTGGCAGCGATGTAAGTCAGAATGATTATTTTTGCTCAACAACACAACCCACATGTATAAATTATTAATTCGACCTATTTTATTTTGTTTCGATCCGGAACAAGTACACCATTTTACGTTTTCACTCATTCGGGTTTTAAATAAAATTCCCGGTTTTGGATTACTTTTTCAATCGATTTATGAAGTGAAAAATCCTAAATTAGAACGAGAAGTATTTGGTTTGAAGTTTAAAAATCCGGTTGGTTTGGCAGCCGGTTTTGATAAAGATGCCAAATTATATCAAGAATTGTCCAATTTTGGTTTTGGTTTTATTGAAATAGGTACCTTAACCCCAAAACCTCAAGAAGGAAACCCTAAAAAGCGTTTGTTTCGCCTAAAAGAAGATTCAGCCATCATAAACCGTATGGGTTTCAATAATGGCGGTGTTTTGGAGGCGGTGGAACGATTAAAAAAAAATAATGGCGTTTTAATTGGTGGAAATATTGGAAAAAATAAAAATACACCTAACGAAGAAGCTACTTCCGATTACGAAATTTGTTTTGAAGCGTTATTTCCACACGTTGATTATTTTGTGGTGAATGTAAGTTCGCCCAACACACCTAATTTGCGAGCGTTACAAGAAAAAGAACCATTGACGCAATTATTGCAAACGCTTCAGAATCTGAATTCACAAAAACCGAAACAAAAACCAATCTTACTCAAGATTGCACCGGATTTAACCAATGAACAATTGTTGGATATTATTGACATTGTCAATGAAACCAAAATAGCCGGAGTAATTGCGACCAATACAACGCTTTCCCGCGAAGGTTTACAATCGGAGAATAAATCTGAAATGGGTGGACTGAGCGGAAAGCCATTAACCAACCGTTCCACTGAAGTGATTCGTTTTTTGAGTGAGAAAAGCAATAAATCCTTTCCAATTATTGGTGTGGGTGGAATTCATTCTGCCGATGATGCAATCGAAAAGTTGAATGCCGGAGCAAGTTTGGTGCAGCTTTACACCGGTTTTATTTATGAAGGGCCGAAGTTGATTAAGGAAATTAATGAGCGGATTTTAAGTAATAATTAAAGTTGTTTTTTTTCAGTTGTTTGTTGACTAAACCCTGACTGAATACTGCGACTGCAAACTGCAAACTATGTTTACTACATTCCTCCTCGCATCCATCGCCCTAACACTCTCTCCCGGACCGGATATTTTATACGTCTTGACGCAAAGTATTTCCAATGGAAAAAAGTTCGGAATAGCCACAGCGGCCGGTTTGGTTTCCGGTATTTTGGTGCATACGACATTAATTGCTTTAGGAATTTCCGCCATAATTAAACAATCTGAAATAATCTTTACGGGAATCAAAATTCTAGGTGCTTGTTATTTACTTTGGATTGCTTTTCAAGTGTATAAAGCACCGGCTTCCATTAATTTAAAATCGAATATTAGCAAAAAGAAGTCCTTATTTTCATTATTCAAACAAGGTTTTATAATGAATGTGCTCAACCCGAAAGTGACTTTGTTTTTCTTAGCTTTCTTTCCGGGTTTTATCGATGAAAAATTAGGCAATGTAACACAGCAAATTTATTTACTTGGCTTTTTATTTATGCTACAAGCTTTTGTGATTTTTTCTTTGGTAAGTATTTTAGCGGATAAGCTTACTGTTTTCATCCGAAATAACAACACATTTTCCGTTTTTTTAAAATGGTTTCAAATTGTGGTTTTCATACTAATCGCTGTGCTGATTTTGATATAAAAAAAACCATTCTGAGTCAGAATGGTTTTTTTATGAAAATATTTTTTTTATTCTTGCGATAAATTTCGCAATTGTTTCAACTTGTCTTTCCAAGTTTCCAATTCGTCTTTATGCTTTTCGATGTTTTTTAATACTTCTTTCACAAGCGGATTGTCTTTTTTAGCATTTGTAAAAAACTGAATGTTGTTTTCTAACTGAAAAATTTCAGATTGAATTTCATCAATTTTACGTATGATAAATATTTTTTCGCCTTCCAATTTTCTGCTGTCATCCGAACCGGCTAGTTGCTCTAATTTGTTGGAAAAACGCATCATATCGCCTTCTTTTTTGCTCAAACTTAATTTTTCAAACAAGGCATCCAAAATCTTATTAAACTTTCCTTCAATATGTCTTCTGGAAAAAGGTACTTTACCAAACGATTTCCATTGTTCAATGTGAGCTTTGATGGCCTCTAAATCGGTTTTGTGATCACCTACTAATTCAAAATCTTTCATGGAATCCAAATAAGCTTTTTTCTTGTCAAAGGCTTCAATTTCCTCTGAATTTGCTTCGTTTCTCGTGGCTTTCATTCGATCGAAATAGTGATTACAAGCCTCTTTGAATTCTTTCCAAATCTTATCGGAATATTTACGAGGAACATGACCTATTTGTTTCCATTCCTCTTGAATTTGTTTCATAAGCGGTGTTGTAGCAGCAAAATCTTCACTTGTACTCATCGCTTTTGCTTTTTCAACCAAAGCTAATTTTTTATTTAAATTATCGCTTTGTTCCTTTTTAATGTCTTTATAAAAAGCATTTTTGTGCGAATTGAAATTGCGAACGGCAGTCTTAAACTCAGCCCACGTATCTTCATTCACTTCACTGGGTACTTTACCGGCAGAAAAGAAGTCATTTCTGAGTTTTTCTACTTTTTCTATATATCCTTGCCATTGTGAATGAGCGGTTACTTCCACTTTTGCTAATTCTTCAATTTCGGCAATAATGGCTTTTTTTCGCTCTAAATTGGCAACTTCTTTTTCACGTTGATTAGCAAACAAACTTTCGCGTTTGTCATGCATTTGCTTCGTTAATGCACTAAATTGATTCCAAATCTCTTCACGGTGTTCTCTGTCTACCGGTCCGATTTCTTCTTTCCAAATACGGTGCAAATCTTGTAGTTCACGGAAGGCTTTGGTTATGTCTTCTTCGTTTACCAATTCTTCTACACGAGCTATAATTTTTTGTTTTTGCTCCAAATTGTGTTTAAAATCTAAATCCCTTGCTTCGCGATCTAAGTGCAGATAATCATAAAAATTTTCTACATGAAAATGATAGTTATTCCACACATGGTTGTATTTGTCTCGCGGGATTGGACCAATATTTCTCCATTCATCACGCAATTCATTAAAGTGTTTCAACGTATCTTTAATGTTTTCTTGCGGATTGATGAGGTTTTTAATTTCTTCCACAATTGCTAATCTTCTGTTCAAATTAGCTTGTAAATTGTTTTGCAAACTTTTAAAGTGAGCGTTTTGCTTTCCTTTAATGAGTTTGTAGAGCGAATCAAATTTTGGTTTTAAAGGCAAATGATATTCAAAATCCTCTGTAGAATCCGGATTTTCAGCTAAAAACTCATCCCTTTTTTCATCAATAAAATGATTGTATTTCGATAAAAATTCTTTTTTAATTTCCTCAACATGTTCTTTGATCGACATGACTTTTTCAACCGTAGAAAGTTTTTCCAGTTCATCCACCAACGTTTCCATCGACATGGCATGATAATCCAATAAAGGAATGTTGTGGCGGTCTTTCAACGTTTCATCCTCGCTTTCTTCCGCATTCGAATCATCAATGGCATTCAATGCTTTTTGATGTTCACTTTCGGTCATCGGACTGTCATCAGCCAATTCTTCGGGAGAGATTTCCACCACCACTTCTTCCTCTACGGAAGTTAACGGAGCGGTTTCAACTTCTTCCGAAACGGTTTCAGCAGTTTCTTTGATTTCGTTATTTAAAACGTTTTCTTGGTTTCCATCTGTCTCATTCTCAATTGGCGACAGGTTATCATTCTTTTCTTCTAACATCGAACAAATGTTTAAGGTTCATATAATAAAGGCGAAAGATAATAAAGTGTTCGCAAAATTCAAAGGAATCACACTTTTAAAGTTGTTTTTAGTTTTTTGAAGCGAATGGCTCGGGCATTTTCAGCCAACCATTTTCCCGCAATCCGCTCTGTTTTTTGCTCTCCTTTAGCTATCGGGACTCCACAAAGGATGCCGCTCCTTTCGGGGCAAGGAGGGAAATGTAGTTGGGTTTCAAGTTTCAGGTTTCAAGTTTGAGATTTGTTCAAATGAAAATGTTCTCAAAGCGTATCCTTGAAAATCCACCATAGCAAAGCTATCAAAATCCATGAAAATCAGTTTTATCTGTTTAATCCGTGTGCTTTTAAAAAAAGCGATGCGATTGAAAAGTTTCAGGTTTCAGGTTCAGCAACTTGTAACATTAAACTTGAAACAAAAACTAACTCTATTTATTCCAAATTTTCCACCCTTTTTCAGCCTGAAACACCAGCATTTCATAACCGTTTTTGGTGACAGCATTTTTGGCTTTGGCACGTTTTAGGAATTCAGTTTCTTCGGGATTATAGATTAAATCAAAGGCGATATGTTCTTTCGTGAAAAATTCATACAGAATTGGAGGGAATTCCTCTACGTTCGGGTGCGTTCCAAGTGGGGTGCAGTTGATTATTATTTGGTAATTATCGAAGGTAGTGGCATTGATGTATTTATAATCCAAGGCATTTTCTTTTTTGCTTCTTGAAACAAATGTGTATAAAATACCCAATTTCTCCAACGCAAAAGCGACTGCTTTGGAAGCTCCACCGGTTCCCAGGATTAAAGCTTTTTGATGATGCGATTGTAACAAAGGTTCTAATGATTTTTTGAAACCATAATAATCCGTGTTATACCCTTTTATCTTTCCTTTCTTTGTGATTTTTATGCAATTAACCGCACCAATTTTTGAAGCATTTTCATCCAATTTATCGAGATAAGGTATGATTTTTTCTTTATAAGGAATAGTAACATTCAAACCTCTTAAATTTGGATTTTCTCGAATAATTTTAGGGAATTGGTTGATGGCTTGCAGGTCAAAATTTTCATAAAAACAACCGGTCAGTTCTTCTTTTTCAAATTTGTCATTAAAATATTTTTTAGAAAAAGAGTAACTAATGTTCTTTCCAATTAAACCGTAAAGCCTATTTTTTTCGAGTGCGTGCTCCATACCATTCTAAGCCTAATACTAATACAATACCAACAAATATATAAAAAACAGCCCATAAAGTGTCGGCTGACATTTCGGGTAAATAGCGTTTATAGGTGGCTACAATATGATTCCCGTTTCTATCAACAAGCAGGTTGCCGTTTTGTGTTGCATAAATTTTATGTTTCCATGGCCAAACTACTCCTAATGAGCCAATGATAAAGCCCAGAATAGAAGCATAAGTGACTTTTTTGAAATGTTTTATTAAATAACTCAATAAATTTGAAAATGTAACTAATCCTGTTAGGGAACCCAGTGTAAACGAAACCAAAACTTTTAGTAAATGTATACGTCCGGTATCATTAACAAAACTAAAATCGCCTACGAGAATATCAGCAATCGTGTCGTATAAGGAATTAACTGAATCAACTAAAAGTAAGACGTAATTGCCCATCAACATCATGATGAAGGAACCGGAAAGACCGGGTAAAGTCATTCCGGAAACACTAATAATGCCACATAGAAAAACGAAAAGAAGATTTGAATTTTCGGTAGCCGGATCAAAAAAACTAATACCGATGCCGAGTAAAGCTCCAACAATTAGTGCTGTTCGTGCCGTTTTTGTCCAAGTACCTTCAAAATCTTTGTTGATGTAATAAATGGAACCAATAATCATCCCAAAAAAACAAGCCCACACTTGAATCTCATAACGGGTAAGTAAAAAATCCAAAATTTTGGAAATACTAAAGAAGCTTATGATGATACCAAGAATTAACAAGGACAAAAACGGTCCGTTGATGTAGCGGTATAAACTTTTGAATCTTCCGGCAATTAAAAATTTGAATGCCGTTTTGTTGACTCGTTTAAACGAATAAATAAACTCTTCATAAAAACCTGCCACAAAAGCTACAACACCACCGGAAACTCCCGGGATTTTATTGGCCAAACCCATTGCAATCCCTTTTAGGACAAGAAAAATTTTATCGGAAAGGGAACGTTGGACTTGCATTTATTTAGCGAATTTAACGGCTGCTTTTTCCAGAATAAATATAGTCAAAAATCCGAAAACCATCAACACAATAGCCATCATTAAGTGATTTTCGCCTTCAAAATACTGTGGAAGAATGCTTTTTTCCATAAATGGTACTTCGTTTCCGTGTGAATCAATTCGGGTTGACAAAACTTTTTTCCATGGCCACACTTTGTTGAGCGAACCCAACATAAATCCGGTGAGCAATGCCAACGTAGCATTTCGTTGGTTGTCAAACATCCAATGCAATACTTTTGAAAACAATTTGAGTCCTAAAATAGCACCAATAGCAAAGGTACCTAATTTTAAAACAGCTTGTCCAAGAAGCTGCAAGTTGAATCCAATTAAGGCTTCTCTAAATTGGTTAATTGTCCCGATTACAACAGCATAAGAACCCATTAACAGTAAAATAAACGCACCGGAAACGCCGGGTAAAATCATTGCAATAATGGCTATAAATCCGGAAATGAATAGATAAAAATAACTATCCGGTGAGGCAATTGGTTCGGCAATAGTGATATAGTAGGAAAGAGCTGTTCCGATGATAAAAGTTAGCCATGCGGCAAGATTAAATTTAGTAATTTGTTTCCCCACAAAAAAGATGCTGGCAATTACTAATCCAAAGAAAAACGACCATACCAAGATGGGCTGCGTTTCCAAAAGATGGGTAATGACTTTGGAGAGGGATAATATGCTAAGGGCAATTCCGCTCAAAAGTGCCAACAGAAAACTTCCATTAATTTGTTGCCAAGCGATTTTGAATCCGTTTTTTTTCCATGATGAAAAAAAAGAAAAATCTACTTTGTTGATGGTGTCAATTAACTCTTGATAAATACCGGAAATAAAAGCAATTGTTCCACCGGAAACACCGGGAACTACATCGGCAGCACCCATCGCCATGCCTTTGAGGGTTATAAAGAAATAATCGGGAAAAAGTTTTCTCATAAAAAAAGCGTTCCGCCTATTGAAACGGAACGCAAATTAGGGAAAATTTTATAATTAAGTTGGAAATTAGGCTAAGATTTTACATGTTTTGAAATTACATTTTGCACTATTTTTTTATTCCAAACAACAGGAAACAATTCTTCCATTAATGTTCTGTTATTGGCGTTCAGTTGCAAACCGTTGGTTAGGTGAAACTTGCCTTTGTCATTTTGTTGTAACATATAGTACATTCCTGCTAAACGGTATTCTATTTGATATTCGTCCGGGAAAAATTCGGAAGCTTGCAATAACGTTTGAATGGCACTGTCAAACTCTCCTAAAAATTGAAGAATATCAATCCAAAACAACCACGTGTCTAAATGAGCATCGCCAAATTCAACTGCTTTTCGATAACCAAATTCCGCTTCTTCATAAAAATTCATATTGCGGTTAATGGTGGCATAGCGTTTCCAATACAATTGGTTTTCATTGTCAATGGCCAAGGCTTTGTTGACATAAAACAAGGCTTTTTGAAAGTTTTTTAAACGAATGTAAAAATCAGTTATGGCAATCCAACCTTTGTCTAACAATGGATCTTCATGAACGGTTTTGTTGTAAAACTTGATGGCTTCGGCTTTGTTGCCTAACTTTTCATGGCATTTGCCTATTCGTAATAACGCATAGGAGGTAGGGTCTTCTAATTCGATGGTCCGTTCGTAGGCTTCTATGGCTTCTTCAAAACGTTTTAGTTTTTCGAGTGATTTCCCTTTTTCCATGAAGGCACCAATAAATTCGTCGTCAATTAAGGTGGCATAATCAAAACAACGCAACGCATTTTCGTAGTTTTTGATGCTGTAACTCAATCTCCCTTGTTGGTGCCAAGCGATTTCGCTGTATGGATTTTTATCGATGTACTTTTCTAAGTAAGCAATTGCCTCTTGTTGTTGGTCGAGAAATTCAAAACAATAGACAACATTATACAAGGCAGCTTGGTCTTCGACATCTACTTCTAAACATTTAATGAAATTGTGTTTTGCCAATTCCAGGTTGTCCATGAAGAGGTATTCCATTCCCATTAAATTGTACACATCGGCATAATCATCGGTAAATTGTAATGCTTTTTCCAATTCCTCGATTGCTTTTTCGTGTTGGTCACGTTTGGAATAGATGTTTGCTTTTTGGATGTAAATCTCTTCATTGTGGGGTTCAATGGCATACAACTCGTTGAGCATTTTTTCAGCTGCATCAAGTTTGTCGTCATAAATCAACATTTCAATCTGAACCAGTTTTAAACCGGTTGATCTTGGGTGTTGTTCGAGAGCTAATTTCAAGGCTTTTTTGGCCAGAGATGCTTTACCCATATCGAGATAGTGAAGAATAATTTCTTCAAATTCCTCGGAATCGAAAAAGAAAACTTTATTGGTTTTCAACATCGATTCAAATCTCGATAAGGATACGTTGTAATCGTCTTCTTCGTGACTTAAATGCATACTCGATTGTTTTAAAATTATCCTTCTCTAAATTAGGAAAGGATTGCTCTGATTCTATTTTTTTATGGAATTGTTGTAAACAATTTAATTAACAGTTTTTTTGGTTCTTAGTTCTTAGTCCTTAGTCCTTAGTGGTTAGTCCTTAGTTCTTAGTCCTTAGTTCTTCTAAAGCTTCTAATAAAATGCTGCAACCTTCTCTAATTTCTTCTTCAGAAATGGTTAAGGGTGGTGTAATTCGGATTGCTTTTCCTTCAAACAGCAACCAAAAAAGAATTAAACCTTTGTCTTGGCATTTGAAAATCACTTCATTGGTAATTTCCGGTGTTTCCACCATTGCGGCCAACATTAATCCTTTTCCTCTTATTTCTTTTATCAAAGGATGTACCAAAAGTTGTCTGAACAGTTTTTCTTTTTCCAACGTTTGAGCCATTAGGTTGGTTTCAGTGACTTCCCGAAGGGTTGCCAAACAAGCGGCTGCTATGACAGGATGTCCGCCAAAAGTGGTTATATGACCTAATTTTGGATCATGACTTAACAAATCCATGTATTCCGCTCTGGCCGTAAAAGCACCAACCGGCATTCCGCCACCCATTCCTTTGCCCATAATAACTACGTCGGGAACCACATTATAGTTTTCAAAACCGAACATTTTTCCGGTTCTACCAAAGCCGGGTTGAATCTCATCGATAATCATCAACGCACCGACTTCTTCACAACGTTGCTTGACTTTGGTTAAAAATCCATTTTCCGGTTGAATGAATCCGGCTCCTCCTTGAATACTTTCTACAATGACGCCTGCGGTTTTGGTGGTAATTTTTTGAATGTCATCCAAATTATTAAACGTAATAAAATCTACATCGGGAATAAGTGGACGAAAAACTTGTTTGCGTTCTTCAAAACCCATGACACTCATGGAGCCTATCGTGTTGCCATGATAGGCATTATAACAAGAAATCAATTGACTTCTGCCCGTAACTCGACGGACGAGTTTTAACGCCCCTTCGGTGGCTTCGGTTCCGGAATTGACTAAGTAAGTTTTGTTGAGTGGTTCCGGCATATTTGCTGCCAAAAGTTTACAGAATTCAACAGCCGGGTGTTGAGCATATTCGCCGTACACCATCACATGTGAATACTGGTCTAGTTGGTCTTTGATGGCTTGGTTTACTCTCGGATGTTGATGTCCCAAACTGCACGCTGAAACACCGGCGACAAAATCTAAATATTTTTTGTTATGGGTGTCATAAATATAACTTCCTTTGGCATGCGAAACTTCCATCGCAAGCGGATAGGGGGAAGTTTGGGCTTGGTATTTAAGGAAATCTTCTTTCATTATGGTAAAAGGGTATAGGTAATTGGTAAAGGGTGATCCTGACTACGCAATATTCTAACTGTCTTTTTTCTTTTCTTTCTTTTCTTCCGTTACTTGACCTTCTAACGTTTCTTGTCTCACTTCCAAGGGCACTGCTTCCATGGCATCTTCGGCTTTTTTCTCTTCCATCATTTTTTCATTGTATTCGTTTTCTTCGGGAGGAAAAATATCTTCTTTGGATTTGATACGTTCTTCGCCTCGCCAAATAAATCCCCTGAGTTTTCGAGCATTTTCGGGCAATTCTGCTTCGGGATAAACTTCTCCTTCCACTTGTTTAATAAAGGTAATTGTATCAATTTGATTTCCATCCAGCGTCATGTTAATGCTACTGCTTTTACTTTTGTTAATCCCGATGAGTTCTTGGTTTTCATTACGCATGTAATAAATGACTTCAGTGTTTTTAACAACATCCACTTCATACAATTTATTGTCTCTGAATTTACCATAAAGGTTTAACCCTTTCACTTGGTTATAGCCTGTGCCAATGGTATCTTTTGACGCAATAAAAGTATTTCCTAACACTTTTAAAGAATCCAATTTTTCTGTTTCTTTATTGGAAATTAGATGCATGACATCGCCGGTCATTTGGTTATCAAAATTCCACATCACCGGGTTTTTGATGAGCTTGGTTAGCCCGGTTTTTTCATCGGAATGGAGTGAATCACATTTACCGCTCATGTCTATTTTAAAAAAGCGGACATTGTTAAACGCTCTAACCACTCGGTTTTCGGGTTTTCCGGTAACGATTAGTTTTTTTCCGTGAATGTACAGGGTGTCTTGTTCCACCAAGGTCATGGCTACCGCTCTTTTGGTCATCATAAGCGAATCTTTTTCCCGATACACTTCACCGTAATGGCCTTTTACGACGCTGTTGTTGATGGAATCTGTTACTTTTACATTTCGTGTAGCCGATGCAAATTCACGGTTTCTGTCGTAATACAAACTATCGCCCTCAATCAAGCGATTGTTGTATTTGATGTAGGAGTTTTTGACAAAATGGGAGAAGTTTTTCTTGGTGTCGTAAAACCCTTTTTCGGTATAGATGTAATTTTCTTTACTGGTGATGGTTGAAGGGCCGAAGAGGTAGGCATGTCCCACTTTTTCATAATAATCCAAGTGATTGGTTTTGATGACGTATTTGGGGTTGGTGATGGTGACTGCATTTCTGAACTGATACATTTTTCGCTGAATAACGTAGGTTCCGGCTTGACTAACCAAGGTGTTTTCTTTGTCTTTTATCGTTCCTCCGGTTTTGTAAAAAGCTTGTTGAGCATTTCGGTCAAAATAAAGTACATCCGTTTCTAACGTTGAGCTGGGTGAACTCATCACCACATTGCCTGAAGCATAGGCTTGTTTATTCTCTCCATTGTATTCGGCATAGGTGCTGGTCATGGTGATGGTGTCGCCTTGAATCATTCGCACCTCGCCAAACGCTTTGATGTAATTTTCTTTTTTAAACAAATAGGCTTTGTTGCAAAACATAGTGGCTCCGTCATGGCTCACGCGAACGTTACCGGTTAACAGAACGGCATCGGGATATAATGCTTCGTCTACATCAAAAAATTCGGAGTATTCCACAAAGATTTCTTTGCTTTTTTGACTCCAACTTTGTTGAAAGCAAATTAAACAGAAAACGATAAAAAGAAAAGTTCTCAAACGTAAATTTTTGCCAAAATTACTAAAAACGCTGATACTACAATGGTTGTTTAGATTTATTTAAGTTCATTATTTATAAAAGCAAATTTTAAGTTGCCTTTTATTTGACTTGCTTTTGATCAGCCTTTTATATGAAGTATAACAACCTATGATCAACCTTTGGTACGCTATAAACACGCTATAACCTCATTATAACATTACTGTAAATAGATTAAAGCAATATAAATAAAAATTAATTTAAGAGAAACTGTCACTTAGAAGTAAGTTACAAATGTACTTAATTTTTTTGATTTTTGTTTGTTTGGTAATCTTTTTCAAAGGTTATTATATACTCACAAACGGCATCATTTCGTCGCTAATTTGTTTGCGTAACGCATTTAATTTGATAGCATATTCTTCCATTTTCTTTTCGGAATCAGAAGTTGGTGTCCATTTTTTTACTTCTAAAGGTTTTCCGTTTTCATCTACGGATACAAACACGATGATGCAGTGGGTTTTTTTCTCAAATTTTTGGGTGGAAAAAGTGCGGGAATAGACATCAACCGCAATGTGAATACTGGTTTTGCGGGTGTAGACCACGGTGGCTTCAATTTTGATGACTTCGCCAATGCTGATGGGTTTATAAAAACGGATTCCGCCCACATAGACGGTTACGCAATAGGTTTCTGCCCAGCTTCGTGCACAGGTGTAAGCGGTTTGGTCTATCCATTTCATCACGACACCGCCGTGTACTTTGCCACCAAAATTAACATCGGTTGGTTCACTGATAAACTGAAAGGAAATTTTATTTGTCATAGCAAGAAGAATTGAATGATGGATGGCAACATTTATCAAAATTACTAAAAACCAATTAACAAGATGGTTCTTGGGATTTATTTTAGGATAATTTTATTATGGAGGGTTAATTGTGTATTTGGCAATTCGTCAATTTGCTTTCTCCGTTCAAAGAAAAGTTGTAACCATCCTACTTGTTGAAATTGGAACGCGGATGACGCGGATGGAAAAAATTTTCACGGATTTTTTTTCGATTCGCTTTGCGAAAGCGGATGAAGGCGGATTCGTGTGTGCTTAATTTTTCATTGATTATGTTTTTTTAACCGCAAAGGACACAAAGGAGGCACTAAGTTCGCTAAGACGTTTCACTTTTTTTTTCTCGCAAAGACGCAAAGACCCAAAGACGCTGCATTTCTTTGTTTACTTTAGCTAACATTTCCTATTGATTATTTTTTCTCTTCCACCTACTGTGTCATGCTCCGTTCAAAGAAAAGTTGTAACCATACTACTTGTTGAAATGGGAACGCGTATTGGGTAGTTTCGGAACGGATTTAGATAAAGCAGTTACACTCTTTTTTACCACTAAATCCCTCGCAATCTTGTCATGTCGACGATAGGTGACATCTCATCAATGTGTCAATTAGTTAATCCGCTTTCTCCGTTCAAAGAAAAGTTGTAACCATCATAATTTGTTGAAATTGGAACGCGGATGACGCGGATGGAAAGGATGAAAATGATTTTTGGATTCGCTTAGCGAAAATGGATGTAAACGGATTCGTAAGTGCAATCCTTTTTCTTTTTTGAAATACGGCTCTCTTTCTCAGCATGAAAAAAACTTAGCTTCTCAGTGCCTCAGTACCTTAATTCCTTCAAAATTTCCGAACAAAAAGAGGTTTGGTTCGGGTCTCGTTCGGGATTTGTTCGAACCGTGTTCGGAAAAAGGGGTCGTTTTCCGAACAAATACGGAAGCTG
This sequence comes from Flavobacterium piscinae, assembly GCF_004122145.1. Lineage (GTDB taxonomy): Bacteria > Bacteroidota > Bacteroidia > Flavobacteriales > Flavobacteriaceae > Flavobacterium > Flavobacterium piscinae. The sequence goes on from NZ_SBKQ01000011.1 coordinate 121,827, forward strand.
TATCGAACAAATGTGGAACAAAACCCGAAAAAAGGGTCTTTTTTTGTGTTTTTTTGTAGTATTATATTTTCTTTTTTTAACATTAAGGAGTTAAGCTTTATGTAAGGTTCATTAAGTTTTACTTTTTACTCAGCTACTCAGCCTCTCAGCCACTCAGCCACTCAGTTACTCAGTACCTCAGCACCTCAGTACCTCAGCACCTTTTTTATTTCATTTTTTTTATATATTTGTTTTTCAATTACACGCCATATGACTATAACTATCCGAAAAATTGAGCACAGAGGAGCGATTCGCATCGGGATTTTTTTTGAAAAGAATTATGCGATACAGCAGCAACTAAAAGGGATTGGTGCTACATACAGCAAGACCTTTACCTGTTGGTACATTGATTACAATAAAGCAGCGTATCAACAGCTCAAAACTTTATTTCCTGATTTACAGATCCAGCAACCGGTGGCCGGCGAAACGAGTAGCCGTGACCTTCCACCCATAGCGACAAGCGAGATTCAGTTAGGTTTACCACCACTAAACAACCCTGAACATAAAGTGGAGCAATCACTTAAAGAAAAATTACGCCTGGAGTTGTTGACCAATATTGGAAAGTATTGGGTTTTTAAAATGCATTATCAGCAATCGATTAGCAAACAATTGTTATCGGTAAAGGGAGTTTATTGGAATGCCAATTATAAATGCTATATGGCCCTGCGGCATCCGGATGTAAAAAAATCGGTAGAACAAATTCTTGAAACCCCTCATTTTTTTGGTGAAGATTACCTCAGTAAAGAGCGAAGTTATAAAGGTGAAAAAATCATTCTGAAGCCTCATTTGGAAGATGTGGCTTGGATGGAAGTGTATGTTCCTAAATTGGTAGCCGTACATGAAAAAATCAAACGTTTTTCGATGGCTCGCTACAGCAAAATAAAAGATTGTTATTTAATTCCTGCTGCTCCGGTTGCCTATGAGAGTTTAGGTTTACAAATGGAAGTTTTGTCAATTGAAATGGTCAATGAGCTTCCGTCCAACTATCTGCAAAAGAAACATTTACCTAACCGAAAACAAATTGAGTTACGCAATGCCAAGACGCGTATTTTTGACCAAGTTCCGGAGGTTGGAAGGCCTTTTGTGTCTAAAATGATGGATACCATTTTGGCCTTTAATTATAGCCATAACACCTTACATTCCTACAGTAGTGCATTTATTCAGTTTTTAAAGCAGTTTGACTTTCAAGATCCGGCAACCATTGAACAAGATGCTATTGTTGGTTATTTGGCCACTTTGATGGAACGCGGATTAAGTGCCTCAAGCGGACATACGATGGTAAATAGTATTCAATTTTATTATCATCAGGTGTTAGGTAAAAAATATTACACGTTTAAATTGCCCCGACCTAAGAAAGAGAAAAAGTTGCCAACGGTGCTCACCATGGAGGAGTGTTTGCAAGTGTTTAAGGCAGTAGACAACCCCAAACATAAATTACTTTTATTGATTGGGTATGGAGCCGGCCTTCGCGTAAGCGAAATTGTAACCTTACAATGGACCGATATTTTGTTTGATGAACATAAAATTCACTTAAAAAACGCCAAAGGCAAAAAAGACCGTATGGTGATGTTGCCGTACTCGATTATTCAGTCGTTACGGGTTTATAAAGAAATGTACAAAGGCAAGCAGTATGTTTTTGAAGGACAATTTGCCGGAGAGCCTTACAGCACTACGAGTGTTCAAACTGTTATGCGGCAAGCATTGGTGAAAAGCGGATTAAGCAAAAAGGCAACGGTTCATACTTTACGGCACAGTTTTGCTACCCATTTGTTGGAGAATGGCACGGACATACGCTATATTCAACAATTCTTGGGACACTCGAGTATTAAGACCACCACCATTTATACACATTTGACCAAAAGTGCGGTGGATAAAATAAAAAGCCCTTTGGATATTTTGGTGGATGAAACTAATAGGAAAAAACTTGAGTAGTTATTTTGTGGTTTGAAAAAAGTTATATAAACTTGTGTATATTTACTAGTTAACAGCAATTAAGAAGAATGAGTACAACATTTGAAGTCATACCAATTGAAACAACCGAAATTACGTTTAGGCAAGTTGTTGAATTATCTGAAAAAAGGATAAACTCATTTTTGAAGCAAAATAATATTGACAAGGATATTTCATTGAATATTAACTTACACGAGAATTCAGAAAAGTATGTTAAAGAAATTAATCTTGATTCTGCATTTGAATGGCAAGAAGACGAATATGTTTGGTTTAAAATTGATGGAGTAGCGGGAGGAACTGATTCTTATTGTGAAGTTTTGAAAGATTTATCAGAACCAAATGATCCTTGGTGGAGGCTTGATGACTTTAAAGCAAACAATTCAACAATTGAAGATTTTGATAGCAAAATTGAAAAAGTAAAAAATCTCAATAGATATTGGACTTTAAGAAGGTCTATGGGACAAACAGGATTAATAAACTTATCATATGGATTAATTAGTGCTTCAATAGCTGAATTAACGAATGGATTTATCTGGACTGATGATGGAGCATGGGATTATAAGAAGTTTCCTGCCGAACCAGTAGAATTCTATAAATGGTACTTTAATCCAGATGTAGAAGAAAATGAAGAATTTAGTGATTGGGCAAAAAGGTGTTTAAATGGAATTAAAGAAGAAATAATAGCTGTTAACAATGGCTCAAACGCAATGGCGGATGAATCTGTAAATGATACAATAAATAATAAAACAAACTTTTGGTCTAAATTGAAAAGTTGGTGGTCGTAAACCGCCACAGCGTTTAGCCGAGTCGTTAGCAGTCATTATGAACCAAGAAACCGTAAAAGAGGTTTTATTTTGATTGTGTTTAGAAACTTAAATAAAAAATGACGGAAGATTTTAATCTTTAAACTCTAAAAGTGAGTATACTAAATTTAATTTGTCAAATGTTTTAGTATCACCAACTTTGTTTATTTCTTTTATTAAGTTAACTATAGTTTCTTTATCTTTTACAGATAGCAAAATCTTTTCAGTATTATCGAAACTTAAAATAGAAATTAAATCTAATCTAAAAGATTCAATACTATTATTCATAAATGCAAGCAAATTTTCTGATAGGTTACTGCCAATTCTTCTATAATAAAGAATACATTTAGCACTGAAACGATAGCTATATAAACTATAAAAAATATAACCATTTAAATTTTGGTTACTTAAAGCTTGTTTTGCCTCATTTTGTTTCAGTGTGACTAATTCATAATCAAAATCATTTTTTAAATCATAAATTGTATGTTCTATATTTTTATAATTGGTTTCGTAATTGGTTGTTATGCTATTGATTGTCTCGATAAAAGCATCAATTCTACTATTGACAGTATGAATGCTACTTTCAAAGGATGTATTGATAATTTTGACTCTATCATCGAAAAGCTTGAACGAGAGAAAGCCCGCAAAAACAAGACTAAAACCAATAACACTTAAAATTAAAGTTGTATCTTTTTCTTGCTGTCGGATATACATTTCTTCTTTAAACTGACGTTCTTTTATCTGAGCATCTGTAAGAGGTAAATTTGATTTAAGTCTTACATTTGCTTCCTTTAGAGTTTCGTATTTATGTTCAAGATTGCTAACTCGATAATACATGAAAAGCAGTAACAAAGAAAAAGCTATTGTAAGTGAAACAGTGTAAAAAGTATCTTTCATAAAAACGTGAAGTTAGAAAAACGAAAATAAGAAATATTTTAATAATTTAGCGAGAAGAACGACAAATCAAAAAAATAACGCCTGCTAACAGCGGTTTTGCAAGATGGCAAAGTTCAGGATTTATCCGAAAGGAAAGTGAATAAACAAAATTAATTATTAATCGGTAAACGCTTGGTGTTCAATTATTTGCCACCTCGCAAAGCCACAAAACGTTGGCAGTAATGTTATTTAGCAACGTAGAAAAAAAATCTTAAAAATATTTTAATGGATAAAAATACAATCATCAGAATATTAGTCGAAAAACTTGAAAATGAAATTAGAAATTCATTAAAAGAAAATCTTCATAAAAACCCAATGGCTGGAACACCTTTAGAAGGTATGTTTCTTTTACAAATTATTAATGAAGAGTGTGAAAATTACAGAAATTTTCTTTCTCAAAGTCAAGACAAAATCAATGTAACTCAAAATGAAATTGACATTATAATTTCAACAGCATCTAAAAATATAAGTAGACAAGTTTTTGACAATATGGATGATGAAGATGATGATAATGACTTTCAAAATTTTAATTTTCAAGATGATGATTTTGAAGATGATGAAAATGAAAACATTGAAAATGAAAAATTTATAATTAGTTCATTATTTTACAAGTTTTGTTTTTCTGATGAAGTAGCAGCATTATTTCTTAATGATGACTCACACAGCGAGGAAATTGCTCAAAATATTAAAAACACTACTAATTTAAGTGATTCCGCATCATTCTTAATGTTCAAAGCATTTTTAAGACGAAATAACATTCAAATTAACCAAATTGATGATGACAGGTTTGAATATAACAATTTCGAATTTGATTTTAATTTGACAAGAAGAAAAATTGAAAATTCTAACAATTATTTTGAAATCCTATCAAATAATATTGAAAATGTTAAAAATGAAGATGGTATTGAATTAGCTGTTGCAAATAATTTTGTTATTTATATAGAAAATAATAAACCTAAAATATTATGTAGTGTTATAAATGACCCTTACATTAACAAATATTCAATAAGAAGAGTTCAAACTAATGGAATAAGTTCAAGCATTGGATTTATTACAGATAACAAAATATCAACTATTTGCGAAAAAATTAAGGAAATTATTCCAAAAAAAGAAATAGTAAAATCTGTAAACAGTAATCCAAAACTTAACGAACAATTTAAAAATTACAAAGAAGGTTTAATGTCGCTAATAGGAGATAAAAATCCGGCTAAAGGTTCAGATGATAATAAAACAATTTCATTTTATCTTGGTTTAGCAAATAAAAATAAAGCTTTTGACTTTTATGAGTTGGTTCGTACTAACAACAATGGAGCCTATTTCAGAATTCATACTATGAACGGCTTTTCAACTATAGCAGAAACTACTTCTGAAGTTATTTACAATGATTTATCAAAAACGGAATGGTTTGATTTAATCTATAAAACTTCAATGAAACATTTTTTCAAAGAAGAAGTAAAACTTTTCAAGTCTGGTTATGTAAAACAAAAATCTGGTGGTTGCCTTGGAATGATTATTGGTTTAAGTTTTATTTTGTATTTTACTTTTAATATTTTAACCGAATAAACACTACTGCCAACACAGGTTTTGCAAGATTGCGGGTTTTGGGCTTAATTTAAAGTTGGTTTTGTATCTTTGAGTTCAGTGTTTAACCGAAAGTTATGGCTTATTTAGTCCGCAACCTCGCAAAGCCTGGGAACGTTACCTGCAAGCTAAAAAATAATAAAACTTAAAAAAAATGACAGAACAAAACATTGAATTATTTAAACAAGTAATTGAACAACACATTCCAATTCATAAATTTTTAGGACTAAAATTATTAGTTCTTGAAAAAGGATTTGTAAAGGTTAGTGTTCCATTCAGAGACGAAGTAGTCGGAGATTTTAGAAGAAATAGATGGCACGGAGGAATTATTGCAACAATAATGGATTCTGTTGGAGGAATTGTGGGCGGAACTCACTTTAAATCTTTTGAGGATAAGTTATCTACAATTGATATAAGAGTTGATTATTTGAAAGGAGCGGAAGCATCATCAATAATTGTAGAAGGCAAAATTGTTAGATTTGGAAATAGAATACTTGTAACGAAAATGAAAGCCTTCCAAAATGATGAACTAATTGCAGAAGGTAAAGGTGTTTATAATTTTTTTCCAAAAGATAATCCGACAGAAAAGTAAAAATGTTTTCTAAAATAAAAAAGGAAATATATACTGAAATAAAAATAGCCAGCAGGTAACAGCGGTAACTGTTGCACAACCCTTTCAAAAAAATAAATTTTCAAAATAATTATAAAAAACGACCTCGTTTGTCCCGAAATTTCGGGATTTTAAGCGAGGTTTGTTTTTGGGTGGAAGCTGATGTTTTTAAAAATTAGTTGTCTTAAAAAGGTGCTTTTTAGTTTGAAAAGAAAGGTTTTTAAACAAGTGTTCACCTCCCTTAGCTTTATCGATACCACTTGGGCTTGGCTTTTTGGTTTTCTGACCATAAACTTGAGGTATTTCTTCAGGTTGTACGTCATAGCGGCCATCAATACATGCTTGTTGGCTTGTTGTATTCCTCGGGTATTGACACGTTTCATGTTGAGAAAGTTAATCAGCGTTCCCAAAACGGGTTCAACGGTTTTACTTCGCACTTTGACCATTCGTTTGGCATACTCGGGGTTTTGAGTGAGCTTTTGGTGCATCTTGTCATAAAGCTCTTTGTGGATGCTATCGTCTATTTTCTTGAAATTGGTTTTCATTCCACAACATTGCTCTCGAAGAGGACACTTCTTACAATCACTTTCACTACTGCGGTAGCTGCGTTTGGTATAACCTTTTGGGTCTGTTTTTTCACCTTTGAAAAGCAGCTTGGCTTGGTTGCCGCCTTCTTTGGTACATTGATAATAGTTTTCTGCTTTGTTGTAAACAAAACCTTCCCGCTCAGGAACGTATTGTCCGAAGTTAGGCATCCAAGCATTGATATGGTTATCATTTAGGTATTTTAAAGCTTCACCACTGCTATAACCGGCATCGGCTAAAACTTCGCCCAGTTCAAGGTTGTTTTCTTCTAAATTCTCTTTGGTGAGTTCCACTATCTGTTCCAGACACTGACTGTCGCGTTTGTCGGCAAAGTCGGCACAGGCTCCGGTGATGACATGGTTGGCATCATCTACGGCGAGTTGTCCAAAGTAATTGAGTTGGCGTGCCTTGCCGGGTTTTACACTCACTCGGGCATCGGGGTCGGTGGGGCTGTAATGTGTGTGATTAGATAAGTATTTGGGGCGAATTAAGTTGCCGTTTTCGTCTTTTCTGTCGCCTTTGGTACTTCCCTTTGGTTGGCCTTTATAGGTTTCTGTTTTCCAATCATGGTGTTGGTCTACGAGCTTTTTACGTGTTTGGCTAACTTTGTATTCGCTGTTATCATTGAGCTCCTGAGCATAATAATCAACATCGGCTAACACTTCTTTTTCTACTAAGCTATCCATGGAAGCATTGGCTTTGATAAAAGCACTGTCCACCGCTTGGCGTTTGCCACGCACCATTCCTTTTTCTACACAAAGCGAAAGTACTTTTTTAAAGAGTTCCATAAATACTTCTTCTCCATACAATTGACGGGTTCGGCTGATGGTGCTGTGCCAAGGTAACGCTTCATCAATATCATACCGAATAAACAACCGAACGTCTAAACAATTAGAACAATATTCAATGAGTTTTCGATCGGAATTGATGTTGTTCAAATAACCAACCAAACAAATTTTGAAGAATACAACAGGGTCAATGCTCTCTTGTCCTTCGTCTCCATAATAGTCTTGTGTAGCTTTGTATAAAAACCGAAAGTCAATGGCTTTATCCAACAATCGGTAGAAATTATGCTCCGGAATCAAGTCCTGTAAATGAACTTGGTAGAGCATTTTTGGGGTGAGTTCTTTTTTTCCTTGCATGACTAAAATTACAAAAAGTGAATCTTTTTTGCAAGATTTTTTTGGTATATTTGGGGAGTTGTGCAACAAGCACAGCGTGTATAAGAAATAGCGGTTTTAGTGCTAAATCAAAGGTCAGCACATATAATAAAAGTCAGTACCAAACTGAAAGTGAAATGCTTTTTAATCCGCTACTTCTCATACACGCAAAACGTTGTGCAACAGCTTAACAGAACAGACGCTGAAAAACACAATGTTTAGAAAATAACTAAATAGAAATGATAGATGAAACCAATAAAGTCATATCAGACAAACAAAGAAATGAAGAAATAATAAAAAACAAAGAGATTGGAATCACCCTAACTTATCACAACAGAAGAGAACATTACTCAAAAATATTAGGAAGTAAACAAGTATTTGCAATTGTCATAACTTATCATTATGATATAAATAAAGAATTTAAAACTTTATGGACAACACCTGAAAAGTTTGCAGAAGTTATGGAAAAATATAGAGAAGAACTTAAAGTGTATGACAGACCAACTTATGTTCCTTAATTTGCTCGGTGGTTATTTTTGTTAAGATGTTATTTTCATCTTGTAAATCATAAAAAGTATCTCCTGAATCAACGATTGTGTAAGTTATAGATTTTGCAATAAAAGGTATAGTAGGGAAGTTTGGTTTATTTTTGTTGTTGTTGTTCATAATTAAAGGTTCATCAAAATCATATTCCTCTAAATTAAAAACTATGTTTGAAAAAGATATTATTTCATTAAAACCTTTATTTTTTAAATTTTCTAAAGTTAGTATAGTTTCATAGCTTTTAATAAAGAAAAAGGTCTCTCCTTTCATGTAGTTATTATAAAAATCACTTTTTAAAGTATTATAAGTTTTAATATTAAAGTCTGAAAATAAACTCAACTTTAAATCCTTAGTAAAATATATTTTTTTCATGTCAAAAGTAAATTTAGAGTTTCAAAAATAATAAAATACATCTATATTTGAGATATTAAAAAATAAATTATGGAACAAAATGTAGGAGTAGGAATTATAGTTGGATTAGTTGTTGGCTCAACAACTTATGTTTACAATTCAGAAGATTTAAAACAAGGTCAAAAAGTATTCCTATATTTATGTGTTTTATTTCCGCCTCTTCAATGGCTTTTAATATTTGTGTTTTTAGGTTATAATAACTATTTGAAAAATAATTCCGCTGAAAAAGTAGAAGAAAGAAAAGTTGAACAACACAAGAATAAAATTGATATAACAATACAAAATCTTTATGATTTAAAGAAAAAAGGAATTTTGACAGACGTTGAATATAATCAGAAAGTTGAAAAACTTGAAGCAGAAAAAACCGAACAAGAAATAAAAAATTCAATAGAGTACAAACAACTGAAAAGTTTGCTTGACTTAGGCGTGTTGACAAAAGAGGAGTTTGAAAGTAAATCCAAGCTTTTATCTAATATGTCAGAAAATAAAATTGACATAATAGAAGTTAGTAAAATACAAAATTCAGAAACGTATTTGAATGATATTAAAAATACAACAAAACCGTTTGAAGAAAAGAGCTTAGTAGGTACATATATTATAAATGATAAAAAATATTTCTATTCCTACAATAACATATTGACAATAGAAGACTATAGTGGTAAAAGTTTAAATTGTAAATGGTACACAATAGACAAAAACAGTCTTAAATTAATCATAGATTCTAAAGAAGTAATATATAAAAATATCCAATTTACTGATAAAGGATTTACATTCCATTGTAGAAACGTTAAATATAATGCTGACAAAATTAATTAAATAAAACTAAACAGAAAATGACAAAAGAAAACTATAAAGCTTTAGAACTTAAAGCGAGAGAAATAACAAAAAATTTCGACAACTACACTTATGAAGAAGTCGAAATAATTTTAGAAGAAGTTAACAGAGTTGTTAATTCAGTAAGACGGAAGTCAGTCTTTAAAGAAATCTAAGACATCTTGTACTGTAAATTTAGAATTAACTTTTTCACCGCAGTTTAAGTGAATCGTAATTTCTTCTGAACCTTCTTTCTTTGAAATGGCGGAAATGTTGCTCCCACAAATCATCCAAAGAGTACCATCTTCAGAATAAAGTCGCATGAATTTCATAAATAAGTGTTTTAAAATTAAAAACCAAACATAAGAAAAACTTTTCATAAATTGCAGAAGAAAAAAGCCGATTGCACAACAGTGGTTTTGCAAGATTTGGGCATAAGTGATAAATCAAAAAGTCGTTGTGTATTTGCAATCGGCAGTGAAAAAACAAAAAATTGGGAAGGCTTTCCCCAAACCTCGCAAAGCCACAAAACGTTGTGCAACAGCTAAAACCAAACAGACGCTGAAAACACGATGTTTAGAAATAATTAAACAAAAAATGACAGAATTACAAAAACAAAATTATCACGATTATATATTAAGAAATATTTTTAGAAGATTTGAAGGAAGACCTTATAAAGAGTTAAAAGAGTTTCTAAACTATGCTTTAGAGTTATCAGAAATAGCGTCTTTTACTACAGCTCAAGGAAGAGAATTAGACCCTAATTATGATTTTAAAAATTATTGATTTTATACAACAAAATTATTAGTTCTTTTAAAGTCTTCTAAAAATTTCTCGTCTTTAAAGAATAAATAGACACCATAAGGTTCATAACCTTTCGTATCTGCTTCTTTTAACTCTTTGTCTGAAAAAGTTTTATAGAAATTATATTGAAAATATTTTCTGTTAGGTAAATCAGGAATAAAGAATATAACGACACAATTAGAATATGAGAACTTTTCTTCTGTTGGTAATTCAATGTAAACGTCAGCGTCAAAAACTTGATTATTAACAGATACATAAGAATCATAAGGAACTTTGAATTGTTTATTATCAAAAATCATAGTAGAATATTTTAAATCTATCTGTAAAAGTAAGAAAAATTTTCCGAACTTAGCGTGAAGAAAAAAGAAAGCCGATTGCACAACAGCGGTTTTGCAAGATTTGGGCGATAGTAATAAATCAAAGAGTCGTTGTGTACTTGCAATCGGCAGTAATAAATCAATAATTTGGGAAGGCTTTCCCCAAACCTCGCAAAGCCACAAAACGTTGTGCAACACTTTGGAAAAACTCATAATGAATCTAAAAACACTTATTTCGATAAAATTTATTTTATATATAATTGGCTTTTTAATAATTGCTTATTTTTCGGGTAATATTAATAATTCATATAAAAATCTTGAAAAGCAAAACGAAGAATTATTGAATCAAAAAAAATATTATGAAGCAATTCTAAAATTAGAAAAAAACGACTCAGTTGGTAAAAAAAATCTATATGAAATTATAGAAGCTGGAAATTACAAACTGAAACCCGAAAATGGAAATAAATTTAAACTATCTACAAATATTACAATCCTCATAATTTCTTTTTTAATGTTATTTTATTTATTCAACTATCTGAATAACAAAATCGAGAAATTAAAAAGCGAAGAAACGGTAGATGAAAAAATTAAAATGCTCTAAAAAAGCGATTGCACAACAGCGGTAACCGTTGCACAACTCCCTCCAAAAACTAAATTTTCAAAAAAATCATAAAAAACAACCTCGTTTAGTGCTTTCTAAGCGAGGTTTATTTTTGGATTGAATATGTTGTTGTTTAAAAAAAGAAGGCTTGAAAACGTTTGTTTTAACTTCAAAAAAGTGACTTTTAATGAAGTGTTTACCTTCCCTTGATTGATTGATACCACTTGGGCTTGGCTTTTTGGTTTTTTGGCGATAAACTTGAGGTATTTCTTCAAGTTATACGTCATAGCGGCCATCAAAACATGTTTGTTGGCTTGTTGTATTCCTCGTGTATTGACCCTTTTCATGTTCAGAAAGTTAATCAGGGTTCCTAGAACAGGTTCTACTGTCTTACTTCGCACCTTGACCATTCGTTTGGCATACTCGGGGTTTTGAGTGAGCTTTTGGTGCATCTTGTCATAAAGTTCTTTGTGGATGCTGTCGTCTATCTTCTTGAAATTGGTTTTCATTCCACAGCATTGCTCTCGAAGTGGACACTTCTTACAATCACTTTCACTACTACGATAGGTGCGTTTGGTGTAACCTCTTGGGTCTGTTTTCTCACCTTTGAAAAGTAGTTTGGCTTGGTTGCCACCTTCTTTGGTGCATTGGTAATAATTCTCCTCTTTGTGAAGCACAAAGCCTTCTCGCTCAGGAACGTATTGACCGAAGTTAGGCATCCAGGCATTGATATGGTTATCATTTAGGTATTTTAAGGCTTCGCCACTGCTGTAACCCGCATCGGCTAAAACTTCGCCTAGTTCAAGGTTGTTTTCTTCTAAATTTTCTTTGGTGAGTTCCACTATTTGTTCCAGACACTGACTATCGCGTTTGTCGGCAAAGTCGGCACAGGCTCCGGTGATCACGTGGTTGGCATCGTCTACGGCAAGTTGCCCAAAGTAATTAAGTTGACGTGCCTTGCCCGGTTTAACACTTACTTTGGCATCGGGGTCGGTTGGACTGTAATGCGTGTGATTGGATACATATTTGGGGCGGATTAAGTTGCCATTTTCGTCTTTTCTGTCGCCTTTGGTGCTTCCTTTGGGCATGTCTTTATAGGCTTCTGTTTTCCAATCATGGTGTTGGTCAACGAGCTTTTTTCGGGTTTGGCTTACTTTGTATTCGCTATTGTCATTGAGTTCTTGGGCGTAATAAGCAACATCGGCTAATACTTCTTTTTCTACTAAGCTATCCATGGAAGCATTGGCTTTGATAAAGGCACTGTCTACCGCTTGGCGTTTACCTCGAACCATTCCTTTTTCCACACAAAGCGAAAGTACTTTCTTGAAGAGTTCCATAAATACTTCTTCTCCATACAATTGACGTGTTCGACTGATGGTGCTGTGCCATGGGAGTTTTTCATCAATATCATAGCGGATAAACAAGCGAACATCCAAACAATTGGAACAATATTCAATGAGTTTTCGATCGGAATTGATGTTGTTGAGATAACCAACCAAACAAATTTTGAAGAACACAACAGGGTCGATGCTTTCTTGTCCTTCGTCTCCATAATAGTCTTGTGTAGCTTTGTATAAAAACCGAAAATCAATGGCTTTATCCAACAATCGGTAATAATTATCCTCCGGAATCAAGTCCTGTAAATGAACTTGGTAGAGCATTTTTGGGGTGAGTTCTTTTTTTCCTTGCATGACTAAAATTACAAAAAGTGAATCTTTTTTGCAAGATTTTTTTGGTATATTTGGGGAGTTGTGCAACAAGCACAGCGGTTTGCTTCAATGGCTACTTCCGGATTTTCCTACGGAAAATCCGCTGCTGAATGGAATGTTTTGTTATATTTGTAATGGCTTGGTGTTGGTGCTACGCCACTGAGAGCAAGCCGCAGAACGTTGGCAGCAATTTGAACCAAGAAGAACGAATGAATCCTAAAATTATTGAAAAAGCAAATTATTGGATTAATAATGCTTGCGGATTTGAAGAGGAAATGATTGTTTTAGAAAAAGGAATGAAAGAACACAATCACTGCTTTTCTTTATCGTGGTGTATAAAATCTGAGGAAAGTCTGACTTGGAATCAGAGAACAGCTTGGGTTGGTGCTGGACGACTATTGATTAGTAAAGATGGAGAAACCGCTGAATTTGAGGGTTCAGCACCAGGAGTAGATTGGGTTCATCATTTTGAGAATAAATTACAGAATCTTGAGGATTATTGGAATTTAGAAATTCCCTTTTCAAAGATTAATATTTCGAATCTGAAATCCATACTTAACCGTTCAACACCTGAGTTGCTGAAAATGGTAAATAGTGATGGAAAAATAATACTAACTGAATTCAAAGCTTGGAACGATAATTATACCGAATTAGAAGGAATTGCAACTGATTTGAATAACGCTGGAATCAATTGCGAATTAGAAATAAAGACAAGAAAAACAGCTGCTAACAATGGTAACTGTTGCACAACCCTTTCAAAAAACTAAATTTTCAAAATAATTATAAAAAACGACCTCGTTTGTCCCGAAATTTCGGGATTTTAAGCGAGGTTTGTTTTTGGGTGGAAGCTGATGTTTTTAAAAATTAGTTGCCTTAAAAAGGTGCTTTTTAGTTTGAAAAGAAAGGTTTTTAAACAAGTGTTCACCTCCCTTAGCTTTATCGATACCACTTGGGCATGGCTTTTTGGTTTTCTGACCATAAACTTGAGGTATTTCTTCAGGTTGTACGTCATAGTGGCCATCAATACATGCTTGTTAGCTTGTTTTATTCCTCGGGTATTGACACGTTTCATATTGAGAAAGTTAATCAGTGTTCCCAAAACGGGTTCAACGGTTTTACTTCGCACTTTGACCATTCGTTTGGCATACTCGGGGTTTTGAGTGAGTTTTTGGTGCATCTTGTCATAAAGCTCTTTGTGGATGCTGTCGTCTATCTTCTTGAAATTGGTTTTCATTCCACAGCATTGCTCTCGAAGAGGACACTTCTTACAATCACTTTCACTACTGCGGTAGGTACGTTTGGTATAACCTTTTGGGTCTGTTTTTTCACCTTTGAAAAGCAGCTTGGCTTGGTTGCCGCCTTCTTTGGTACATTGATAATAGTTTTCTGCTTTGTTGTAAACAAAACCTTCCCGCTCAGGAACGTATTGTCCGAAGTTAGGCATCCAAGCACTAATGTTATTTTTGTCTAAATAGGATAGCGATTCACCACTGCTGTAACCGGCATCGGCTAAAACTTCGCCTAATTCTAATTGGTTTTCTTCTAAATTCTCTTTGGTGAGTTCCACAATTTGTTCCAGACACTGACTGTCGCGTTTGTCGGCAAAGTCGGCACAGGCTCCGGTGATGACATGGTTGGCATCATCTACGGCGAGTTGTCCAAAGTAATTGAGTTGGCGTGCCTTGCCGGGTTTTACACTTACTCGGGCATCGGGGTCAGTGGGGCTGTAATGTGTGTGATTGGATAAATATTTGGGTCGGATAAGGTTGCCGTTTTCGTCTTTTCTGTCGCCTTTGATACTTCCTTTAGGCATGTCTTTATAGGCTTCTGTTTTCCAATGGTGGTGTTGGTCAACGAGCTTTTTACGTGTCTGGCTAACTTTGTATTCGCTGTTCTCATTGAGCTCCTGAGCATAATAATCAACATCGTCTAACACTTCTTTTTCTACTAAGCTATCCATCGAAGCATTGGCTTTGATAAAAGCACTGTCAACCGCTTGGCGTTTGCCTCGAACCATTCCTTTTTCTACAACAAAGCGAAAGTACTTTTTTAAATAGTTCCAGAAATACTTCTTCTCCATACAATTGACGGGTTCGGCTGATGGTGCTGTGCCAAGGCAACGCTTCATCAATATCATACCGAATAAACAAACGAACGTCTAAACAATTGGAACAATATTCAATAAGTTTTCGATCGGAATGGATGTTGTTCAAATAACCAACCAAACAAATTTTGAAGAACACAACAGGGGCAATGCTTTCTTGTCCTTCGTCTCCATAATAGTCTTGTGTAGCTTTGTATAAAAACCGAAAGTCAATGGCTTTATCCAACAATCGGTAGAAATTATGCTCGGGAATCAAGTCCTGTAAATGAACTTGGTAGAGCATTTTTGGGGTGAGTTCTTTTTTTCCTTGCATGACTAAAATTACAAAAAGTGAATCTTTTTTGCAAGATTATTTTTGGTATATTTGGTGAGTTGTGCAATAGGCACAATGTATTTAAAAAATAGGCGAAATAGAAGTAAATTCAAGGGTTTTGTCTCTTATCAAAATTTGTGCTTAACCGAAAGTTTAGTGCTTCGAAATCGCCTAATTTCATATACTAACCGTTGTAGTACATTAAAACTGAACATTTAATTACAAAATTATTCATCTATTTTTTATAAAGTGTAACATTCCTTTGTTATAGATATCTTATAAAGAAATCTAATAATGAACTCAACCACAAAAACCAAAATGACATATAAGATATTTTTTATCCTTGGACTTATTTTCCTTTTAACAGGACAACTTTTGTTAGCACAAGGCAATGATTTTGTATATAGCCAAAAACCTATCGATTTTGCTCATTGGTTTTTGTTAATTGGAGTGGTTTGTCTTATTCCTCAGGTTGTCTCATTTCCTAAAAAAGTTTATAGTATTATTGGAATTCCGTTAACTCTAATTGGAATAACCTGTATGATTGGAATGTGCGTTTTGGACTTTATTTGGTGGAGTTTTCCTAACGAAGAAATGAGAATTGAATTCACAAACCATATTTCACAAGTCCCATCAATCTGGAAAACATTTATTGCAATAGGACCAAGTTCAAAAGTCTTTAATCTTGGCTTGCTGATTTTAAGCATTAATTACTTAAATAAAGAGAAAATAGGAATAGGTATTCTTCTTATAGGTACTCTAATTTTATGGCATATTATTCCAGTGCCTTTTAGATTAGTTTTTGGATATTCCTTGACTCTAATTGGATTTACTGTAATATTACTTGGTAAGAATTTAAAAAACGTGCTACAACAACGTGTATAATTCATTGCTAGTACTCGCCTACTTACGAAAACCCTCACGGATTTTCTATTCGGTTTGTATTTGTTTAATTAGTTGCTCAAACACGCAACGAAATCAGACACAAACACGTTGGGATGCATATAAAATGACATAGGAAATGATAATAAGACGAGAAACCAAAAATGACCATAAGGAAGTCTTTAGCGTAATTGAAAGTGCTTTTAAAGACGCTGAATTCGCAGACCACACTGAACAGTTTTTGGTCGAACGGTTAAGAAAATCGGACGCTTTCATTCCTGAACTATCAATGGTAGCCGAAATTGACGGAAAAATAGTTGGACATATTCTATTGACGAAACTTAAAATCAAGAACGAGTCGAATGAATTCGATTCATTGGCGTTAGCACCAGTTTCTGTCCTACCTTAATTTCAAGGAAAAGGAATTGGTGGGAAATTAATACTTGAATCACACAAAATGGCGAAAGAATTAGGGTATAAATCAATCGTTCTTTTAGGACACGAAAAATATTATCCAAGATTCGGTTATGAACAAGCTGATAAATACAATATAGAATTGCCATTTGAAGTTCCGAAAGAAAATTGTATGGTAATTGAATTGGTTGAAAATGGACTAAAGGGAGTAAATGGAATGGTTGAATACCCTAAAGAGTTTAATGCATAAAAATACGACACTACTTTAATTTATATTGTCGTCTACTTATGAAATTCCTCTCAGATTTCCTATTTGGTTTTTATTTCATACATTAGAAGCCTAAACACCGCAAAAAATGCATACTTAACCACCTGATCAATAATTTAAAAACCAGAAATAATGAAAAATTTAAGACCAATTTTACTTTTACTATTATTTAGCTTTAGTATGATAATTTATCAATCGTGTAAAAGTGATGATGACAGTATTCCAGTTGAAATCTGTAACGATGGAATAGACAATGATAACGATGGATTTACAGATTGTGACGATAACGATTGTGTTTCTGATCCAAGTTGTACTGTAGAAATCTGTAACGATGGAATAGACAATGATAACGATGGATTTGTTGATTGTAACGATAACGACTGCGTTTCTGACCCCGATTGTTAAAACTTTTGCTAGAGAAGTAGCACTACAATTATGGCAGATTCGACTAAGTGCATATTCACTAGTAATTGCTAAAGTCTGTACAAAACGAAAATTAAAGCAAATTAACTAGTAACTAACAGTTAAATAGACTATTAGATACAATTTAAACTCAAGCATACACAAATATGAATGATCATTTGATAAAAAATTTTAGAATTTCTCTTCTTCTGAATTTGTTAGGAAACTTTTTGATCATTGGTTTTTTTATATATATAATGACTGGAAAAATGGAAGGGTATACTTGGTTAATCTATTTAATTTATCCGACCTACTTAATGATTAAGGGAAAGAAAATACTTCTCGAAATTCATATTGACGTAAAGAAAGTAATGCTCAAAAGTTATTCGATTTTTGGAGGTAGAAAAGAATTAAATTTAGATATAAACGAGATTGTAGAATTAGATTTTTACAGAGGATTTGTAATTAAATATAAAACCTCTTTAGGAAAGAAAACTGAAACATTCCATTTGAATGCCGAGCCGTGGAATAATCTATATGGACAAATAAAAAACTTGAAATTAGCTGTTCAGGATATGGAACAAAATAAAATTGAGAATTTAAATTTAAAAACATCGGATATAAAATCTACGGCTAACAATTTATAATTGCAATTTCAGCGAATTCAACTATGTCCAAACCTACTAGGAATTACTAATTTTAGTACTCAACTAAAATAAACGCTAGTTTAATCCTAACTGATTTTTTTGTTAAGACGTTTTGCACAATTTTAGAACGACCTATATGAACCAAAAGAACTAACGAAATGAACATTGACCATATTTTTATTTTTACTAACGACAATGGAAAAGTTGCTGACGAATTAGTCGACTTTGGCTTGACAGAAGGAAGTAAAAGAATTCACGTAGGACAAGGCACAACAAATCGTAAATTCTATTTTGAAAACTTCTTTTTGGAAATTTTATGGGTTCACAACGAAAACGAGATTAAAAGCGACAAGACAAAGCCTTTGGGACTTTGGCAACGAGCAGAATATAAAACCAACCATTTTTCGCCTTTTGGACTTTGTATAGTCAACGCTGACGATACTGACACAATTTTTGAAAATGCTTATAAGTATCAACCTGATTATTTTCCACAAGGAATGGAAATTGATATCATAAAAAATGAAGAGCAGAGTGATTTACCTTGGACGTTTAGATTACCGTTTAAAGAACAAAAAAAACACGAAAACGAACCGACAAAACATAAAAATGAAATTTGTGTTTTGACAAATGCGATTTTTGAGTATAAAACTATTTCTGAAAATAAGTTTATAGATTATTTTAAAAATCAAATCCATATTCAATTTATAGAGTCTTCAAGAAATTGGCTGAACTTGATTTTTGACAACGGTAAACAAAGAAAAAAACAAGACTTTGAAAAACTTAAATTGACAATAGAATACTAACTATAAAAAACGCTGTGCAAAACCGATAACCATTGCACAACCCTCTCCAAAAATTAAGTTTTCAAAAAAATCATAATAAAACAACCTCGTTTATCCCGAAGTTTCGGGGCTTTAAAGCGAGGTTTATTTTTGGTAAAATTTTCATGATTGAATAAAAATAATCCTCCCCAAAAACGTCCCCCGAAAATAAAAAACCCTGTAAGATCAATACTTTACAGGGTTTTTTGTGGAGTCGGAGAGAATCGAACTCTCGTCCAAACAAGCAACCAAAGAGCTTTCTACGCGTTTATCCTTTGATTAGGTTTTCGACAAAAAGCAAGGCCAAAGGCAGCCACTTCTTGCTTAGCTTTACAGTTGTCAGAAGGGATTTAAAGCGTTACCCTTCCTAGGTTTATTTTTACGGTTCCCCTGAATCAAACGCCACAAACCAAGGCTTCTGAGGAGAATCTAGCTTCTCGTCCTTGACGAGACTAGGCAAATCTTACTATAATTCAGATTAAGCAGCTAAAGCGTAATTATTTTCGCCGTTTATAAAGTGTGAACCTTGATATTTACGAGCCAAATGTCCAATGCTCGACGTGCTTACCGTTTAGTTCCACCTGCTGTCAAAACCGGTCGACCCCTTTTTCTGTTGTCTG
Organism: Flavobacterium piscinae; assembly: GCF_004122145.1. Taxonomy (GTDB): domain Bacteria; phylum Bacteroidota; class Bacteroidia; order Flavobacteriales; family Flavobacteriaceae; genus Flavobacterium; species Flavobacterium piscinae. The sequence continues at coordinate 141,160 of NZ_SBKQ01000011.1, forward strand.
TTGTCTGTTGTCAGAAACTCAGCCACACAGTAACAAAAATCAGACCACAAATATACAATTTAAATTGTCAACTATAAAACTTGTTGGTATAAACCAATAATGTTATATTTGGAACAATTTTAGAGATTTACCATAAAAATATCACAAATGACATTTGGCATCATCAAAGAACGCAAGAATCCACCTGACAGAAGAGTCGTATTTACACCTGAAGAACTAGTTCGGTTACAACAACAATTTCCGGAGGCAAAAATTAAAGTAGAAGCTTCTGATATTCGTGTTTTTCCGGATGCGGCTTATCAAGAGGTTGGTTTAGAGGTAACAACGGATATGGCAGATTGTGATGTGTTCATTGGGGTGAAAGAAGTGCCAATTGACGCCTTAATCCCAAATAAAAAGTATTTTTTCTTTTCACATACCATCAAAAAGCAACCGTATAACCGCAAGTTATTACAAGCCATTTTAGAAAAGAAAATTGATTTATATGACCATGAAACGATTGTTGATGCTCAAAACCGTCGTTTAATCGGTTTTGGACGATATGCCGGAATTGTAGGAGCCTACAATGGTTTGAGAGGTTTTGGAATCAAATATGAATTGTTTAATTTACCTAAAGCAGAAACGCTGAACGGAAAAGCAGAATTGATTGCGAAGTTAAAACGTCAAACTTTTCCTCCGATAAAAATTGTGTTGACCGGCAAAGGTAAAGTAGGCATGGGTGCCAAAGAAATTTTGGACAGCATTAAAATAAAAGAAGTTTCGGTTGAAAATTTCTTAACCAAGAACTACTCAGAACCGGTTTACACTCAAATTGATGTGTTGGATTATAATAAACGAAAAGACGGGAAAGTTTTGGACAACCAAGACTTTTACACTAATCCGTCTGACTATATATCAGATTTTGAGCGTTTTACAAAGGTTGCAGATCTATTTATGGCCGGTCATTTTTATGGCAATGGTTCACCTTACATTTTAACTCAGGAAATGCTAAAAGCTAGTGATTGTAAAATTAAAGTCGTTGCCGATATATCGTGTGATGTTGGCGGACCTATCGCTTGTACGCTGAAAGCATCTACCATTGCCGAACCGTTTTTTGGGTATTTGCCCTTTGAGAACAAAGAAGTATCCTATACGCATCCGGGTTCCATAATGGTCATGAGTGTGGATAATTTGCCTTGTGAGCTTCCTAAAGATGCCAGTGAAGGTTTTGGAGAAATGTTTATGGAACATGTGATTCCTGCCTTTTTTAACGGAGACAAAGACGGAATTCTTCAACGAGCCAAAATTACTGAAAACGGAAAATTAACGCCTCGATTCAGTTATCTTCAAGAGTATGTGGATGAATCTTCGAAGGTTTTACAATAATCATTAACAAGATAGTTAGGGATTAATTCGAATAGTTTTTTACATTTGGGATAAATTTTATGAATATGAAATTTATTCCAATTTTGGTATGTACTATTTTAATTTCAACTACTTTGATTGCTCAATCAGAGAATAAAAGTCAACCATTTAGTTCCAAGTCAGAATTCATTGAACAATTGCTTTCTAAGATGACGTTGGAAGAAAAAATCGGACAATTAAATCTTCCAACATCAGGCGATATTACCACTGGGCAAGCCAGTAGCTCAGATGTGGTAAAAAATATCAAAGAAGGTAAGGTGGGTGGACTTTTCAACATCAAATCTATAGAAAAGATTAGAGAAGTTCAAAAAATTGCGGTTGAACAAAGCCGTCTTAAAATACCTCTTTTATTTGGTATGGATGTCATTCACGGTTATGAAACGACTTTTCCGATTCCGTTGGGTTTGTCTTCTACATGGAATTTGGCATTGATTGAAAGAAGTGCCCAAATTGCAGCCAAAGAAGCCAGTGCAGAAGGTATCAATTGGACATTCTCACCTATGGTTGACATATCTCGCGATCCAAGATGGGGAAGGGTTTCTGAAGGTTCAGGTGAAGATGCTTATTTAGGTAGTGAAATAGCTAAAGCAATGGTTAGAGGCTATCAAGGAAAAGATTTGGCTCTCAATACTACTCTTTTAGCTTGTGTGAAACATTTTGCTTTATATGGTGCTCCCGAAGGTGGTAGGGATTACAATACGGTTGACATGAGTAGAATCCGCATGTATAATGAATATTTTCCGCCTTATAAGGCAGCTATTGATGCCGGTGTTGGTTCAGTAATGGCTTCTTTCAATGAGGTTGATGGCGTTCCGGCTACCGGTAATAAATGGTTAATGACAGATGTATTGCGAAAGCAATGGAATTTTAATGGTTTTGTCGTTACGGATTACACCGCTATTCAAGAAATGATGAGACATGGAGTAGGCGATTTTCAAACTGTTTCCGCTTCTGCACTGAATGCCGGAATTGAGATGGATATGGTGAGTGCCGGTTTTTTAAAAACAATAAAAAAGTCAGTGGAGGAAGGTAAGGTTTCAATGGAAAGAGTAGACCAAGCCGTTCGATTAATTTTAAGTGCTAAATATGATTTAGGCCTTTTTGATGATCCGTATCGTTATTGTGATTTAAAGCGGAATAAGACCGATATTTTTACCGCTCCACACAGAGCAGAGGCTAGAAAAATAGCTGCTGAATCGTTTGTTTTACTTAAAAATGATAATCAGTTATTACCCTTACAAAAGTCCGGAACAGTAGCTGTAATAGGTCCGCTTGGGAATAATGCCGTCAATATGCCCGGAACTTGGAGTGTGGCAACTAAGCATGAAAAGGCGATTCCATTAGCTGATGGAATGAAAGCAGTTTTAGGAAAATCAGTGAATGTGCTCTATGCCAAAGGCAGTAATTTAGTAGCTGATGCCGCCTATGAAGAGCGGGCAACCATGTTTGGAAAAACCTTGAATCGAGACAATCGTTCCAAAGAAGAATTGTTGAATGAAGCCCTTCAAATAGCCTCAAAAGCCGATGTGATTGTGGCAGCATTAGGTGAATCTGCTGAGATGAGTGGAGAATCAAGCAGTAGAACAGAATTAGGCATTCCATCCGTTCAAAAAGAATTATTGGATGCATTACTAAAAACGGGTAAACCGGTTGTTTTGGTATTATTCACGGGAAGACCATTAGTTTTGGTGGAAGAAAGTCAAAAAGTTGCAGCCATCCTGAATGTTTGGTTCCCGGGAACAGAAGCCGGTTTAGCCATTACAGATGTCTTGTTTGGAGATGAAAATCCCTCCGGAAAATTAACGGCTACTTTCCCTAGAAGTGAAGGACAAATTCCGATTTATTACAATTATAAAAATACAGGAAGACCATTGACTAATACTGAAGGAAAATTTGTGAAATACTTGTCCAATTACATTGACGAACGCAATGAGCCGTTATACCCATTTGGATTTGGGTTGAGTTACACTCAATTTTCGTATACTAATCTTCAATTATCTACCGATAAGATGAGTGCAAACGGAAAAATAATTGCTTCTATTGAAGTTACAAACACCGGTAATTTTGATGGAAAAGAAGTGGTTCAACTTTATATCAGAGATGTGGTGGGTTCGGTGACTCGTCCGGTAAAAGAGTTAAAAGGTTTTCAAAAAATCAATCTTAAAAAAGGAGAAAAACAAATTGTTTCTTTTGAAATCAAAGAAGAAGATTTAAAATTTTATAATTCTGATTTAGAATTTGTTGCCGAACCGGGATGGTTTGAGGTATTCATCGGAGCCAATTCTTCGACTACTGAAAAAGTACAATTTGAGTTCGTACCATAAAGGAGTTTAAAAATGATTTTTTTTAGAATTACTTCTTATAAATTTTCTATATCACAATTTGTATTATATATAAATTCAGACCTTTATAAATTAACATTATTCGTTAACGTATTTAAAATTAAAAAAACAGAATAGTGTTTACTTACTATATTTTAAACATAATTTCGTTGATAACTATTTTTGGTTGATTTAATTTGTCAATTAGTTCTATTTATATTTAGAATTTAATTAAAAAAACCGAAACTAACCTTTAAACCTAAACGAATGAGTTCAGCAACCACTAAAACAAATTATCCTGCACTTTATACCTTGATAACGGTATTTTTCTTTTGGGGCTTTATAGCTGCCGGAAACAGCATTTTTATTCCTTTTTGCAAAAGTTATTTTTCTTTGGATCAATTTCAGTCACAGTTGGTTGATTTTGCTTTTTATACCGCTTATTACGTTGGGGCTTTATTACTATTTGCTTTGGGTGACATGTCTGGTAAAGATATAGTTGGAAAATGGGGTTATAAAAAAAGTATCGTTTACGGATTATTATTTTCTGCACTTGGTGCTGGAGCCATGATTATTGCTGTTGAAGCAAGTGTTTATGCCGGAATGTTGGTTGGATTATTTATTGTAGCATTAGGATTTTCATTGCAACAAACTGCTGCCAATCCATTTGCTATTTTGTTAGGTGACCCAAAAACGGGTGCAAGTAGAGTAAATCTTGGTGGCGGTATCAACTCTTTTGGAACTACTATTGGTCCAATTGTGGTGGCTTTAGCTTTATTTGGAACGGCAAAATCCATTTCAGATGAGCAAATAAAAGCATTAGAATTAAGTAAAGTTGTTATTTTATATATTGGTGTTGGATTATTGTTTATTGCCGCCGCCGCTTTGTTTTACTTTTCTAAAAAAGTACCAAGTGGCATTGCAAATGAAACAATGGAAAAAGCGAACAAAGCATTGCGTACTTTAGTTGTAATGACTATTTTATTGGCAGTTATGTTTACGCCAATTTTTCAAAGTTATAAGAGTGAAGCAGCTTTGAAAATTGAAAAATTGGAAAGTGAAATTGTTCAATTGAAAAAAACGAACGAATTAATCGAAAATCCTTTGGTTGATTTTGATAAAGCTATTGAACATAAACAGAATGAAGTGAAAACACTTAAAGAGCCGCTTGAGAATGAAAGAATGTTATGGCTTTCTGGAGCGTTGTTGGTTGTGCTTGGCGGAATTTTATTTTCCTACACATCAGCTAAAAAGCACTCTGAAGGTTGGGGAGCCATGCAATATCCGCAATTGGTTTTGGGAATGTTGGCTATTTTTACTTACGTTGGAGTGGAAGTCGCCATTGGAAGTAATCTTGGAGAACTTTTAAAATTAAAAGAATTTGGAAGTTTACAATCGTCAGAAATTGCACCTTATATATCCATGTATTGGGGAAGTTTAATGATTGGTCGTTGGGCAGGAGCAATTAGTGTTTTTAATCTTCAAGGAAGCAAAAAAACAATAGCTTTAATTATTGTTCCGTTGGTAGCTTTCGGAATTATTTTGGGTGTGAATATCCTTTCAGGAAAAGATATGAAACCACTTTATTATTATGTAGTTTGTGTATTGGTTCAAATTGGAGCTTTCTTTTTGAGTAAGGATAAACCAGCAAGAACCTTATTGATATTTGGAAGTTTCGGAATTATGGCCATGTTAATTGGTTTGTTTACAACAGGTGGTATTGCTATCTATGCTTTCCTTGCCGGAGGTTTGGCTTGTAGTATTATGTGGCCATCCATTTTTAGTTTGTCTATTATTGGATTAGGGAAATATACTTCGCAAGGTTCGGCTTTTTTGATTATGATGATTTTGGGTGGAGGAATTATTCCGCCAATTCAAGGTAAATTATCAGATATTATAGGAATACATCAATCGTATAGTATTGCAGTAGTCTGTTTTGGTTATCTGACTTTATTTGCCATTTTAGTAAAAGGCATTTTAAAGAAACAAGGCATTAATGTGGATGAAATAGAAGCAGAAGCAAGCCACTAACAAATTTTTAATTTAGATAGCAAAACTCGACAAGTGATTGTCGGGTTTTTTTATGAAAAGTTTTGGCAAATATTGATTATAATTTGAAGTTTAAATCAAAAAAAACGGAAACACTTTGAGTAGTTGTTTCCTTTTTTTTAAATCCAAATTTTAGTGATATAAAATTTCCATTTTCCATTTTCTTTTCTACAATAGATTGCTTTACCCCCAAAAATGTCAGATTGTTCTATGTATACAGTTTTTTTATCTCTTGAAAACAAAGGTAAGCTATAAATTATGTAATTTTTATCACCAAATTTCTGTGTATATTTTTTAATGAAATTATTTTTTCTATCAGAACCTTCTTCGTCGACTATCGTAATAATTGAATCAATTACTTTACTTGAGAGTAATTGTTTTGGGTAAATTGAATCTTGAATCAACTTCATTTTTTTTCTTTCATCAAGCTGTTTCTGAATGACTTTAAATTCTATATCTGTAAAGTAATTATTCTTATTTGAAATTTCAAAATGTTCAGGTGGTAGTAACTCATCCAAAACATACCAATCTTGATTTCCATCGAGATTATTTATTGTTGTTGAACCATCTAAAACAGTTTTTATAATCATACAAATATCTCCTTCTGTCACTATTTCTTCATTCGTATCATGTTTTTTAATTGGGTTAAATAAATTTTTAAAAATAATTAAATAAAAAAGTAAAGAAACAAAAAAACATATAGCAAATATTTTCTGATTTAGTTTCATGATTTTATCTATTTAAACCTACATGTTTTATGGTAATGTTAGTATTTCATTTTATGCTTTATTGTTAACTTAAAAATAACTTTTTAAGTAATGAATTTTTTCAAAGGTGAATTTTGAAGTAAAATTAAAATTATAAAGCAGCAAAACAGACATGTTATTGCGACAATCGGAATACCATAAAGTAGAGAATTAAAATTTGAAGCAGTAAAATTAAATTCAGTAAAGATATTTCGTAAAAATAAAATATGTAATAGGTATATTCCAAAACTATTAGTTTGGATTAAAAAAAGGAACTTATTTGAATTAATACGCATAAACAGTCCTTTTAAAAATAAAAAAGTAGCGGCAGATATAATAATAATTAACGGATGTAAATAATCGTAAAAAATATAGGGATTATCATTATTTAAACTCAAGTAAAATATACCAAAAATTGAAAATGAAGTTATAGCACTAATGAAAAATAAAAATTTTGTCATTACAACATACTTTTCAAGATAATATCCTAATACAAGATAACCAAAGAAACCACTAAAATTGATTAAATCTATTGTAGGTGTTAGTCCAGTAAAAATTTCTATTAAAGGATTGATAAGAACAACAATAAACCAACAAATTAAAAAATAGGCTGCTTTTTTTTTATGAATCATCCAATTATTTACTACTGGAATAAATAATGTTAAGCCTATCATCGTATAAACAAACCAAAAATGAAATACATAAGGACCAATTATTATTTTTTTTATTATTCCTAACATTGTGTAATTTCTGTCACTGATAATTAAATTCCAGATTGTATATATTGAAGCCCAAAACAATAAAGGGATTACTAAACGTTTTAGTCTAGTTATAATAAAATTTTTATTATTGACTTTAGTTTTAAAAGAAAAAACACCACTTAGCATAAAAAATAATGGAACAGAAACCCGAGAGATAGAGTCAAAGAAATGTGCGATTAACCAGTGATTTGAATTAATATCAAATTTTCGAATTTCAACTGAAGACACATGAATTACGATAACACCCATTAAGGCAAAAGTTCTTATGTAATCGAGGTAATGTTTTCTCATTTATTCTCTATTTAATTAATAAAACCAAATTAATCAAAAATACAGTACTAATGAGAATTAATTTAAAAATTAAATGGAATATTAAATATATAACCACCAAGAAATCAACCTCACCAAGCAAGCTTGATGAACCTAACTTCTTAATGGTTTTAAAAACAAATTAATTTAATTCCCAGCTCCCCAATCAATCTTTCTTGAAAAGTATTTACCTTTTGTAATCATTAAATAAATAAAGCCATCAAAATTCCGGAGCTAATATTTTTTAATTATTCCATTTATTGACCAAATATTCTTCTCCAAAATGATTTTTTTACAATAACAACTTCTCCAAGAAGCATATTGTCAGAAGTTAGTTCAACTTCAATTTTTTCGTTATTTTTTTTAATTTCAACTTCCTTAGTTTCCATTCCTATATAACTGAAAATTAAAATCAGTTCTTGTGGAATTTCATTTTTTGGGATTGTGAGGGAAAAATGACCTTCAAAGTCAGTATTTGTTTCTAGATTAGTTCCTTTTAATTTTACTGAAACACCAGGTAAAGGCATTTTTTCCTCTTTTACAGTTCCTTTTAAAATTATAGTATCATTTTGAATTGTATGATTTTGATATGGAATTGTAGTTTCTATTTGTATAAGTGGTAGATTTGATTTCGCATTCAAATTTGTAAATCCTAAAACCGAAGCTATTGTAAATACAATTCCATATTTTTTTATGTTGACTTTAGAATTTGGATAAGTTTTTCTTATTCTTCCACAAACTTTTTCTTCAGATTTTAATAAATTTTTAATTTCAACTTTATTCAAGGTAGTTAAATCATGTACTTTTTTGTTGCAAAGTTCACAGAATTTTCCCTTTTCAACAGTTGTCATTGTTAACCAATTTTCGGAACAAGGTTTTGGGATGTGATAATTTTGCGACATAAAAATAGATTTAATTCAAATGTACAAAAAAAACCACCAAGAAATCAACCTCACCAAGCAAGCTTAATGAACCTTAATTTCTTAATGGTTTAAAAATATATTAATTTAACTCCCCGATAACTATGGTTTTACCAAATTAAAATTGTTAAATATTTCGTCATTTTTTATAAATAATTCAAAAGCTTAGAAAGAAAAAAAACAAAAGTCTTGTGAAGGGAAGAAGTATATTACTACTCTCCTTT
>NZ_SBKQ01000012.1 GCF_004122145.1 Flavobacterium piscinae
TCGCTAATGCCGGTGACCACGTTCCGCCCGTTTCAGGGCTATTGCCCAATTGTGTGAATAAATCTACTGCCGGACTTGTTTCACATAAAACAATACTGTTATCAGTTCCCGCATTGGGGATGGGGTTAATTGTGACTGTGACTGTTGCAGAAGCTGGTGGACATTCAGTAGAGGATTCTACAGTATATGTAAAAACATAAGGACTTCCTGATAATGATAACAACGTTAAATCCAGCGTCCCTAAACTACCGTTGCTCGTAATAAAAGGTCCTGTCCAAACACCAGTATTAAATGGAGTTCCACCTAAAAAGTCAAACAAATCAACAAAATTAGTTGAAGCTAAATCATCCTCACAAAATGAAACAAACCCGTTTGAACCGGCATTATTTTGAGGTTGAATTGAAACTAATACTTCTAATCTTTCATCACTTTCACAAGGAGGGTCAACAGTTGTAGCATAGTAAGTTTGACCATCAATTAAAGGTGTATTCAACTCTAATGGTAATGCTGAAGAGCTAGTTAAATACCAATTATTGTTGCCACTGGCATTTAAATCTGCTACAGTTGGAGGATTAGAAAAGTTTTGACAAAAAGTTTGTATAGCATCTCCATTAGGAACAGGAACAACTCCAACACTCACGAAAACGGATAGTCTTGAAGTTTGACAACCTGTATCGGGATTGGTTTGACTGGCGTAATAAATTGTATTAGGAACTAAAATAGTACTTTGAGCCAAGGGCGAACCACCGCTTGGAACATTATACCATTGTACATTATTTCCAATTGCAATTAAACTGGCAATCGTTGCTTGACTAGGAAAATCGACACAAACTCCTTGGAAATTTTGACCTGTTGGAGCTGAATAAATTGTTACAACAACCCTAATTCTAGTACCACAATTACCTCCACTACTGTCTGCAAAATAATCTTCGCCATTCACTAAACCAAGACCTGGAGCTAAAGGTGTAGTAGAAGAATCTGTTGCAAACCAAGCCACCCCTCCTCCATTATCAATTGCTTGCAAACTAGCAATTGTTGGCGATTGAATATCACAAAAAGTTTGACTTAAGTTAGTAACGGTTGGACATTGAGCAATGACTGAACTTCCTGTTAACAATAATGCAATCAGTAATAATTTAGAATTAACTAATTTTTTTAAAGCATAAGGAAAAAATATATTGTAAAAATAACCCATAAACGCTTGAGTTTATTGTAATTTAATTTGCAATTTTTGTATTGGAGTCTGAATCAAATTGAAGAATATAACCGCCTTTGTTGGAATACCCTCCGCTTAAATCTTTTAAATAGTGAAATTTATGATTTAACTGTTCTGAAATTTCATCTTTTGCCAATGCTTCAAAACTTTTGTCTTGAAACAATCGAACTAACGCATCAAAAGTTACATCAAAGCCTTTCAATACTTCATCAGTAGCTTCAAAGTTGAACTTCTTTTTAAATTCCGTTTTGAACTTATTAATTTCATTCAAATTATTACGACTTGAATAAGAAGGATAAATCGTATTCAATGCTTTGAATCGCATTTCTGAAAAACCTTCTTTTTGAATAGATTCTTTAGGTTCTAATAAAGCCAATTGAATAGTATACTCTTTAGAATGTTTCAACAAAACTGTAGTCGTATTCAAAATGAGTCCAATCTTGTCCGTGTTGAGCAAAACGAAATTTTTTCTGTTTAAGATAAGCTCTTTTGTTAATGTTTCATCTTCCAATACATCTTTGCCTGAAATTTTAACGAACCTGGCTTTAGGATAGTTTTCCAAAATAAAATCTTCATTTAAAGCACTAACCGCATCACTTACTACCACTAAATTTCCGTTCTTATCGGAAATATATTTTAAAACCATCAATGCTAAATCATTTTTAGACGGTATACTAACAAAGGTAGTAGCTGATTTTTGAGCACTCTCTTCATAATTCGTAACTACAAATGGAATTCCGTTTTTAGATGTAAACTCACTGATTTTTTCAGTATTTATGCCTTCTGATTGATAAAACACTGCTTTTGATTGATCTATATTATTTTTCTTGAGTGAAGAAATCTCTGCTTTTCCGTCTTTACTAATTTCAACTTGTACATTTTTCAATTCAATCATCACACCCATTTTTTGGAGTGAATCTATAGCAAAATTAGCTCCGGCATAAAACTCAATCTCTTTTGTTGCTTCCGGGATAGGATTTTGAATAAAACTCAAATATTTTTCGTTGGAAAAGGAAGTAAGAAATGTAATTTCCTTTTTTTCAACTTTATTAATAGTTTTAAGAAGTCCAACTGCCTCAACTTTGTTCTCAATTGCAGAAGTGTTTTTTGCTTCAACAATCGTTGTTAAAGGTTTTTTAAACTCAGAAACTTTTTCTGACGGCATTTTAATAATAACCCCTGCTTTTACACCTTCATTTAGTATTGGATTTACTTCTAACAATTTATCTTGCGACACTCCGGCCATTTTTGATAAACCAAACAAGGTCTCTTTTGGTTGAATTTCATAATCAATCCAATTACTTTTTTCAGATTCTGATTGAACAGCTGTTTTTTCCGTTTGTGTTGATTCCGATTTCTCTACATTTTGAGGTATTGCAACCGCGACTACTTCTTCAACTTTTTCAACTTTACTAGGTGTTTCAATAATTTCCGGTTCCGATTTAATTTCTTCTTTTAAAGGACTTTTTACAACTTTCTCTTCTTGTTTTGTTTCTGATTTCTGAACCAAACTTGAAGAAGTTGTTCCTGGAATAACAATTCGTTGACCCGTTTGTAGCATTCTAACTATTTGAGGATTACGTTGTTCTAATTCATCAATACTTACCCCATATTTTTTTGATAATCCATATTTAGTTTCTCCGGCTTGTACCAAATGAAACTGTCCATTTAAATTATTACTATTTTGACTATTTTTTACAGGAATTCGCAAGACTTGACCAATTTGTAAAATTCCGGTTAGTGAATTTTCATCCATCAAATCATCCACTGTCAGACCGTATCTTCTTGAAATCCCATACAAAGTTTCTCCCGGAAGAACTTCATAAGTTATAAATTCTGTTGTTGCTTGATTAGAATTCGAATTTTGTATTTTTGAAGGATTAGTATCTACACCTCCTCTAATTTCAAGTTGATGACCCGCTTGAAGCATTTTAACAATATGCGGATTTTGTCTTTCCAACTCGCTTATTGAAATACTGAATCTTCTCGAAAGTCCAAATTTAGTTTCCCCAAATTTCACCTCATGATAAATAATTCCATCTCCCTTTGTATTTGAAATGTTCTCTGCTTTAGAGACTTTAGGTTGACTTTTTACTGCCGAAACGGGTATCATGAGCACTTGCCCTTCTTTGATTCCATCATAAGAATCTGGATTTAATTGATACAAATCGTTTGGTGTTACTTTGTATTTTCTGGCAATGGAAGATACTGTTTCGCCTTTAATTACGGTATGTTTAGAAGAATTTTCCTGAGCGAACCCACAAAAAAAAATCAATTGAAAAACCATCAAAAACAGTAAAATATGTTTATTCATTTCTTGAATTTGCAATAGTAAATAAAAACTTACGTTTAATTTATAAATTTAAAAAAAAACCTTCAGAAGTTGAATACTCCTGAAGGTTGTTATTAAGATTGTTATTAACAATTTTTAATAGACAAAAATAGCTCTCTCGCCCATAAAATCATTTACTTCGTTAGCAACTTCTTCAATGATTTCTTCATTCGTATGATTTTGAATGACACGGTCAATGAATTCAACTACTGTTTCCATATCGTCCTCTATCAAACCTCTCGTTGTAATGGCAGGTGTTCCCACTCGTATTCCGGAGGTAACAAAAGGTGATTTATCATCAAAAGGAACCATATTTTTATTCACCGTAATTTCTGCTTTAACTAATGCATTTTCAGCTTCTTTTCCGGTGATGTTTTTGTTTCTTAAATCAATCAACATCATGTGGTTATCTGTTCCTCCTGAAATAATATCATAACCTCTTTTTACAAATGCTTCCGCCATTGCTTTAGCATTTTTTTGTACTTGCAAAGCATACCTGAAAAATTCGTCTGATAAGGCTTCTCCAAATGCCACCGCTTTTGCAGCAATAATATGCTCTAGAGGCCCGCCTTGATTTCCGGGAAATACAGCAGCATCCAGCAAAGATGACATCATTCTGGTTTCTCCTTTTGGAGTTTTAATTCCGAATGGATTTTCAAAATCTTTACCCATCAAAATCATTCCGCCACGAGGTCCACGAAGGGTTTTGTGCGTAGTTGTTGTAATAATATGACAATGCGGAACTGGATCATTTAACAAACCTTTGGCAATCAAACCGGCTGGATGTGAAATATCAGCTAACAAAATAGCTCCTACACTGTCGGCAATTTCTCTAAAACGTTTAAAATCCATATCACGAGAATAGGCTGAAGCACCTGCGATAATCATTTTTGGACTTTCTTTTGTAGCAATTTCTTGTATTTTATCGTAGTTCAATCGCCCGGTTTCTTTTTCAACACCATAAAAAACAGGATTATATAATCTTCCTGAAAAGTTTACCGGAGAACCGTGCGTGAGGTGTCCGCCATGTGATAAATCAAAACCTAAAATCTTGTCTCCTGGTTTTAAACAAGCAAAAAACACAGCAGTATTGGCTTGCGATCCCGAATGAGGTTGTACATTCGCATACTCAGCACCAAACAAAGCTTTTGCTCTGTCGATTGCTATCTGCTCCACTTGATCCACCACTTCACAACCGCCATAATAACGTTTGCCCGGATAACCTTCAGCATATTTATTAGTTAAAACAGAACCTGCTGCTTCCATCACCTGATCACTCACAAAGTTCTCTGAAGCAATTAATTCCAATCCGTGAATTTGTCTGTCTTGCTCATCTAAGATCAGTTCAAAAATTTGTTCGTCGCGTTGCATTTGATAATATTTCGTTAAATTGAGTTCAAAATTACGAAAATCGTTTGTTAAATTAATAGTTAATAATATATTTGATTGATAATTTTTCAACATTTAATAAACATACAAACATGCCGATAACAGCAAACAACCCGAACAGAAAATCTTGGATAAATGTTCAAGCAGATAGTGACTTTCCTATTCAAAATATACCCTTTGGCGTTTTTTTAACCAAAGATGATATTATAACAATAGGTACACGAATTGGTAATTGTGCTATTGACTTAGGGGCGATGCAACAATTAAATTATTTTGAAGGAATTGAATTGACTGACGATATGTTTATGCAAGACACGTTGAATGATTTTATTTCGGATGGAAAAAAAACATGGCGGTTAGTAAGAAATCGGATTGGAGATTTGTTTGACAGTGAAAATCCTAAACTAAGAGATAATAAAGCTCATCGTGATATCATTATTTTTGACATTAATGAAGTTGAAATGCAATTGCCTGTTTTGATTGGGGATTATACGGACTTTTATTCCAGTAAAGAACACGCAACAAATGTAGGTAAAATGTTTCGTGATCCTGAAAACGCGTTATTACCCAATTGGTTACACATTCCCGTTGGATATCATGGTAGAAGCTCAACGATAGTTCCGTCCGGTATTCCCATTCATCGTCCAATAGGTCAAACCTTACCAAATGGTGATACTCAACCGGTTTTTGGCCCTTCACGCTTGGTTGATTTTGAATTGGAGACAGCTTTCATTACAACTGATGCCAATGTTATGGGAGAAAACATTCCAATTTCTGAAGCCGAAGATTATATTTTTGGAATGGTTTTATTAAATGATTGGAGTGCTAGAGATATTCAAAAATGGGAATATGTTCCACTAGGGCCTTTTTTAGCTAAAAATTTTGCCTCTTCTATATCGCCATGGATAGTCACTATGGACGCCCTTGAACCGTTTAGAACAAAAGGACCTAAACAAGAACCCGCCCCATTACCCTATTTACAGCAAAAAGGCAAACATGCTTACGATATTAATTTAGAAGTTTATTTAACCCCAAACAATGGAGAACCAAATCTAATCAGTAAATCAAATTTTAAGTACATGTATTGGACAATGTCTCAGCAACTAACTCACCACACCTCTAATGGATGTAAAGTCAATTCAGGAGATATGATGGGTTCTGGTACAATATCGGGTCCGACACCTGAAAGTTTTGGTTCGATGTTAGAACTTACCTGGGGCGGAAAAAACCCCATAAAATTATCTAACGGAACTGAACGAAAATTTGTGGAAGATAATGACACAATTAATATAAAAGGCTACTGTAAAAATAGTCAGGTAAGAATTGGGTTTGGAGAAGTATCCAATAAACTATTACCGGCATTCGTAAGAAAATAATAGGTATCCAAAAACATTATCATCCAAAACTATTGTTTTATATTTTTAGTTTTCAACTAAAACGTTAAACTTATATTATGATTCCAACCGAGACCATTGTTGCTTTAGCTACACCTTCCGGTGCAGGTGCAATAGCAGTCATACGCCTTTCCGGTAGAGCTGCAATTGCCATTGCTGCAAACATTTTTGTTTCGGTTTCCGGAAAGGATTTAACAAAACAGAAAACCCATACCATTCATTTAGGACATATTGTTTCGGAAGGAAAAACGTATGACCAAGTTTTGGTTTCGATTTTTAAAAACCCTAACTCTTACACGGGAGAAGATGTGGTAGAAATTTCGTGTCACGGCTCTACTTTTATTCAGCAACAAATTATACAACTTTTGTTGCGAATGGGAGCAAAAATGGCTCAACCCGGCGAATTTACGCTTCGTGCATTTTTGAACGGAAAGTTAGATTTATCACAAGCTGAGGCAGTAGCGGATTTAATTGCCTCAGACAACGAAGCTTCTCATCAAATTGCTATGCAACAAATGCGTGGCGGATTTAGTAATGAAATTGTTCAACTGCGACAAGAATTACTCAACTTTGCTTCCTTAATTGAATTAGAATTAGACTTTGCCGAAGAAGATGTGGAATTTGCCGATCGATCACAATTTAATGAACTTTTAAATCGAATTGAATTCGTGCTGAAACGTCTAATCGATTCGTTTGCGGTGGGTAATGTCATAAAAAACGGCATTCCGATTGCCATCGTGGGCGAACCAAATGTAGGGAAGTCAACCCTACTTAATGCTTTATTGAACGAAGAACGTGCCATTGTTTCTGACATTGCCGGAACCACTCGCGACACCATTGAAGATGAATTAGTGATTGAAGGCATTGGTTTCCGATTTATCGATACGGCAGGAATTCGTGAGACCACTGACCATGTGGAAAGTATCGGTATTAAAAAGACGTTTGAGAAGATTGAGCAGGCTCAGGTGGTTGTTTATTTGGTTGATAGTTCTCAGTTATCGGTTGTCGGTTCTCAGATGACGGTAGACCACATGAAAAATGAAATTGAACAAATTAGGAACAAATATCCCAACAAGAAATTGTTGACTGTAATTAATAAAAAAGACTTACTTTCTACTGAAATGCTAAGTAAGTTAGAAACGGAACTCACAACAGTCAACAGACAACAGTATACACTTTTCATTTCTGCCAAAAACAACATCGGCATCGATGAACTCAAACAAAGGCTGCTCTCTTTTGTAAATACCGGAGCTTTACGAAATAACGAAACAATTGTAACGAACTCAAGGCATTATGATTCATTATTAAAAGCGTTGGAAGAAATTCAGAAAGTGAAATGGGGATTGGAAAGTAATCTTTCTTCAGACCTTATGGCTATTGATATTCGAGAAGCGTTGTTTCACTTTGGTGAAATTACCGGTGAAGTAACGAATGATGAGTTATTGGGGAATATTTTTGCAAATTTCTGTATTGGGAAATAATCTTTAACTATCTTTGTGATACTATCAAATGATACTATCATAAATGAAACCACCTTACATCATTACAAATGAAATTGTAACGTTAGTTGCTTCTATTTCAGAAAAGATTGGAGAAATTAACGCTTCTCATTTATATAAACCTGCTACTGAATTACGAAGGAAAAACCGAATCAAAACCATTCAATCGTCATTAGAAATTGAGGGCAATACGTTGACCGAAGAACAAATCACAGCTTTATTAGATAACAAAAGAGTTTTAGCATCTCTGAAAGATATTTTAGAAGTTCAAAATGCCATAAAAATATATGAACAGCTCAACAGTTTCAATCCGTATCAGTTAAAAGATTTAGAAAAAGCTCACAAAATTTTAATGTGTGGTTTGATTGATAATGCAGGAAAATTAAGAACTACTAATGTTGGTATCGTAAAAGGCTCAAAAGTAGAACATATTGCACCAAGCGGAACAATGGTAAATGGATTGATGAGAAATCTTTTTGATTATCTAAAAAAAGACAACGATTTAATCTTAATCAAAAGTTGTGTTTTTCATTATGAATTTGAATTTATCCATCCCTTTTTAGACGGAAACGGAAGAATGGGTAGATTGTGGCAAACGTTGATTCTCATGCAACAATATCCCGTTTTTGAATTTCTACCTATTGAATCACTCATTAAGCAAAAACAAAATGACTATTACAACACGTTATCCGAATCTGATAAAAAAGGGAATTCAACACCATTTATCGAATTTATGTTGGAAATAATTTTAGAGTCTTTAGACGGACTTTTACAATCTCAATCAATCACGCTTCGTACGGAAGACAGAATATTTTTATTTAAAGAAAAAATAGGACAGAATACTTTTAGCAGAAAAGAGTATATGCAGAATTTTAAAAATATATCGGCACCCACAGCAAGTCGAGATTTAAAATGGGCAGTTGAACAAAACCTTTTAATTAAATTTGGAGAATTTCGATTAACAGAATATCAGTTTAAGTAACTCATATTTAAATTAATGCTATCGTTATTTTTTGAAACTTTTTCCAATTGATTAGTAGTCGTAACCTTGTTATACTGAAATTTTCAAAGCAAATTTTTTAGCGGGAAGAAACCTTCATCAATGTATTTTTTGATATAGAAAACTAAAAAAAAATAGGGTTCGAAAACCCTATTTTTATTACTCCGTTATGAGTTATTTTTATTGAAGATTACTTCACCTCTTCAAAATCAACATCTTGTGTTTGATCTCCGCTGGCATCAGCTTGCGGCTGAGCTTGTTGAGCACCTTGACCTTCTTGTGATTTATACATCTCTTCTGAAGCATTTTTCCATGCTTCGTTGATTTTGTCTAAAGCAGGTTGAATCGTTGCAATGTCTTTGGTTTCATAAGCCGCTTTCAACTCGTTTAAAGCAGCCTCAATGTTTTGCTTACTTGCCTCTGACAATTTATCGCCGTATTCTTTTAATTGACTTTCGGTTTGGAAAATCATTCCGTCTGCCTCATTCAATTTGTCTACTTTTTCTTTGGCGATTTTATCTGCTTCCGCATTGATTTCCGCTTCTTTTTTCATTCTTTCGATTTCTTCCGGAGTCAACCCTGAAGAAGCTTCGATACGAATATCGTGCGATTTTCCGGTTCCTTTATCCGTTGCCGAAACTTTGATGATACCGTTGGCATCAATATCAAAGGTTACTTCAATTTGTGGCACACCTCTTGGAGCCGGTGGAATTCCGTCTAAATGGAAACGACCAATTGTTTTGTTGTCATTTGCCATCGGTCTTTCTCCTTGCAACACGTGAATTTCAACCGATGGTTGGTTATCCGCCGCTGTAGAGAAGACTTGTGATTTTTTGGTTGGGATGGTTGTGTTCGACTCAATTAATTTAGTCATTACACTTCCCATGGTTTCAATTCCTAAGGATAAAGGCGTAACGTCTAACAACAATACATCTTTTACATCGCCGGTTAACACACCTCCTTGAATGGCAGCACCAATCGCTACTACCTCATCCGGATTTACTCCTTTGGATGGTTTTTTTCCGAAGAATTTTTCAACTTGCTCTTGAATAACCGGCATACGGGTTGAACCTCCCACTAAGATTACTTCATCAATATCAGAAGTTGATAAACCGGCATCTTTTAAAGCTTTTGCTACAGGTTCCATTGAACGTTTTACTAAACTTTCTGCCAATTGCTCAAATTTAGCTCTGGTTAATGATTTTACCAAGTGCTTTGGACCGGTTGCAGTAGCCGTAACATAAGGCAAGTTGATTTCTGTTTGTGTAGAAGAGGATAATTCAATCTTCGCTTTTTCAGCCGCTTCTTTCAAACGTTGCAAAGCCATTGGGTCTTTACGTAAATCGATCCCTTCTTCGCTATTGAATTCATTAGCCAACCAATCGATGATTACTTGGTCAAAATCGTCTCCACCTAAGTGAGTATCTCCATTTGTTGATAATACTTCAAAAACACCATCACCTAATTCAAGTACAGAGATATCAAAAGTACCTCCACCTAAATCGTAAACGGCAATTTTTTGATCTTTTCCGGCTTTGTCTAAACCATAGGCTAAAGCCGCAGCCGTTGGTTCGTTGATGATTCGCATTACTTTTAGACCGGCAATTTCACCCGCTTCTTTCGTCGCTTGGCGTTGAGCATCGTTAAAATAAGCAGGTACAGTAATCACCGCTTCGGTTACGGTTTGACCTAAATAATCCTCAGCCGTTTTTTTCATTTTTTGAAGAGTCATGGCTGACAATTCTTGTGGAGTATATAAACGACCATCGATATCCACACGTGGTGTATCGTTATCTCCTTTTACTACTTTGTATGCTACATTTCCAGCCTCTTTTGCACTTTCAGTATATTTATTACCCATAAAACGTTTGATAGACGCAATGGTTTTGGTTGGATTAGTTACTGCTTGTCTCTTGGCAGGGTCACCTACTTTGATTTCACCACCGTCAACAAATGCAATAACAGAGGGCGTAGTTCTTTTACCTTCAGCATTTGCAATTACTACCGGTTCTCCACCTTCCATTACGGATACACAAGAGTTGGTAGTTCCTAAATCGATTCCAATTATTTTACTCATAATGTTTTAATTTGTATGTCTTGTTTTTAAATTCGTTTTTCAAAACTTGATTTGCAAATGACAAGGATTATGCCAAGTGAGAAATTTAAAAAAAAATGTCATATTTTGACTGACGTATCAGAAAAAATATGACATTATGACATTTTATTATTGAATTTAGGGCTTTAATCATCCCTAAAATATTAATAAGTATGCTTGTAAGTCTCTAGCCAAAACATAAGCTTCTCTATTTGAACTGCATTATTTTTCAACCATTCATTGCTATTACTATCATTCGTTGGTTGATAAATATGATGTGAATAAGCTTCAAACATTTGATTATCTTTAATTAAATCATAGAAAAAATCGACATAAAAATCCCAAAAGAAGCCTTTTTTGTCTTTTCGTTGTTCTCCTAATACCTTAAAAAAAGAATTATTAGTATTTGAAAATATTTCAAAATCAGTTTTATTATCATTGACCTCAGTTTCCCTTGAGGCTTCCATTAATGATAACATCATTTCCGCAGTTCCGAAATCATTTTTATCAAAATCTGAACGTATATTAACTGTTATATTTTTACTATCTTCTCTAGATACTCCTTGCTTTTGTTGTTGTTCGATTAAAGTAAAAACTTGATTTGCTCTTTTTCCCTGAGGCTCCAAAAGTAAAAAGTAAAATAAAGAGAGTAACGATTTACTTCTTTCTTTTTGGTCATACTTCAAAAAACCCAATAACATATGACTACTTGCATGATAAGGGTTAACTTTAATTCCATCGATGACTGCTTCTTCCGCTTCTTTAAACTTACTTTGATTATAGGATGTTAATGCTAAACTGTAATAAAGATTATGATAATTGGGATTAAACTTAATCCCTTCTTTAAATGATTTTATTGCTTTATCCGGTTTACCTTGATAATCTTCGCAAGCCCCTTTAATAGCGTAAGCTAAATGAGAAATATCTGATTTAGATTTAATTACTACATCACAATGTTTGATAGCTTTATCGTACTCTTTCAACATCGAATAAATGAAAGCCATTTCATAGTTGGCTTCAATATGCTTTTCATCTTCCTTTAAAATACTCTCATAAACTTCAATTGCTTGGTCATATTTTCCTGCTTTATGCAATTCTACTCCATTTGAAATTCTTTCTTCAACTGATTGCGGAAATCCGTTTACAAAAACTAAAAAAAAACCAATCAACAATTTACTATTTTCTCTCATAAACTAAAGTTTAAAATTACTCCACCAAAAACAACGCGTTACTAAACAACAAATTACCATTCTCCCAAAACCCTCTAAAAAGCGGATTATCAATCATATAAATCACTTTTCCGCTGCCGTGATAATCAACAGCAAATGAAACCGTTTCTTCAATTGATTTTTTTAATTTGTTTCCAATGAAGCCAAAACTTTGATAATTTTTAGGAATATAAATCACATTTTGAGCCCCTTTCAAGAGTTTAAAATTTGAATCCGTTGTTTTTAAACTAAAGTATTTTTCACCTAAACCAAATGTCAAGGGGTGACTGGCATCAATTAAATTTTCAATAATTGCACCGGGAATAAAACCAGAAATCGAACGTCTTTCACTTCCTTCAAAATCTAAAAAGCGATCTAATAACTCTTGTTCTTCGATGTATTTTTGGGCTTCTGCTTTTTCTTCTTCGGTAGCAAATTTTGTCAGATGATAACCGGGGCGATCTTCAAACTGACCGACTGCACCGCCAATGGCAATGACTTTACCGCCTTTAGAAATAAAATCATCAATGTTTTTCTTTTGATTTTCTGAAAAACCATACCAACCCTCTGGCAAAATCAATGTATTGTATTCGGCTAAATTCACACGATTAAAATGTTGTATTTCCACTGTACTCATAGGATACTCAATCACCTGATCCATAAAGAACCAAACTTGTCCAAAATCAATATTGCTCACACCACTTCCTCCCAAAACCAATACTTTTGGTGCTTTGAGTAAGGGATAATTTTCTCCGCCCAAATCACCACCATTACTGGCAAAACCACTTTCTAACGCCACATAATCATATTTTTCTTGGATTAAATTCTGAATCGTTTCTTCAAAATTTTGCACTTTAGAATTATCGCCTTTGGTCACAATCAATCCACCTCGTTCTATTTTTAAATCGCCAAAATAAACTTCTTTTCTTGCCGAACGGACTTTAATATTTTCTTGATGCAACAAGCTCAATACACGTGCGGAACTTCTGTTATTCCACGGAATATAATAGGCATACGCATTCGCAATTTTTGAAGTTGGAATTACATTCAACTTGGTTTTAGTTTTTACAGGTAAATTTCCTTTTACAGCAAAACTTTCGACACCATATGCCAATGGCAACGACCAAGCTGTAATGTCATACGACAAACTATCTGTCAATTTGTGGTGAGGTTCAAATAAAACTTGCGTTAAAACCGATCGGGGTTGGTCCACTTTAATAATCAAATCATTCGGTTCTATGATGAACGACTTCTCTTTGTTGGATTGATAATGATAACCCGACATTTTTTTGGTCTCATCAGCAAAAGCACTTTCAATTCGATTTCGATTGAGTAGAACAGAAAGTTCTTGAATCTTAGGATTATTTTTTACGATGTACGTTTGGTATTTTCCTTTTGGTTTTGTTCGATTATCTTTAAAATAAGCTCTGAATTCTTTGGATAATACATCTTTTTGTACGTTGGCAAGTTCAACCACCGTCAAAATTGCTTTGGTATGATGATCGATTCTGTCTTGTAGTGTTAAAACTTCACCATTTTTTAACAACACTGCTCTTCCGGCACCAATACCGCCTTGTTCATACGTCATTCCAACGGCTCCATTGTAGCAGGGATAGGTATCGCCATAACTCGGATAGAACAAATCAAATCGTTCGCTGGAATAATACATCCAACCTTCTTTATCAAATTTCTTGGAGGTAATCTCTCCGATTTTTTTATGAAAATCACGTTGAAAAGGGGCTATTTGTTCATGATACGGCTCCGCAGCTGGTGGAAAAAAGTAGGGTTCATTGTAGCCCATTTCGTGTACATCGGCATGCACCATGGGCATCCATTGATGATACAAATCCATGCGTAATTGTGTTTCCAATTGTGTTTGCCAAGCCCAATCACGGTTTAAATCATACACATAATGATTTTGTCTTCCGCCCGGCCATGGTTCCATATGCTCTCTATCAGAAACTCCGGGATGCGTTTTCTTTCCGGAAACATCGCGAAGCCAATTGGCATAACGGGAAAAACCATCCGGATTTAAACAAGGATCAAGAATCACAACAATGTCTTCTAACCATTTTTTTGTATCTTTATTATTGGGATTGACCAATTCATACGCCACCGACAAAGCACTTTCTATCGCTCCGATTTCATTGCCGTGAACATTAAAACTTAACCAAACAATCGTTTTTGATTTTGCATTTGATTTAGTTGGGTAAAGTCCGATTTCATACAAATGATTTTTTCGAATTTCTTCTAAATTCTTTAGATTATCGGGTGTAGAAATATAATACGCATTAAGACTTCTTTCTTGTGTAGTTTCCCCATATTTCTGATGTTTAATCCAATCTGAATTTTGTACTAATTGTTCAAAATAGGCTTCTACTTGGTGATAATAAGTCACTTGTTTGCCATAATTTGGTAAAAATTCGGAAGGTGATTGAGGTTGTGAAAAAGCAATAAAACACGTAAAAAACAACAGTAGGTTAAAAAAACGATTCATTTTAAAAAAATTAGAAGTCAAATATAGGTTATTTTTTTTACGCTTTAACGTAAAGTGAATATGAAAAAGTAATAAATAAAAGTTAACAAACAGCAATATGATTTTTTGTAAATGGGGTTGGAATATGCTTCAAACAAAACACTATATTTGCCCTACTCAAACGTTTTAGTTATGGAAGAATGTATTTCAGTTTTTGATATGTTGAAAATTGGTGTTGGTCCATCCAGTTCACACACGCTTGGTCCTTGGCGAGCCGCCGAACGATTTTTGTTAGAATGTAAAGAAGAAAATATTCTGCATCAAGCCATTCGAGTGAAAGTGGATTTATTTGGTTCACTTTCTCTAACGGGAAAAGGGCATGCCACTGATTACGCTGTGATGTTAGGTTTGAGTGGACAAGACCCTGAAACCATACCGGTTGCCGATATTGACGGAATTGTTCAGTCGATTAAATCGAATAAAAAAATCAAACTCGGTAATGAATTACTTTTGGATTTTGAGGTCGAAAAAGACATCGTATTCAACAAAAACTTTTTGCCCTTTCATGCGAATGGGTTAACGTTTACGCTATATACAGCCGATAAGGAATTTAGCGAAACCTATTATTCTATCGGAGGTGGATTTGTGGTAAAAGAAGAACGTGAAAATGCCAAAAAGAAATTAGAAATCAAATGTGCTTTTCCTTATCCAGTTCAAAAGGCGGATGAATTATTGGAATTTTGCAAAAAAGAAAACAAATCGATTTCCGAAATTGTTTATGAAAATGAAAAATCGATGCGTTCCGAAGAAGATATTCATCGGGAATTGATGCGAATTTGGCATACTATGTTGGAATGTATGTACATCGGTTGTCATTCCGAAGGCATTTTACCCGGTGGATTGAATGTGCGACGAAGAGCCTATGACATGCATTTAGGGTTAAAAGGTGAACTTCCCTACTCCAATCCGCAAGAATGGTTGGAAACCATCCGAAAAACAGAAGTGAAATTTCGTCAAATTTTAAAATGGGTAAGTTGTTTTGCCTTGGCGGTGAATGAAGTAAATGCCGCTTTGGGTCGAGTAGTTACCGCTCCAACCAACGGTAGTGCCGGTGTGATTCCGGCTGTTTTGATGTATTATTTGGTGATTGAAAATCATCAAGCCGGTGAGAAGGAAATCAAACAATTTTTACTGGTGGCCGGAGAAATTGGCAGTATCTTTAAAAAAGGAGCTACCATTTCAGCTGCAATGGGCGGATGTCAAGCCGAAATTGGCGTGTCCAGTGCCATGGCTGCGGGAGCCTTGTGTGAGTTAATGGGTGGAACACCCGCTCAAGTGACGATGGCTGCCGAAATTGCCATGGAACATCATCTGGGAATGACCTGCGACCCCATTGGTGGCTTAGTCCAAATTCCGTGTATCGAACGCAATACGATGGGAGCAATCAAAGCCATCAATGCCGCTGAATTAGCCTTAGAAACCGATGCCAATAATGCGAAAGTCCCATTAGATAAAGTAATCAATACCATGTGGGAAACGGCTAAAGATATGAACTCAAAATACAAAGAAACGAGTGAGGGCGGATTGGCTGTGGGAGTGAATTTGGCAGATTGTTAATTACTTCCTCCTCGTATCCAAAATATACACCACTTTCCAACCGTCATTTTCTTTATATAATTGAAAAGAATTCACTCCGGAATGGCTCAATTGATTATTCACATAAAATTCGTAAGGCGTCCAAACGTGAGCCATGGCTCCATCTACCTGAACTTTGAAACTTAGAATCTTTTCTTCAAATTTGATTGATAGTGGAATTGTAGCAATGGATTTATAAAAATTAGTCGCTTTTTCAACTGAAAATTTTGTTCCTTTTTCCGTTTCAGAAATCGAATGTAAAACCAAATTTTCCGAACACACCTTTTTCAAAGCAATGGAATCCCTTTGATGAAAAGCGTTAAAAAATTTTCCAATGGTGAGTTGAATTTCATTTTCTTGAGCGAAAGAAAATTGAAAAAAAAGGGATATCATCAAGATTAAAACTTTTTTCATAATCTATGGTTTAATGCATGAGTAGGTTTAAAATCAAATACGTTACAATTCCCGAAGCATATCCGGCAATAGCCAAAGGTGTGATTTTCTTTAAATACCACAAAAATGTCATCTTTTCTTTTTCCATGATGGCAATTCCGGCAGCGGAACCAATAATCAGCATACTCCCTCCGGTTCCGGCACAAAGGGCAATGAATTCCCAAAGTGAATCATCCATAGGGTAATCCGTAATTGAAAACATCCCTTGCGTGGCCGCCACTAAACTTCCGTTATCCACGATCGAAGATAAAACGCCTATGGCAACCACCATCACATTATTGTTTGGTAAATTCTTTTGAAGAAAAAGAGACAATTGACTCAAAATTTGGACTTCCTGCAAGGCATAAACCAAGAGCAAAATCCCCATAAAATATAAGATGGAACTCACATCCACTTTAGACAACGCATAAGCAACCGAATATTTTTCCTTTACTTCTTGCGGTTTATTGCGGTGGTAGATTATGGAAACTAAGGCAACAAATGCCAAAGCCATTAAAACACCTATAAACGGGGGTAACCCGGTGATGGATTTTATTACCGGAACCATGACTAACCCAAAAACTCCTGCCAAAAACACACTCAAACTTCCTCGCATTTTTTCCTCTTTAATAACTTCCGCCATGGAAAGTTGCACACGAAGCATCGTAAATCCATTCATTCGATAACTGGCAATAATTAAAGGAATTAAAATACACATGATTGAGGGTAATAATAGTACTTTGACTATACCAATTGCACTGACTTGACCTCCTATCCAAAGTAATGTTGTTGTAATGTCACCAATCGGACTAAAAGCTCCACCG
The DNA here is from genome assembly GCF_004122145.1 of Flavobacterium piscinae. Classification (GTDB taxonomy): domain Bacteria; phylum Bacteroidota; class Bacteroidia; order Flavobacteriales; family Flavobacteriaceae; genus Flavobacterium; species Flavobacterium piscinae. The sequence goes on from NZ_SBKQ01000012.1 coordinate 17,501, forward strand.
GCATTGGCGGCGATTACAACTATTCCGGCCAAAGTCATTCGGGTTTCACTCTTGGGCATCAACTTTTTTAGTAACGTAATCATTATGATTGCTGTAGCTAAATTGTCTAACAAAGCAGACATAAAGAAAGTAATTCCTCCAACAATCCAAAGTAGTTTTAAAACAGATTTTGTTCGGATACGATTTGTGATGATAGAAAAACCTTTATGAATATCAATTAATTCTACAATGGTCATGGCTCCCAAAAGAAAAATCAACAATCCGGCGATTTCGCCAAAATAAAGAAGTAATTTTTCAGCCACTTCGTGTTGATTACCCGGATAAAAAATGGCATAAATAATCCAACATAAAGAACCGGTTAAAATAGACGTTATGGTTTTATTAATTCGAATTGGCGATTCAAAAATAATTGAAAGATAGCCCAAAACAGCAATAAACAGAAGGATTGATATCATTTTTTTTCATTAAGAAATCATCAGCTAAAGTAGTAAGTTTTTGAAACCAAAATCATCTTTATCCAAAATATTTTAAGTCACAAATAAACATTCCTTACATTTGTAATTCGTTCCCTTAAAATTAAAAAAATGTCAACAGCAAAAAAAGATTACAAACGCATTACGACCAAGTCACTTTTTGATATGAAAGCCAATGGAGAGAAAATTTCCATGCTCACGGCCTACGATTATACGATGGCTAAAATAGTGGATGCCGCGGGTGTTGACGTAATTTTAGTGGGTGACTCTGCCAGTAACGTAATGGCAGGTCACGAAACAACTTTACCCATCACGTTGGACCAAATGATTTATCATGCCAGTAGTGTGGTACGTGCGTGCGAACGTGCTCTGGTCGTTGTAGATTTACCTTTCGGGACTTATCAATCTGACCCCAAGGAAGCCTTGCGTTCTGCTATTCGGATTATGAAAGAAAGTGGCGGACATGCCGTAAAATTAGAAGGGGGAAGCGAAATCAAAGAATCCATCAAAAAAATATTGAATGCCGGCATTCCGGTCATGGGGCATTTGGGTTTAACTCCTCAATCCATTTATAAATTTGGAACGTATACCGTACGTGCGAAAGAAGAAGCCGAAGCCGAAAAACTAGTGGAAGATGCCAAGTTATTAGAACGTATCGGTTGTTTTGCCTTAGTCTTAGAAAAAATCCCTGCCAAATTAGCTCAAAAAGTAGCCGAAAGTATTTCGATTCCGGTAATTGGAATCGGTGCCGGAAGCGGTGTGGACGGTCAAGTACTGGTGTTGCACGATATGATTGGCATGACGCATGAATTTAGTCCGCGATTTTTGAGACGGTATATGACTTTATACGAAGACATGACCAAAGCCATCGGGCAATATGTAACCGATGTAAAAGCCTTGGATTTTCCAAATGCGAATGAACAGTATTAATGGGGCAATGTGGCAATGAGTTAATGGGCGAATGAAAATAGTAACGACAAAAGATAATTTACAAATTCTTCATGAAGATAATCATCTCATTGTAGTGAATAAACGGGTGGGCGATATTGCTCAAGGAGACAATTCGGGCGACAAACCCCTACCCGACATCGTCAAAGAATACCTCAAAGAAAAATACAACAAACCCGGTGAGGTTTTTTTAGGCGTAGTTCATCGGTTGGACCGACCCACAACCGGCATTGTAGTGTTTGCCAAAACCAGTAAAGCCTTGACCCGAATGAACGACTTATTCAGTTCAAGGGAAACACAAAAAACCTATTGGGCTGTGGTGAAAAATAAACCACCAAAAGAAGCAGACACACTCGTTCATTACATCAAAAGAAACCAGCAAAACAATACGTCCAAAGCTCATATCAAAGAAGTTCCCAATAGTAAAAAAGCAAGTTTAGAGTACAAAATTATCGCTAAATTAGATCATTATTTTGCGTTAGAAATCGAACTACACACCGGAAGACATCATCAGATTCGGGCTCAACTGCAAGCCATTGGTTGTTCCATCAAAGGCGATTTGAAATATGGTTTTGACAGAAGCAATCCGGATGGTGGCATTCACCTTCACGCTCGCAAATTATCCTTTATTCATCCGGTTTCAAAAGAACAAATTACAATCATCGCTCCCGTTCCTCACGATGTCATTTGGAAATCAATTGAAACTAAATCCTAATTTTTTTCGTTTATACAGTAGGGAAATTCCTTTTTCAATTGTTTCTATTCTGAATAAAAATACCTAATTATAGGTAGTGATTATTACTTGAAAAAATATCATCTTTGAAATCAACTAAAAAAATCAACATGAAAAAATTATTTATTTCTGCTTTTTTTCTGCTTAGTGTGTATTCATTTGCCCAAGAACACTTTTCCGGCATTGGAACATCCAAACGAATTGGCATTCTGAACGCCAATTTTAATCCGGCAGAATTAGCCAATCTGAGTTCAAAAATGGAAATAAACCTTTTTGCCACCAGCATCAATGTTTCGAATAACAAAATTGGTTTTAGCGATTTGAATAGTGATGAAAATATCGAAGATTTAATTTTTAAAGGAAATGAACCGGTTAATTTGCGGTTTGATGTGGAAGTAGCCGGACCCGGTTTTGCATTTCGCCATAAAAAATGGGGATTTGCCATTTCATCCAAAGCCTATGGAAAATTAAACTTGGTGGACGTTGACGCCAATATTGGTGATGCCATTGCTAATAACGGTCTGAATTCTTTAGTAAACTTCACCACCTTAAACGGAAATTACAACCAACGTTTATTAGGAACCACTTATGGTGAAATTGGTTTATCTGCAGCACGCAGTTTATGGGAAACCGACAAATATAAACTAAATGGCGGGGCTACTTTTAAACTGTTATTCCCGGGTTCGTATGCCAATTTCGGTGCCGATCAGTTTGAAGGAACGGTGAATTACATTGGTGGAAATGCTTTCCTAACCAATGCCAATGCTTCTGTTAACGTGGCTTATTCCGGCAACTTAGGCAGTAGTTTTTCTGATTTTGACAGTTATGCAGATTCTGTGTTTGGCGGATTGAATGGCTTTGCTATTGATTTTGGTGGAACCTTTACCATTAAAGATGAAAAAGACGGGTATAAATTCAATTCCGGAATTTCTGTTAGAAATATTGGTTCCATGACTTTTAAAGACGAAAACAATTCCACAACCAATTATGATTTATCAATTCAAGGCACCGAAAGTTTGGATTTATCGCAGTTTGAAAATGTAGACAGCTTGCAGGAAGTCGAACAAATTTTGGTCGATAGTGGTTTTCTAACCTCAACCTCTTCAACAAAAGATTTTAAAGTGAAATTACCAACGGTTTTGAATGCTTATGCTGATTTACAAGTAATTCCAACTTTATATATTTCGGTATTTTTGCAACAAAAATTAACCGATGATGCCAACAATGACCAAATTACGGCACAAAATGTTCTTACATTAACGCCGCGTTTTTCACTTAAAAACTTCGAAGTGTTTGCTCCGCTATCCCAAACTGAAATTGCCGGATTCAATGCCGGAATCGGTTTTAGAGCCTATGGTTTCTTCATTGGTTCCGGTTCTGCCTTCACTGCATTGATTAACGACAGTAAGCAAGCGGATTTTTATATCGGTTATCGTTTGGGATTGGGTAAAAGTTAATTTTTTCTACTATATTTGAAAGCATTCTCAAACCCATTTGAAATGAGTTCAATTAGTACTGTAGCCAAACGAAAAGCGTTGCTGAAAAAGCTACTCGTTACCATCCAAAAAAACGAGAAGGCAATTAGTGAAGCTTTATACAACGATTTCAAGAAACCTGCTTTTGAAGCTTACCTTACGGAAACCCAATATGTGATTTCCGATTTAAAGCATACTATTTCCAATATCAATCGGTGGGCTAAACCCAAACGGGTTTGGTCCTCGGTTTTAAACTTACCGTCTTCTGAATTTATTTATTCGGAACCGTATGGTCGGGTGTTGATTATTTCGCCGTGGAATTATCCGTTTCAACTGGCGATGTGTCCGCTTATTGCTGCCATTGCTGCGGGAAACACGGTTGTTTTAAAGCCTTCGGAATTAACGTTTAACACCTCGCAAATTGTTACAAAAATTGTAGAAGAAGTCTTTGATGTCAAAGAAGCCGTTGTCGTGCATGGCGGAGCCGAATTCACTCAATCCTTACTCGAAAAACGATGGGATTATATCTTTTTTACCGGTAGTGTTCCGGTGGGTAAAATTGTGGCACAAGCGGCTGCAAAAAATTTAACGCCGGTTACCTTGGAATTAGGCGGAAAAAATCCGTGTATCATTGATGAAGGAGCCGATTTAGAAATTGCGGTCAAACGCATTGTGTGGGGAAAATTCATCAATGCCGGACAAACCTGCATTGCACCGGATTATATTTTAGTACAAGCCAAGGAAAAATACAATTTTGTGGAATTACTCAAACAGGAAATTACGCGGGCTTACGGCGAAAATCCCGAAGAATCACCCGATTTTGCCCGTATCATCAACACCAAAAACTGGCAACGCTTACAAGCGATGATTGAACCGGAAAAAGTTATTTTTGGTGGCATTTCAAACGAAGAAAGTCGCTACATCAGTCCTACCCTATTGGATGAACCCGATTTACACAGCGAAGTGATGAAAGACGAAATCTTTGGTCCGATTTTACCCATTCTTTCCTATCATGATGAAAAAGATGTAGAACGAATCATTTCAAAATATGAAAAGCCTTTGTCGTTGTATGTTTTTACCGAAAATAAAGATTTTGCCGAAAAGATGATTACTCACTATTCGTTTGGTGGCGGATGCGTGAACGATTGTGTAATTCATTTTTCAAACAAACGAATGCCATTTGGTGGCGTGGGCCACAGCGGATTGGGTGCTTACCACGGAAAATTCGGCTTTGATTCCTTTTCCCATAAAAAAGCCATCGTCAAAAAACCAACCTGGGGCGATGTTCCGGTTCGCTACGCACCGTATAAAAATAAATTGAAATACATCAAAAAATTATTATCTTGGCTTTAAACTAACTATACTTATGAAAAACAATTTTACCCAACGCATCAATCAAGCTACAGAAAAAGGATACTACCTTGACTTTGGAACGACTATCGAAAAAGCATTTGACAATTATAAAAAAATTGCTCTCACCGGTGGTTTAGCGTTTTTATTAATTATGCTTGCTGCCTTTGCCCTTTTTGGATCAATTGCTATGGTGGCTTTTGGAGCAGCCGACATAATGGGCACAATGACTGAGTTTAATCCGATGGATTTTTCCGTAGTCGGTATTCTGATTTATTTTCTGGTGATGGTCGCTTTTGCAGGATTAACAGCTCCTATCGGTGCAGGATTTTTCAAAATGGCACATTTGGCTCAAACCAACAAACCGTTTTCTGTTGGTGTTATTTTTGATTATTATAAAACTTCCTATTTCAAAGAGTTGTTTATACTTGCTTCAGTATTAGCTACTATTAATTTTGCTTTTACTATTGGAGCTGAACTTTTGGCCTTTCCAATTCTTGGTTCTTTTATCACCTATGTGGTTGCTTTTTTTAGTATGTTGGCAGTTCCCTTGATTATATATGGAGAGCAAAAAGCGATAGATTCCCTTGTTATCAGCATCAAATTGGTAAGCAAACAATGGTTGATTTTACTAGGATTAGCCATTGTCAGTATTATATTTGTCTGTTTAGGCTTAATTGGCTTATGCATCGGTATTTTGTTTACCTTTCCATTTTGGTATTCTTTTCTTTATACTACCTATAACACCATTTTGCCTATTGAGGTGGCCAGTGAGATTGAGGAGATTGGACGAGTGGAGGAATAAATACAATATCATCTAAAATAAAAACCTGAGCATTCACTCAGGTTTTTTTATATAATCTAAAATCGTTTCTTCTTACTTCGACAACGCCGCTTTCACTTGATCCGCTGCTTCTTGGAACTGTACCGCAGATAAAATCGGCATCCCTGAATTATCAATCAATTCTTTTGCAATCTCAGCGTTGGTTCCTTGTAAACGAACGATGATGGGCACTTTAATCGCATCACCCATGTTTTTGTAGGCATCCACAACTCCTTGAGCCACACGGTCGCAACGTACGATTCCACCAAAGATGTTGATTAAGATTGCTTTTACATTCGGGTCTTTTAAGATGATACGGAAAGCCGTTTCTACTCGTTTTGCATCCGCTGTTCCTCCCACGTCTAAGAAGTTAGCAGGCTCAAAACCGGCATACTTAATCAAATCCATCGTAGCCATTGCTAATCCGGCACCGTTTACCATACAACCTACAGTTCCGTCAAGGTCAACGTAGTTTAACCCTACTTCTTTCGCTTCTACTTCAATCGGATTTTCTTCACGAATATCACGCATATCCGCAATTTTGGTTTGTCTGTACAATGCGTTATCATCAATGTTTACTTTTGCATCTACCGCCATGATTTTATTGTCTGACGTTTTTAAAACCGGATTGATTTCAAACATCGACGCATCAGAACCTATATAAGCTTTATATAAACTATCCACAAATTTCACCATTTCTTTGAATGCATTACCCGAAAGTCCAAGGTTAAACGCAATTCTTCTGGCTTGAAACGCTTGTAAACCTACAGCCGGGTCAATTTCTTCGGTGAAGATTAAATGTGGCGTGTGTTCTGCTACTTCTTCAATGTCCATTCCACCTTCGGTAGAATACATGATCATGTTTCTTCCTGTGGCACGATTCAACAAAACCGACATATAAAACTCCGACGTTTCACTTTCACCCGGATAATACACATCCTCGGCAATCAAAACTTTGTGTACTTTTTTCCCTTCTGCCGACGTTTGCGGCGTTATCAATTGCATACCAATGATTTGCTCTGCAATTTCTTCCACTTGTTGCAGGTTTTTAGCCAATTTCACTCCGCCGCCTTTTCCTCTTCCACCGGCATGAATTTGTGCTTTAATCACGTGCCATCCTGTTCCGGTTTCTGCGGTTAATTGTTTGGCTGCTGCTACCGCTTCTACCGGGCTGTTGGCCACAATGCCGCGTTGAATTCTAACGCCATAACTGGCTAAAATTTCTTTTCCTTGGTATTCGTGTATGTTCATAGTAGTATAACGTTTGTCTGTTAAAAAAGTGCCACAAAAATAGCAAACAAAATCTGAAAAGCGATTATTTTTTTGGAATAAATTGTCAATTTGGTATATGTGGGAGTTTGACAATGTGGCAATGTGGCAATTCGACAATGTGGCAATTCGACAATGTGTCAATTAGTCAATTTGCTTTCTTCGTTCTAGAAGCAGTAGTCAATATCCAACTTGGTTTGAATGGAACACGGATTCCCGAAGTCTCGGGACGGATGGAAAAAATTTGCACGGATTTTTTTGATTCGCTTAGCGAAAGCGGATAATCCCGAAGTCTCGGGAGGATTCGTGTGTGCTATCGTTTTCTTCTTTTGAAAATGGTTCTCTTCCTTAGCACAAACAAACCTTAGTGCCTTAGTACCTCAGAACCTCAGCACCTCTGAACCTCAAAACCTCAGCACCTTTTCTTCCTACAAATTCCTCCCCAAAAAAGGGGTTTCCTTCGGGATTGATTCCAGATTTGTTCGAACCGTGTTCGGAAAAAGGGGGCGTTTTCCGAACAACTACAGAAGCTCTATCGAACAAATCCCGAACAAAACCCCCAAAACCTCCCAAAATAGGGCTATAAACGATGTTGTGTTTGTAAGAATTTTTAAAGTGACTTTTTGCCTTTTAGGGCTTCTTTTTTAGAACAACCTCTTTACGATTTTACATAAAAAATTATCGCTTTTTTGTAGGTAGTTTACCATTCTTTTTCTATTTTTGGATTTCCATTATACAAATACCACACTTTTTTATCGGGAGAATGATTTCTTTTTTAAGGAATGGGGTGTTTTTTGGAAAAAAGTTAGATGAATATGTTTAATAGTTAGCAACAAGATTAACTCACAAAAACTAAAAATGAATAAGGAAAGAGCAATTACTTATAGTCTTTTATCACATATCCGAAATAAAGGAACATTAATAAAAGGTCCATTAGACATATTCAAACCTTTAGTTCAAAGAATTATTTCAAAAATGAATTCTAAAGGAATTTTTAGTGGAAAAAGTATTTCAGAAATAAAAAGCGAATTTGATAATGAATATAAAATTGATATTCCAATTCCGGTTCTAAAGACTATTTTAAATCAAATTGCTAAAGATCTCAATAGTAAAGAAAAGACAGTATTTGTATTATATAATGATTATTCCTTTAGTATTTCAGAATATATTTTCTTAGATTATGAAAATGATATAATAGAAAAAGAAACTATTGTTAATGAAATTGAGCTTTTATTTCAAAAATTTTGTGAAACTTCAGACTTTAAAATAGAAGAGAAAAACTCAATTTTCCAATTTATTGAAAAAAATAAATATTCTCTTTCGAGTTATCTTTCAAATAGTGTTGTTCAAATTGATAAAGATTTTACTGCTGAAGCACAATTTGTAAAATTCTTTAGAAATATTCCTGAAATTTATAAACAAATAAAAGATATATACATTGGTTCAATCATTTCAGGATATATTCAATATAATCCTAGCGAAACAAAACTAGAAGTTGAATTAATTTTTGATACAAATTTCATAGTTGGACTTTTAGATTTGAATACTCCTGAATCAACACATACTTGTAACACGTTGTTACAAATTGCAAAAAATCAAAAATTTAAGATTAGAATTTTAAAAGACACTATTGAGGAAACAAAAAATTTACTTGAGCAAAAAGCCAAACATTTTGACAAATCATTTTTACAAAGAAAGGTTTACCCTGAAGATATTTACAATGCGTGCGATAGAAAAGGTTATAATAAAAATGATATTGAAAGAATCTCAGATAATTTAGAGAATGAAATTTCAAAATTAGGCATTTCAATCATTAATGATGAGAAAATAAAAAAAGAAGCAAAATTTAGTGAAGAGTATAAAATATTAAAAGAATACAGAAATAGTGATATTTCTGCATTACACGATGCTACTGCAATAAATTATGTAAAAAAAGTTAGAGGAAAAAAAATTAAAGAATTTGATAAGGTAAATTGTTGGTTTGTAAATAATGTTACGTCAAGAGAAAATAATGGCTTCTCTATAAAATCTGAATTTCAACCAGAAACTATAAATGCTGATAACCTTTTAAATATCTTATGGTTAAGTAATCCTCGAGCAAAAATAAATATTGATGCGAATGACTTAGCTGATATAAGTTTAACGAGTTCTATAGCAATAACATTAAACAAAGACTTACCTAAAGCAAAAATTTTAAGAGAACTTGATGACAATATTCATAAATATGCAAGTGAATCACTTAGCGATACAGATATAGTTAGAATTGCAACTAGAATTACTAATAAGCAACTTGATGATATTGATAATTTAAATAATCTTGCAAATACAAAAAAAGAGGAATTCGTTAAACGTTTAGAAGAAGAAGCAAGTAAGCAAAAAAAACTTGAAGAAATTAGAATTAAAAAACTAGAACATATACTAAAAGAGTTTTCAGAGAAATCAAATGAATTTCAAAAGAAAACAAAGCAAATTGAAAATAACGAATTAAACAGTTCTAAAGCTATTGAGGATTTGCAAACAAAAAATGATGATCTGACTGAAAAATTAATAGAAGAAAAATTAAAAACTTGGCAAAAAAACAGTATTTATTTTCTGCTATTAATTTATGTTACTTTATCTCTTATTTTTTTATATTTATTATATGATAATAATTGGAATTTAAAAGTTGTAACTGAAAAAATCACCGATTATAAGTCGAATATATTTGTAAGTTTTATACTTTGGACAATTGCTATTATAGTCAATCTTTTTGGTTTTAAATTGGTTTATGACAGGTATTTTAATCATTCAAATATTAATAACAAAAGAAGTAGAATAAAGTTATAAATCCTGTTTCTAACCCTGGTTTGCATTAATTGCTTGACTTTGGCTTGCGTTTTTGTCTTCGTGGAAAGTACTTAAATATTTTCAATTTTAACTTTCATATTAATTTTGTAAATTTTTTTAAACAGTGCTGGCAGCAGTTACTGAATGCGAGCCTCAAATGTTTCACACTTTAAAACAATATTATATTCAAGCATAATGAATGAGAATTTTGAGAAATGGATAGCTTTCTTAAAACCTGAAAACTTAAAGGACAATCTTATTTGTTGTTCCATATACATTGCTTTTTTTGAAACAACAAAAGATTACATTGTAAATCAAGTCAGAGATTTTTATTCAATTGGTTGGAGTTTGGAAAATGGTGATTTAATTAGTGACGATTATAAAACTTATGTTCTTTCAAAGGACAAAGATAAAAACCCAGTAAAAGCTTCATTGATTTGGTTTAAAGAAAACAATGCAATAACAGATGAAGATATTTTAGTTTATGATGAACTAAGAAAGTATAGAAATGTAATTGCCCACGAAATGTTAGAAAAATTATTTGATGGTATAAACAAAGATTACGGTGAAAAACTCAACCAACTTGTAGAATTAAGAATAAAACTAGAAAGATGGTGGATTTTTAATATTGAAATGGAAACCGGAATGATTGAAAATCCCGAAAACATAAAAGAAGATGTAATTAGTAATTCTCAAATGATTTTTAAACTAATTTTTGATATAGTAAGTGGAGACGAAGAAAAATCAAATTACTATTATAATGAGTTTATGAAATATAAAGCTAAAAATAGCTAAGTGGCTTACCAAGCTCTCCTAAGTCTTCTTTGATAGCACATGCTCTGCGAATCGCGATAGCTAACGAGTTTGACTTCGCAGCATAAATACTTTTCCAATTTTTATTATATTTGATTAAATAAATGAATATGGGAGAAGGTTAAGTTATTGAGATTATAAACTAACCGTTTCCGTTTCGGAAAAATTATGAATATTTTTGGTATGTAAACTAAAGTAAGAACGTTACCCAACATTTGAGAAAAAATTGAGAAAAAGAAAAATCATAGGAATTCATATATTAACTTTTGTCATTTTGGCAATTGCTTTATTTCTTTCTGCTGAACCATTATTGAACAAATTTGCATCAGGAATTCATAATGTTGGAATGTGGCTGAATTTAATATTGTTTGGAACAATTGGAATTTTGATTTTGACAATAATTTCGTGTCTTATTTTCCTCAAAAAATAAACCCTGAATATTGAAAAAACTGACTTACAAACAGATTTCAATGCTTCTCTATGGAGTTGCATTAATTACACCCATGTTTTTAGGTTCTTGGACAATTGGTGTTTTCGGACTCGTTATGGGCTGGTTAGGAATTTTTGCATTAGAACCCTATATTGCGTTTCCTTGGATTGCGAATTTTCTTTATTTCGGAAATTTGATATTTTACAAACTTAATCTGAAAACTAAAATCGTATTATCGATTTTGACTATTATTTGTGCCCTTTTTATTATCGGACTCCGAGAATTGCCGGAAAACGAAGGTGGACGGAATTCTAATGTCGTTGTTGGAATTGGATTTATACTATGGATTTCGAGTTTTGTCGTTTTATTAATCGGACAAATAAAAGAAAAAAATAAAAATGTTTAGTAACAGTGGTAACCGTTGCACAACCCCTCCAAAAATAATCTTCAATATAAACCACCAAACCACCTCGTTTATCCCGAAGTTTCAGCACTTTTAAGCGAGGTTTTTTTGAGCAATTGACTTATTACTATTTTACTATATTTGTTAAAGAGATGGTGAGGTTTTTCAAAGTCTGACCTTAAAAAAATGAAAATGAATATTCCGCTAGCCTTAATACTTTTTAGATTTTTACTGGCTCCAATAATATTGATGTTGGCCTACTTTATAGGAGAAAGTGCAAAAACAATTATTGTCATCTTAATGTATTTAGGATTAATATCTGATATTCTAGACGGGATAATCGCAAGAAAACAAAACATTTCATCAGCAAAATTGAGACGAATGGATAGTCAAACAGATATGATTTTTTGGTTATCCATCGGATTTGCAACATGGATTTTATATCCTACATTAATTTCTGAAAATGCTGCGGTAATTTGGACAATACTCGGAATGGAAGTCGCTTGTTATGTAATAAGTTTTCTAAAATTTAAAAAAGAAACCTGCACGCACGCATTCCTTTCTAAATTATGGGGGCTTACCTTATTGGTGGCATTTACATCCTTAATAGGATTTAATTATGCCGGAATTCCATTTGCTTTGGCAATAATTATGGGGTTATTATCTCATATTGACCGAATTTTAATTACGCTGATTTTACCCAAATGGACTCATGACATACCCAGTGCCTATCACGCTTATTTGATAAGAAAAGGAATTGATTTTAAACGGAATGACTATTTAAATGGATAAAAATATCTTGTGCTAAAACCGGTTACCTGTGCACAACCTTTTTCAAAAGACAATTTTTTAAAATAATCCACCAAACCACCACGATTAATTAATTTAAAATGAGCTTTTATAGTGTAATTGTCTAATTACTATTTCACTATATTTGTTAAAGAATTGGTGAGGTTTTTGCTATGTATATTCGTCATAAATGTTTTTTACCTAAATTTGTTATTATGGGAATTGTGGATCAAAATAGAGAGGCTTTGAACAGACTTTGTACACTTTACAATGTGGAAAAGATGTACCTTTTTGGCTCAGCTTTAAATGCTAATTTCAACCAAAAAAGTGACCTCGATTTTCTGGTAAAATTTAAATCTATTGATTTATCTGGCTATTTTGATAATTATATGAATTTCAAAGAGAAGTTAGAAAAACTATTTGGACGAGAAATTGATTTAGTTGAAGAACAAACCTTAAGAAACCCCATCTTAATCCAATCAATAAACAAATCTAAAGAGCTGATTTATGGATGAACGGATACTTAAATGGTTTTATGATATTAAAATCTGTATAGATGAAATCGATAGCTTTTTCCAAGAAGATGAAAAGAATTTTCTTCTCTACAAAAATAATTTAATGCTTAAAAGAGCGGTAGAAAGAAACTTAGAAATAATTGGTGAAGCCGTAAACAGAATAATCACGCGTGACCTTTCCTTTTCCGACAAAATCAGTAATGCAAAAGCAATTATTGGTTTAAGAAATCAAGTCATTCATGCCTACGACAATATATCTGATGAGAATATTTGGTCCATACTCACCAATCATCTTCCAAAATTAAAAGTGGAAGTTGAAAGATTAATTCAAGATAACGAAAAGAACTTTTGAAATATTCTTTCATAGAAAATTCCTTTAAAAATAATTTTAAAAAAAACCACAAAAAATCGACATCGTTTAATCACTTTTAATCGAGGTTTATTTTTATTACAATTGACTCAAATCAAACAATCAACGGCATTATTGTGACCCTTTTATAAAAATGCAAGTTTAAAAATTAAACCATTCCGTGTTGCAATGGTCTAACCTACTATCTAACCAATTGCATTTAGTATGACCAATCTTCCTATCCTCGCAAGAACCGTATTTTTTATTGTCGTTTTTAGTCTTATTTCCTGTAGCAAAGAGGATGTTTACGAACCTATTCCGGAGAATGGTTTAAACCTACCGGAAACTCCTTATGATTATGTAAACCTCAATTTGCCAAGTCATTTTCTAACCAATGCCGGAGGACCACTGCCTACTTCCATAAACGGAACCGACAATATGCCAATCAACAACCCCATCACGAATGACGGGGCAACCTTGGGAAGAGTCTTGTTTTATGACAAAAAATTAAGTGCCAATGAAACAATTGCTTGTGCTTCCTGTCACAAACAAGACAAAGGCTTTTCAGATGAAGCAATCTTGAGTGTAGGATTCAATGGGGAGACGACCGGAAGGCATTCGATGACCTTAATTAATGCTCGTTTTTACCAACGCGGACGCTTTTTTTGGGACGAAAGAGCCACTACTTTGGAAGAACAAGTGTTGATGCCTTTCCAAGACCCGGTTGAAATGGGCATGACGTTGGAACAAGTAGTGAGTAAAGTACAGGCACAAACCTATTATCCTGAATTGTTTCAAAAAGCGTTTGGTTCCACCGAAATTACGGCTGAAAAAATTTCGCTCGCATTGGCTCAATTTGTCCGAAGTATTGTGAGTTTTTCCAGCAAATACGACCAAGGAAGAGCAATGGTCGCTTTTCCCGGTGCAAATTTTCCAAACTTTACAACAGAAGAAAATACCGGAAAGAACATCTTTTTTCAAACCATACCCAATGGCGGAGGGGCTTGTTTTGGTTGCCATACCACCGAAGCTTTTGTGAGTGCCAATCCCGGACCGCAAAACAATGGATTGGATCTTACCTCTACTACGGATTTAGGAGCCGGAAGCGTTTTTACCAATCCGATATTTGTCGGACGATTTAAAACGTCAACCTTGAGAAATATTGAACTCACCGCACCGTATATGCACGATGGTAGATTTGCAACATTGGAAGAAGTGGTTGAGCATTACAACAGCGGCATAAAAGCACACCCTACGCTATCCCCTGCCCTAACCGATGCGAATGGCAATCCCGTTCAATTGAATTTTACGAGTGCACAAAAAGCAGCCTTGGTAGCCTTTCTCAAAACGTTAACCGACGATAGTGTGAGCACGGAAGCGAAATGGAGTAATCCTTTTGAATAAAAAAACCGGTTATGGAGTAAACTCCGGAAGGATTGAACAGTTTTTTTTCCAAAAAATATAAATCGTATTTTAAACGTATTTACATTAATTACCGAATAGGTTTCCTTCTATTTTATTAATGCAAATTGGATTATGTATGCATTATACATGGTAATTGAACTTGATTTAATGAATTAAAAATGTAAATTTGACTTCTTTCAAATCAAATTTGATGTTTTTAAATACTTCTTCCGGTAGATTAAAAAATGTTTTTACAATTAGTTTTTTACTGATTGTACACTTCTTTTATGGTCAGAATAGTAAAATTGACAGTTTAAAAATTGAATTGCAAAAGCATACTGCTAAAGATACAACTCGTGTTAATATTTTGAATCATCTCGCTTTTCAGCATTACAGAAACAATCCGCCTCAAGCAATTACCTATGTTCAAAATGCTTTACAATTAGCTAAAGAAATACATGACGAATCTGGAACAGCTAGAAGCTACTATATTTATGGAGCCATTAACATGGAATTGGCTAATTTTGCCGAGGCAATACAAAACTATGATAATGCAATTGTAATTTATAAAAAAAATAAGGATTTAAATGGTTTAGAGAAAAGTAACAATGCTTTGGGAGTTCTATATACCTACAAAGGTGATTTGGAGTTATCACTTAAACATTATGAAGCGGCTAAATTGATTGCTAAACAAAGTAATAACACTAAAAGTTTACACAAATATCTAAGTAATATAGGAGTTATTTATTCTAGAAAGGGAGATTATGAAAAAGCATTGAGTAATTTTAAGAATGCCTTAAACGTAAATATAAAAAACAAAGATTCTTTAGGTATTATAAATAATTATAATGCTCTTGCTAATGCTTATTATGAACAAGGTAATTATCCAATTTCGTTAGAATACTATAATAAAAGTCTTCACATAGCAAAAAATAGTAAGGATTCAATAGGTGTATTTCAGGCCTACAATAATATTGGAAATTTATATAGACAACAAAATTCTAATAAAAAAGCATTAGCATATTATAACAAAGCCTATTCTATCAAAAAAGCTAGATTTAATATCAAAAATGTAACTACTATTAAAAATAATATTGCAGGAATTCATTATGAAAATAAAGATTATGATTTGGCGATAACCGCCTATTTAGAATCTATAAATTTGAGTAAGGAAATTAATGATGAATCTACTAATTTAACTACTGCCTTTAATGGTTTAGGATTTGTTTACTTAGAAACAAAACAATTTTTAAAAGCCCTGGAATATTTTACGAAAGCCGAAAAAATAAGTTTGAAAAATGATTTTTCTTATGAATTATTAGACACTTATCAAGGAATAGCCGAAACTTATTTTAAGTTAAATAAATATGATTTATCACTCGTAAATGCAAAAAAACTGGTTGATTTAGCTAATAAAAGTGAATCATTATTTCATAATAAAGTAGGTTATGGACTACTCGCGGAAATTTATAATATAAAAGGCAATTACAAAGAAGCTTTTGAAAACCACGAAATGTTTAAAAAGATTAGCGACAGTATTTTAAACGAAGAAAACATCAAAAAGATTGCCGGAATAGAATATGAATACAAGTATAAAAAAGAACTGGACAATGCTGCATTAAGAGAAACCAAACTCACTAAAACGGTTGAAACTACCTCTTTAGATTTAGAGAAATCTAGGCGTAATTTATTACTTGGAATTATTACTTTTTTAGTGGTTGCCATGGTGTTGGGAAGTATTATTTTCTACTTGAAGTTGAGAAACTCCAAAGCTAAAACCCAAAACATTATTACCGAACAAAAATTGTTGCGTACGCAAATGACACCGCATTTTATATTCAATTCGCTTTCGGTTTTGCAAGGCATGATTTTGAATAAAGAGGAATCAAAATCGGTCAACTATTTGTCGAAATTTTCAAAACTATTGCGTATTACGTTAGAAAATTCCAGAGATAAAACGGTTTTACTTTCGCAAGAATTAGAAGCGGTAGAAAATTATTTAAACTTACAAAACATTGAAAACGAAAAGATTACATTTCAACTATACATAGAGAATACAATTGAAACCAATACCATAAAAGTACCACCAATGCTCATTCAACCTTTTGTGGAAAATGCTATTGAACACGCCTTTAAAATACAAAAAGAGAATTGTGTTATAGAAATAAAACTCACGTTAGTCGATTCAAAACTAATTTGTGTAATTTTGGATAACGGTATGGGAATTGATTCGAGTGAGCGAAATTCAAACCAAAATAAAAAATCATTGGCAACAAAAATTACCAAAGAACGTTTGGACTATTTGTCAAAAGATTTTAAAATGGATGCTTCAATTAGTATTGAAGATAGAAGTAAATATAATGCACAGGGAACGCAAGTAACTATTCAAATGCCTTATAGTAAAATTGTATTATGAAAGCCATCATTGTAGAAGATAAAGAATACATCAGAAAAGGATTGCTCAATCTGCTTTCTGGTATTGATGCGGAGGTGGAAGTAATAGGCGAATGCGAATCGGTTCAGGAAGCTGTTATTGTAACAAAAACCTGTAAACCCGAATTGGTTTTTCTCGATATAAATTTATCGGATGGCACTGCTTTTGATTTTTTAGATCAATTGGAAACGATTGACTTTAAAATTATATTCATTACCGCTTACGAAGAATATGCCTTAAAAGCCTTAAAAATTGGGGCGGTTGACTATTTATTGAAACCCGTTGATGTAGAAGAACTTAAAACAGCTTTACAAAAAGTGGCTAAACTTTCCGCTGACGATCAAAAACACCAAATTGCAAAAGCCAAACAAGTTTTTACTAACGAAGCTAATCATATCATTTTATCGTTTCACGATAGTTACCAAGTAATCAATTTAGACGAACTTATTTATTGTGAATCGGATAAAGGATACACCACTTTTTATTGCAGCGATGGTAAGAAACATTTGGTTTCAAAAACGTTGAAAGACTTTGAAGACCGTTTGTTAGAAGCTAACTTTCAGCGTCCGCATCAATCGTTTATGATTAACATGAAGTTTGTGGATAAATACGATAAAGCGGGAACCATTTATTTAAAAAACGGAACAAAAATTCCGGTTTCTTCACGAAAGAAAGAATCTTTTCTTTCTTCGTTATTCAATTGGAATAAGAGGTAAAAAGTCTTAAACGAATAACATCCAACAGTTCACGAAAATTTGTTTATATCCAACATAAATTTATTTACACTATATTCATTTGTTGTTAGATTGTAACTTAGCAAGCTCATTATTGAACCAAAAAAATCATAAAGATGTATGGAATAGTAATATTCAAAATTGAAAAAAAATTAGTCTAAATGAAAATTACCTTCTCATATACGAGTATCATCTTAACTTTTTTAATACTAGTTTCTTGTAAAGAAATTACTAAAGGTCAAACTCCTATTGTTTCAAAAGACAAAGTTTCAAATCAAAATGAAAAGATGTCAATCGTTCAAATGTTTAGAGAGAACGTTCATTTACCAATGAAAGAAAGAATTGAACATTTTTATAAGCTTAAAATAGAACATCCTAACACCTATGATTTTGAAAATGAAGATGCTTTAAATTTCTATGGCTATCAATTACTTTGGAATAATGAAAATCAGGATGCTTTTTTGATCTTTAAATTGATAGTTTCTGAATTCCCTAATTCATCAAATGCTTACGACAGTTTTGGAGAAATATGTCTTAAACTAGGGGATAAAAATCAAGCCTTAACTAATTATAAAAAATCATTAGAGCTAAACCCAGAAAACTTTAATGCCGAGGATCAAATAGCGTACATTTTAGACCCGAATAAAAAACCTGAAAATAATGCTGAAAAGTTTTCAAAAGTGTACAAAACAGATGAGTATCGTAAAGATTTAGAACAATTGGCAGAGAAAATAACAACGATTCATCCCAATGTTTTTAAATTCATTACGGAGGAAAACTTCTGGAAACTTATTGAAGAAAAGAAAAATCTAATTACATCTAAAACAACTTTCGCAGAGTTTATTTGGCATTGCGATGAAATAATTGCCAGCGTTAATTGTTCTCACACATCAGTTAGTGGTTTCTATCAGGAGATAGAAATGTTGCCCACAGCATTGAGCTTCCCACTACAAACGCGTTGGATTGATGAAAAATTATTTGTCATTAACCCAATGAACAACGGCAGTAAGATAGGTTTAAAAGCTGAAATCACGAGTATAAATGGTGTTCCCGTAATTGATATTGTAAAAAACATATATAAGCATTTACCATCTCAAGGATATATTGAAACGACTAAGAGACATTTATTCAATGTGTGGTCAACTTGTCTAATTCCTTATGCGATGAATTTCCCTAGCTCCTATACGATTACTCTTAAGGGAAATGACAGCCCTATAGCTCTTAATCAAGCTACAGAAAAAAAGGCACTCCATACCGACCCATCCATTCAGAATTGTAAAAAGGATTTATGTCTGGAGTTTTTGCATAATGATAAAACAGCACTTTTAACTATCGGGTCATTCAATTATTATAAAGTCAGAAATAGTTTTACATATTTTAGGGATTTTATTGACAGCAGTTTTATCGAAATCAATTCAAAAAAAATCAAAAACCTGATAATTGATGTTCGACACAATGGTGGTGGGTCTCAATCTGCCAGTATTCATCTTTTAAGGTATTTAGTTGAAAAACCATTTGTATATTATTCCAACGCTGACTTTGTTGGTAAAAAAGAAAAAATAGAAGGTGAAGAACCAGTGAATCCTTATGAAAATAGATATGATGGGAAAATCTATTTTTTAATTGATGGCGTTGGAAATTCCACAACCGGACATTTTATGTCTATTGCAAAGGTACTTAACCTAGGAACTATCATAGGCGAAGAATTAGGATCCAATCAGTTTTGCTCAGCCGGGGGACAAATGTTGAGACTTTCAAATACCAAATTGATATATACTGTTGCTGATAACACACACGAATCGATGGCTACATCTCTTCCAGATGAAAGAGGAATTCTACCTGATTTATTTATTACTCAAAGTATTGACGATTATTTAAACAAAATAGATTCAGTAATGAATAGTACATTAAAACTTATAGTTAAAAATGAATAGAAAGATTTTAGCCTTATGGTTCTTAGTGCTGTCTTTAAAGTTATTTGGACAAGAAAAAAGTAGTATAAGTATCCTGGAAACCGAGAGTACATGGAATCAAGAAGTTTTTCATTTTCCAATTCCCTTTGCTCCTGAAATTAAATTTGAGGGGCTTGAAGATGCACGCTTCCCAGAATTTTGGGCAAATAAAGACAATATAGATTTTTGGTCATATGTTTTTGTATGGAGTATTAATAATCCTGTGAAAATAAATTCATCTTTTTTAGAAAATAATATTGAAATGTATTTCAATGGCTTGATGAATTATAAAAATTCTAAGGTTCTATTTTTAAAAAGTGAAACCTCAAAAAATATCACAACATATGTTGGAAAAATAAAAACATTTGATAATCTTATCACCAAAAGTAGTATAACATTAAATGTAAAAGCACAATATCATTATTGCCATAACAATAAAAAGACATTCGTTGTATTTAGATTTTCTCCAAAAAACTTTGAATCTGCTATTTGGAATAAGCTGAACAAAGTTTCCTTACGAAATGATTTTTGTGATTTATAGTTTTCTGACCTACTTAAAAAACTATTGAAGAAAAAAAATGGTTCAAAAATAATAAGTGTAAAGTAATATTGTCCATTTAAAATTCTTTTCATTTAATGACAAAAAAATCAATTAAAAACGATAAAATTATACTCTTTTTTAATTATTACCACAATAACAAGCATTTGTTTTCTAAAACCTTTAAAGATTTAGAAAACATTTATAAAATTAATTTATTACTGCTATATTTTTGCTTTTTGATTGATATAAAATTTGTAGATAAATACGATAAATCAGGAACCTTTTATTTAAAAAACGGAACAAAAATCCCTGTTTCTTCACGAAAGAAAGAATCTTTTCTTTCTACTTTATTCTAATGGAATAAGAAATAATACTATTTCTTACAATCAAATTTTTATTCAACGGTAACGAATATCGATTCAAAGGAATCGGATATTGGTTGAGTATTTTATGTTGTTAATTTAATAAATACATTGCAGTATTCATTTTTAAAATAACCTCATGAAAAAAAATTACATTACTTTTTTATTAGTCTTGTCTTCTTTATTTATAACCTCTTGTGGAGGTGGAAGTTCAAAACAAGAAGCCAATGCAACCGGTTTTTCGGTAATTGAAAACCAAATTAAAGATAAATTTGGTAAAGAAGCTTATTATACGGATTTGTCGATTACTTACAACGAGTCAATTGGGAATATTGTTAGCGTAACCGTTACCGATAATCCGGAATTACTGCAAATGGCACAATGGAATCAAACGCAAGACAATTGGAACCAAACATCAGACGTAACAATTGAAATTCCGGAAGGAACAAAAGCGACCGATTTCATGTTTCAATTGAATGAAAAAATAAACTTAAAAAAATTAGGCGAATTAGTAGAACAATCGAAAGCCCAACTCACCAAAGAAAAAAGCATAGAAAACCCGAAACTACATATTGCAGCTGTAAAATATCCGGACACAGGTGAGGTTTCTAAAGCCGAATATGTGGTGATGTTACAACCGGAAAATGGTGGAACCACCTTTAGCTTTTCCTACACTTTAGCCGGAGAATTAACTAATATGGATTATTAAAAACTAATTATAAATTAACCTTAAAATACCCAAATCATGAAAAAACAAGTACTTATTTTAATGGTATTTTTCACAACTGTTGTAGGGAATTCTCAAACTTTTGTTGATAATTTTATTACCTATACAGTTCTTTCTACAACCGCTAATACAGTTGAAATTACAAATTACAACATAGCAGGTGGAACTAACGTTGTAATTCCAGCTACAGTTGGTTATAATAATACAACATACAATGTAATAAGTATAGGTGCAAATAGTTTTCTGCAAAAAGGATTAGTTAACGTTGACATACCATATGGTGTTACAAGTATTGGAATTCAAGCTTTTAGAAACAATTCATTATCTACTGTTTTAATTCCTAATAGCGTAGTTGTAATTCATAATAATGCTTTTATGCAAAATCAGTTAACAAGTGTTATAATTTCTAATAGCGTTACAACTATTGGACAACAAGCTTTTAGTTATAATCAATTAACTGGTATTTCAATTCCTACTAGCGTAACAACTATTGGTAATTATGCCTTTTCAGATAATTTACTTACAAGTGTTACTATACCAAATAGTATAACAAACCTTAGCGATGGTCTTTTCAGATCAAACCTATTATCAAATGTAACTATCCCTAATTCTGTTACTTCTATTTCCAATCTATGCTTTCAATCTAACCAACTTACTAGTATTATTATTCCAAATAGTGTTTTAAGTATCGGTGCTGATTCTTTTTCAAACAACCAATTAACCGACGTCGTTATTTCTAATAATGTTACTAGCATAGGTAATTATGCATTTCAACAAAATCAACTAACTAGTGTTCTACTACCTAATAGTGTTACAAATATTGGTTATGGTTCATTTAGCTATAATCCTTTAACTAGTGTGACTTCTTTAAGTATTACACCTCCAACAATTATAACTGGTTCAGATGATTCATTTTCTGCTAATCGCAGTACTATTCATCTTCACATTCCAGCGGGCACTTTAGGAGCTTATGTTACAGATCCCGGAGCATTATGGACTGGTTTTGCACCTGTAACCGAAGATGCTTTAAGCACGTCTAATTTTGAATTGGAAAATGATATTAAAATAATATCAACTGAAAATAGTATTAAAGTATTTGCTAGTAATCAATTACAATTAGAGAATTACACCGTTTTCAATTTATTTGGTCAAGAAATTGCAAAAGGCGATGCAAGTGAAATCCCGACCAATTCCTATTCAAAAGGTATATATATTATATTGCTAAATTTTGATGAGGGAACTGTAGTTAAAAAAGTTATCATTAATTAAAATTAAATACTATGAAAAAGACAAAAAAAATTTTTATTATTCTGTTAGTTTTAAATTTCATATATTCTTGCAACTCAGATGAAAATAATTTAGATCATCAGTCAAGTAATTTTTATGCCCTTACTGTGGGAAACTCTTGGGAATATAACTATTACCTAAGGGAAAATGCCACAAACAATTTTCTGCCTACACCAGTAACGGAAACTGTTGATATTACTGAAACTATTGTGCTAAATAATAAAACCTATTATAACTTTAAGCATATAGTTAACGGGAATGATGGAAATTATAGTTCACTTCCCTCTAATGGAGAAAGAAATTATGTATTAAGGGATTCACTAGGATTTTTAATAGATGAAACAGGTCTAATTAAGTATAATAATAGTAACAACAATGAATATTTTGTTGATCAAATGAATGATGAGCTTTCTTATTATCTAAAGCTTTCCGATATGGATAATAATATTATAACCAACGCAGGAAGTTTTATGTGTTATGACAATCATTATTATTTAAAAGATGGAGATGGAAACCAATCAAATTCTTTAGACCATATCTATAGGGAAATTGGTAAAGGAGAGATTTTAAGAACAATGTCATTTGCATCACAAAATGAACATTTTGCGGAAAAACGTTTAGAATCTTATTCTACTCAATAATTAATTTATATTATAAAATTGCCAAATAATTATAGTTGGTTTTTTATGAAAATTTCGTTTAAAACATACTTGGATAATAAAGTCATTTTTATGCGAAATTTTCTTTTTTTGCTTCTATTAAGTTTTACTTTTTCGTGCCATTGTAACAGAGATATTCATCAGCCGAAATACCTGCGTTGGGTTGGAGATATAGAATACAATGATAAACTAGATAATTCCAATTTTAAAATCTGTAATGGTGAAGAAAATGTGCTCCAATATTTCAGCACAGCAGAAGGTCCTGTTTATTTTGGAGAAAAGAGTGTCCTTTTAGAAATATTTAAAACTAAATATTCACCAAAATATGATAGTTCCCAAAATGGTTTAATACGAATTCGTTTTATTGTGAATTGTGAAGGTAAGGCAGATCGATTTAGAATGATACAATCTAATTTTGATTATGAAGAGTTTGAGTTTAATACTAAAATCACAACCCAGCTGTTAGTCATAACAAGAAGTATTGAAAAGTGGGAAGTTTTATACCAAGATAATGTTCCTGTAGATTATTACAAATATTTGATTTTTAAGATTAAGAATGGACAAATTGATCAAATTTTACCATGATTAGAGCTTTTTATTTATTTGTAGTTTTTTTTGTATATCAAAATATTTATGCACAACCTAATTGTGAAGTTTTTAAGTATAATGGTGATACTCTTAAATATGAAGCTTGTAAAAAGGCAATGGGAATTAAGGGGCAATATCAATTTAGTAAAGAGTATCAATCTATTCTTAATGAATCTTTAAAAATCGATTCAACTTTTGATTATGCTTATTGGGCAAAATCGATTGCATATTTAAAAAGTGGTGACTTTATAACTTGGAAAAAATTAATTGATAAAGCTGTAGATTTAAATCCAGTTGAGTATTTGGGTTATAGAGGCTGGTGTCGTTATCAATTTTTTAGAGATTATGAAGGAGCTATTAATGATATTGAAGCCTTAGAAAAAATAAAAGAAGGCGATATTGCTTATTCGCAAAACGGAACGTATCATCTAAAAATCGTTAAAGGGTTATGCTATAAAGCTATTGGTAAAAAAGATAAGGCTATTGAGATAATTGAAAACCAACTAATTATTAATGAGAAAATTGATTTTGTTGGACAATTTGATTATTTACATTTGGGAGTTTTGTATCTAGAAACAAATCAACTAGAAAGAGCAATTGAAACTTTTAATAAGCAGTCTATTAGCTATGAATTAGCTGAAAATCAATATTATTTAGCATTAACATATTTACAATTGAAAGATAATGATAAATATATTTCCTGTTTACTGGAGGCCAAAGCGTTATATCTTAAAGGAAGTAAAGTAATGGACGTCTATGATAATCCTATGGATAAAATTTATTTAACTGATATTGAAAACAAATTATAATTAAAATAAAAAAAATGGAAAATCTAATTACAATTAAGAATCAATACAATTCGCTAGATGAATTACAATACGCTTTAATAAATAATTCAAATTATAGTTGTACCAAAGAATATGATATTTGGGAACATCGAGTAGATAATAATGGACAAATGGCGCAATGCCTTGTGTTAAAGAAGAGTAACATGCATGCTGTTAAATTGTTTTTTATAAATGAAAACACATTAAAAGCAAATCATATTATTCCAAACAAAATTATGCAGGCTTATTTTGGTAAAAGTCAAAAAGCATATCAAAATGTACTTGAAATTATTACAGGTAAAATTAAAACAGCCGTTTTAGAACCAGCTCAAAATAAGGCTTTTAATGAGATTGAAGCAGAAATTATTAAAGTCGTTTCCTAAATTTATATTCTTACTGATGCGAATAGATTGTATTACGTAATCTTAGAAACAGAATCACATAAACAAATTGTAAAAATTATAAACAATAATTGTTTACTAATTTTATTAGCGATTTTATTACATTTATATCAATTTTTTTACTTGCATGTAGTTTAAAAATTATGAACTTAAAATTCAGAAATGGGACAATAAAGGACAAAGACAAGCTACAAGAATTAGGAATTCTTTCGTACAGTCAACACCAACAAGCTATGACACCAGAGAACTGGAACAAATACAGTTCCTTTATGTCAAACCCTGAAACTTTTACCTACTTAATGAACACTTCAACGTGTTTCTTATGTGAATACGAAAATGAAATTATTGGAATGGCATTTTTGGTTTCAAATGGACATCCAACGGAACTATTTGAAAGCGAATGGAGTTACATAAGAATGGTGGGGGTTCATCCTGATTTTGGTGGAAATGGAATTGCAAAAAAGTTAACCCAAATGTGTATTGATTTGGCGAAAGAAACCAACGAAAGCTTTGTTGCATTACATACATCAGAATTTATGAATACTGCAAAACATATTTATGAAAGTTTTGGATTTCAAGTTATCCGCGAACTAACTCGATATGACAAGAAATATTGGATATATCTTTTAAAACTTACCACTAATGACAACAATTAATTATCAAATTGAAGAAAAAATTTCGATAGAAGAATTTAAAAATGTTTTAATTAATTCTACTTTAGGAGAAAGAAGACCTGTGGACGATGAAGTAACATTATCCAAAATGATTGAGCATGGAAATTTGATTGTTACAGCAAGAGAAAATGGGAAATTAATTGGAGTTGCTCGTTCATTGACAGATTTTAATTATTGTACCTATTTATCCGATTTGGCTGTGGACGAAAAATATCAAAAAATGGGAATTGGAAAAGAGTTAATACGACAAACAAAACTAGCTTCATCTAAAGCAAAATTGATTCTCTTATCAGCTCCAAAAGCAGTCAATTATTACCCAAAAATTGGTATGGCACACTGGGAACAATGTTATGTTTTGGATCAATTGGAAGACCTCAAATAAACATATATGATTGATTATAATAACAAACTATTCAGACCAGTCGTTAACACTGAAAACGGAGAGACTTCCAGCGAAACGGTTTTTATTTACAAGCAAGTGGGTAACATTTTGACATCAAAATACTCCGGTGGTAAAATAATAAAAGGACATTTGATTGGCCTGGTTAATGATAAAGGGGAAATTGATATGCGATACCATCAAGTAAACCAAAAAGGAGAACTCATGACCGGAATCTGTCATTCAAAACCAGAAATAATGGAAAACGGAAAAATTCGGCTTCACGAAACGTGGCAATGGACTTCGGGTGATTATTCCAACGGAGAGTCCATTATTGAAGAACAAGGATGATGTCAATTATTCATGAACTTTTATAGCTCAACAAATCTAAACTCAAAAAATATGAAACAATACGCAATAATAATTCCTTTTTTAGTTTTTTCAAATTTTGCTTTTTCGCAAGACTTTGAGCAATCGTTTGTTTCTAAAGATATTGAAAATTTTTGGGAAGCATATGATAAAATTACAACAACAAAAGATTCTTTGCTTCAACAAAAATACCTCAAAGAACTTTATTTAGATAAAGCCACTGAAGGACTAAAGAGTTTAATTTTAGTTCGAAATTATTCGGAAAAAGAATTTTTGGATTACATCAATAATTGCCCCAATTTTTGGAACTCAATCAAGAACAACACTTTGAATGTAAGTGAGTTATATCCGGAAATAGAAAGTAATATTCAAAAATTAAAGGTGTATTATCCGGACTTAAAGCAAAGGCCTATTTATTTTTTAATAGGAGCTTTTCGAACCGGAGGAACCATACACGAAAATAAAGTATTAATTGGATCAGAGATTTCACTAGCAGATGAAAAAACGGTTATAGACGAATTACCGGAATGGAGGAAACCGTTTTTTGTTGAGTATAAAAATCCAATAAAAGGAATAGCTTTATTATGTACACACGAATATATTCACACACAACAAAAAGAATTCGTAGACAATCTGTTGAGCTATTGCCTTTACGAAGGAGTTGCAGAATTTGTATCTTGCAAAGTAACCGGTAAAGCATCAAATGCTCCTGCAATAACATTCGGAAAAGCCAATGAAAGTGAAGTTATCAAACAATTTGTGAAAGACCTATTTACGGGTGAGAATATTTACAATTGGTTGTGGGGTGAAAATTCAAATCATTTAAAAGTGAGAGATTTGGGTTATTACATTGGTTATGAAATTGCTGAACGTCATTTCAACACATCCACTGATAAAAAGAAAGCAATAAAAGAATTAATTGAACTCGATTATACCAATGAAAACGAAGTAGAAAAAATGGTTGATGGAACTAATTTTTTACCCAAAACGCTAAAGGATTTATATACTGAGTATCAAAACAAACGTCCCAAAATTATTGCTATAAAACAATTCAAGAATGGAAGCCAAAAAGTAAATCCAAAAACTTCTCAAATCACCATTGACTTTTCTGAACCAATGGATGATTGTTGTCGTGGGTTTGATTTTGGAGATATGGGTCAAGAACATTCCATTCAAATTAAAAATATCGTGGGTTGGTCTGTAGATAAAAAAAGTTTAACTTTAGAAATTAACGAACTGAAACCCAATTGGAATTATCAATTAATAGTAAAAAATTTTAGAGGTATAAGTGGATTTCGACTAATTGACTATCAGTTAGCATTTAAAACAAAAAAAAGTAATAACAAGTGAAAATTCAAAATTAAATGACAACAGTGGAAAGACAGACCATAAAAACCGAAAGAATTTTACTTCGTCACATAGTTGAAAATGACATAGAAAACATTTTCAAAGGACTATCGCATCCTGACGTCATAAAATATTATGGAGTCAACTTTCAGTCCTTAGAGGCAACAAAAGAGCAAATGGATTGGTTTGCCGGCTTGGAAAAAGAGGAAACAGGAATTTGGTTTGCTGTTTGTTCATTAGATAACCAGACTTTTTATGGTGCCGGCGGACTAAACAACTTGAGTAAAGAACATAAAAAAGCAGAAATCGGTTTTTGGTTATTACCCAATTATTGGGGACTAGGAATTATGCAAGAAGCAATGCCATTAATATGTAACTATGGTTTTGAAAAACTTGGCCTTCACAGAATTGAGGGCATTGTTGAAACAGAAAATAAAAATTGTAAAAATGCAATGGCTAAACTTGATTTCCGACACGAAGGCACAATGACAGACTGCGAAATGAAGAATGGAAAATTTATAAGTTTAGATATTTATGCAAAGATAAAAATTGAATGACCACCTATGAGAATTAGAATCCTGAATAGCTCATATTGCATTGATTGGGTAAAAATGTTTAGTTGAATAGGGTATAAAAATAGGCTAGCTCCAAAACAGACAAACTGAAAAATAATAAAACAAGATAAGCAAAAAAACATAAAATTACAAATTTCGACTGGACAACTTTTAAAAGTGAAACTCCGACTAGCTCACGACTCTGAAACAAAAAGCAGGAATAATTGGAAATAAAATAAATTGTAAATGGCTCAATGAAAAAAATTGAAACATTAGAAAAAGTATCATTTGATGAAATTGCAGAAACATTTAATTCTGCATTTTCTGATTATTTATTTCCTATTCAAATAAATAAAGAACAAATCAAGAACAAGTTTTTAAGTGAAGGTGGTAGATTGGATTTATCTGTAGGTGTTTTTGAAAACAATAGTTTAATTGCTTTTATTTTACATTTTCTTGATAGCTCAGCTGAAAAAAAAGTAATCTACAATGGCGGAACGGGTGTGCTACCAAATTATAGAGGTAATAATCTTACTTCTAAAATGTACGATTTTATTTTACCAATATTGAGGAAAAATCAAGTAGAACAAATGGTGTTAGAAGTTTTGACAGAAAATATACCTGCGATAAAAATATATCAAAATCATGGTCATAAAGTAAGAAGAGAACTATATTGCTATAAAGGAAAATTAATATTTAAAACACCAAAGTTAAATGACAATAGTTATGAGATTATTAAAATCAATGATTTGAATTGGAAATTAGTACAAACATTTTGGGATTATCCTATAACATGGCAAAATTCCATCACAACTATGAATAATCTTAAAAATCAAATTCTAAAATTGGGAATTGTAAAAGACAAGGTCTTGGTGGGTTATGTAATTTATAATCCTAAAATGAAAAGGATACATCAATTAGCTATAGATAAATACCACAGAAATATTGGTCTGGGAAATCTTTTATTAAATTCAATTTTTGAAATTGAAAAAGAAGAAATCTCTATTATAAATATTGACAAAAGAACTGATAATATGAAACAATTTCTGGAAAATAGGGGATTAAGCTTTTATAGCAGTCAATATGAAATGGAGCGTGAATTATAAATACAATAATCCTCATGAAATCATTAACTCCCTAAAAAAAAGATATGAAACTAAAAATCGCTACAAGCCAATTTTCTGTAAGTTCGGATATAGTTAAGAACAAATCAAAAATCTTGAAACAGATAAAAGAAGCAAAAGAATATGGAGCACAATTGATTCATTTTCCAGAAGGGAGTTTATCAGGATATGCTGGTGTCGATTTTGAATCTTTCACAGAATTTGACTGGAAAGAATTGGTTGATTCAACACTAGAAATCCTTCAAGAAGCAAAAAAAAGTAACATTTGGGTTCTTCTTGGCTCTGCTCATATGCTTGAAAATCATAAACCACACAATAGTTTATACATTATTGACAATTCAGGATCCATAGTTGATAGATATGACAAAATGTTCTGTGCAGGAACAGAGGAAGAAAATACGGATGACTTATTGCACTTTTCTCCTGGTGATCATTTTTCAACCTTTGAAATTGATGGAATTAAGTGTGGGGTTTTAATATGTCATGAATTTAGATACCCTGAATTATATAGGGAATATAAGAAAATGAATGTAGAAATTATGTTTCACTCCTATCATGCCGGAAATATGAATCCAACAAGAAAAGCCGATATGGAAGCAGCCGTTGGTAAAGAAAATTTTGAGTTCAATTTCGGAAAAACGATACCTGAAATTACCATGCCTTCAACAATGATTTCTTATGCAGCCAATAATTACTTGTGGATAAGTTGTAGTAATACATCAGCGAAAGAAAGTTGCTGGGCAAGTATGACTGTAAGACCTGATGGAATTGTGGTCGGAAAACTTGATAAAAATAAAGACGGGATTCTCATCACTGAAATTGACACTGACAAAAAATACTATGATGCAACAAAGTTTTGGAGAAATAGAGCTATGAATGGAATATACCATAGTGGAAATTTAGTAGAGGATAGTAGGTCAAAAAATAAAAATGAGATTTAAAAATCTTAAGTTGATAAAAGTTTGTAATAGGATAATGAAGCACTTCTAATCCGGCATAAGGCAAATTTCACTTTAGCAAGTAAAATAGTAAAAAAACAAAACATGACATTTAGGTACGCAAGACATACAACAGACTTAAATAGAATTGAAAAATTTTATACAGAAATCGTAGGGCTTGAAAAATTGGGTGGTTTTGAAAATCACAATCGTTATGACGGACTTTTTCTGGGTTATCCTAACGAAAATTGGCATTTAGAATTTACTACTTCTATGAATAAACCAAATAGTAAGTTTGATGAAAAGGATATGCTTGTTTTTTATTTGAACTCAGAAGCTGAATTCAAACGAATTAAAAAAGTAATTAACCAAAAAAATATACTACTTGAAAATCCTAAGAATCCTTATTGGGCAGAAAATGGTATTTTGATTTCAGATCCTGACAATTTTAAAGTTGTTTTTTCTATGAAACAACTTATGTTCAATTCTAGGGACAAGTTAACGACATTAATTTTAAACAAAGGAATTAACAACTGGAGCGAATTAATCGACTTTACTCAAAAATTACCTTATGGAAGAAATGAAAACCGACAAGACTTTTCTCTTGTTATGAAAGAAAATAAAGGAACTTGTAGTTCTAAGCACTCATTCTTAAAAAAAGTTGCTGATTTGAATCATTTTGACAATGTAAAACTAATTATAGGAATGTATAGAATGAACAATTTGAATACCCCAAAAATTGAAGATACCATTTTAAAATGTGGATTAGACTATATTCCGGAGGCACATTGTTATTTAAAGTTAAATAACCAACGAATTGACATTACGAATGCTCATGCTGACATTGAAAATTTAATTCCTGACATTATAGAAGAAATTGAAATCGAACCAGAACAAGTGAGTACCTTCAAAGTAGATTATCATAAAAATTACCTACAAAATTGGATTATTAAAAATGAAATGAAATTAAAATTTGAGGAGATATGGGAAATAAGAGAACAATGTATTAAGAAACTAGAACAATCAGATTTGCACGTCAAAACTTTTTAAAATATGGTTTTGGTGTTTTCAAAAAATGCTCGATACAAATACGAAGTGTTTTATTTCAAATGTGGTTTTACTTAAAAAAATAACCTTCACCAAGCCCAACTAAATTCATTATGAAAATAAAAAAATACATCTTTTTTTTAGGATTACTTATTTCACTCATTATGGCATGTGGTATTAATGTACAAAACAACAAAAAGTACATTTATTATTTACACGGCAGAATAATTGAAATTCAAGGGAAAAATGCAATCAGTGAAGAATATGGTAAATATGAATTTGACAGTATAGTTATGGCATTAAGTGCACCCAATCATGTTGTAATTGCAGAGGTTAGAACTGAAAATGTTGTTTATAACGACTATGCAAATAAGGTTTCCAAAGAAATAGATAGTTTGATTACAACAGGAGTTCAACCAACAGATATTACCATAATTGGGGCTTCCAAAGGAGCAATCATCGCTAGTCATATTTCTAACAAAAATCTGAATCCTGTAAATTATGTTTTACTTGCCGGAAACAATGGGTACCAAGAGCAGAATAATGATTGGAAATTTCACGGTCAAGTGTTATGTATTTATGATTTATCAGACAGTATTGCTGGGAAAAATTATAATTATTGGAAAAACAAAGAGAATTATACTAATAAATTTGAGCAAATAGAATTAAAAACCCATTTAGGTCATGAATTTCTCTACAAACCAATAAAGGAATGGATTGAGCCAACAAGAAAATGGATATTGAAGCAAGAATTATAATGGATAAATAAGCATGATAGCAACTACACCAAAACCGCCTTATTATGCGGTAATTTTCAGTTCAGTAAATACAGAAAATAATGAAGACTACTCAGAAATGGCAGAGCAAATGGTTGAATTGGCGAGTCAACAAGAAGGATTCCTTGGAATAGAAAGTGCCAGAAACGACATAGGAATTACCGTATCCTATTGGAAAGATTTAGAATCGATTAAAAAATGGAAAGAAAATACCGAACATTCTTTTGCACAAATACAAGGCCGAGAAAAATGGTATCAATCCTACAAAACTAGAATTGCTTTAGTTGAAATAGATTATGAGTTTGTTAAGGAAAGTGAATAATATAAAAATTAAGAAACTATATGGAAAGTTATTATGCGATAGAAACAGAAAGGTTACAATATAGAAAGCTTACAAAAGATGATATTCCTCTATGGTCAACTTTCTTTGAAAATAATGATAGAATAAAATTTTTAGGAGTTGATGTAACTAAAAAGCCAAATTCTTTAGCAAAAGAATGGATAGAAATGCAGTTTGACAGATATGAAGATAATGGATTAGGTCATTTAGCAATTATACTTAAGGAAACAAAAGAATTAATTGGTTTAGGAGGAATAATTCCAAGAGATTTTAAAGAAAATAAAGAATTTGAAATTGCGTATTCGTTATTTCCAAAATATTGGGGTAAAGGTTATGCAACTGAACATGCAATTGCAATGAAAAATTTTGGATTTAAAAATATTGATACTGAACGTTTTATTTCAATAATTGATGTTGATAATTTTGATTCTGAAAAAGTTGCTAGGAAAAATAAAATGGAAATACTTTTTAAAACCGAACATTTAGGAATGAATGTGAATGTATTTGGGGTTTATAAAATATAATTGAATGGTAACAACAATAAAAAAATTGGAGGAATTAATTACCCAACTACAAAAGTATGTTTCTGAAACATCTGAAGCCGAAATTTCAAACAAACCAAACACTGAAAAATGGTCAAAAAAAGAAATTTTGGGGCATTTAGTAGATTCTGGGATTTATAATATTCAACGGTTTACAGAAATCCAATTTAAAGAACAATCATATCGATTACAAAATTACAATCAAGATGAATTAGTAAAAGCAAATAGTTATCAAAATTCATCTACAAATGATATTCTTGATTTATTATGTGCTTTAAACAAGAGAATAATTGAATTAATAAAGTTTCAAGATCATTTAACACTTAAGAATGAAATCATATTATCAAGTGGAGAAATTATAAATTTCAAATTCTTAATTGAAGATTATGTAATTCATTTTGAACATCATACTAAGCAAATAGTAGAATAGAAAATGAGGGATTACTTATTAATATTATTTATTTTCTCAGTAAAATTGAATTGTCAAGCACAAAGCACTAATGTTGAAGATTTTATCCCAAAAGGCTATGTTTTATACGAAAAAGTCTTTGGTGATTTAAATAACGACAACCAAGAAGATTGTATTCTTATCATAAAAGGAACAAGTAAAGACAACTTTGAAATTAATCGTTTTGATGAAGTTGTAGATCGCAATCGAAGAGGAATAATCATTTTATTTAAAAACGAAAGCGACTATCAAAAAATTACAGAAAATTTAAGTTGTTTTTCTTCAGAAAATGAAGATGGTGGCGTTTATTATGCTCCGGAACTTTCTTTTGATGTTAAAAAAGGAAACTTAATTATTCATTATAGTCACGGTCGTTATGGTTTTTGGAGCTATACCTTTAGATATCAAGATTCAAAATTCAAATTAATTGGCTACGATGAAACAAATGGTGGAGCTATAATTAATGGTCAAACAAGCATTAATTTTTTAACCAAAAAGAAGCTTGTTAGAGAAAATATTAATGAAGATGCTGAAGGAAACGATGAGGTTTTCAAAGAAACTTGGAGTAAAATTAAAATAGACAAATTACTTAATCTATCAGAAATTAAGAATTTTGATGATTTAGATATGTATAATTATTAAAATTTAACCCCTTGCTAATACTACTTCTTTTGTTGCTTTTACTTCTTTTGTTCGCTTTACTTTTTGCGATTTACAAGCTGGTAAAATGGACATTAAAAGATAAAATAAGAGTAAAATGGGCATTCACTTTGCTTTTTGCCTTGGGATTAGTAATAGCAATAAAAAAAGTCTATTTTACGAGAATGGAATTTATTCAATCCAAAGTTTATTCTAATTTATACATTGTTGAAAACCCTGAAAAAGACAGTTTACTGGTAAAAAAAGCAATATTAGAAAAAATTAAAGAACATCTTAGAACGCAACATAAACAAAAAAATAAACTTTCCTACTCAAATGAAACAGATTGTATTTACTTTTATGAAAATGGTGGAAGAACATTAGGTTTTCTTGGTGAAGCAGGTACAAGTTATTTTATCGATAATGAAGAAGATTTAGGTGGATTTGTCTCAGAAGAATTAGGAATGTATCCAGAGTATAGATTGGTTGAATTTTATTATCAATTACCTGAAAATAAGACAAATGAGATTTTCGGCGAGATCAATTATTTTTATGAAGGAAAGCACGTAAATACCGATTCTGTAAAAATTCAAATAAAAAAATGAAAAATGAAAGCCAATATAATCTTTTCATATCAATCCTAAATGGAATATTTTTTTTACTATTCCTTCTTTTTTGTATCGATAGTTTTACCAATGTAGATATTACGAAGCAAGAATTAAAATCAGTAGTCTATTTTGGAATTTTGGTAAGCACACCTGTTGTTTTGATTGTCAATGGATTGTTTTATAAACAACTAAAACCTAAAATAAAAAGTTTACTATTTCCTTTTTTGGTTTTTGTTTTTATATTAATTATTGGTCCAACAAAAATTGTGTTTTCTTCACGTGTTTGGAAAACCAATAAAATACTATTTATAAATAAAGAAAATCAAAATCTTAAAGTTGAATTCCAAATGCAAGACATGGGAGCTTTAGGATATAACAAGCGTACAGTAGAAGTATTACATCATAATAAATGGTTTATGACTGTAAAATCTAAAAACAAAAATTTTGAACTCAATACTAATTGGATTAAAGTGAACAACTAATGAAAACATTTTTATTTTTTATTACACTATCAATCACACTATTATTTTCATGTAAAGAAAATACTAAAAATGAAAATGAAGAATCTCTAGTAAATGAAAATGCACTAGAATCTCTAGTAGAAGTAACGAGTGGCTATGCAACTTTTGAAGAAGCATTTCATAAATTACCGTTAAAAAGTGTTCCAATACAAGCAATCATTTCTAAGAATGAAAAAATACTAACTGGAATAAATCCAGTTGCTTTCAGTCTTCCTTCTATTTATGAACTTTGGTTTAATAAAAATTATAATTATCAATTAATATCAGGCTATCGATTAAATCTTTCAAACGATTTTTATACAGCAATTCTAAAAATTAAAATTGGGGAAATAGATCAAGAACATTTGTTAATCAACTATGATTTTGATGGTAAAATTATTGATTCTATTCTAGTAGCCATTTTTTCTGATGGTGAATATGAATACTCAACAACCAAATCAACTATTAACCAAAATGAAATTTTAATTACATCTAATTTTTTTGTTAAAGATGCTGATGATAGTGAAGAAATGCAACGAATTATTAAAATATTACCTGATGGAAAATTAAAAGAAATTTCTGAGAAAGAATCCATTTTAGATTTTGTTGCCAAAGAGCTAAATATAGAAAATCCCAAACGAATTAAAGATTTAGAAGCGTTTAAATTGCAACCAAATAATCCAAAGGAAGCTATTGTAGTAATTCCCGAAATTATGGAAGGAAGCAAAGAAGAAGAATTTTTTAGATTAAATTCACATATTGCCATTGTAAATTTAAAGTCCAAAACCATTACACACCAATATTTTGAAAGTCATAAAACAAAT
Source organism: Flavobacterium piscinae (assembly GCF_004122145.1). Classification (GTDB taxonomy): domain Bacteria; phylum Bacteroidota; class Bacteroidia; order Flavobacteriales; family Flavobacteriaceae; genus Flavobacterium; species Flavobacterium piscinae. The sequence continues at coordinate 53,722 of NZ_SBKQ01000012.1, forward strand.
GGTTGGGTATCTGATGCTATTCGTTTAGATGAAATAAAAATTGATACTGCTCCTTATTTTGTTAACGAGTCAACTAGAGCATTCGGAATTAGAGTTTCGTATTTTGGCAGCTCAAGAGTTAATCCTTACTATAACCAAACTCTTTCCTTATTTATAAAAGAAAATAATACCTTAAAAAAGATTCTGCATAACTTCAACATAGAAAAAAATACCGGTGAATGGAATGGGAATTGTGAAGGTGAATTTTTCAATGAAAGTAAAACACTTGTTATTTCTAAAAAAAAAACAAACGGTTATGTAGATATTTTAGTTAAACACAAACTTGCAAAGTCCATTGCTTTTCTGAATCAAAATGATGAATGCGATGAAAAAGATACTATTTCAAATTCATCTTCTATCTTAAGATTTGATGGCCAACTCTATAATTAATTTTAAATGGATAAAATTTAACTTGAAAGTTGTTTTTATTAATTGATATAAACCGAAAGTAGAAAAAAAGTAAAAAAGAATTGAAGTACTATTATACCATATCGGTTTTGGGCTTGCCCAAGGTGGAGTTTTTGAAATACTAATGCTCAAATTTACGATAATGTTTAACAGAATTCCAAAATGGGGACTTGCATTTCTGCACTGCTTTTGGCAAAGCCTTAATGGCGGCTGAAGTATTGGTTAATATTTAATAGTTATAACTTCTCCTTGTTTAATTAAGGGGACAATTTGTTCTGGTGCTGAATTTGTGAATTTTTGGTCCGGATATAAATGATATATTCCAAATTTTTCAGTGTCAATTTTTAACTTTTTTTCTTTAGCGTCCAACATTATCCAATAGGGAACAAAAGCCCAATTTATGTTTTTGACTGTTGAAATTAAATCTGCACTTTCTGTGTCGCCCGATAAAAATATTCTTTTTCCGTGCCAAGTAATTAGATAAGAATAATGTTTGAAAGTAAATCGATGTTTTGTTTTAAAGCTTTCGATTTTGAAGTCTTCTATCAAGTTATTTATTTTATCAATTTTTTTAATATTCCAATTACCAAAAACTTTTCCTTGATGTTTGCTTTTTATTTGCTTTAGAATTTTTTTTGAATAGTGGTCTGCATGTCTGTGTGTAAAGAGAAAAATAGAGTTTTCCTTTATGCTGTCAATTTCTGTTTGGTCATATTTCATATAACCAAAAGCACCAGATTTATATGGAAAATCAATATATAAATTCGATATTCCGTCAGTCAGATAAAGTCCGCAATTTCCAATAAATTTAATCTTTATTTCGTTTGATTGGCTGTTACTAAAATTTGAAATTCCGAATAGTGAAATCAAAATTAATAATTGTCTATAAAAATTTGTCATATTTGTTGTTTTTGTTTGTTCGTTGTCTTGTTTAGAAATATTACTGCATACATTTTTTAAAAACCGAAAACCTGTCTTTAACTAGACAGGAATTCGGAATTACAGAAGCAGAAAATTATGAACATATCTGTATATACTATCTTGGAATAATTACAAATTATTCTTTTATAATCTTATACGTTTGACTATTACTTTCTTGATATACTTTTATAAAATAAATTCCACTGGAATAGGTACTCAAATCTATTTGAACATGATTCAAATCAGAATTTATTTCCTTGATTTTTTGACCTAAGCTATTTAATATAAGTATTTTATCAAAAGAGTTCTCCCCTACTACATTTACGAGATCTTTTGTTGGATTTGGATAAACGCTGGCAAGAGATTTTTCAAAATTAGAATTACTTAATGTTGCAGAACACTTTATAATTTTTGTTCTGTTTGAATTTGACACACCACAATCTGAATCAGTATGGAAATAATACCGCATAGTCCCGGAATTGGTCTCGGAATTCCAAACCAACGGTGCATTACCACTTGTATAGATGATACTGGCATCTGCATTGGTTATGGTGATAAAATCAGTAGTAACAGAACTTTCAAAAGTATAAACTCTATTAGGAATAATACTAATATTACTGTATTCACCGGCATAAGCATCCGTAGCAATTGTTTCATTTGTTTCTGTACATGAAGGTATAAAAGCAGTTGGCGGATAAAGTCCATAAGGAGCCACCAAACAGCCTGATCCTGATGGAGTTGTTGTTGTAAAACTTGGTCCTGCTATCCAATCGCTAAAACCAGAATCATCACAATTCGAACGAATCCAAATGTAATAAGTAGTAGATGGATTCAAATTGCTCAATTGACCACTTAAAGTAACAAAATAGAGTGATGGAGTGGTAGCAGGAGATATTGAATTTATAGTACTAAAATAGATTTCATACCCACCGGATGGAACTGAAGATGCAGCTGTCCACTGTAAAAGTGCCGACGTAGAAAGAACGTTAGAAACCGTTAAATTTGATGGAGGATTACAAGGAGTCACAACATCTTGACATTGAATCGATTTTGTCCTATTTGTGGTTGAAGTACCACAAGCAGAATTAGTATGAAAATAATACCGTATTACTCCGGCATTAGTCTCAGAGTTCCAGATTAACGGTGTTGTTCCACTCGCATAAATGATACTGGCATCGGCATTGGTTATCGTGATAAAATCGGTTGCTACTGAACTGGTAAAGGTATATTGTATATTGGCAATAATATTCACATTACTGTATTCACCGGCATAAGCATTTATAACGATTGTTTCATTTGTTCCGGTACATGCAGGTGTAAAAGTTGCTAAGGGATAAAGTCCATAAAGAGCGGTTATACATCCTGATTCTGATGGAGTTGTTGTAAAACTTGGTCCGGCTATCCATTCACTAACATCAGAACCACCACAATTGGAACGAACCCAGAAATAATAAGTTGTAGCCGAATTTAAATTGGTCAATTGACTAGTCAACCCCGTAACAGTCCCTGTTGGATTAGTAGCTGGGGTGATTGAATTTGTTGTACTGAAATAGAAATCATAACCACCTGATGGTGCAGGAGATGCCGCTGTCCAATTTAAAAGTGCTCCGTTTGAAAGTAGGTTAGAAACCGTCAGATTCGCGGGTGGATTACATGGGGTAGATTCATTTTGACATTGGATAGATTTTATCCTATCAATGTCCGCACTACCGCAGGCGGAATTCGTATGAAAATAATACCGAATTACACCTGTATTTGCTTCGGAATTCCAGATTAACGGTGTTGTGCCACTAGCATAAATAATACTGGCATCTGAATTGGTTATAGTGATATAATCGGTTGTTACTGAACTGGTAAAGGTATATTCTTTATTGGAAACTATGTTAACATTACTGTATTCTCCTCCATAAGCATCCACAACAATTGTTTCATTTGTTCCGGTGCATGCCGGTGTAAAGGTTGCTGTTGGATAAAGTCCGTATGGAGCTGATATACATCCTGATCCTGTTGGAGTGGTGGTGGTAAAACTTGGACCTGCTACCCATTCACTAACATTAGTACCACCACAATTGGAACGAACCCAGAAATAATAAGTAGTAGCCGTATTTAAATTGGTCAATTGACCACTTAAGCCTGAAACAGTACCAATTGGAAGAGTTGCAGGAGTGATTGAATTTGTTGTACTTAAATAAACATCATAGCCTACAGAGGGGGCTGGAGAGGCAGCTGCCCAACTTAAAAATGCTTCTGTTGGAAGTATATTAGAAACCACTAGATTGGAGGGTGAATTACAAGGAGGTATGGCAAACTGACATTTTATATATTTTATCCTTTCAATGTTTGAAGCACCACAAGTGGAATTGGTATGCAGATAATATCGTATGACACCTGTTGTTGTCTCAGAATTCCACACTAAAGGCGTTGTACCACTAGCATAAATGATACTAGCATCCTCGTTGGTTATTGTAATATAATCAGTAGCTACAGAACTGGAAAAGGTATATATTTTATCAGGTATAACATTGACATTACTGTATTCACCGGCATAAGCATCAGTAACAATGGTTTCATTTGTTCCAAGACATACCAAAGTAAAATCAAAAGATGGATAAAGCCCATAAGGAGCTGCTACACATCCTGATCCTGATGAATTTGTTGTTGCAAAACTTGGTCCAGCTATCCATTCACTGACATCAGAACCACAATTGGAACGAACCCAAAAATAATAAGTAGTAGCCGTATTTAAATTAGTCAATTGACCGTTCAAACCCGAAACAGTACCCGTTGGAATTGTGGTAGGAGTTATGGAATTTGTAGTACTTAAATAAATATCATAGCCAACAGATGGTGCAGGAGATGCTGCCGCCCAATTTAAAAGTGCTTCAGTCGAAAGCACATTAGATACCGTAAGATTGGAAGGAGGAGTACAAGTGGTATTTCCATCTTGGCATTGGATCGATTTTGTTCTAAGCGTTTCTGAATTCCCACAAGCTGAGTTAGTATGTATAAAATACCGTATTATACCTGCATTTGCTTGAGAATTCCATACCAATGGAGTTGTACCACTAGCATAGATAACACTAGCATTCTCATTAGTTATTGTAATAAAATCGGTAGGAATAGAACTGGTAAAAGTATATTGTTTGTTAGCAATTATATTGATGTTACTATATTCACCGGCATAGGCATTGGAAGCAATTATTTCAGCTGTTCCAGAGCAAATAGGTGTGAAATTTGTATTCGGAAAAAGGCCATAGAGTGCTGTGGTACATCCGGTAGGAATGGAATTAGTTGTTGTAAAATTTGCACTATTAGACCAACTACTTTGGGTAGCACCACATGAAGAACGAACCCAAACAAAATAAAGAGTGTTGGGAGTTAAACCATTTAACGTTACGGAAGTTCCACTTGCTACGCCGGTTGGTGTAGTAGACCCTATGGGAGCCGAGTTTGTAGTACTTAAATAATATTGATAGCCATTATTTGGAATAGGATTCGGTGCTGTCCATGATATAGTGGCATTTGTAGAGGTAATTGAAGAAGCTAAAAGTGAAGTAGGCACATTACAATTTGGTGTTGGCGTACAGGAAATAGTTTTAATTCGGTTTTTAGTATCTATTCCACAAGCAAAGTTTGTATGAATATAAAATCGCATTATGCCGGAATTTGAACCTGAATCCCAAACTAATGGCGTTGTTCCAACTGCATACACTTGAGTAGCATCAGAATTGGTAATGGTAATATAATCACTTGGGGTATAACTAGTACTTGTAAAATTGGATGCAAACGTATAACGAGTATTTGCCGTTAAGGTTACATTGGAATATTGGCTTGATTTGGCATTGGTTAAAATGGTTTCAGTGTTCCCAAAACAACCTGGAGTATAATTTGTGGCAGGTAAAAATCCATTTACAGAACTGGTACAACCTGCCGGGGAGGCACCAACAGTACTGAAGCTATTCCCAAAAACCCAACTGCTTTTTGAAGAACCACAATCTGAACGCACCCAAATGTAATAAGTGGTATTGGCATTTAAGTCGGTTAAAAATAGGTTTGTGGTTAAAGTAGTACCCGTTGCTAAAGTATTAGAAACAGGTTGCGTATTGGAAGTGGATAAATAATACTGATAACCATTACTTGGGATGTGATTTGCTCCAACAAAACTTAAGTTTGCTTCTGTATTGGTTATTGAATTTATTTGAAAAGCATTGGGTGCATCACAAGAAAGGTTTGCATCTTGGCACTTTATAGATTGAGTTCTATTCACTAATTCTATACCACAACTTATACTCGTTTTAATAGAAAATTTACAATTTCCACTGTTGTCTCCCGAAGACCAAACTAACGGTGTTGTACCGGATGCAATTAACCTACCATCAGGACTGAATAGTGAAATATGATCGGTAACAACAGAGCTATAAAAAGTATATATTTTATTTTTCTGAATTTGAACAACATTATGTTGTCCGGCATAACAGGTAGTTGAAATAATTTCTTGATTCCCAAAACAACCGGGAATATATGTACTATTTAAATCTTGACCTAGTCCAAAATCATTATTAAGAAAACATCCAATATACTCCGCTGCTTGTGTTGTAAAACTTCCGCCGGAAACCCATTCACCCCACAAACTATTAGCATTATCACAAACTCTTCTTATCCAAAAATGATAGGTTGTATTTGGTAGTAATCCGGTAGTTCTTATCTGAAATAGATTGGTATCACTATTAATATCATTATTATTACCGGTAGGAATTTGATTTACAGTAGGAGTCGTACTATCGGTACTAATAAAATATTGTACATTACTAACGGAAGCATTCCAATTTAGAACTGCACTCGTACTTTGAATACTGGTAGGATATACTTCTGTAAATGGATTGTTACAGCCGGAAACAACTTGTCCTTTTATAGTTTTTATTCTCCCAATATCTTCTATTTCACAATCATCGCTGGCAGCAATATAGTAGTTTATTACATCGTTATAATTCCCTGAATTCCAAGTAAGCGGTGCGGGTCCATGAGCTAAAATGACTCTGCCGTCGTCACTAGTTATAGTGATATAATCTGTTGAAACAGAGCTGTTAAAAACATATTCTCTATCAAACATGGTATTAACTTTAGAATAATGACCGGCATAGGAATCGGTTGCAATTACATCCGGAGTACTCGAAAACGTGGGAGTAAATACTTCTGTTGGGTATAATCCGTAAGTAGCCGTTTGACATCCTTCACCGGGTGATAATGTAACAAAGACATAAGGTCCGTCTGAGGAACTTGAACTGTTAAAACAACTTGTTCTAACATCTAGATAATAAACATCACCTTCCGGAAGTCCAAAAAAAGTAACACTTGGAGTACTAGTAAATTCAGGCCAAGATTGATTTACTTGCTGAACATTTGAAATACGGTAATCATATCCATCAACATTTGACGAATTTGCAGGAGGATCCCATTCTATTGTTATAACATCAGGTGTTCGAGTTGTAATTCTGAAATTGCTAGGTTGATCACACTGTGCACTACTTGAAATAGAAAATCCAAATAACAAAAATAAGAAAAGGCAACTAAAATTCCTTGATAAAGAATATTGTTGCATGAGTTTAAAGAAGTAGTTATATATCATATTTTATTTAAATTTTAAGTTTAAAAAAAGGTTCAGCATTGTTTAATTAACAAAAGTACTTTAACGATGAAAAAAATAAATCAACGAACCAATATGCGTTGGAACATAATAAATATTAGTCCATCTTAAAAAAATATTCGTAATCATAATCTCTTTAAAAAGTGTCTTAATTGGAATTTTTAGTTTGTTCTAAAATGAAAATAATTAATAGTTTTCAATTCATTTTTTCACTCAAAAAAAACCGAAGAGGTTTAGGAATATACTTTTAAATGTTTAATTCCAAGTTTAGTAGCTGTCTAATAAGAAGAAAAATCAGAATAAATAAAAACTATGTCTAATAAAACCACAATTTGAGATTGTTATAAATATAACATTTTGTTGTTTTTTGTTTTATTCAATCATTAAATTGCTTTTGCTTATACCATCCTTTACTTTTGCCGAAAAAAGAGCATGAAAACGGAACAGTTATTGCAATCCGCCACTCAATTTGGGAGTCCCCTATTTGTATATGATGCTGATAAAATCAGTCAACAATACCATCGATTAACCACTGCGTTTTCAAAAGTAGAACGGTTGCAGATTAATTATGCTGTTAAAGCATTATCGAATGTATCCATCTTAAAATTGTTCCATCAATTAGGAGCCGGTTTGGATACCGTTTCTATACAGGAAGTGCAACTGGGATTAAAAGCAGGATTTGCTCCACCTACCATCATTTTCACTCCGAATGGTGTTTCATTAGATGAGATAGAAGAAGTGGCATCATTAGGCGTACAAATCAACATTGATAATTTATCGATTTTGGAACAATTTGGGACAAAACATCCAAATGTACCGGTATGCATACGCATTAATCCACACGTGATGGCAGGTGGAAACACGAACATTTCAGTGGGGCATATCGATAGTAAATTCGGGATTTCCATACATCAATTGCCGCATTTGTTGCGAATAATTGAGAATACGGACATGCATATCAACGGTATTCACATGCATACCGGTTCTGATATTTTGGATATTGAAGTGTTTTTGTATGCCGCTGAGATTCTATTTGATACCGCCAAGCATTTCAAAACCTTAGATTTTATCGATTTTGGTAGCGGATTCAAAGTACCCTATAAAAAAGACGACATCGAAACCAATGTAGAAGAATTGGGTATAAAATTATCGAAACGCTTTAACCAATTCCAAGCGGAATATGGTCGTCCGTTAACCTTGGCATTTGAGCCGGGCAAGTTTTTAGTAAGCGAATCCGGTTATTTTTTAGCGAAAGTCAATGTGGTCAAACAAACGACTTCTACTGTTTTCGCCGGCATCGATAGCGGATTTAATCATTTGATTCGTCCGATGTTGTACGGTTCGTATCACCACATTGAAAACATTTCCAACCCCAAAGGAAAAGAACGTTTTTATTCGGTGGTCGGTTATATCTGCGAAACCGATACATTCGCCAATAACCGCAGAATTTCAGAAATAAAAGAAGGTGATATTTTGTGTTTTCGCAATGCCGGAGCCTATTGCTTTTCGATGGCTTCTAACTATAATTCACGCTTCCGTCCGGCCGAAGTACTTTGGTACGAAGGAAAAGGACATTTGATTCGTGAACGGGAAACATTTGAGGATATTCTTCGCAATCAGATTGAAATCACGTTTTAGATATAACCATCTTATCCAATACTAAACCACATAGAAACATAGAAAAAAGAGAGTGATAGCCTAACGGCTATGATTCTCTCTCACAAAGTGAAACGCCTTGAAAAACAACAAAAACTATGTTTCTATGTGGTTCATTAAAAATTTACTAACTAACTGCCTAAAAAGTCGGAAACTGCTTTCCGGCTTTTTTTTATGGCTGTGAATTAATGATTAATTAACAGTTTGCTTCGGAGTATTTTTTATATTTGACCAAATTATAGTGCACATGAACAGAAGGAATTTTTTCAAAAACGGCTCAATGGTTACATTGGGTGCTGCTTTGGCTAATCCGCTAGAATCCTTGCTTTTATCACCGGATGTAGCAGCCGCTCAAAAAGGAAAAAAAGCCAAAAACATCATTGTATTAGTGAGTGACGGAATGAGTTCCGGCACCCTAAATATGGCCGATATTTATCTCAACAGAAAAATCGGAAAAGGTTCCAATTGGTTGAATTTATACCGAGAAAACAAGGTCGCTCGTGCCTTGATGGACATGGCTTCGGCTTCTTCCATCGTCACGGATTCGGCGGCAGCCAGTTCTTCATGGGGAAGTGGGTTTCGTGTAAAAAACGGTGCGTTAAATGTTGGCATAAACGGAGAAGAATATTTACCCATTTGGCAAAAGTTCAAAAAAGCAGGAAAAATGGCAGGATGTGTGACCACTGTTCCGATAACACACGCCACTCCGGCCGGATTTTGTGTAAATAGTAAAAGTAGAAACAGTCAAGCCGATATTGCTGAAAGTTACCTGAATTTGAATTTTGATGTACTGATGGGAGGTGGTCAACAGTATTTTGACCCTAATTCCAGAAAAGATAAAAAAGATTTGTATACTGCTTTTCAATCCAAAGGATATCAAGTAGTGAAAACACGAAGTGAAATGCTTTCTACCTCGCATGATAAACCAATTTTAGGTGTGTTTTTTGAAGACGGACTTCCCTACTCGATTGACCGTGAAAACATCAAAGATTTAGGCAATACGATTCCCACTTTAGCTGAGATGACACAAAAAGCCATTGACCGAATGAAAAGTCATAAAAACGGTTTTGTGTTGCAAGTGGAAGCCGGAAAAGTAGATTGGGCGGCTCATGCCAACGATATTGCCGGATTGTTGTATGACCAAGTGGCTTTTGATGAAGCCGTAAAAACTGCCATCGATTTTGCTGAAAAAGATAAAGAAACATTAGTCATTATCACCACCGACCACGGAAACGCGAATCCCGGATTAATTTATGGTAAGAATGTGAATGATCAGTTTGATAACGTTCAACAGTTTAAACATACAAATGAATGGATTTTAAACGGTTTTACAGCACAAACTACGTTGGCACAGATTAAAGAACGAATTGAATTTGCCAATGGTTTTGCCTTAACGGATGACGAAGCCCGCACCATTTTGAGTTACTATTCCAATCTTGAAAAAAAAGACGATGGATTATACAACTACAAAAACCTACCATTCAAAACCTTCTCCGAAATGCAGAAAAGCAGAACATCCGTAGGATGGATTAGTATGGATCACTCGGCTGATTATACTGAATTAGCCATGTTTGGACCCGGAAGTGAAAAGTTAAAACCGTTTATTAAAAATACCGATTTACATTACTTTATGCTGGAAGCAGCAGAAGTGGAAAATACATTTTAAGGTTAATTACATTATTAATTCACAAAAAAAAACACCGCTTCAAAGCGGTGTTTTTTGTTTAACTTTCTATTTTTCTTCTTTCTCGTTCTTTCTTAATTAACATCAACTCCCGACTGGTTTGTCCGGCTACGGAAGTATTTTCTTCTGCACGCCGAATTAGGTACGGCATCACATCACGAACCGGTCCGAAAGGCAAATATTTGGCCACATTGTAGCCATTGGCCGCTAAATTATAACTGATGTTATCGCTCATCCCGTATAATTGTCCGAACCAGATTCTGTTATCATTTGTAGCCAAACCTTTTTGAGCCATCAATTCCATTAATTTATAGGAACTCAACTCATTGTGTGTTCCGGCAAATATGGCCATTTTGTCAATGTTCTCCACCATATAGGCTACGGCAGCATCATAATTTTCATCGGTCGCTTGCTTTGATTCACAAATAGGTGAAGGATATCCTTTTTCTTCCGCACGTTTGTTTTCTTTTTCCATGTAGGCACCACGAACGAGTTTCATCCCAATATAAAAACCTTCCGCTTTGGCTTGCTCGTGCAATTTTTTTAAATAATCCAATCGATCCCAACGGTACATTTGCAACGTATTAAAAACAATGGCTTTTTCCTTATTGTATTTTTTCATCATTTGTGCAACCAAATCATCGGCAGCATCTTGCATCCAACTTTCTTCGCCATCAATCAAAAGAGCCACCTCTTTTTCATGGGCAAATTGGCAAACAGCTTCGTAGCGAGCCACTACTCTATTCCATTCGGCATGCTCTTCAAAAGTGAGCGGTTTTTTCTTTCCTATTTTTTTATACAAATCAAATCGTCCAAAACCTGTAGGTTTAAAAACGGCAAAAGGAATGGCTTTCTTTTCTTTGGCAAACTCAATGATTTTAAGTGTTTTTTTCATGGCAGCATCAAATTCAATTTCGTCTTCTTTGCCTTCCACGGAATAATCCAACACAGAACAAACGCCTTTAGTAAACATTTTTTCCATCACCGGCATGCAATCATCTTCACTCACACCGCCACAAAAATGGTCAAAAACCGATGCTCTGATTAATCCTTCTACCGGTAAATGAGCTTTGAGAGCAAAATTAGTTACCGCCGTGCCAATACGAACGAGAGGCTCGCTATCTATCATTTTAAATAAAAAATAGGCTCTATCTAATTCAGTATCACTTTTTAACGAAAAAGCAATTTGTGTGTTATCAAAGATTTTTTCCATGATTTGTTGAAAATAATGTAGCAAAGATACGGAGTGTTTGAGAATGTTATAATTTTTTTGACTTAATTTGTATCTAAATTTTTAAACCCGAAAAAATTCAAATTATTTTGGATTTAACTTACCTAAAAGACCTTTTTCATGCAATCAATTCAAGCCGGTGATTATTCGATCTATTTTAACGAAGAAGCGTATGTTTATCTTAATGCATTTTTAATTGAACATCACTATTCTAAGTTATTTATTTTGGTTGATTCCAATACAAATGAAAATTGCCTTCCTCACTTTTTATCGCTTTTAGCAACAGAAAACGAAATTGAAATCATTGAAATTGAATCAGGCGAAGCTTTTAAAACCATCGAAACCTGTGTGCAACTTTGGGAATCGCTCACCGAATTGGGAGGCGACCGAAAAAGCTTGCTCATCAATGTAGGCGGAGGGGTCATTACAGATATCGGCGGATTTGTGGCCTCCACTTTCAAACGTGGGATTGATTTCATCAACATTCCAACTACACTATTAGGCATGGTTGATGCCTCAATTGGTGGAAAAAACGGCGTTGATTTAGGGAATTTGAAAAACCAAATCGGAGTCATTAATTCTCCTAAAGCAGTACTGATTGATACCGTTTATTTAGAAACTTTACCGCAAAACGAAATGCGTTCCGGTTTAGCTGAAATGTTGAAACACGGACTCATTTTTGATAAAGACTATTGGCAAAAATTCAGCAATTTAGACCATTTAACCTCGGATGATTTAGATGAATTAATTTACCGTTCCATAGAGATAAAAAATGCCATTGTGAGTCAAGACCCCACAGAAAACGGCATTCGAAAAGCCTTGAATTTCGGACATACTTTAGGGCATGCCATTGAAAGTTATTTTTTGGAAAACCCGCTCAAAACATCGCTTTTGCACGGCGAAGCCATTGCAGTAGGCATGATATTGGAAAGTTATCTTTCGTTACAAAAAGAATTTATAACACACGAGGAATACATGGAGATTAAAACCGTTATCCAATCCATCTTTAGCCCGATTATTTTTGAAAAAAAGGACATGGAACCCATCTTGAATTTATTGATTCACGACAAGAAAAATGAGTTCGGGAAAGTGCAATTTGCACTTTTAAACGGAATCGGTCAAATAAAAATTAACCAACACGCCGAAAACCAATGGATAATGGAAGCATTTGACGATTATAAAAGATAACATTTTTTTATCATAGTACTTGCATTTAGCTTAGAATATTTTTTACATTTGCCTCAATGAAAAACAAACAAAACAAAAAAACCGTACTAGCAAACAATAGAGGTATTCATTGGATTTTTCAACGTTTTATGAAAAAATCAATGGCTCCAAAAAGTACGCTGGGTTTTGATGTTTCAGCATGCTCTTCAATGTTTCATGAAAAACTGCAAATTATTTTTGCGAATATTCGGGTTTGAAAATTTAGATTAATTGATTGTGCTATTTAACCTTTAATCTAAATTATTGAAATCTAAATGAATACTAAATATTTCGACTTAATTAACCAAACGTTCTACTTCCCGCAAGAAGAGTTCACTTTGAATAAAGATAATCTTCAATTTCACCAAATCGATTTGATGAAAATTGTGGAACAATATGGTACACCATTGAAATTTACCTATCTCCCGCAAATTTCCAATAACATCAACCGTGCAAAAGGTTGGTTTAGAAAAGCGATGGAGAAAAATAAATACGATGCGAAGTATTACTATTGTTATTGCACCAAAAGTTCGCATTTTAGTTTTATCATGAATGAAGCATTCAAAAACAACATTCATATTGAAACTTCCTCGGCTTTTGATATCAATATAGTTGAAAATTTAATGGCGGAAGGCAAAATCAATAAAAATACCTATGTCGTTTGCAATGGATTTAAACGGGAACAATACATCGAAAATATTGCAAGGTTAATCAACAACGGTCACAACAAAACCATTCCGGTGATTGATAATTTTGAGGAATTGGATTTGTTGCAAGAAAAAATTGATGGTAAATTCAAAATTGGAATCAGAATTGCCGCTGAAGAGGAACCAAAATTTGAGTTTTATACCTCTCGGTTAGGTATTGGATATAAAAACATTGTTCCTTTTTACAGAAAACAAATTGAAGAAAATAAAAAAGTAGAGTTGAAAATGCTGCACTTTTTTATCAATACAGGTATTCGCGACACAGCCTATTATTGGAATGAGTTGTTGAAATGTATGAAAGTGTATGTTTCCTTGAAAAAAGAATGCCCAACCCTCGACAGTTTGAATATTGGTGGTGGATTCCCGATTAAAAATTCGTTAGCGTTTGAATACGATTACCAATACATGATTGACGAAATCATCAATCAAATCAAAATTTCTTGTGAAGAAGCGGAAGTAGATGTGCCGAATATTTTTACCGAATTTGGTTCATTTACGGTTGGTGAAAGTGGTGGTGCGATTTATCAGGTATTATACCAAAAACAACAAAATGATCGTGAAAAATGGAACATGATTGACTCCTCTTTCATAACCACTCTTCCGGATACATGGGCCATCAACAAACGGTTTGTGATGCTAGCCATTAACCGTTGGAATGACACCTATGAGCGGGTTCTGTTGGGCGGATTAACGTGTGACAGTGATGATTATTACAATTCTGAACAAAACATGAATGCGGTTTATTTACCAAAATACAACAAAGAAAAACCATTGTATATTGGTTTTTTCAACACGGGAGCTTACCAAGAAACCATTGGTGGTTTTGGTGGTTTACATCACTGTTTGATTCCTCAACCCAAACATATTTTGATTGATCGGGATGAAAACGGAATTTTGGCCACCGAGGTGTTTTCGGAACAGCAAAGTGCCGAACAAGTTCTCTCTATTTTGGGTTATGATAAAAAATAACATTTTTGGTAAAAAAGAATTTTTCTTTTCAGAAAAAAAGATTTTCTTTGAGCCTTCATACTACGAATACAATTTAAGAATTATAAAATGAGTAAAGGACCTATCAGTCAATTTATTGAAAAAAATTATCTTCATTTCAATGCCGCTGCATTAGTAGATGCTGCCAAAGGATATGAGCAACATTTGCTTGAAAACGGTAAAATGATGATTACTTTAGCCGGTGCGATGAGTACAGCTGAATTGGGAAAATCATTAGCCGAAATGATCCGTCAAGACAAAGTGCATATCATTTCGTGTACCGGAGCGAACTTGGAAGAAGATATTATGAATTTGGTCGCTCATAATTCCTATAAAAGAGTTCCGAATTACCGTGATTTGAGTCCGCAAGAAGAATGGGATTTACTTGAAAATCATTACAATAGAGTAACCGACACCTGTATTCCAGAAGAAGAAGCTTTCCGCAGATTACAATCGCATTTATACGACATTTGGCATAATGCCGATTCAAAAGGGGAACGCTATTTTCCGCATGAATTTATGTACCAGATGATTAATTCAGGAGTTTTAAAACAATATTACGAAATAGACCCAAAAGATTCTTGGATGGTTGCTGCGGCTGAGAAAAATTTACCGATTGTTGTTCCGGGTTGGGAAGACAGCACAATGGGGAATATTTTTGCTTCCTATTGCATCAAAGGGGAGTTTAAACCCACCACTATGAAAAGCGGTATTGAATACATGATGTGGTTGGCCGATTGGTATCCGAAAAATTCAACCGGAAAAGGGGTTGGATTCTTCCAAATTGGAGGAGGAATAGCAGGTGATTTCCCGATTTGCGTGGTACCTATGTTATATCAGGATATGGAAATGCATGATATTCCGTTTTGGAGTTATTTTTGTCAAATTTCAGATTCCACAACCAGTTATGGTTCATATTCCGGAGCGGTACCCAATGAAAAAATCACGTGGGGAAAATTAGACATCACCACACCCAAATTTATTATTGAATCAGATGCAACCATTGTTGCCCCTTTGATATTTGCTTACTTACTTGATTTATAACAGATTTTTTTATGAGAAGAATTATTGTTGACTATGCTAAATTAACAAATGACATTCTATCGATGTTGGTAGAGAAGTTTCCTGACGGTTATGAGGATACCGACATTATCCGTTTCAGAAATGCTCAAAACGAATTGATAGAAGCGGTAGAAGTTCGTACGGAAGACACCATTTATTTGGTGAAAGTCAGTAAAAAACTAGCCACTCGGATTGAAAACTTCGAAGAGGATGAAGATTTAGATGTAGAAGTAGAAACAATCGCACCTGTAAAAGGACTCGATTTAGATGAAGACATTGACGAAGTGGATGTGGACGAAGAAGACGAGGACGCACCTTCTGATGACGATATTGAAATTGATCCGCTAAAAGATGCCGGTGGTTCTGATGACGATGAAGACGATGATTATGACGATGAACCTTCAGACGATAACGATGACGAAGAAGAAGATGAATATTAAATATAAAGAGCCTACTTTGGCTCTTTTTTTTAATACAACATTTTTACTTCTTTGAGACCAAATTGAACGACAGTATCATTCTCTAATAAAATGTTCAATAATCCTTGCGGAGAAACCTGCTGAATAATTCCCATGAACTTCATTCCATTCTTGTCTTCAAAAGCCATGGGAACCCCTATTTTGAACAACTTTTGATGATATAAATTCCAAATTGATTCTGTTTGAAAATTCATTTTCAAGATAAACTGTTTAATGGATAGACAAAGTTCTTGTAATATTTCCTCTAAATGATAATCTTGACCTGTTTTGAGCTTTAAGGAAGAGGCATTCGGGAGATTTTCAAAGTGCATTTGATTGATATTCAATCCGATTCCGACAATTGAAAACACTTCCCCATCCGATTTAAAACTGTTTTCAATCAAAATACCTCCGATTTTATGATTACCTGACATAATGTCGTTTGGCCATTTGATACGAACTGACGGAATTTTATACTGCTCTAATACAGAAATAATCGCTAATGAAATCACAATGTTCAACGTGTAGAGTTGCTTCACATCAACAATTAAATCTTTTATTAAAATACTAAATGTCAAGTTTTTACCAACCTCAGAAACCCAAACCGAACCCATTTGTCCTTTGCCGGAGTGTTGACTTTCTGCCACTACAATTGTAAAATTAGAAACCACTTGTTGGGCTACTAACTCTTTTAAAAAGTCATTCGTCGAATTTATGGCACTCAGTTTGATGATATGCATAGAGAATAATTATATAAGAATCGTTCTAAAGTTGTGTTAAGCTTCAAAAATAATCACAATTTTTGATAACTTTGCGAAAATATTAAATTAGTAAATGGCGAATAAGAAAGTTAGTAAAGATGAGTTGTTAGTAAATATCATCAAAGGAATTGAAGAAGTTAAAGGAAATGACATCGACATTTTAGATTTACGAGATATCGAAAATACTGTTTGTGATTATTTTATCATTTGCAACGGTAACTCCAATACACAAGTTAACGCCATCGTTAACTCGGTTCAAAAAACAGTTTCAAAAGAATTAAAAGATAAACCTTGGCATGTGGAAGGCACAGACAATGCCGAGTGGGTTTTAATGGATTATGTAGACATCGTGGTTCATGTTTTTCAAAAACACGTGCGTGAATTTTATAACATCGAAGGACTGTGGGGCGATGCCAAAATAACCACCATTCCAAACAAAATTTAAAAAATTGCTAAAGAAGAAAATTTATAATGTCAAAAGAAAATAATTCAACACCCAATCCGAATAAATTTAAATTTAATCCTTGGCTCATTTATTTTATTGTGGCCGGAATTTTTATTTTTATCAGTATTATTTCCGGAGGAAGTTCGTTCCAAGAACCCGGAAAATTAACTATTTCGAAGTTCAATGAATACCTCAATAATGGTGAAATTGAAAAAGTATTGGTTTATAACAAAGGGGAAAATTTAAGTGAAGCCGAAATTTATATCACTAAAGAAGCACTGAAAGATAAAAAACACAAAGGCGTTGTGAAAGACGTTTTAGGTAGAGAAAACAAAGGAGCTCATTATCTTTTACCGAATATCGGTGATGACAAATTATTTCAAGATAAACTCGAATTAGCCAAAAAAGAAAACAAATTGTCAGATTACAATTATTTAGTAAAAAGTAATTGGACCGGCATTTTAATCAATTTTCTACCGATCATTTTAATCATTGTAATTTGGATTATCATCATGCGAAGAATGTCCGGAGGTGGTGCCGGAGGTGGTGGTGGACAAATTTTTAACATTGGCAAATCAAGAGCCAAACTCTTCGATGAAAAAACAGATGTCAAAGTAACATTCAAAGATGTTGCCGGTTTAGAAGGTGCAAAAGAAGAAGTTCAGGAAATTGTAGAATTTCTTAAAAACCCGGAAAAATATACCAATTTAGGAGGAAAAATACCTAAAGGTGCTTTATTGGTGGGCCCTCCGGGAACCGGTAAAACCTTATTAGCCAAAGCCGTTGCGGGCGAAGCCAAAGTACCTTTCTTCTCCTTGTCAGGTTCTGATTTCGTAGAAATGTTCGTGGGTGTGGGGGCGTCAAGGGTGCGTGATTTATTCAAACAAGCCAAAGACAAATCACCGGCAATTATATTTATTGATGAAATTGATGCTGTGGGGCGTGCGAGAGGAAAAAACAACATGTCCGGTTCTAACGATGAAAGAGAAAATACACTCAATCAATTGCTAACCGAAATGGATGGTTTTGGAACCAATACCAACGTTATTGTTTTAGCCGCTACCAACCGAGCCGACGTGTTAGACAAAGCATTGATGCGAGCAGGTCGTTTTGACCGTCAGATTTATGTTGACTTACCGGATATTCGCGAGCGTAAAGAGATTTTTGAAGTGCATTTAGCTCCTTTAAAAAAGGTTGAAGGTTTGGATACCGATTTTTTAGCCAAACAAACACCCGGGTTTTCCGGTGCCGACATAGCCAATGTATGCAACGAGGCGGCTTTAATTGCAGCCCGTAACAATAAAACAGCCGTAGATAAACAAGACTTTTTAGATGCTGTAGATCGAATTGTAGGAGGATTAGAAAAGAAAAATAAAATTGTTACACCGGCTGAAAAAAGAGCGATAGCAATTCACGAAGCAGGTCATGCCACGGTGAGTTGGATGTTAGAACACGCTGCCCCCTTGGTGAAAGTTACCATTGTACCAAGAGGTCAAAGTTTAGGTGCTGCTTGGTATTTACCGGAAGAAAGACTCATCGTTCGTCCGGACCAAATGTTAGACGAAATGTGTGCCACAATGGGCGGAAGAGCGGCAGAAAAAGTAATTTTTGATACCATTTCTACCGGGGCCTTGAGTGACCTGGAAAAAGTGACCAAACAAGCTCGTGCTATGGTAACGATTTATGGCTTGAATGATAAATTAGGAAACATCACTTATTATGATTCTACCGGTCAAAGTGAATACAGCTTTTCAAAACCTTATTCGGAAGAAACGGCGGTAACCATTGATCAAGAAATTTCCGGATTAATTGAAAGTCAATACCAAAGAGCGATCAAATTATTAGAAGAAAATAAAGATAAGTTAATTCAATTGGCCGATATTTTAATCGAAAAAGAAGTTATTTTTAAAGATGATTTAGAAGCTATTTTCGGTAAAAGACCTTATGAAAACGAAAGTCACATTTCGGTAGGAATAGAATAATTTTCTTGTTTTTTACTAAAAAGCACAAAAAACTCAATCCAAAGTCACTTTTGAATTGAGTTTTTTTTATCTTTGAAGGATTTCAATCACGAATTTCAGAATTGTTTAAAAAAGTATGAGTCTTTTTAAAAAACTATTTGGTAGTGGAAACGATGCTTCTGATGAAAAAAAGGAGAAGGAAGTAAGTCCATTTAATCCGGAAACTAAAATACCCGTTGACGAAATGTTTACCTTTAATTTTAAGAAAAATGGAGGTAAGTTTTTATATTGTGAAAATTTAGAAGAAGTTAACGAGCAGTTTTTAAATATTTTAGAAGAAAACGATTGGTTTGAATGTGAAGCCACTTGTTATGAATCAAAACTATTTCATTTTTTAGATGAAAACAGGTTGATTTATAAAAACACAACCAACCCAAAATTTCTTTTGGCCAGTTGCGAAAATTTAATTGCCGATGAAGGTTCGGTATTGTTGACTTCTAATCAGATCAAACAAAACAAACCACACGAATTACCCGCTAATATTGTAGTTTTTGCCACGACCAGTCAGATTTTAGAAAGTAAAAGTGATGGGTTGAGAGAAATTAAAAGACGCTACGACAAAGATTATCCTACTAATATTACAACGATTAAATATTTTGAAAAAGCAAAAGAAGAAGACTTTCTTCATTATGGAAGTGCAGCTAAAAACCTGTACCTCTTGCTTTTAGAAGATTTATAAAATGAATGAAACGCTTATCAGAGCTTTATCGGGTGCAGTTTATATTCTTCTGTTATTAAGTTGCATACTTTATTCAAACATTACTTTTTACATTTTGTTTGGCCTCTTTTTGGCGATGGCGGTACTTGAATTTTGTAAATTAGTCAAACTAAATTATGTTATCCCTTTAATCATAGCCATCGTTAGCTATATCATTTTTTACAATACCCCTTTTAACCAATTGTATGATGGAAGTATTACTTTAATTAGTATTTTAGTCGCTATTCAATTGGCTTTTTTTCTGTTTTCCAAGAAAGATAAAGCATTTAAAAAACATGAAAAATGGTTGTATTTGATTGGCTACATTATTTTACCATTTATCATTTTAACTAAAATACCAATTGGTGTGGATGGCTATAACCCAAGAATTTTAATCGGTATTTTTATTTTGATTTGGACCAATGACACCTTTGCTTATGTGGTAGGAAAATCGATTGGTAAGCATAAACTTTTTGAACGAATTTCACCCAAAAAAACTATTGAAGGTTTTTTAGGAGGTCTTACTTTCAGTATTATAGGCAGTATGCTGATTGCCAAATTTTTCATCGGAACTTCCAATATCGGAATTTGGATTGGAATAGCCATATTAGTTAGTATATTTGCAACATTAGGTGATTTAATTCAGTCAAAATTCAAACGATTAGCCGGAGTGAAAGACAGTGGGAAAATCATGCCGGGCCATGGTGGAATTTTGGATCGTTTGGACAGTATCATCTATGTGGCACCATTCATTTTTTTGTTTTATCAAATTTTAAATTATGTTTCATAAAGAAGGAGCGAAAATCATTTTAATGGCTACTGTTATTGTTGCCGCCATGATTTTATTAGCCGATCATTTTATATCATTAACTTGGTTGCGAATGACCATTCAAATTATCGGATTGATTTTTTTGATTTTAATCTTACAATTTTTCAGAAATCCAAAAAGATATACCCAAAATGATGACAACCATGTCATTGCTCCGGTAGATGGAAAAGTGGTGGTGATAGAAGAAGTTTTTGAACCCGAATATTTTAAGGACAAACGTCTTCAAGTTTCCATTTTTATGTCACCCATTAATGTACACGTGACTCGTTATGCCGTGAATGGAAAAATTAATTTCAGTAAATATCATCCCGGAAAATATTTAGTGGCTTGGCATCCAAAAGCAAGTACAGAAAATGAAAGAACAACCGTAGTTATTGAAAATCGAATTTTTGGTGAAATTCTCTACCGCCAAATCGCCGGTGCATTGGCCCGAAGAATTGTAAACTATGCCAAAGAAGGCACTATGGTGAAACAAGGAACGGATGCCGGCTTTATTAAATTTGGTTCGAGAGTTGATTTATTCTTACCTTTAGGAACAAAAATCAAGGTGAGTTTGAACCAAACCGTTAAAGGGGGAGAAACTGTTGTAGCCGAAAAATAAGCAATGGCTGAAAAAGATTTAGATACCCGTTTTCAAGAGGCATTTGAAAAAGCTTCCAATATGACAGAGTTACTTCCTCAAGATGTCATGTTGCGAATTTATGCTTACTACAAACAGGCAACTCATGGTACAGTGGGTTACAAACAACTGAGTAATAACGACCTTCGGAATGCGTTCAAAACAAACGCATGGATGCAAATCAGTCATATTTCTCCGGATGAAGCAAAAGAGCTTTATATTGAAACAATTAATTCATTATTAAACAAAAAAAAATAACATGAAAAAATTATTCTTAGCTGCATTTTTAGTTGCAAGCTTAAGCAGTTGCAACAACAATAAAAAATTAGAAGAAGTAGTAGAAGTTCCTTTGCCGGAAAAGGAAGAAGTTGTGACCGAAATGGGGAACCCTGCTGATGTGAAAGTTGATGAGGGCGGAGCTTTTGAAATGATTGCATTACCTTATGCTTACAATGCTTTAGAGCCGCATATTGATGCAAAAACCATGGAAGTCCATTTTTCAAAACATCATTTGGGTTATGCCAATAACTTAAACAAAGCGATTGTCGGAACAGAAATGGCCAACATGTCAATCGAAGATATTTTAAAAAAATTAGACCCTGAAAACAAAGCTGTTCGTAACAATGGCGGTGGATACTATAATCACAATTTCTTTTGGGAAATAATGGCACCCAACAAAGGTGGTGAGCCAACAGGTGCTGTTGCAGAAGCCATCACAAAAGATTTTGGAAGTTTTGCCGATTTTAAAACCCAATTTACAGAAGCAGCTACCAAACAATTCGGTTCAGGCTGGGCTTGGTTAATTGTGGATAAAACAGGTAAGTTAGTGATTACAACAACAGCGAATCAAGACAATCCGTTAATGACTAAATTAGGGAATACCGGAACACCGATTTTAGCAGTAGATGTGTGGGAACATGCTTATTATCTAAAACACCAAAACAAAAGAAAAGATTATGTTGAAGGTTTCTTTAACGTAATTAACTGGGATAAAGTAACTGAAAAATATACCGCTGCAGTCGCTGTGGAATAATTAATGTAATTAATATTAAAAAGGTTCGTTGAATTCACTCATCGAACCTTTTTTTATTTTTTTCTTTCTAAAATAACTTCCACCGGACGGTTGGTCCGAGGCCCAAATTGCTGAGCTTGTCGTTCATTTTCTGAAGAACATAAAATATACATATTAAACGGATAAAGCTGGATTACTTGTGTTTCAAATTGACCACCATTTTCTTCACCATCGATATCTTCAATTTTAACGCTGAAATTATCTGTAACAAAAGTATTAACAATAGAAAGTAAGTAATTGTCTTTTGCAAAAGGAAAAAACCATTTGCCTTCAGGATCATTATCACTTACTTTCTCCCCTGCTTTGTTGAGCTTGTAATTCGGCGTAAATAACAACGGTTTATTATTATTAACCCAACTCCAACGGTTGTTCTTATTGATAACTTCATTACCTGAACTGTCTATAATTGTGATCCGTAAGTTCTTAATGTTTTCTTTTTTACCTTTTTCATGAACATCAATCACCAAATAGGAAGTAAAATCATAACCACAATGTTGAGCATTAATAATTTGTGCGTTAGCAGAAAAATGAAGGAGTAGAAAAAATATTAAAAGAATTCTCATAGTTGGTTATTCGATGATTTCGTAAAGATACAAAAGCAAAAGTTATTCCAAACAAAATCTAAATCACAATGGAATGCTAAACCAATGCTTTCCGCAACCCCTCAAAATCCAATTTCATTTGTTCTCCGGTTGCTAAATTCTTCAACCCAAAACAATTTTGCTCCATTTCCGATTGTCCGGCAATCACTGCAAAAGGAATGCCGCGTTTGTCAGCATGTTGAAATTGTTTGGCGATTTTAGCCGCATCGGGATATAATTCCACTTTAATTCCGGAGCGACGTAACTTCGTAATCGCTTCCATCGCATATAAACTTTCTTGATTACCGTAGTTGATAAATAGTGCTTTGGTGGTGGCTGTCACCGTTTCCGGAAATAATCCTAATTCTTCCAACACCAAATAAATTCTATCCAATCCAAACGAGATTCCGACGCCACTCATGTTTTTTAAACCGAAAATGCCGGTCAAATCGTCATAACGACCACCACCACCAATGGAACCCATGGCGACTTGTGGAGCAACCACTTCAAAAATGGCTCCGGTGTAATAATTTAATCCTCTGGCTAAGGTGACATCCAAATCAATGATGGCGGTTTGTAAACCTAATTTTTCAATGGTTTCACAAATGAATTGCAACTCTTCTACTCCTTTTTTTCCTTCTTCAGACGAAGCCAACAACTGGTTTAATTTTTCAATTTTTTCAGCAACTGTCCCCATAAACTGAAACAACGGTTGCACCTTTTCGATGGCGGTCTCGGAGATGCCTTTTTCCAACATTTCTTTTTTCACACCCTCCTCGCCTATTTTGTCTAATTTGTCTAACGCAACGGTAAAATCAATCA
This sequence comes from Flavobacterium piscinae, assembly GCF_004122145.1. Taxonomy (GTDB): domain Bacteria; phylum Bacteroidota; class Bacteroidia; order Flavobacteriales; family Flavobacteriaceae; genus Flavobacterium; species Flavobacterium piscinae. The sequence continues at coordinate 77,572 of NZ_SBKQ01000012.1, forward strand.
ATTTATCTTTCGCACCAATCACTTCCGCAATGCCGGACAAAATTTTTCTATTATTGATTTTGATCGTCGCCCCGCCTAATCCCAATTGGGTAAATACCGCATCATACAATTGCACCAATTCCACTTCTTGCCACAACGAGGTCGAACCCACAACATCGGCATCACATTGGTAAAACTCTCTAAACCTTCCTTTTTGCGGACGATCGGCACGCCAAACCGGCTGAATTTGGTACCGCTTAAAGGGAAACTCAATTTCATTTTGGTGTTGCACCACGTAACGAGCAAACGGAACGGTGAGGTCGTAGCGGAGGGCCTTTTCGGAGATTTTTGAAGTTAGTTTTTTATAATCAATGTTTGATAATTCTTCTTCACTCACTTTATCCAAATAATCCCCTGAATTCAAAATCTTAAAAATCAATCGATCCCCTTCTTCCCCATATTTTCCCATTAACGTTTCCGAATTTTCAAACGAAGGCGTTTCAATCGGCTGAAAACCAAACACCTCAAAATGATGTTTCATGATCGAGCTGATGTAATTGCGTTTCGCCACCTCTGCCGGTGAAAAATCTCTGGTTCCTTTGGGTATACTTGGTTTTTGTGCCATTATTGTTTTCTAATTTAATTTTTGCAATTGTCATTAACTTTTGCAATTGCCATTGCCATTAATTTTTGCCATTGCCATTGACTTTTGACATTGCCATTGATTTTTGCCATTGCCATTGACTTTGCAAATATCTTACTTTTAAAAGAATTTTAAAGAAAACCTGTAACAAAAAGTGTAAATTCGTGTCAAATGAAGATATGGCCAGCTTAGTAAAAGAAAACATCAAAATTGCATTGGGTTCTATCAAGACTCAGCTTTTGCGTACGATATTAACCATCATCATTATTGCCATTGGAATCACGGCATTGGTGAGTATTTTAACCGTAGTTTCGGCGTTGGAAAACACGTTATCATCTAATTTTGCTTCAATGGGAGCCAACACCTTCACAATCAGACAATACGAACTTGAAGTTCGTATAGGAAGAGGTCGCAGAGGTGAACGCGAAATAATCAACCCAATCATTTCTTATCCGCAAGCTAAAGAATTTCAGGAAAAATACAACTATCCGTTCACCAACTCCTCACTTTCTTTCGTAGCAACTTCCAATGCCGAAGTAAAATATGAAAATAAAAAAACCGATCCGGAAATCACAGTGGTCGGTGTAGATGAATATTTTGCTCCAAATTCCGGTTTAGAAGTCGCCAGCGGACGAAATTTTACCGGTTTTGATATTGAAAACAACAATTATGTTTGTGTCGTGGGTTCCGATTTTGAAAAAGGATTGTTAAAAGATGTCAACCCAATTGATAAAGTCATTTCTATTCGCGGAGCAAAATTTAAAGTTATTGGTATTTTAAAAGAAGAAGGCTCCACTTTTGGAAACAGTCAGGATTTACGGGTGATGATTCCAATTCAAGTGGCTCGATCGTTGTTTTCGCAACCCAACATCAATTATAATTTGAGTGTGATGGTAGAGAAAAAAGAACTGCTTGACGCCGCTATCGACCAAGCCATGATTACCATGCGACAAGTTAGAAAACAAAATCCGGCAGAAGAAAATAACTTCGGAATCATCCGCAGTGACGAATTAATCAATCAAATTTTATCACTCACATCGGTGTTGAGTGCTTCAGCATGGCTAATTGGCATCATTACTATTTTTGGTTCTTCGATTGCATTGATGAACATCATGCTCGTTTCCGTAACCGAAAGAACCCGCGAAATCGGTGTGCGAAAAGCCCTTGGAGCCAAACGAAAAACCATTGCTTTTCAGTTTTTTACCGAAACCATCGTGATTGGACAATTGGGTGGTTTGTTGGGAATCATTCTCGGAATTACTATTGGTTCATTATTCGCTTCGTTGCTGGAATTCAGTTTTGTCATTCCTTGGATGGCAATCATTGCAGCGGTGATCACCAGTTTTGTAGTGGCATTGGTTTCGGGTTTATATCCTGCCATTAAGGCTTCTAAATTAGATCCTGTAGAGGCTTTGCGATACGAGTAATTCTAAACAAACGCTTATCAATGGCACACGGATGTCATGGATAAAACAGATTTTCACAGATTCTTATAATTGGATTCGCTTCGCTTAAAATGGATTAAAGCGGATGCTAAACTTATTTGAACTTATTTGACTTTTTTGGTTCAAAAAAATATTTTAATTGCTCACTTACTAGTTCAATCTTTAATTTTAGAACACATATTTTAAAATTAGTAAAATTTAAAAAATCACATTCATTATTTTTTTGTAGCGAATGGCTCGGGCTTTTTCAGTAAACCATTTTCCCGCTTTCGCCTTTAGTCCCGTTTTAAAAACGGGAGCTACCGTCTTCAATCGGGGCTAAAAAGGAAACCATGAAATCGAAAATGCCAATAAGAAAAAACTTAATTGAACTTATCAGACTTATATGGTTCAAAAAATAAAATCAATTTAATTGTTTACTTGCCAATTACCTTCTTAATGGCATACGGAAGTCATGGATAAAACAGATTTTCACAGATTCTTATAATTGGATTCGCTTCGCTTAAAATGGATTAATACGGATTCATTACTACTAAATTAGTAGTCATTTCAACGTCACGTCTCCCTTCTCCTTTGGAGAGGGGTCGGGGGTGAGGCTAGCTTTAACCATCCGTTCATTCCCATAAATATCCTTCCGCAATACTACAGTTGTAAATCCCAAATCAGCCAAAAGAGAAACCGTTTCTTTTCCCAAATACTGATTAATTTCAAAAAACAACAAACCTGTCGGCTTTAGATGTTTTAAAGCTAATTCAGCAATTTTTCGATAAAAAACCAGTGGATCTTCATCTGAAACAAATAAGGCCAAATGCGGTTCGAAAGCCAAAACGTTGGTGTTGATTTCTGCTTTTTCCAACTCGCGAACATATGGTGGATTAGAAACAATCACATCAAATTGATTTTGCAAATCGGAAGCATCTAAAATGTTTTTTTGAATAAAATGAACTTCCAAATCATTACTTATCGCATTTTCATTGGCTACTTTTAAAGCTTCTTCCGAAATGTCAATACCAAAAACAGTCGATTCCGGTAAATTCTTTTTCAAAGAAATGGGAATACATCCGGTTCCGGTTCCGATATCTACAATTGTTGAATTAAATATATTTTGCTTTTTGATTTCATCCAAAATCCAATACACCAATTCTTCCGTTTCCGGTCGGGGAATCAACGTATGTTCATTCACTTTAAAAACCAAATCGCAAAAAAATGCTTCCCCTAAAATATATTGTATGGGTTTTTGGGTTTTTAATTGATCCAAAACCAAATTCCAACGTTCTAACTCAACTGCTGATACCTTTAAATCGGGTTGCAAGGCCAAATCAATTCGTTTCAATTGATGGAATTTTTCCAACACCAAATAAAAAAATTGATCAATTTCCTGTTCGTCAAAAAAAGAAGACAAATGAGTATGAAAGGAAGATTTTATTGCTTTAAAAGTCATATTTAGCTTATAATTCTTTCAACATCCAAACCGGGCAAGAGGTATGACCCGTGCATCCCAAGGGTGCATCTATATAATGAAACCCGAATTTTAAATATAGTTTTTGAGCAGCATGCATATACGGCATGGTTTCTAAATAACATTTTTTAAACCCAACCGATTGAGCAAAGGCTAAACATTTCGTCATCATTTCAGAACCTACGCCTATTCCTCTGGCTTCAGGAAGAAAATACATTTTTTGCAATTCGCAAATAGTTTCCGATTCGTTTTCTAACTGACTGATGCCGGCTCCACCAATTATCTTTCCCTTGTTTTCAACGACAAAATAATGACTTCTTGGCAAAGAATAGGTTTCAAACATGCTGTCGAGCGATACGTCGGCATAAGCGGTTCCCACTTTAGGCACATCATGTTCGATTAAAACAGAACGTATCACTGAAGCTATCTGCTCATTATCAGCTTTTTGAATTGGACGAATCGTAATCATAAAAATCAAATGGTTTATTAAACCGTAAAAATAAAACTATTTACGCTTTTAATGGCAAAAAGCGTAATTTTGTCATCCAATGAATCACGAAAAGTACATGCAACGTTGCCTTGAACTGGCCAAAAACGGATTGGGAACCACCTACCCCAACCCATTAGTGGGCAGCGTGATTGTGTTTGACAACAAAATTATTGGCGAAGGATGGCATCAAAAAGCCGGTGAATCGCATGCAGAAGTAAATGCCATTAATTCGGTGAAAGACAAATCATTACTTTCAAAATCAACCATTTATGTGAGTCTAGAACCCTGCAGTCATTTTGGAAAAACGCCTCCCTGTAGTGATTTGATTATTCATCATAAAATTCCGAATGTTGTGGTGGGAACAGTTGACCCCAATGAAAAAGTAGCCGGAAAAGGAATTGAAAAACTCCGACAATCGGGTGCAAATGTAATCGTTGGTATGTTAGAGAAGCAATGCCTGGAACTCAATCGACGTTTTTTTACCTTTCACAACCAAAAAAGACCTTACATCATCTTGAAATGGGCCGAAAGTGCCGATGGTTTTCTTTCGCCACAAATAAAAAAAGAACAAAAACCGGTTTGGATTACCAATGCCTATTCGAGACAATTAGTACATAAATGGCGAACGGAAGAACAAGCAATTTTAGTAGGCACAAATACAGTTTTGGCCGACAATCCACAATTGAACAGCAGAGATTGGAAAGGAAATAATCCAATAAGAATTGTGATAGATCGTACAGGGAAAATTTCTAACAATTATGAAGTAAAAAAAGGAAAGCAACCCACTATTTTTATTACAGAAAAAGAAAATTTTGTTTCAGTTGAAAATTGTAAACCCGAAACTAGTATCTTTGGTAATCAACTTGCTGAAAAAATTAGTCATTTCCTTTTTCAAAAAGGCATTCAATCGGTTATCATTGAGGGTGGACTTCAAACTTTACAAACCTTTATAGAAGCCAATTTGTGGGATGAAGCTCGAATTTTTAAAGGAAATTTGCTTTTTCAACAAGGAACAAAAGCCCCAACCCTTACAGGCGAAACCGTGAAACGAACAACGATTTTAAACGATGAACTTTTAATGCTGAAGCGGTATGATTAACACAATTATTTTCGATTTTGGGGATATTTTCATAAACTTAGATAAACCGGGGGTGGAAAAAGCATTCCGTAATTTAGGCTTAAAAGAATGGCATGCCGATTTGGATGATTTAAACAAACGTTTTGAAATTGGTAAAATAACCGAGTTAGAATTTATTCAAGGTTTTCAAAAACACCTTCCAAATGCTTCCATCGAAGATATCCGAAAAGCATGGAATGCCGTTTTAGGCGATTTTCCGGAATATCGTTTAGAATTTTTACAAAGCTTAAAAGGAAAATACAGATTGTTTTTGCTGACCAACACCGATATGATTCATATCGATCATTTTGAACACAAAGAGGGGATGTCGGTTACACGTGATTTTTATAATTGTTTCGAAAAAGTGTATTATTCCTATGAATTAGGAATGAGAAAACCGGACGTGAATATTTTTAAACACCTTATTCACAAGCATGATTTAAATCCGAAACGCACTTTGTTTGTGGATGATAAAAAAGAAAACACAGATGCTGCCGCTTCCCTGGGAATTGAAGTATGGAACTTACAAGTGGGACAAGAAGATGTTACGGAACTATTCGCCAAAAAAATAATTACTCTGTGATATACATTGTTTTAAGTGTTCTTTTTAACGCTGTCCTTTTTGTCATTTTAAAACTTTTTTCCCGATTCAATATCAATACTTTGCAAGCATTGGTGGTAAACTATTTTACTGCTTTTACAATGGGTTTGTTGTTCACCGAAACAGCTTTTGATTACAATCAAATCATACATAAAACATGGTATACCGGTAGCGTACTATTGGGTATTTTATTCATCAGTGTGTTTTATGCAACAGCATTAACGTCACAACGAAACGGACTTTCAGTAGCGTCTGTTGCCTCAAAAATGTCAGTGATAATTCCTATCTGCTTTGGGGTTATATTATACAATGAACATTTGGGAATTGCCAAAATCATCGGAATTCTAATGGCTTTAGTTGCGGTTTATTTCACCTCAAAAAAAGAAGAAGGTGCAGTAGCCGATTCAAAAAATTTACTCTACCCGACTTTAGTCTTCTTTGGAGCCGGTGCAATTGATACCAGTATAAAAATTTTACAGAATGATTATTTACCCGAAAATGAAATTTCATTATTTTCATCACATACTTTCTTAATGGCTTTTATGGTAGGGATAATAATTATAGGTATAAATATTGTAAAAGATAAAACGAAAATGAATGGGAAAAATATTGTAGCCGGAGTTATTCTTGGCATCCCAAACTATTTTTCATTATATTATTTAATCAAAATGTTGGACAGTGAAGTGTTTGAAAGTTCAACCATCTTTACCATTCACAATGTGGCTATCGTCATGGTTTCTACCTTGGTTGGCATTTTACTATTTAAAGAAAGGATTTCGATGCGAAATGCAATTGGAATTGCTATGGCTTTAGTAGCTATCTTTCTGGTGACAAGTTAATATGAATGTATCAAAAGACACATACAAAACCATTTCCCAACCATCGGGAGAAGTATTGTTTAAAGAAAAAAACAGTAAATTCTTTGGCTATGCATTTCCTGTTGTAAATGAAGAAGAGGTGAAAGTGCATTTGGAACAGTTAAAAAAGCAACATTTTTCTGCCAGACATTGGTGTTATGCCTATCAAATCGGTACAGACAAGATAAGTTTTAGAGCCAATGATGACGGCGAACCCAACAACAGTGCCGGAATGCCAATCTATGGTCAAATTCAGTCGTTTGAAGTGACCAATATTTTAATTGTAGTCGTACGCTATTTCGGTGGAGTAAAATTAGGGGTTGGCGGATTAATCTCTGCCTACAAAACAACAGCTCAAATGGCATTGGAAAATGCTGAAATTATTGAGAAAACAATTGATGTATTTTTCAAACTGACCTTTGATTATAAAAACATGAATAAAGTAATGCGGATCATCAAAGAAAAAAATTTAGATATCGTTGCTCAAAAAATGGAAATGAATTGCGAACTCCTCTTTTCCACCCGAAAAAAAAATGCCGAAACAACTTTCGACATTTTTTCCAATCTATTTGAAATTAAAATAGAAAAAGTAGATTAATTTTCTAACGCTTCCATTTGATCAATAATCTTTTTTATATTTTCCGGAGGAACGATTGGTTTGCCGGTTTTGATGTCTACAAATACCAAAACAAAATCAGCAGTTGTTAATAACTCGCCATTTTCGTTTTCAATTTTACATTCAAATTCTATCTTCACTGAGCTTTGGCTTTTGTATTTAGTTTTTACAGTAAGTAAATCATCGTAACGTGCTGGTTTTTTGTAATTTATGTTGATGTTAACAATAGGAAGTGCGACGCCGTTTTCTTCCATGCTTTTATAAGAAATCCCTTGATTTCTCAGCCATTCCACGCGTCCTATCTCAAAATAAGGTAAATAATTTCCGTGATAAACTACGCCCATTTGATCTGTTTCGGAATAACGTACACGTACATGTAATTGATGTTCTTTCATAATTTTCTGTAATATTTTTCTTCAACCACTTTTAAAGCCGTAAAGCATCTTTACAACATTTTTTTTATAAAATCAATAGCAATTTATTTTTTTTTACGTTTTTTTGTTCACATATTTGTTATCCCAAAAGTTGATAAAGAAACAGTCTGTTTTCTTTGTAAGATAACCTTTAGTAAACAACAAAATTTATAGAATTTATGAGCAAAACTGCGGAATCGGTATGGGAGAACTGTCTATCTTTTATAAAAGACAATATTCAGGAGCAAGCTTACAAAACTTGGTTCGAACCGATTAAGTCAGTGGAACTCACAGACAATGCTTTATACATTCAAGTACCCAGCAAATTTTTCTATGAATGGTTAGAAGAACACTATGTGAAATTACTCAAAGTAGCCCTAACCAAAGAACTCGGAAAAAACGCAAAGTTACTGTATAAAATTAAAATGGAAAACACTTATGGCAATAAACAACCCTTTACGGAACAATTGCCTAGTGCTCACCGTAGTCCTGTAAAGCCACAAGACGTAGACGCTCCCCTGAAAAATTTGAGTCCTGAACTTAAAAACCCCTTTGTGATTCCGGGTATCAGGAATTTAAAAATCGAATCACAATTAAATGCTAATTACAGTTTTGATAACTTTTTAGAAGGTGATTCCAACCGTTTAGCTCGTTCTGCCGGTATGGCTGTGGCCAACAAACCGGGTGGAACTTCATTTAATCCGCTCTTGATATTTGGTGGAGTCGGTTTAGGTAAAACTCACTTGGCACACGCCATTGGTGTGGAAATTAAAGACAAATATCCCGATAAAACCGTTTTGTATATTTCTGCCGAAGTTTTTACACAACAATACATTGATTCAGTGAAGAAGAATACTCGCAACGATTTCATTCATTTTTATCAATTAATTGATGTATTGATTATTGATGATGTACAATTTTTATCGGGTAAATCAGGAACGCAAGATGTGTTTTTCCACATTTTCAATTTCCTACATCAAAACGGTAAACAGGTTATCTTAACCTCCGATAAAGCTCCGGTAGACATGCAAGACATTGAACAACGTTTGCTGTCTCGTTTCAAATGGGGATTATCGGCTGAATTACACCAACCGGATTATGAAACCAGAATTTCAATCCTTAAAAATATTTTGTACCGTGATGGTGTTGAAATGCCGGAAGAAATCATTGAATATGTAGCCCGTAACATCAAAACAAATGTACGCGAACTGGAAGGAGCTATTATTTCGTTAATCGCTCAATCGTCTTTCAATAAAAAAGAAGTCACCTTAGACCTCGCTAAAGGAGTGGTTGAGAAATTTGTTAAAAATGTAAAAAGAGAAATCTCAATCGATTATATTCAGAAAGTGGTGTCCGATTATTTTCAATTAGACATTGATACGTTACAGTCAAAAACCAGAAAACGCCACGTGGTGCAAGCCCGCCAATTGGCTATGTTTTTTGCCAAGAAATTCACCAAAGCCTCGTTGGCTAATATTGGTTCACAAATTGGAGACCGTGACCACGCCACTGTTTTACATGCTTGCAAAACGGTTGATAATTTAGTGACGACTGATAAACAATTCCGAAAATTTGTGGAAGACATTCACAAAAAACTTTCCCTATAAAAAGATAATTTCAGTATTCTTATTACCTTTGAATACTGAAATTATTTTTTAAAGAATCTAGATGGTATGCCTGTTAAAATTTTAATGGTTTGTTTGGGGAACATTTGCCGTTCACCTTTGGCAGAAGGTATTTTGGCTTCCAAACTTCCTAAAAACGATTTTTTTGTTGATTCCGCCGGAACCGGGCATTGGCATGTGGGAAATCCACCTGATAAACGATCAATTCTGACTGCTGAAAAAAACGGTATTGACATCACCCATCAACGAGGAAAATTATTTAAACCCTCTTTTTTTCAGGAGTATGACCATATCTTTGTAATGGACACCCACAATTATAACGATGTAATTGCGATGGCCAAAAATGAAGAGGATAAGAAAAAAGTTCTACTCATTTTAGACGAACTGTTTCCCGGTGAAAATGTTGATGTACCGGATCCCTATAACGGCATACAAAGTAATTTTGATCAGGTTTTTGAAATGTTAGAGGAAGCTTGTGAGAGTATTGCCAATAAGCTTTTAAAAAAATAATGTAAAAGTGACACAAACTTTTATTTCATAAAACCGGACAGGTTGCAAATAAAATCAATATGAAACCCATCACTTTTTTAGGAAAACTCTATTTAATACCTACCACTTTAGGTGAAGTGGCTCCTGAAGATGTGTTGCCACAAACCGTGAAAAGAACCATTGATTTTATCAATGATTATGTAGTGGAAAATGAAAAAACAGCACGAAAATTTATTAAATCAATCAATCCTGAAAAAGTACAAGCAAATCTTAGAATCAACGTATTAAACAAACATACTGAAATTTCAGAGCACAAAGCCATGATTCAACCGTGTTTAGAAGGAAGAAATGTAGGCTTAATGAGCGAAGCCGGTTGCCCCGGTGTAGCCGATCCGGGAGCTGTAATTGTGAAATTAGCTCATGAAAAAGGCATTCAAGTGGTGCCTTTGGTGGGACCTTCCTCTATCCTTCTCGCTTTGATGGGCTCAGGAATGAATGGACAAAACTTTGCATTCAATGGTTACTTACCAATAGATAAGGGTGAAAAAAAAGCAATGTTGAAAAACTTGGAACGATTGTCATTTGAAAAAAATCAGGCTCAACTATTTATTGAAACCCCTTATCGCAATAATAAATTAGTGGAAGATATGTTGCAAGCTCTTCAAAACGCTACAAGACTTTGTATCGCAACGGATATTACTTTACCTACCGAATACATTAAAACACTTTCCATCAACGATTGGAAAAAAACAAAGGTCGATTTACACAACCGACCTACTATTTTTATTATTCAGAAATCTTGATTTATTTCACTTTCGCATTCTTATTAGCCACAATATGCGAAGTATCATATCCTCCAAATTTTTTGATATAACTTTTAATGGAAGTTCCAAAACCGTCTTTGATACTGCGATTTCCATTGCTTTTTAGAAATTTTTTAACTGAACCTGCTCCACCTAAATGAGCAGCAGCCAACAATCCTGATTCAGTAATGGTTACACCTTTAATTACTTTACCTTCGTATTTTTCAATTTCATCTCGAAGAATCCATTTATTAATCGAAGCTAAAGCATTGAATGCTTTTTCTTGTAATTGCGGAGAACGCATAAAATGAAGACTGTCACGAACACCAATCGTTCGTAAGGTACCCATACCAAATTGGTATTTCCCCATATATCCGAAGGAATTAACCAAATGATATTTTCCTTGTGATTCTTTAAAAGCCAGGGCTTGTTTAAAACCGGCATAGGTTTTTCCGGTTTGTGGGAATATTACATTGGTATATTCCAATTCTGCTGCTGTGGGAACGGTGTAATGTAAAACTTCATCTGATTCATTTACATAAAACCAATTCAAATTCTCAAATTTATATGGTTTAAAACCTGTACTAATTACGCCTACAATCAAGGCGATACAAGAATAAAAATACCATTTTTTTGACATAGATGTTTATTTCTCAAGCTCTGTCACCATCTTGAATTTCACGGGTGCAAAGATACATAATTTTTTATAATTATGAAAATCAAGTAGTTAAACTTTTCTAAAAGTAAATAATATGAAATTTTGACTTTCCTAAACCATTGATTTCAAACGTTGGAGCAGGAATTTTGATGGTGTTTAAAACGGAAAAAATAGTCTTTAAAAAATGTGATTTCGTTTCAATTTTAGACAAATCAACGTCAAAACTTATATAAAATTGACGAAATCTGTCGTCATTTGTTCCCAAATTATTTTTTTGAGAGGAAAGCATTCCCTCTGCTCCGTAACCAAGAGCAAGATTTAACCATTTTGGAATTTTTGAAGTTTTGGCAAAGGAATGAATATTGGCCGATAGCCAATACGTTTGTCCGTTATAATCTTTCAAAATTTGTTCGTTGAGACCTTCTCCTAATAATTCCGGTCGTTGATTGGCATAGGAAGTCGTGTGAAAAGAAAATTTAGGAATGATTCGCTGTTCATTCCACAATAGTTCTTGTGAAACATACATAGCGGTACCGGTTGCATTGGCAGCTACATCACCCCAAGAAAATCCCCATTCGGCAGAATAGCCATCAAAAACCTCAACGGCGGTAAGAAAAACAAAGCCAAAACCGGCTCCGTAAAGTAATTGTCCTTCCTTTGAAACCCCACTCCAACCAAGCATATCGGCACTCAATCGACCTAAATGATAGGAAGAATAAACATGGCCTGCTTTATCCATTTGAAGCCAATCCCTATTGTCATTTTTAAATTGAAAAGACGATTTTTCATAATCGGCATACCAAAGTTGATGCAATCCTATCAAAGCTGCCGAACTAAAAACCGTTTCTGAAATTACAACCGCATTTCTTCTTTTGGTGAGCAACGTATCAGATGGCTTAAAAAAATCTTCAAACTTCGATTGGGCATTTAACCCATTTAAGAATAGTAAAAAAACAACAATTATGAAATATAAAACTCTCAATTAATTAGCCGTTTGAGCATTTAACCATGTAGCATATTTTTTGGCATTCACATTATGTTGTTCCAAAGTGGTGGCAAATTCGTGATAGCCAAAACGCTCCACACTGGCACAGAAATAAAGAAATTCATGCTGTTCTGGATTCAAAACAGCGTCAATGGCATTCACATCCGCCATAAAAATGGGACCGGGTGGCAAACCGACATTTCGATAAGTATTATAAGGAGATTCAACTTCCAAATGTTTATAATAAACCCGTTTAATCACTTGCTTAAAATCATTAGACCCTAATTTATAGGCAAAAATCACAGTAGGATCGGCTTGCAACGGCATTCCTACATTCATACGGTTCAAATACACTTTTGCTACACGAGGTCGTTCCTCTACTTTGGCAGTTTCTTTATGAACGATTGAGGCTAAAATAGAAACCTGAACCGGAGTTAATCCCAGTTTTTCAGCTTTGGCTTTTCGTTCATCATTCCAAAATCGATAGTATGCTTTGGCCATCTGATTTCTAAACTTTTCTGCGGAAGTATTCCAATAAAACTCAAAAGTATTGGGTAACAACATGGTAAAAACAGTTTCTTCTGTAAAACCGTTTTCTTTTAAAAAGGTTGGTTCTTTAAATGCTTGCAACAATTGCAAACTATCCGCTTCAATTTGGGAAGCTATTCTTCCCGCAAAATCTTCTAATCGTTCTTGGTTGTTAAAGGTAACACGAACCGGAACATTTCTTCGCAAGGCCGAAACAATAGCATTGGTGTTCATGTTTTGAGTTAATTCAAATTTTCCGGCTTTTACGTCGGTAGCATACCCTCTTCGTTTCGCCAGAGTTTCAAACTTTTCCATATCTTTTAAGTAAGGAGAAACGATAGTTTTCACCTCTTCAAAAGTGGAATTGGTAGGTACAAAGACGGATATTTTTTCTTCTGTAAAACTTGTATTAGGGGTGAAAACAATTTGATAGACTTTAAATCCAAAATAGGCAACTACCAATAATACTACTAAAGAAATAGAGAGAATTATTTTTTTAAAATTCATATGTCTTGAAAAATTATTTTGCATTGATTAATTGATAAAGTGCTTCGTCAGAATAATTTCCATGACTAAAATTCCAATCCTTTTTTATTCCGACACATTCAAACCCAAAAGTAGTAAAAAGTGCCCTACTTGCTTCATTATCGGTAGAAATATTGGCAAACAATTGGTGTAACTCCAAATGCTCAAAAGCATATTGAATTAACAATTCCAAAGCCTGTCGACCAAATCCGCTTTGTCTGTTTTCAGGATGTTGAATCAATATTCCAATGCCTGCCCGTTTATTTTTGGGATCAAAGTCAAACAAATCAATTAAACCAATCGCATCAAAAGTATCCTGCTTACAGATGGCCAAGCGTAATTGCTTCGCTTCATAAATATCTTGCTGAGCATTATCTAAATACTGACGAATTAAAAATCGACTATACGGCGTTTGGGTTTGACTGATTTCCCATACTGATTCATCATTTTCCAGTTGATAGACAAATTCCAAATCTTCCGGTTCCAATGCCCGTAAATAAATATGTTGACCATGAAGTGTTTTCATTCCGCAGCTAGTTTAAATTTGAATTTTTCCCTCATAAACAAAGGTGGCCGGCCCTATTAAGAAAACTTCAGTATATTTTTTTCCTTCTTTTTTAAAAGTAACTTTTAACTCGCCGCCTTCAACCAACAACGAAATTTCAGTTGATGTTGTTTTTCCGATGGCATTCATCGCTATTGCTGCAGCAGTTACGCCGGTTCCACAAGACAAAGTTTCGTCTTCTACGCCTCTTTCGTACGTTCGAACAGCAAAAAGTGAATCAGTAATCACTTCCACAAAATTGACATTACTCCCCGCTTTTCCATACAAATCACTGTAGCGAATTTGACTGCCGATTTCCTTCACGGGAACAGATTTTACTTCATCCACTAAGGTAATATGATGTGGAGAACCCGTATTCAAAAAAACATAATCAGAAGCCATTTTTATCTCCTCCACATTTTTCATTTGTAATGAAACTATACCATCTGCTGAAATTTTGGCATAATGATCTCCATCCACCGCCATAAAAGTGGTTTCGTTTTCAATCACATTCAATTGCTTCGCAAACGCCACGATACACCTGCCTCCATTTCCACACATGGAACTTTCATTGCCATCCGAATTGTAATAAACCATTCTGAAATCTGAAAATTTGTCATTTTCAAGTAATATCAGACCGTCAGCACCAATACCAAAACGTCTGTCACAAAGCTTCTCAATTAATTTGGTATTATTTTTGGGAAATAATTCATAGCGATTATCAATCAGGATAAAATCGTTGCCCGTTCCTTGGTATTTAAAAAATTGAATGTTCATTAGCTTAAGATATACATTGCAAAAGTACAATTATTTTAAAGAAAAGTTAAGGGCTGTTAAAGTGAGTTAAACCTTATCACAAGAAATAATAAATCGTATAAATTTACATTAATAAACTAAATTTAGATGACCTATGAAAAATGTAACCAATTTATTTTTAGTATCTCTTTTAAGTGGAATCACCACATTGGGAGCCTATAAATTATTTTTTGAAGACAATCTGGAAAATTCAAAAAGTATTGTAACAACTGCTCCTCAAATTCAAACCAAAAATGTTGGTCTTTCAGCTGAAACTATCGATTTTACGGAAGCAGCAGAATTAGCCTTGAATCAAGTAGTTCACGTAAAAAATGTTACTTATCGAACCGTGTATAATCCAATCGATTTCTTTTATGGAAACCGAAGTGGACAAGCTCAACCGCAAATTGGAACCGGTTCAGGTGTAATTATCTCAGAAGATGGTTATGTGGTAACCAATAATCATGTGATTCAAGGAGCTACCGAATTGGAAATTACGCTAAACAATAAAAAATCATATCCGGCAAAATTAATTGGTTCTGACTCGAAAATGGATATTGCCTTATTAAAAGTAGAAACCGATGAAAAATTACCGTATGCGGTTTTTGCCGATTCAGATCAGGTGAAAGTGGGCGAATGGGTGTTAGCCATCGGAAATCCATACAACTTAAATTCTACCGTAACAGCTGGAATTATTTCGGCGAAAGCAAGAAATTTAGACACGAGCGGCATTCAGTCGTTCATTCAAACTGATGCGGTGGTGAACCCCGGAAACAGTGGTGGTGCATTAGTCAATACGCGAGGAGAATTAGTGGGAATCAACACGATGATTTCTTCTAATACCGGAAGTTATGTAGGCTATTCATTTGCTGTTCCTTCCAATATCACCCGAAAAATTATTGAGGACATTATGGAATTTGGAAATGTTCAACGTGGAATTTTAGGTATTGAAGGAAGAGAGTTGAACGGTGCCGCTTCGAAAGAATTAAACTTAAGCGAAACACAAGGTTTTTATGTCAACAAAGTAACCAAAAACTCAGGGGCTGAAAAAGCCGGCATTAAATCAGGCGACGTGATTGTGAAATTAGACAATCAAAACGTAACATCCTTTGCAGAACTTTCCGGCTATGTGAACACCAAACGTCCAAATGATGAAATAAATGTTACAGTGAATCGCGACGGTAAACGATTAACAATCCCGGTAAAATTAACCAAAAAAGAATTGTTGAATTATGAATTTTATGGGTTAGAATTAGAAGATTTGGAAACGGCAGATAAACAGCGATTCAAGTTAAAACAAGGGGTGAAAATCAAAGACATTACCAATGAAAAGTTGGCTCCGTATGCCGATGAATTAAAAGGAAGTATCATTTTAAGTATTGACGGTGTAAAAGCCACCGATCTGGAAACCATTTCCAGAGGTTTAGGAAGCAAAACTGAAAAAGAAGGTGTTCGTGTCGAACTGATGCTTCGCAATGGACAAGTAATGCGAATCATACTGTAAATAAGGTTAGTATTTAAGTAATCCTGCAAAATCGAAAGTTGATTTTGCAGGATTTTTTATTTTTAAAAAAAAAGTAAAAAAAGTTTACGAAAACGTTTGAAATCTATACTTTTGCACAAAATTTTACAACACCAACTAATTTTTAATGTATGAATAACAATCCTTCTTTATACGAAAAAGAGCTTTCGTTTCAAGCAGACCGCAGAAGAGCCGGAGTAGAATTTATCAAAATTATCAGCGATTTATGGTATGACAAATCTATCGAAATGGTGCTATTCCGTAATCAATTGATTGACAAAAACGTATCTGAAATTTTAAATTTACATGAATATGCTGGCGAATTTGTAGGTAAACCAATCTCCATTTTTGATTCAGTGGAAATTGCCAGAGAAATGTTGTCGTTAGATTTACCGCCATCAAAATTAGATATTGGTAAATTAACATACGAATATCATTTGGAGGATGATAAATACCACAACACCAAATCATTTGTGATTGATAAATTAAAAAAGGCAAAAGAGAAAAATTCTATCAAACCAAAAGATGTGGTTTTATATGGTTTTGGAAGAATTGGCCGATTGTTAGCCAGAGAATTAATGTCAAAAACCGGAAAAGGAACACAATTGCGTTTGCGTGCCATTGTAACAAGAGACAAAAACGATGCAACCATTTTAGAAAAAAGAGCTTCATTGTTGCGTTACGACTCCGTTCATGGAGATTTTCAAGGTTCCGTGGTGGCTGATCCTAAAAATAACGCTTTACTAATCAATGGAACTACGGTTCATATCATATCGGCAAATTCTCCGGAAGAAATTGATTACACTACTTATGGTATTGAAGAGGCCTTAGTGATTGATAACACCGGAGCTTTTACAACCGAAGAAGCATTGAAAAGACATCTCACTTCCAAAGGAGCTTCTAAAGTTTTACTGACGGCTCCCGGAAAAGGAGTTCCAAATATTGTCTATGGCGTAAACCACAAAGACCATAATCCGGATAAAGTGGATATTTTCTCGGCAGCTTCTTGTACAACCAATGCCATTACGCCTATTTTAAAAGCCGTAGAAGATACATTAGGTGTGGTGAAAGGCCATTTAGAAACCATTCATGCCTATACCAATGACCAAAACTTGGTAGACAATATGCACAAAAAATACCGGAGAGGACGTGCCGCAGCCTTAAACATGGTTATTACTGAAACCGGTGCCGGAAGTGCTGTAGCCAAAGCTTTACCGAGTTTAGCCGGAAAATTAACCTCTAATGCCATTCGTGTTCCGGTGCCTAATGGTTCCTTAGTAGTATTAAATTTAGAAGTAGGAAAAGAAACTTCTGTTCAAGAAGTAAATGATATCATGAAAAAATATGCTTTGGAAGGTCAATTGGTGGAGCAAATT
Organism: Flavobacterium piscinae; assembly: GCF_004122145.1. Classification (GTDB taxonomy): domain Bacteria; phylum Bacteroidota; class Bacteroidia; order Flavobacteriales; family Flavobacteriaceae; genus Flavobacterium; species Flavobacterium piscinae. Next base: position 95,042 of record NZ_SBKQ01000012.1, read on the forward strand.
AAATATTCGCTTAGCAACGAGTTAGTTTCATCAGACATTGTGGGTACCAATGCTCCTTCCATTTATGACAGCAACGCTACAATTGTTTCGGCAGACGGAAAAAATGTGGTGCTTTATGTTTGGTATGATAATGAATTTGGCTATAGTCACCAAGTCATCCGTTTGGCAAAATACATTTCCAGAGTGCAACGTTACGCGTATTACTAAACTAACTAAATACTTTTGTAAAAACCGCTTTAACGTGTAGTTGAGCGGTTTTTTTTTATTTGTTCAACAAATAAAGGCAAGCTAAACACAATTATTTCAGGTATTTATGTTATATTGCAAACGATTTAACCCAAAATCTCATGAAATACCTACTATTCTTAGTGCTCATCAGCACTCAGCTTGCTTATTCGCAAGAGACGATTCTAACCTATCGGCATGGCCAAAACGGCATGGAATTAATTGCCAAATCAAAATCAGAAACGGTTATCATTAGCACATTCAATGCTAAAATGGATATTCGTCAAGATATTGCAAACAAACTTTATGAGTTATTCAAAGAGAAAAAAGTAGTACACAACGCTCTTTTAACTGTAATTGGAAATAAAGCCAACGTTCTTGGAAAATGTCTTATCAAGAAAAAAGGTAACCTAACCTCTTTAGAATTTTATTATGACAAAGTTTTTTGGCATAATGGTGTGGTGGAGAAATATGGTAAGTAATGAAAAATCCAACTAAGTTTTAATTTATAAAAAGCCTAATCATAAAAAAAACTCCTGAAATTCAGGAGTTTTTTATTCAATATAGTTTTTAAAAAAGCTTAAGCTTTTCCCGCAGCAGCAATTAAGTTTAATGCAGAACCCGCAACGAACCAGCCAATTTGGCTTTCGTTATACGAGTGATTCGCCATAATCACATCTTTACTTCCGTCAGCATGAACAAATTCTAATGTTAAGGGTTTACCCGGTGTAAAACTCACTAAATCCACAAAATTAATCGTGTCATCTTCTTGGATTTTATCATAATCGGCTTCATTCGCAAAGGTTAAGGCCAACATACCTTGTTTTTTCAAATTCGTTTCGTGAATACGGGCAAATGATTTTACCAAAACCGCTTTCACACCCAAGAAACGTGGCTCCATAGCCGCATGTTCTCTGGATGAACCTTCGCCATAATTGTGATCGCCCACTACAATAGAAGGAACTCCGGCCGCTTTATAGGCTCTTTGCACCGCAGGAACAGCATCATATGCACCGGTCAATTGATTCTTCACCGAATTGGTTTTTTGATTAAAGGCATTCACTGCTCCAATCAACATATTATTTGAAATATTATCCAAATGTCCACGGAAACGCAACCAGGGACCTGCCATTGAAATGTGGTCGGTTGTACATTTTCCGAAAGCTTTGATTAATAATTTAGCACCCATAATATTTTTTCTGTCCCAAGGTGAAAACGGTTCCAATAATTGTAAACGTTCCGAAGTCGGACTAACCACAACCTGAACTTTTGAACCATCTTCAGCCGGTGCTTGATAACCCGGATCTTCTGCATCAAAACCTTTAGGTGGTAATTCGTTTCCGGTGGGTTCGTCAAGTCTTACTTCTTGTCCGTCTTCATTAATTAAAGTATCAGTAAGCGGATTAAATCCTAAATCGCCGGCTATAGCCAAAGCAGTAACCAATTCAGGTGAACCCACAAAAGCTAAGGTGTTTGGGTTTCCATCGGCACGTTTTGAAAAGTTACGGTTGAAAGAATGTACAATTGTGTTGCGTTCTTCTTTCTCTGCTCCTTCCCTATCCCACATACCGATACAAGGTCCGCACGCATTAGCAAATACAGTAGCTCCGATTTTATCGAATGTATCAATAAATCCATCACGCTCAATCGTATAACGCACAGTTTCAGAACCCGGTGTAATGGTAAATTGAGCTTTCGTTTTTAGATTTTTATCAGCCACTTGTTTGGCTAGGGAAGCCGCACGAGCAATATCTTCGTAGGAAGAGTTGGTACAAGAACCTATCAAACCAACTTCAATTTTTAAAGGCCAATCGTTTTTAATAGCTTCCTCTTTCATTTTCGAAATTGGTGTAGCTAAATCCGGTGTAAAAGGCCCGTTTAAATGAGGCTCTAATTCCGATAAATTGATTTCAATAACTTGATCAAAATACTGCTCCGGGTTGGCGTACACTTCTGGGTCAGCCGTTAAATGTTGAGCCACTTTGTTCGCAGCATCCGCCACATCCGGTCTTCCGGTGGAACGCAAATAACGATCCATCGAAGCGTCATAACCAAAAGTGGAGGTGGTTGCACCAATCTCTGCTCCCATATTACAAATGGTTCCTTTTCCGGTACAAGACATCGCCGTAGCCCCTTCTCCAAAATATTCTACAATAGCTCCGGTTCCACCTTTTACGGTAAGTATACCGGCCACTTTTAAAATGACATCTTTCGGTGCAGTCCAACCCGATAATTTTCCGGTTAATTTAATTCCGATGAGTTTTGGAAATTTCAATTCCCAGGCCATTCCTGACATGACATCCACCGCATCTGCACCACCTACTCCAATGGCTAACATGCCTAATCCACCTGCATTTACAGTGTGTGAATCAGTTCCTATCATCATTCCTCCCGGAAAAGCATAATTTTCTAGGACTACTTGGTGAATAATTCCGGCTCCCGGTTTCCAAAATCCAATGCCGTATTTATCAGATACAGAAGAAAGAAAATCAAACACTTCATTACTTTGTTGTTTCGCACGAGCCAAATCAGTTTTGGCATCCACTTTGGCTTGAATCAAGTGATCACAATGAACTGTAGTGGGTACCGCTACTTTGCTTTTTCCGGCATGCATAAACTGCAACAATGCCATTTGTGCCGTAGCATCTTGACAAGCTACTCTATCCGGTGCAAAATCAACATAGTCTTTTCCTCGGGTAAAGGCTTGGGTTGGCGTTCCTTCCCATAAATGTGAATATAAAATCTTTTCTGATAAAGTAAGAGGTCTTCCCACTAACTGGCGTGCTTTTTCCACACGCTCGCCAAGTGTAGCATAGACCTTTTCAATCATTTCTATATCAAATGCCATAATAAATAAGTGTTATTTGTTTGTGGTGCGAATTTACGAAAACGTTAGAACATTGTAAAATTATTAGTGAAATATATCTTTTGGAAATCATTTTTTACAGAAATTCTATTTTTTAGATATTATTTTCAATAAAAAGCAATATTATGCCGTTAAAATACAAATTTGGCAATATTAGAAACCTATATTAGTAATATCGTAAAATCGATAGTAAAAAAGTGTTCTAAATCAGTGGTTTTTAGCTAAACGAAAAGTACGAATTGGTTTTTCAATCAATTCAAACCACAATGTAGCCAATAATACAGTAGTTACTAAATAACAAATTGTAAAGAGGTGCAATTGATTCTGCGAAAGCTGATTGGTTGGAAAATAAAATTGACCCAACTGAAGAATAACACTGTAATGAAGCAGGTAAAGAGCATAGGAAATACCACTGATAAAAATAATCGGTTTTCGAAGTAAATTGAATTTGGTTAATTTCCATTGCGTTAAAAGAGGAAGAAAAAAAACGACCATCAAAGAAGTAAGCGGCAAATAGAACACATTCCAAAAGTTGGGATACGATTCAATAGTGAATTGAAAAAAGCCAACACCCACAAATAGAAAGCCAAATAAAAGCATCCCCAAAAAAGCAAAAAGGAATTGTATTTTTTTCCATAAAATGGGCAGATTTAAAGAAGCCCAAGCCGCTAAAACACCCATAAAAACAGCATCTAAACGATAAACAACAACCGCTTTTAAATCTAAATTCCACTCATTTAAAGTGGTGTTTGGCGTGGTTAAAGCATAATAAACTTTGGTGAAAACAAAAAATATAGTCAATCCTAAAACTACAACTAAAAAGAACAACGAGGGGTGCGTAGGCTTGACAATCTTCGATTTCATCAAAAGAGCGATGGGAAACAATAAAAAGGCAAATACGCCTATCGGAATGGACCAAGACTCCGGAAAAAAGGGCAGCATCGTATTACTGAAATTTTGAAGAAAGAAAAAATACTTCCATCCATCCAAAACAGCATACCCAATGATAAAGCTAATGATTAAATTTATAAGCAATACCAAATAATAGGTGGGCAACACACGAAAAGCTCTTCTCCTAAAAAAAGTTAGAATTGAATTGACCGAAAATTCATTTTCAACATACATTCGATAAATAGTGCTTCCCAACAAAAAACCACTCAAAACAAAAAAGACCTCAACACCAAAAAAACCACAAAAAATCCCAACTTGAGCAAGCAAACTTTGACTGGGCGGATAAATTGACAAGCAATGACCAAACAAAACCATTAAAATGGCTATAGTTCGCAGAAAATCTAATCCGAATAGTCTACCGTGTGAAGAATTTTTTTCCATTTAATTTAAAATTGGATACTCTGAAAGCATTGATTGGTTTTTCAAAATAAGTATAAAAAAAGTAACCTAAAGTAAAGGTAATCAATAGATAAACAAATGTAAAGATATGTAATTCCAAGAGTGAAAAAGAAGTGGTATCAATAAAATATTTCATCAAAAAAAGGACGACACTATAATGAATCAAATAAACCGAATAAGACAAATTACACAAAAAGGTTACGAGATGACCGAACTTTTTGGATGCTTTATGCCACGAAAGGAGCATCGGTAAAAAACACAAAACAATCAAAGAAATAAAAGGAAGTGCAATAATATTCCAAAACCAGGCGATAGTATTCAAATTAAAGAACAAAAGCAATAGAATAAAAAACAGCATCAATAAAATTCCCACCCCGAAAAACATGCTACTTTTCAGTTGAAAAAATCCTTTATATGTAGCATAATAATAACCAAACAAAATACCAAACATCACCGAATCTACTCTGTAAATTACGACGGAACGAACTTCAGCTGTCCATTTTGTCAATGAAAATTCCGGATTCTCAATATGATAAATAACTTTTAAAAGAAAGGAAAGCACCAACAAACCATAGACTACCATCAAAAAAAAAGTTTTTCTAAAGTCCAAACGGATTTGTTTTGCAAAGGCAAAAAGAATGATTACTACCGCAACATAACTTAATTCTTTAATCGGTAAACTCCAAGATTCAGGAAATAAAGAAGGAATTGGCGTAGTAAAATTTTGAACAAATAAAAAATACTTCCACCAATCAGCAAAGGAAAATCCAATATAAATGGCAATGAGTAGATTGATCACCAATATAAGATAATAACTTGGCAAAATTCGGAATAATCGCCTTTTTACAAAGTTACCGACTTCTTTAATCGTGTATGGTTGGGTTAAAAATTGTTTTAAAATAATGCTTCCCACCAAATAACCGCTCAACATTAAAAACAATTCTATACCAATTAACCCCGAGAAATCCTGCATTTTTCCAACTAATCCCTCGGATTGATAAATCCACGAAATATGGGAGAAAAGCACCAACAAAATGGACAATGACCTGAGAAAATCTAATCCGAAAATTCTTTTCGACGCAACAATTTGATTATCAATCATAGAAATAGTTAAATTTGCGGAAATGCGAAGAACAAAGATATATAAAATTTTAGCACTGCTACTTCTTCTCTCGATTGTAGGAGGATTGATATGGTATGCTCAATTATCTACCCGTCATAAAACAATCGTAAAAACTACATTCTTACACAAAACCGGTTTAGTAGATAACGATTGGAAAGTGGAAAACCATTCCAAGGAATACAAAATGCTATCGCCTACTTTTATTGTGGATGGCATTTACAAATCAATGGAAGGACCAAAAGCGTCTAATTATGTCATGTTATCGCAAGATTCCACTTTGTTATGGATTACCGGATTTAAAGTGGTGGCTCAAGAGGCTAAAACCGGTGAAAAGATGTCGAATGATTTTATTTGTCACATGAATGTGGATATGAATGATTCGAAATATTATTCCACCTTTGGATTGGAAGACCGAATTGGCAAGCAATATCCGAGGCTGACTTCGCTTTCACATGGCATGGAAACGTTTGAATTTCCGGAAGGGTACGGAGTACCAATCAAAGGAAATGATTTTCTTTATGTAACTACACAAACCTTGAATCACAACATAAAAAAAGCCTATTACAAAGTAAAACATAAGGTTTCCATCACTTATCAAGAAGATAAAAACATCAAACCGTTAATGAGCAAAACGGCTTTTATCATGTTGCCCTACGACAAACATGATCCCTATAAAAGTCCCACCGATCCCGGTGCCGATTTTTGCATTCCGGTGGAAACCAAAAACCACAGTTATGACGACGGTAGCGGTAATAAATTATCCGGCCATTGGGTGATTCCAACCGGAAAAAACACCTACCGAAGCAACATCAATCAGCAACTGGAAATCAAGGACAGTTTGCGGTTACATGCGGCGGCCATTCACGTGCATCCGTTTGCCACACGAATAATGTTGTTCAATAAAACAACACAAAAGCCGGTTTTTGTCAGCAATGTCACCAATCACCAAAACAGTATTGGTCTTACAAACATCGAAAATTTTTCTTCCAAAGAAGGAATTTGGCTGTATGAAAACCAGGAATATGAAATTGTATTAGACGTAAACAATACCTCAAAAGAAAACCAAGACATGATGGGAAGCATGTTTTTGTTTTTTTATGATAAAGAAATGGAGGCGATAGTGAATGCTAAAGTTTATTAAACTATTTTTTATATTGAATTAAGGCAAATTATTAAACAAACATGACTATAGATTTTATAAACGATGTAGTTCGATAAATAAAAAGAAAGTACGATATTAAAAATAAAATCGTACTTTTTTACATATTCTTGTTTAATAATTAAAATTAACTATCATTTTTAAAATCAATTATATTATTACGATTTGAGTTCATTACAACGAATTAAAACTTTAGTACTTTGATGGTTTCTTGATAGGTAGAAAATTCATCACTTATTTCAATAAAATAAAGCCCTGACTGACAGTTTTCTAAATTTATTTCATTTTGATTATTAACCATTAACACCACATTACCTAAGCCATCAAATACTCGTATTTTAAAATAAATTAAATCTGTATTCAAAATAATCTTTCCGTTAGTAGGATTTGGGTAAATTGTAATTTCATTACTTGTCAAAAAGTTTTCTAACGATAAATTTGTATCCGTAATTTTCCAAAGTTCAACTCCTTGAGAGGGATAATTCCCATCGAAATAAATTTCGTCATTAAAAACAACAGGTTGAAAAACTGTTACGCCTATAGGCACATCTATTTCACCGGTATTCGTCAATTGTTGAGTAGTAGCATTTGTTCCGTCGGTTACCCAAATTTGTTGAGAATTATGCTGAAAATATAATTTATTATTTAGTATTGCATAATCCTTATTTTCAATAAAAGATTCTAAACTTATGTTGTTTAGTGCTGAGCTATTTACAGTTTTAATAGTGCCCGATTCAGTGCCATCCGTTTTCCAGAGTTCAAAATTATTCGCTCCATGAGTACCATCTTGAGCAATGATAAACAGCTCATTATTCATGATAAAAAATGGATTACTAGTGCCAATTCCACTATTAAGATTTCCTGAATAAAAATCTTTTACTCTATTCCAACCATTAGCAATTGTGTATTTATACAATTCATTACCAGTTATTTGATTTAAACCTGTATCATATCCTCTTGCTACAAAATACAATTCATTATTAAATTCAATAAAATAATCTGGATTACTTCCTTTTCCAAAAGAGGGATTCAAATTATTAGGAAAAATATCAGCTACCATTGTTGTGCCGAAAGTAGTTCCATCTGTTCTCCAGAGTTCCCTTCCATTGGTTCCATCATCAGCCGAAAAAAACAAATAGCCATCATACACAAATAAATCATTAGGACTAGAACCTGCAGCCAAGTTAGCCGCTGTTGAAGGATTGATTTCTAAAAACAAACCTGTACCTGTAGGTGTTCCGTCAGTGACATACAATTCAGGATTTTGTCCAGTTGCACTATAGGCTAAAAAATATATTTTATCATTATAAATTACCATAGGAGTTCCACCACCGGCAAAAGAAGGGTCTACTACTTTTACAGTGCCGGTAGTAGTACCATTGGTTTTCCAAAGGGAAAAAGGACCAGATGTCTCTCTCGCCCAAAAGTATAATTCGCCATTTAATTCTGCATAAAAATCAGGATTATCAGATACACTTGAACCATTTGGTCCTGGATAAATATCTAATAAAATTTCAGTTCCAACTTCTGTTCCATCGGTAATAAAAAGTTCCATGCCATGTGCTTGTGTTGAAGCATGAAATAGGAGTTTGTTATTAAGAATAAATAATGGTTTGGGAACGTAACCTACACCATTCCCATTTAAATCGGATACCAAAGTAGCTCCTATTCCGGATGTTTTATATAACCTCTGCTGAAAGCTAACCGATGCATTAAAATACAATTCACCATTGTATTCCATAAAATGCCGCGGACTTCCACTGTTGCTTCCCGGATTGATTTCGGCTACTTGAGTAAATTGGTATTGAGCTGTAACCACACTGCAAAATAAAAATACCATAAAAACGGAGTACTTTTTTTTCATTTTTAACGATTTAATTGTTTAATTCCTTTTTAATATAAAAATGGATGCGTTATACACATTGGTACAAAACCAATTAAAAAGTAAACCCAAAAACAAAAAATATTATTTTTCTTGAAGCAACAATTCTATACGAGACAATTGTAAACGCATTAGGTCTTGATTTTGTTTTAAAACTTCATTTTCCTGTTTCAATTCTTTTATTGCTTCAATCAAAAGTGGAGTAATACCGGCATAATGTACAAAATACTCGCCATCTTCTGAAACTTGAACCGCTTCCGGTAATACTTTCTGTAGTTCTTGTGCAAGCACCCCGGAGGTACGCCTTGGTTGTTCTCTTTTAGCTATTTCCGCTGTATTTAATTTATACTCATATGTGTAACCATTTAGTTGAATAATACTGGATAAAGCTTGCGTTATTTTTTTGATGTCTTGCTTTCTGTTTTGATCTGATGCCTGAACATATTGTCCGGTATTATCGATATAGGCTAGCTCAGCACCGTTGTCATATGGGTTTCCATTGTTGTCATTCCAGTTGTCTTCATCAAGAATTCGCAGTGCTCTAAAATTGTCTGCCGGTGACCAAATGGATACAGAATTCCCATCCAGATGTATCCCGCCTGTTTCAGAGCCACCTTCTTGACTAGAGAGCATCACGTGATTTCCACCGGCTCCAAAGTCGATATTTGTATCTACGGCATGAACAAAATTATCATCGTTTTGTAAAAGTCCACTTTGAGTGGTATTACTGGGGTCGTTTATTTGAAAATCTCCATAAGTTCTTACTATATTATTATCAATCTGTAAGCGTTGGATATTATTAGTTCGAAAAGAGAGTGCTACATTATCAGTAGTGCCTATAAAGTTTACAGCAGGATTAGTTCCGGAATTTCCCGTTATGGACCAATCGTTTGTTTGTGTGGGCAAACTAACCCAACTCAGATTACCACTCCCGTCGGTTTGCATGAATTGACCACTTGTTCCTCTGGAAGGTGGTAAAATATAATTATTTGTTGTAGTAGTACCTATGGAAACATTTCCTAAGAAATAACCCGCATAGCTATTCGTTTTTAAAACTTCGCTAAATACACCATAATGTGTGCCTCCAGATGCCTGGTTAATCGTGTTTATACTACCATATTTTGCACCTGAACCGGAAGAAAAATTAATTTGATTTAACGTACCATATAAATCGGCATCGCCAGTTGTTGATATTTGATTTCTTACGCCGTAGTGTTGTCCATTACCGCTTCCATTAATGAAATTAAACGTTCCAAATAATTGGCCTGCATCACCCGTTATAGCATTTAAAGTACCTGTGGTGCCTGAAAACCCAGTTGTATTCAAGTTATTTTCTGTACCTATGGAGCCACCAGTACCGGTAATTAGTATTCGATTTCCAAATTTTTGACCCGAACCACTATTTAATTCTATAACATTACCATAATGCAATCCGGCTCCAGTATTTGAAATGGCTGTATAGTTACCATACTTAGTAGCATTATCAGTTCCAGCAACATTTATGTTTAACCCTCTATTTAGCGTGGAAGTTTGGATTTCTAAAGGGTAATCTGCGGTGTTTTTACCAATGGCTAGATTTCCTAAAGTATAAATATCATCATTAATATCGTCTGGCGGGTTGGTGGTACCTTCTTCAAAAAAGTCGGCATCGCTATCTCCTAGACCTGAAGCATCTACCCAACTTAAATTACCACTACCATCAGTTTGCATGACTTGGCCATTAGTACCGCGATTGGATGGAAAAATATAATAATTAGGAGTGCCTGAGGTATAATCAGTTGTGCCTACAGCAAGATTACCCCTAAAATATCCTGCAAAACTACCGGCTTTATTGACATCGCTATACACCCCATAATGGGTTCCGGGTACCGAGTTGGCAATGGCAATGTAATCTCCAAATTTAATTCCTGAACCTGACCCGCTTAAAACTGTAAAACTTCCGTATAGTCTGCCACTACCCGAATTAGTAAGCTGATTATAAGTACCAAATCGATCACCCGTAGAGCCACCATCAATAAAATTATAAGTACCATAAACACCATTTGCGTTAAAAGCAGCTATACTATTAAAGGTGCCATATTTATTGCCGATTCCTCCGTTTACTATTTGATTGCGAACGCCAAATTGTGGTGCACTACCATTATTAGTAATAAAATTATATAAGCCATATTTTGAGGCATTACTTGTCCCTGACATAAGGTTGTAAAACCCATAATGTTCACCCGTACCTGTAGCAGCAATTTCACTATAAACTCCATAATGTGGGGTATTGTCTGTACCCCTAACAATTGAATTGATTCCTCTAAATGAAGTAGCATCAATATCTAAAGGATAATTGGCAGTATTTTTCCCAATAGCTACATTGCCTAAGGTATAAATATCGTCATTAATGTTATCTGGAGGGTTTGTGGTTCCTTCTTCAAAAAAATCGGCATCAATTCCACCATCAGAAGTGGTCGTAATTTTTTCCCAAATTGTACCATTAAACACATAAAAACCAACACCGCTTCCTCCTGTAGTTAAGGAATTGGTATTATAAATTAATAATCCATTAGCCGCTGTATTAATTCCATCCAACTGAGTAGTGTTTACATTCATTAGTGAAACTCTTGGAATCAATATTCCTTTATCGGTTGATTCTATAGTAAGCACGGAGGAAGGATCGGGCGTTGTTGTATTAATTCCCACTTGCGCAGGGCTTTTTGCAATTACTACAACTCCTATTAAAAAGCTGAAAAATACGTTCTTCATTTCTGGAATAGTTTATTGATTTTAGTAAATTAGATTGAAACACAAGTGAAAGATTAATTTTTTTTTGGACTCTATTTTAGGCATAGACTATAAATTTTAAATGCAAATAGTTTTGTTTATTTCTTTTTTAAAACTATTTCCACACGTCTGTTTTTTATTCTGCCTGCCTCTGTTTCATTTGTAGCTACCGGACTTGCCGGACCAACGCCTAAAGGAGTTAATCGTGTTCCAAAATCACCGTAATTAGCCTTCAAAGCATTGACTACACTGATAGCTCTATCCGCAGAAAGTTGAAGATTTGTATCCAGCGATCCAACATCATCGGTATGCCCAACAATATATACGCTTGCACTTGGATTACTCTTTAAATAGTCATCCAATTTCTCAATAACTGTAAAGGAACTTTGTTGTAAGGTTGCTTTACCGGTATCAAATAAAATTCCATCGAGAATAATTTTGCCTTCCTTGGCTAATTGGTCTTTAATTACAGTTGCGTTTATGCTAATCAAACCACTTTGTAAATCGTCTTGCTCAATAATTTCTACGCAAACTTTAACAGGTTTACCATCATAAGTGGGGGTCATTCCAACTTCAACAAAATATATCTTGTCTGCAGTAGTAATTTTTCCAACCATATAACGTTGTGCATCATGATACGTTCCGAAATCAAAATAATGTGATATTTCCCCATTACTTTGCCGATTGTCTTTCCCATACACTTTTTCAAAAAACTTTGCACTATACCAAGCGGTTGTACCATCACACTCACCACCTTTGCATTGGAACAAAATTTCAACATTACTAGCTTTAAAAGCATCTTGGTAGTTTTTCATTACCTCAACAGTAGATTTACCCAAAGGAATTTCATAAACTATGGAAGTTTGATGACCCGAAACTTCTAACCATTTTTGTGGTTCTTTTTCAGGTTTTGCTGACTGTATAGCAAACTTTAATTCATTGTATTCTTTTTGAAAATAGTAAATAATTTTGGAACCGGGATAACGCGTTAACAATATGTTATCTTGTGCATTATCAATATCTTGTGCAAATAATATATTTCCAAAAAACAAGAGAAGTAATAAATTTAGTTTCATTAATGTTTCTTTATTTACCTTTAGTATAGAATGTGATAAAAAGTAAACCCTTAATTAATTATTTTTGTTTTTTGAGTTTACAAAAACGAATTCATAGTACTAATGAGTAAACATTTAATTGTTGAACGGATTAAAAAGCATGATAACGAATTGCTGAAAAAGATCTATTTAGAAAATAAGTTGTCTTTTTTTAAGATTGCAAATCAGTATCAGTTACCCGAAGAAGTAGCTCTTGATATTTACCAAGATAGTATGGTTGCATTGATTGAAAACGCTCGTAAAAATAAAATTGATGATTTACAAAGCAGTATAAACACGTACCTGATTGGTATTGGGAAATTCATGATATACAATTATTTAAATGCACAAAAGAAAAATAAAGGAATCAACATCGATGAAATTAATCAGGATGAATTATTAAATTTTTCAACCAATGATGAATCGCTAAATGGACGAGAAATAGCCCTGAAAAAAGCATATGAATCACTGGGTGAGCAATGCAGGAAAATTTTAAATCTGTTCTATTTTGAAAACAAAAAATTAGAAGAAATTCAACAAATTTTAAGGTATGAAAATAAAGATGTGTTAAAAAGCCAAAAATCACGTTGCATTTCCCATTTAAAAAAATCCTTAAATCACAAAAAATGAATGAATTAATAGAAAAATACTTTGAAAATACACTAAGTGCTGAGGAAAAAGTTACATGGGAGGAAAATCTTAAAAACGACCCGGAATTCAAAAAAGAAGTTGAATTTCAATTGGAAATAAAAAATGCTGTACTACTTGCTGAGAGACAGAAAATTAAAAACGAAATTAAACAATTTGAGCTAGAGAATTTTAAACCGGTTTTTCAATTACGAAAGTATTTTCCTTATGCTGCAATTTTTGTGGCCTTTATTTCATTACTCTTTTATTTTTCTAATCAAAATCAATCAACACAAAGCCTGTATGCTAAATACCATGACCCTTATCCAAATACCGAAATTTCAAATACGCGAAATGCATATCAAAAAAATTCGACTATTGAACAAGCTTTTATGGCCTATGATTTAAATGATTTTAAAAAAGCAAATGATCAGTTCGATAAAATTCTTGAATCGTCTAACGAAGAATACATTCTATTTTACAAAGCCATTTGCTTGATGGAATTAAACCAACATGATCAAGCTCTAAAACTATTTGAAACGACAAATTGGACTGCTAATTACCTTGAAAAAGCAAGATGGTATCAATCGCTTTGCTACCTAAAAACAAACGAATTAAAAAAAGCTGAAAACACATTAGAAGTACTAAGCAATAAACAATCCTTCAAAAAAACAGAAGCCGAGGAATTACTTTCTGAACTTAAAAAAATAAAAAAATAAAAGACCCAAAAGCACAATTGCTACAAATAAATAGTACAAATAATTTGTTTCAGAAACCAACGCATTGGGATTGCCACTTAAAACAAATCCCGACCAATAATAAGGATGTTTTAATTCCTCCGCTTTAACAGATTTTAAAAATTTAAGTTTCGCAAGTTGAAGTGCTTCACTTTTAGAAAAACCTTCTGCAAGGTAATCATAAAAAAAATGCATGATTTCACCTCCCTGTTTATCCGGTATTTGCCATAAACTATGAATAGTAGCGGCTACACCACTATAAGTAAAAGCCCTAGACAAACTCATTATTCCTTCACCTTCTATATTTTTACCATAGCCTGTTTCACAAGCACTTAAAACCAATAAATCCAATGGTAACTTTTGAGCATACAAATCAGAAAAATAAAGATTTTCTAAACCAAAAATTAACTTTGATTCATCTTCGTTATCATTATTAACCTGTGCATGCATGGCCAAATGATAAATACTATAGGAACCGGTGTTTTTAAAAAAATTAGTTTTTGTTGCTCGATTATCAGAAAAATAAGTGGCATTAAACTTTTCTTTCAAAAACAAGGCTTCTCGCTCTGCAAAAGGCAAAATTGATGAGGTTGTATTTTCATAATTGGGATGAAAAACAGCTAACTTAAACTTTTTTTGAGTAGAAATATCTCGCTGGAAAGCATATAATGTTAAAGAAGAGGCATAGTGAATTGCGTATTGTTCCACCAGAAATTTATTGTTTACTTGCAACGTCTCAAAAGGCAAAAAACTTAAAATACCTTTGCATACAATTGTTAGTTGATTTGAATGTGGTGTAATATTTTTGAATAATTTATCATACAATTCTTTATTTAATTGCTTTAAATCTTTTTTACTTAAAAGTGCATTTCTGTAGGCTACAACAGTTTGATATAAATTTTCTTTATTTTCAATTTTAGTAAGCTGCTTTACACCCTCTTTAGTTAAAACCACAACATATACGTTTTCTTTAGTTGGGTAGTAATTAATAAGTGTTTCATCGGCCTGTAAAGTAGAAATAAAATCTGATGTAGTGTACTTTGATTCAAACAATCTGGAATAATTAGCGTTGGATTTCAAAAGTTTTAACTGCAGTTGTTCGATTTGGGAGGTCAATTCTAAAATAGTGTTTTCAAACGTTTTTATTTTAGTCAAATTAGCCGGCTTTTTCTCTTTCTCTTTCTGAATGTTCGATTTGTAATGAACAATTTCTGCGTTTAAATTTTGTAGTAACGTATAGTTTTCATCCAATTCCAAGAGTGATTTAGAAGTGTTATTCCGAATAAAATTTGACCAAAGATATTTAGAGTTTGTATGCTCAATTGCGTTTAGAACTGTTTCTAGTTTAGAAAAATCATATTGGGCTATACGAAATAATCCTTCTTGAACATGATCTAAATAATCAATTAATTTAGAATTAAATAATCCGTTTTTGTAAATTGAGTTAAATTGTTTGACACAATTTTCATACAATAAAAAAGACTTCTGTAAAGTGGCAGGCTCTTGATTCTTTTCAAACTTTTTTAAATAAAAATTTGCTATTTCTGTAGAATAGGATAGCGTTTCTATATCGGCACTCTTCTCTTCATCTAAAATTTTATGAGCAAGCTGATAATAGGTTTCCGCCTCAGCTAAGATTCCCATTTCTTTTAAAACAATACCTTTGCTAACCAACAAGCCCGCATGATTACCTTTGATGGTTTGACCAGCGAGTTGCAATGCTTCATCGATATAATAAAGGGCTTTTCGGTATTCCTTTTTATTCCTTTTTAAAACCACTATATGTGAATATAAAACCAATAAACCCTCTGTATAGTTATTTTCTTTTAAAAAGTGTTCAGTCTCAAAAGCTAACTTTTCAGCTTGCTGATTTTTTTTATTTTGAATGTAAAAATTTAACAAAACATTGTTTGCAGTGGATAGATAGTTTATGAAGTTGTCATTCTTAGGGATATGCTTATAATAGTTGAAAAGTTTTTGGTGTGTGGCAACACATGAAATATTATCCGTAAACGTTTGTATTTTAAGTTCATTAAGCAAAATACTAAGGCGTACTTTATGGATAGCAATTTCGTCAGTAGTAGGCAATTGATTCGCTACTTTTTTTAATTTATTTAAATAAAATTCGGCCTTTTTAATCTCGCCATAAGGAATAAAGTTATAAATCAAATTGTTGTAAGCCGTTGTAAGGTAATTGGCATTCTCGGATGCATTTTTTTCCCAAATAGTGGTAGCTAATACATAATAGTCATTGCATTTTTTAAAATTTGATAATCTTGAATATTCAAATCCTAAATTATTATACAGCAATGCCATCTCGCTGGTAAGTGCTAATCCTTGCTGTTCATATAGCTTTTTTGCTTTTTCATAATAGCTTATAGCTTCATAGGGTAATGCTAATTCGCCGTAAACATAAGCAATATCATAAACCACTTCAGTTTGTTTTGCAAGCGTAGTTTTTAGAGTAGTAGTTTCTATCTTATTTAAAAGTTCTTTAGCAACTTCTAAAGATTTTTCCCAATCTTGTTCAGCATAAGCAATAGCATGATAATAATTTCCATAAAACTCAATTAAATAATCATCGGATAGAAATGAATCGTTTGCCACACGAAGTTTCATCTTTTCTAGCAATGCTAATCCTTCTTGCCATGTATGGGTTAAATAATATTCTGAAAGCTTTAATTTTATCTTATTTCGCTCCAAAACTGAAAATTCTTTAGTTTGATCTATAACCGATTTCCTTATTCGAATAGATTCGGTATACTGATTGACAAAATGTAAAGAATCAGCGGTAGTTTCTGATATTTTAGACTGACTGAATAGTTGAAATATTTGAAAAAATAGGAATAAACTACTTAAGAAGCTCTTACTTTTTTGCATAAATTGTAAAACAATTAATTATTCATAATTTGAAGTAAAAACGCTTTGCGATTCATTTAAATACTTTTGTATAGCCTAAAAATAATAATTTATAACCAAAAAAAGCAACTACAAACTATTATTAACATAATGAAAATATCATCAAATGAATAAATCATTTTCAATAATGAAAACTTTACTTTTAAATATAAAAGAGCGGTGACACAAAAATAAAAAATTCTAAATACATTAAAACTTGAATAAAAAACAGTTTTAACGCAAAAAGTAGTTACTTCCTCTCCCTCAAATCCGTCATCGGTCGTTCAAAAAAACGATACAACAAATACGAAAAAACAAGTATGATTAACCAATACACCAAGGTATAAAGTAATAACGGAATTCCCTCCAAATGGTCAGAAGGAACCAATACTTTCATACTATGCAAAATGATGGTGTAATGCAACAAATAAATGCTGTACGATAAAACGCTGAGTAAAGTCAGCCCTTTTAAAACCGGAGTAGATGAAATGGTAATCGTAAACAAATACGGCATCAAACTGCAAATAGAAACAGAATTCAACGACAAATAAAAGACATTGAAAAAGCCCGGATGCGTTTCAAAAGAAATCCCCCAATAAAAAATAAATAAGTGAAGAGTGAATATGCCTAGAATCCCAAACACAAAAAGCAACTTGGTCAAACTAGCCGAAATAGGGAAATTCACATAAAGGTAATACGCCAAAAAACCATAATAAATGGCATCCAAACGATACATAGAAACTTTTCTGAGGTTTTCATTCCATTCATAAATAGAAGCCAATTGATGTGTTTCGTGAAACCAAAAACGAATGAGTAGCACAGCACAAATAATGCCGCAAGTGACCCATAAAAACAATTTTTTGCGATTAATGGACGGAATGAAACGGATAAACAAATACAGCAAAACCGGACCTAAAATATAACAAAATTGCTCCACCGATAAACTCCACGATATCCTCGAGAAATCGGGAGAATGCGAAAAAAAGTTTTGCAGGTAAACAAAATACAACCCAATACGTTCAGGTAGTTGACCGTAAATTAAATACCATAGAAGGAGGTTAATGAGTAATACAAGGTAGTAATTCGGTAGAGTCCTAAACCATCGGCGTTTCCAAAATTCACGGACATCCTGAAACGAAAAATCGTCTTTTTGAATGAGGCGATAGACGATCTTTCCAATTAAAAAACCACTAATGGCAAAAAAGATTTCTACACCAATGGTCGCTGTAAAATGCATCAACCATTTCACCAAGGGCGGATAATTTTCACTAATCCATAACGAATGCGAAAAGACAACTAAAAAAATAGCAATGGATCGAGCTAAATCTAAACCCGGAATCCGTTTTTCTAAGTTAATAGGTAGTCCAAACATCCAGTATTGGTTTGGTATTTAATATAACTGCTCGATGATTTTTTCGATGGAAAGTCCTTCGGCATCCGCTTTGTAGTTTTTCACGACACGGTGACGCAAGATTCCTTCGGCTACAGCCTTCACATCTTCAATATCCGGTGAAAATTTTCCGTTAAAAGCAGCATGAGCTTTGGCTGCCAAAATGAGGTTTTGAGAAGCCCTTGGACCGGCACCCCAATCAATATAGTTTTTGATAAAATCAGTCGCAATAGGACTGTCCGGACGTGTTTTAGTTACCAGCGTTACCGCATATTCAATCACATTGTCAGCCACAGGAATACGGCGAATCAAATGTTGAAAATCAATAATTTCCTGTGCAGAGAACAACGAATTGATAACGGGTTTATCATCGGAAGTTGTACTTTTAACAACCTGTACTTCTTCAGCAAACGAAGGATAATCCAATTTGATGGAAAACATAAAACGGTCCAATTGAGCTTCCGGCAACGGATAAGTTCCTTCTTGCTCAATGGGGTTTTGAGTGGCCAATACAAAATAAGGCAAACTCAATTTATAATTGTGTCCGGCAATCGTGACCGCACGTTCCTGCATGGCTTCTAAAAGAGCGGCTTGTGTTTTGGGTGGCGTACGGTTAATCTCGTCGGCTAAAATAATATTGGAAAAAATCGGTCCTTTAATGAATTTGAATGTTCTATTCTCATCTAAAATTTCACTTCCCAAAATATCAGAAGGCATCAAATCGGGTGTAAACTGAATGCGTTTAAAATCCAATCCCAAAGCCTGAGCAATCGTATTCACCATCAAGGTTTTGGCCAAACCCGGCACACCCACCAACAGAGCATGACCGCCGGAAAAAATACTCAACAAAATCTGATCAACAACCAAGTCTTGACCTACAATGATTTTAGAAATTTCTTGCTTTAAATCTTTTCTTTTTTGAACTAAATTTTGAATTGCTGTTACATCAGACATAGTGAGAAGGATATATAGATTTAAGAAATAGGATTGATTATTTTTTCATCCAGTTATTCATAAACTGGCAATTTCGGTATTCTCCGTTAATTTTAATATACGTTTCCATGATTTTTTCATTTGACCATTTTCCGATAGCTTCAAATTGCTTTTCTTTTAACGCCAAATCTTTAATTTTAATGTAATCCGTTGAATAATCGGCAATGTGCGAGTCGATACGGTTGGTGACCATTAACAATTTGTATTTTTTCATTCCTTTTTGATCTTCATCTAAAATGGGAACAGAAACTTCATTATCCTTTAAATTGGAAACTTGACCATATAATGTCGGATCCATTTTGGTTAATTCAAATTTAGAATCCATGGTTTTTGGATTCAACAAAATTCCCCCATTAGCTCGGGTTTCTTTTTCATCAGACATACTCCGGGCAGCATCGGCAAAAGACAATTCACCATCCATGATTCGCTGACGGACCAATTGAGCTTTTTCTTTGGCTTCTTTTAAAGCTTCATCAGACACTTTGGGTGTTAACAAAATGTGTCGTAAATCAACTTCTTGCCCTCTGATTTTTTCAACTAAAATAATATGATAACCAAATTCTGTTTCAAACGGTTTGGAAATTTCTCCTTCATTTAAACTAAAGGCTACTTCTTTAAACTCTTTGACAAACTGTGTTTTTCGGTTCATTTTGTAAAATCCACCAGTTGAAGCAGATGCTCTATCTTGTGTAAAAATAACAGCTTTCGTTTTAAAACTTGCACCGTTATTCAACACATCATTTCGTATTTCATTCAATTTATCAATTACTTTCTGCTTTTCTTCCTGTGATATTTTGGGCTCAAAAACGATTTGAGAAACTTCCATTTCCGCCCCAAAAGTCGGTAAATCCTCTTTTGGTATTTTTTTGAAAAAAGTACGAACTTCTTCCGGGGTAATTTCAACTTCCTCCACCACTTTGTTTCGCATTTCTGTAGAAAGCTTATTCTGTTTTAATACATCAAAAAAGAAGGAACGAAAATCTTCCTCACTCTTTTTGTTGTAAAATTTCAACATTTTTTCCATCGAACCGATTTGACTCAACATATACGCAATACGCTCTTCCATCATATTATTGATTTCAGAATCTTTTACCACAATCGTACTGTCTTGCAAGGCTTGATGGGCATACAAACGATCTTCCATCAATTTGCCTAACAATTCACAACGGGATACATTTTCCGTAGAAATTCCTTGACTGGCAAGTTCAATGTATTCCATATCAATATCAGAGTCCAAAATAATATACTCGCCTACCGTTGCAATAATTCCATCGATTTTCTTTCGCTTGAAAGGTTCAATACTATCTTTTTTCACCGGAGCATCTTCAGGAATTATTTCTTGTGCTTCACTGGAAAACCCAAAAGTGACTAGTAAAAGTAAGGCTATTGCTGTTTTATTGATAAATTTCATATTTGTTGTTTTTAATGGCATCATCGGTGATTTCCTTCTCAAATTTTTTAATTAAATCTAGTTTTCTTTTGTTGATTATTAATTCCTTGATGGTTGGTTTTACATAATCAAACGGACTTATTTCATTTTTATCAATTACATTTCTGATTTTCACAAAATATACAGTCAAGGAGTCCGGTTGTTGTATTGACTTCCCTTCTACTATAAACTCTTCTCTGTTTTCAGGGGTAATAAAAGGCAACTTTCTGTAAATTTGATTCATTTCTACCCAAACGGAATCATTCAAAGCCGAACTCTTAAATTGTAACTGATAAGTTTCCCAAAACGCTTGATCACTTTTTTTAGTATCAAAAAATTTACTTTTAATCAGGTCAAACTTTGGATGATCTTTCGGCAGGTTGATGTATCGCAAGCGAATCAATGTCCCGTTTGTTCTGAAATTTTCTCTGTTTTCTTGGTAATAGGTTGTAATTTCATTCTCTGAAACGAGAGTATCAACTTCTCGCTTTACAATTTCCTCTAAATAAGCTTTGGTGTATAAATCAACCTTGTATTGTTGAATCAACTTGTCAAAAACTTCCTGTTGCTCTTTATCTATATTTATTTCTGCAGCTTTAATGAGCAATTTCTGTGTAGCCCAACGATCAATAAAATTGCGAACAATCGTGATACTGTCTTCTTTCGAGGTGCCCTCTGAAACCAAATCCACTAAATCGCTTTTATATAAATAACTTTCGCCCACTCTGGCAACCGCTTCAGGCTTTTCTTCCGGTTTAAAATAAGAACAAGAAGTAAAAACAAAGTACAACAGAATGATGACCGTTGGTTTATTCATCATTTTTTCATTTGGCGTTTGACTTCTTCAAAATTCTCTTTATTAACCACCACTTTGAATTCTTGTTTCAAGTTGGCAACCCAATTTTCCTCTAAATAGTGTTGGTAATCATTCACTACCCTTCCTTTGCATTCATCCAATAATTTCGGACCGGCTTCTTTTACTTCATTGGTTTGAACTACATAATAATAGTTCCCTTCTTTGACCACATCCGACAACCCTTTTTTATAGGCAATTGTTTTAGGCAAAGCTTCATTTCCTTCTTCAAAAACACCACTAGAAGCCATAACATTAATAACGCCATTAGTATTTAAAGCGGTTTTAATTTCATCTACTTTTTTACCTTGCTTCATGAGTTTGTGTGCCTTTTTTGCAATAGCTTCTTTTGTAGAGGAAATGATGATGACATCATATCGTTTTTTCCACATATATTTCCCGGAACTGGCTTTGTAAAAGGCTTCCAATCCCAAGGTGTCAGTTTTTGATTTTTCCCAAATTTCTTTTTCCATCAAATCAAAAAGCAATAAGCCATCACGGTATTCTTCCATAACGGCACCAAATTCAGGAAACTCATTTTCTAAATTATCATTGTAATATTGATTCAATAAAATATCAAGGTAATTGGAATAATGAAAATCTACCAAATTAGCAATGGGCTTGGGCTGGTTAGGATTTTTTTGTTGCGATAAAAGATAGTTCAAAAACTGTAGCCCCGTATTTTTCGTGTTTCCATAACTAATGAATTCACTTTCAAATGGTTTTGTATCAGCCGGTAATTCCCATGTTAACGTGTAGTACTTATCGTTTACTGCTTTTTTGATTTTACTATACAACTTTTCATCGCGTTTGACAGGATATTTAGCTCGTAATTTTTCATTCAAAGATTCAGTGATTTTTCGCGAACGCTCATCACGACTAATTTTGTTTTCCATCTCAGACTTAGCCTCTTCAAATGTCTTTACCGGATGCTTTTCTATCAATTTCATAATGTGCCACCCGAATTGCGTTTGAAAAGGTTGAGAAATCTCATTCGGCTTTTGCATTGAAAAAGCAACCGTTTCAAACTCTTCCGAACTCAACTGACCTGAGCTAAAACGATTTAAAACCCCTCCTTTACCGGAGGAAGATTTATCTTGTGAAAACTGTTTGGCTAAAACCTCAAACTCTTCACCTTGTTGAATTTTACTGTAAATCTCTTGTATAGTAGTTTTGTTTTTTTCTGCTTCTTCAACATTACCGTCAGCAGGATTCATCAACATGATATGGGCAACGGTCACATCTCCTCGGTTGTCACGAATGTCAGAAACTTTGATGATATGATACCCAAAGCGGGTGCGAACAGGTTTTGAAACCGCACCAACTTTTGTTTGATAAGCCGCCGATTCAAAGGGATAAACCATACGAAAAGCAGAAAAATAACCCAAATCTCCTTTGTTTTCTTTCGCACTCGGATCCTGAGAATAGTTTTGTGCCAACGTTCCAAAATCCTCTCCTTGCTCAGCTCGCTTTTGAAGTTCTACAATTTGATTGTAAACGGCCAAGGTATCTTGTGGTTGAGCATTTTCATCTAAAGTCAACAAAATATGCGAAGCCCTGATTTCTTTTAATGAACGGGCATAACCTTCTTCTAATAATTCTTTGGTTACTTCAGAATCGGTTAAATAATTTTTGGCAAGCTGTGTGCGATACGACTTTAACTCGTTTTGGTATTTTGAATTATTTTGCAAACCCAATTTATTGGCCTTGTTGATTTTTAATTTATAACCCACAAAAAGTTCTAAATAATGATCCAGGTCTTTTTGAGATTCATCTTTGACCAAATCCAAATTCTTGTTGTAAACACGAACAAATTCATCCGTATAATAAGGATTTTCATCAACTGTAAAGAGTACTTTTTTGGGTGCTTGGGCAAATGCTAAAGCAGAAAAAAGAAGTGAAATTCCCAGACAAAAATGTTTCTTATTCATTTTCAAAAAAATTAATTAAAGATTTATACCAATGAGCCATAGTTTCACCTATAGCAACCCACAAAATTAACAATTCAAATACATTAAACAAGAATAGCTACTACTATTAACAAAAATTTATTAACGAAAAATGTTTATACTTTTTTACCTAAGAAATAGTACTTTTGCAAACCTTTATAAAGAGATATGAGTTTTACAGAAGAAATCAAACGAAGAAGAACTTTTGGTATTATTTCGCACCCCGATGCGGGAAAAACAACCTTAACTGAAAAACTGTTGCTTTTTGGTGGAGCCATTCAGGAAGCCGGAGCCGTAAAAAACAATAAAATTAAAAAAGGGGCTACTTCCGATTTTATGGAAATTGAACGGCAACGTGGAATTTCCGTAGCAACATCGGTACTTGCTTTTAATTATAAAAACAAAAAAATCAACATCTTAGACACACCCGGTCACAAAGATTTTGCCGAAGATACTTTCAGAACCTTAACCGCTGTAGACAGTGTGATTGTGGTGATAGACGTGGCCAAAGGGGTGGAAGAACAAACTGAAAAATTAGTAGAAGTCTGCCGAATGCGTAACATTCCCATGATTGTTTTCATCAATAAATTGGATCGTGAAGGGAAAGATGCGTTTGATTTGATGGATGAAGTGGAAAAAAAACTCAAACTTCGTGTCACTCCCTTGAGTTTTCCTATCGGAATGGGCTATGATTTTCAGGGGATTTATAACCTCTGGGAAAAAAACATCAACCTTTTTAGTGGCGATAGTCGTAAAAATATTGAAGATACAATAGCGTTTTCCGATATCAATAATCCGGAACTGGATAAAATTGTAGGTGAAAAAGCGGCCATCAAACTTCGTGAAGAATTAGAACTGATAGAGGAAGTATACCCTCCTTTTTCAAGAGAGGAGTACTTGGAAGGCGATTTGCAACCTGTTTTCTTTGGTTCGGCATTAAATAATTTTGGCGTTCGCGAATTACTCGACTGTTTCATCGAAATTGCCCCTTCTCCCCGACCAAAACATTCAGATACACGTTTGGTTGAACCAACGGAACAAAAAATGTCCGGTTTTGTGTTTAAAATCCATGCCAATATGGACCCCAAACACCGTGATCGATTGGCGTTCATTAAAATTGTTTCGGGAACTTTTGAACGAAACAAGCCGTATGCTCATGTACGCTTGAACAAAAATTTAAAATTTTCGAGTCCAAATGCTTTTTTTGCTGAGAAAAAAGAAATTGTTGATATCTCCTATCCGGGCGATATTGTTGGACTGCATGACACCGGAAACTTCAAAATCGGCGATACGTTAACCGAAGGGGAAGAAATGAATTTTAAAGGGATACCGAGTTTTTCACCGGAACATTTTCGTTACATCAACAATGCCGACCCGATGAAGGCCAAACAACTCGAAAAAGGAATCGACCAATTAATGGACGAAGGAGTAGCTCAGTTGTTCACCCTGGAAATGAACAACCGAAAAATTATCGGAACGGTGGGAGCTCTTCAATATGAAGTAATTCAGTACCGTTTGGAACATGAATATGGAGCAAAATGTTCCTACGAAAATTTTCCGGCTCACAAAGCGTGTTGGATAAAACCTCTTGACCCAAAAAGCGAAGAATTTGCAGAATTCAGAAGAATCAAACAAAAATTTTTGGCTCATGACAAATACGGACAATTAGTGTTTTTGGCCGATTCTGAATTTACTATACAAATGACACAAAGTAAATTTCCTAACGTAAAAATGTTTTTTACCTCCGAAATGGAATAGCATTATTGGGTATTCAATGTTAATGTAGAATTAATTTTACACTATGATTTAACAAAATTCACATTGAATAGTTCGTTTTTAAAAAAATGATTTATATATTTGCAACTTATTAAAATGGCTTATGAAAAGTATTTACAAATTTTACATCGTTACATTTCTTTTATTGTCTGATTTTATCATGTTTGCCCAACCGGGTGACGATGATGGAGGTGGAGGATTAGAAGGTGATGATACACCGGCTGCACCTATTGACGGGAAGTTAATATGGTTAGCAATGATAAGCATTCTATTTGCTTTTTACTATTTAAACAAAAGAACACAAAAAGCTGACTAATATAAACCCCTTTGTAAAGGGGTTTTTTTATAACCTATCATTACCTTTTATTACTTTGATTTTCTTCACTAAAAAAAAGGCTTTTCTAAAAGATTTAATTCCCGATAACTTTGTTGATATTCATTCTCATTTGATTCCGGGCATTGACGACGGGGCTAAATCGAAAGAGGAAGCATTGGAAATTATTTCCCGGCTGAACCAAATTGGTTTCAACCATTGTATTACAACACCGCACGTGATGCATTCCGTTTGGCCAAATACAGAAGAAACAATTCTAAACGGAAAAAAGGAGTTAGATGATTTTGCAGAAAAAAATAACAATACAACGGCAATAAAAGCGGGTGCCGAATACATGATGGACACCTACTTTTTGGAACTCCTCCAAAAAGAAAAACTACTCACTCTCAAAGAAAACTACCTCTTGGTAGAAATGTCGTATTTAAACCCACCTTTGCAATTATCAGAAATCATTTTTGAAATCCAAGTAGCAGGTTATAAACCGATATTAGCTCATCCGGAACGTTACTTGTTTTATCATAACAACCTTGATAATTACAAAAAACTCAAAAAAATGGGCTGTCTTTTTCAGTTAAACCTTTTGTCTGTAACAGGTTACTATGGGAAAAACGTAGCTAAAACAGCAGAAACATTACTCTCAGATAAATTGATTGACTTTGTAGGCTCCGATGTGCATAACCTAAATCAAGTAAACAACTTCCAAAACCGTCTCATAATTAAAGAAGAAGAAGGCCTAAAACAAGCTTTTCAAAATAATCAACTTTTCTTATTTTGATTTAAAAAGGGTCTTATACCAAGGTTTTTTTTCAATTTCTGCTCCGTAACCATAGCCGTAGCCGTAGCCGTAGCCATAACCGTAGCCATAGCCGTACGTTTTCTTCCAATCAGTATCATTTAATACGATAGCCATGTTGGGTAATTTCTTTTCTTTATACAAGTTATCAGCAAACTTCAACATGCGTTTATCTAAATAATTGGCTCGCATCACATAAATAAATGCATCTGCATTTTTGGCCACCAACAAGGTATCAGTAACCATGCTTACCGGTGCAGTATCCACCACAATATAATCGTATTCTTGTTTTAATTTTTCAAACAATTCATTCAACTTATCATTCATCAACAATTCAACCGGATTGGGAGGAATAACGCCCGAAGGCAAAGCATAAAAATTCTCATAGCCATCCAACTTAACAATAAAGTCCTTAATGTCTGCATTGTTTTTAGTCAAGAAATTAGTCAGACCTTTACCGGGTAAATCTACATATTGCTCCAATTTAGGATTACGAATATCCAAACCGATTAACAAAACTCGTTTACCCGAAAGAGCTATGGTGGTAGCTAAGTTTATCGAAACAAACGTTTTTCCTTCTTTAGGGATGGAAGAAGTAACAAAAATAGTTTTACATTTTTCATCCGAAACATGCGATAAAATAAACTCCAAATTGGTGCGAACAATACGAATGGCTTCTGCCGAACTGGAACGACTATTGGCTTTGATTATCTGGTCACTCGAATCAGACTTAGGTATATCACCCAATATGGGGATGGAAACTTTACCCTCAATATCCTGACGGGTTTTAACCTTTGTATCCAATAAAAAGAGCAGGTAAATGATACCAAAAGGAATTAAAAGACCTAAAACAATGGCCGCCAGATAAAAAATCTTACGGTTCAATGTAACCTGACCCGTAGCAAAAGCCGCATCTATTATCTTGGCTTTCGGTGACGTTACAGCCAAGGAAATAGCCGTTTCTTCGCGTTTTTCCAACAGATACAAATACAACGATTCTTTAATTTGTTGCTGTCTGGAAATCCCCTTAAATATCCGATCAATCGTAGGTACTCGTCCCACTTTGCTGTTATATCGGTTTTCTTGACGGGCTAAATTGTTCTTCGTAATGCGTAAAGTGGCCAATTGACTCTTCAATCCATCCATAATACTGGACTTCAATCCATCTAATTGCTTATCGATATTTTTTACTTGTGGATTAGAAGTAGTACCACTCTTCAACAAGCGTTGACGCTCTAATATTAACTTATTATGCTGCTCTATCAAAACAGCTGCCGGATTCGAAGGGAGATAAATAGACGGAACCAATTCTTGAGAATCGGCAGTGGAAACAGACTTTAGTAATTCATTCACAATACTAATTTCGGTTTCAGTTTCAACAACGGAACGCTCATATTCAGCAGCACTGCTCAAATTCAAGGAAGCATCTTCTTCCAAATTAGTCAACCGGTTTTCACGTTTAAAAGTCTCAGCATTTTTCTCAACCCCTTCCAACTCATTCGTGATGATTTCCAAACGCTCATTGATAAACTTTTCCGTTGATTTAGCAATTTGATTTCGGTCGGCAACGGCATCTTCATTGTATTTCTGAATCAACATGTTCAAATAGTCAATCCCTTTTTGCTCCACATTATCCACTATGCTCAGTTGAATAACATTGGTTTTGTTCTGATTAACAATCTGAACACGATTACTGTAATCATTGGCTCTACTTGTCAACCTTGATTTAATCACAAATATATCGTTGTCAAACGACTCTATATTCGCTACTTTCTCTACACTAAAACTGCCTAAGTTAGAAGTTATAACTTGTCCGTAACGATAGGTTTTCCCTTTTGATTTGTCAAATCGAAGAATCTTAAACGCTTCATTCGAAACCGGTGAGATAACAAAAGAGGTATCTATCGAATAATACCGATTCGATTTTTCTTTAAATTGTATCGATAACGGCAAGTCTTTATACAATTCCGGATTAATCACACGTCCTTCTACATAATAGGTCAAATCCAATCCTAATTCCGAAACAACACCTTGTGATAACGTTTTTGATTTTAAAATTGCTATCTCATTGTCCACATTATTCTTTCCGGCAAAAATATTCAAATCACTAAAAGCAGATAGCTCACTGGAACCGCCTTTCTTTTCATCCTTAATCAAGATGGTCGCACTCACGCCATATTGCGGAACAGAATAACGCAAATAGAAATAGACACCAACCAAACACAAAAGAACCCCCAAGACAAACCATTTCCAATAAGACAAATAAATAAATAACTGTTCTTTTATATCCAAACTTTTTTGGGAGGTATCGGTAGTAGGTAAAGGAGAATTTTGCATACTTTATCGTGTAACTAATAGTGTTAAGGTAACCATCAAACTCACTACGGATAGCGTTAGAGGCAAATTGGCTCCAACAACAGAAGATTCAGGCTTGGTAAAACGGGGTTCTACAATAATCAAATCATTTTGCTTCAAATAATAAAGCGGGGATTGCATGATGGCCGTATCGGTTAAATTGATTCTATTATAAGACTTTACTCCGGATTCCTCTCGGATTAATAAAATATTTTCCCGATTGGCAACAGGGGTCAAATCGCCGGCTTGTGCCAATGCTTCCATGAGTGTTATTCGATCGGATTGAATGGTAAAACTACCCGGATTTTTAACTTCTCCCATCACAGTCACTTTAAAATTAACCACGCGTACAATCAAGATAGGATCTTTTAAATATTCTTCCAGTCGCTGTTTCAATAAATCATGTAAGGCGGTTTTAGTTAATCCGGCTACATGAATTACCCCCAACACCGGAAACGTAATTTCACCTTGATTATTAACCAAATAACTGCTGAATTGGACTGCATTACCCCCTACCGCTTGCTCTGATTGTCCTCTCAAATTAAAGGGAGAAGCGGCTTCAATTGACTCTGCAGAAACATTGATGTAAATAATGTCATCCATCTGAATTTTAGGTTCAAACTTCACCATTTCAGAAGCCGAAGTGCCGTCTATACCTTGTAAATAAATCACCTTCTTTTTAGAAGCACAAGAGGTCAATAACAGAAGAACACCTACAATCAGTAAAAAATTAATTTTCATAAGTACTACAGAATTTGGGCAAAGATAGGAGTAAAAAAAAGAATTTCTAAATATAATTGCTATTTCGTATCTAATTCCTGAAAAACAGAATTCATACTTTTAAATTCCGGAACAATTTTCTTCATCTTCGAAACAATTTGAGTATTGGGTTTTAAATGCGACAAAATAATCAAGTCCTCTACTTCATCAGCAAGTAGATTGAAATCTTTGCAAATTTCCTCCGCAATCATTATTTTATCATGATGGGTTGGTAAATTTTTGGCTGAATTATTTAACAACTCTTCATACAATTTTTCACCGGGACGAAGTCCAACAATAGCTATCTTTATTTCTTTATCCGGGGTATAACCCGCCAATCGAATCATTTTCTTGGCCAAATCGATAATCTTAACCGGTTTACCCATGTCAAAAATAAAGATTTCTCCTCCTTTACCCATCGCTCCGGCTTCCAAAACCAATTGACAAGCCTCCGGAATAGTCATAAAATAACGAATAATTTCCGGATGGGTAATCGTTATTGGTCCTCCTTCTTGGATTTGTTTGGTAAACAAAGGTACCACAGAACCATTTGAACCCAACACATTACCAAATCGGGTAGTAATGAACTTCGTTTGACGTGAAGATTTATTCTCTGCATTTTTAAAATGAAGGGACTGCACATACATCTCCGCAATGCGTTTGCTGGCTCCCATAACACTGGAAGGGTTAACTGCCTTGTCGGTTGAAATCATTACAAAATGCTCTACCTTGTACTTTTTAGACAAATCAGCTAAATTTTTTGTCCCCATTACATTGGTAAAAATGGCCTGAGCAGGATTTTCTTCCATCAACGGTACATGCTTATAAGCCGCAGCATGATAAACCACTTGGGGTTGATAGGATTTAAAAACCCTTTCCAACATTTCAACATTACGAATATCAGCAACAATGTTGCGAACTATAACATCCTTGTCTTTACTGGCAATTTCCAAAGACAAACTGTGTAAAGGCGTCTCCGCCTGATCAAGTAAAATTATTTTTTGGGGATTAAATTCCAATACCTGCCGAACAATTTCACTGCCAATTGACCCGGCAGCACCGGTTATCAAAACTGTTTTCTCAAACAATTGATTTGAAATGGCCTTGGTGTCCAGTACAATGGGTTTTCGCTCCAACAAATCGTGAATTTCAAAACTCTTGATATTTTTGGAAATTTCTTTTTGATCGTCCCAATCCGTCACCAACGGAATTGTATAAACTTTCAAATTAAACTCCAAACAATCATCCACAATCGTTGAACGCTCCTCTTTACTCAAACTTTTATCAGCTATAATCAAAGCATCCGCTTTTATAAAACGCATCAAAACCGGTACTTTCCGATTCAAATTCAAAATCGGTAAATCCAATATACGCTTCGTGGTATTCTGATTATTTTTATCAATAAAACCCAATAATTTAAATCGTCCGGGAACTTCCGATTTCAAAGCATTAGCCACTGCAATCGCATTGGCATCAGAACCATAAATGATGGCACGGGTTAAATCTTTCTTTTCTTTGCCACTAAAAAACTTTTCAAACGATTGCTTAACAATCACCCGATAAAAAAACAAAAAAGAAAAAGACAATACCGCATTAATAAAAAGTCCGGTAGTGAGAAATAATTTATCACCATCGGTCAGCAGATAAACAAAATTAAGCAGAACCATCACCATCAAGGTGGCCGATTGGGCAAAAAATAATTTCAACGCATCAATGTAGGAAGAATGCCGAATGATTCCGGAGTACGTTTTAAAAACCCAAAAGAAAAAAACAGCAATTCCAATATAAACGACAAAGGCAACTAACTCATTGGCGGCCTGAATGTACGCTAACTTAACACCATTAAATAACAGATACGTCAGAACCCCTGAAAAAGCAACGGTGAAGGTGTCCAACAATAAAACAATCCAACGGGGCAAATAGCCCATGTTTTTAAAGCTAAAACGCAAGTTAAGCCCCGAAACAAATTGCGAGAATTCGTAAAGAAAATTCTTTTTTTCAGAATCGTTCAAAGTGGTTTAGTTTTAGTTCAGAAAAGTAAAGATATAAAAAAAATAAATCTTAAAAAAAACTTAATTTTTAAATCGTTGCAAAACTTCCAAAATACGGTTGCGTTCCGCATCGGTCAAATTGGAACCTGAAGGTAAACACAGTCCGTTAGTAAATAAATGCTCGGATACTTTACCACCAAAGTACAAATAGTTTTCAAAAACCGGTTGCAAATGCATGGGTTTCCATAATGGCCTACTCTCAATATTTTCCGCTTCAAAAGCCAAACGCAAATCTTCCCTCGTTTTGCCGTGGCATTTTTCCGGGTCTATGACAAGAGCTGAAAGCCAATGATTAGAAAAATAATCAGCATGGGGTTCCGAAAAAACGGTGATACCTTCCTCGCCTTTCAATGCTTCTTGATAAAAAGTATGCATACCACGTCGCAAGGCAATGTGGTCATCCAATACTTGCATCTGACCCCGTCCGATACCGGCACAAATATTACTCAACCGGTAATTGTAGCCAATTTCAGAGTGTTGGTAATGCGGTGCTGCATCGCGGGCTTGTGTAGCTAAAAAAACAGCCTTTTCCTTCAATTCTTTTGTCTTGGCTACCAATGCTCCACCGCCGGAGGTGGTGATAATTTTATTTCCGTTAAACGATAAAACACCTATAGTTCCAAACGTACCACACTTTTTCCCTTGATACGTACTACCTAACGCTTCCGCACTGTCTTCTACAATTGGAATTTCATAACGCTGTGCAATGGCTAAAATGGCATCAACCTGAAAGGGCATACCATACAAGTGTACAGCAACAATGGCTTTGGGCTTTTTCCCTTTTTGAATACGATCCTTGATTGCATCCTCCAAAGCATTCGGACAAATATTCCACGTGGTAGGTTCACTGTCTACAAAAATTGGTAGTGCTCCCAAATAAGCGATCGGATTTGCTGAAGCTGAAAAAGTCATACTCTGACAAAGGACCTCATCACCGGGCTGAATACCCAAAAGTATCAACGCCAAATGCAAAGCCGCAGTGCCCGAACTCAAGGCACCTACATGAACATCTGAATCTAAATAGTGTTCTAAATCAGTCTCAAATCCCGTTACATTCGGTCCCAAAGGTGCAACCCAATTGGCTTCAAAAGCCTCGTTTACAAACTGTTGCTCATTTCCGCCCATATGCGGAGAAGAAAGCCATATTTTTGATTTATTCATTCGTTGTATTATATTTTATTATTTTTCCGGGATTACCAACCACAACGGCATAATCCGGAACATCTTTTATGATGACTGAACCGGCTCCTACTGTAGCCCATTTTCCTATTTTTACGCCCTGAATTACACTGGCTCCTATACCCACATGGGCTCCTTCCATTACTTGAACATTACCGGCCAAGGAAACATTGGGAGATAAATGGACAAAATCGCCGATCATGCAGTCATGCTCCACTATTGCTCCGGTATTAATGATACAATGTGCCCCAATTGTAGTGTCGGGATTAATAATTACGCCTGCCATCACAACCGTACCTTCGCCTAATCGGGTATGCTTTGATAGGGTGGCCGTAGGATGAATGGCTTGTGCAAAATGACAATTCATTTTTTGCGACAATGCTTTTCGCACTTTATTATTACCAATCGAGATAATGACGTTGCGGTCTTCTACCCTATCAACTTCGGTTGGCTTTGAAATCGGATAGGTTAATAGTGCTTTCAAATTCGGATTATCATCCAAAACAGTGGCGATACCAACACCCATGGATTCAAGTATATCAATGATTACTTTTCCATGTCCGCTGGCTCCGTACAAAGTAACTTTATTGTCCATCAAAAGGCTCTATTGTGGCCGCATCTGCGGCGTTAA
The DNA here is from genome assembly GCF_004122145.1 of Flavobacterium piscinae. Lineage (GTDB taxonomy): Bacteria > Bacteroidota > Bacteroidia > Flavobacteriales > Flavobacteriaceae > Flavobacterium > Flavobacterium piscinae. Next base: position 128,264 of record NZ_SBKQ01000012.1, read on the forward strand.
TACCTTCACTCTTTACAACTTTCAACACCGTTTTAATCAATATTTTAACATCCAAGGTAAACGAAAGATGATCTACATACCAAACATCATATTCAAATTTTTTATCCCAAGAGATGGCATTTCTACCATTCACTTGAGCCCAACCGGTGATACCGGGCTTAACCTCATGCCGGCGGTTCTGAAAATCGTTATATAAATGCAGGTAGTGAGTCAACAACGGACGGGGTCCTACCAAACTCATGTCGCCCTTGAGCACATTAAGCAATTGCGGAATCTCATCTAACGATGTCTTTCGAACAAAGCGACCTACAGAGGTCAGACGGTCTGCATCCGGTAATAATTTTCCCTCACCATCTGTTCGATCATTCATGGTTTTGAACTTAACAATCTTAAAAATTTTGCCGTGTTTACCCGGACGTGATTGGAAAAAGAAAGGCTTCCCTTGGTTAGAAAAGTATAAAAAAATGGTAATTACAATAAAAATGGGCAACAACAGCACTAAACCTACAAAAGCTGCAAAGAAGTCAAACAAAGGCTTTATACCATTTCTATACATGAAAATTAAGTATTTTGCAGGGCAAAAATAAACATTATTTGTTTAACTGAAGTAAAATCTTCAAACGAAGTAAAAGTTAGCTGTCTTTTATTCTAAGTAAGTGATATATTTAATACTCTTTTATCAAACTCAAAGTAGAGGCACGAATCCCTTCGTGTGATGACTGCTCTGCGAAGTTTGCAACACTGCTCTGCGAAGTTTGCAACTTCGCAGCTATCCCTTGCTCTGCGAAGTTTGCAACTTCGCAGCTACTCCCTACATTCCACAAAACCTCACAGACAACAGACAACTGACAACAGACAACAGACACCACTGCTCTGCGAAGTTTGCAACTTCGCAGCTACTCCCTACATTCCACAAAACCACTGCTCCACTGCTCTGCGAAGTTTGCAACTTCGCAGCAACTCCCTCACACTCCACAAAACCTCACACAAAACCTCACAGAAAACCTCACAGAAAACCGACAACAGACAACCGACAACCGACACCCCCCCCTTGCAAATCCAAAATCATTTTAAGATATTTGAAAACCTAAATCATAAAACCATGGCAATTGTCTTAGCTCCCTTTACCATCACAGGAACCATAGGAGACCTTACCTTTTACGTTGACCAAGACAAGGTAAACCGCGTAAAAACGAAAGGAAAACCCGGTATAACCAAAGAAGAATTTAAAAACAATCCGATTTTCGACCCTCCTCTCTCCATAGGAGAGAGGTTGAGGGTGAGGTTAATATACAGTATCATGAAAAAAACATCATTATTTGCATTATTTCTGTGCAGTTTTTTTACACAAGCCCAATGTTGGTTGCAAGTGGATAGTAGTTCCAGTGGATTTGGTAATTTTAATTTAGGTATTCAACACGATGGTACACTCTGGGCTTGGGGGGAAAACACGAATGGTCAATTGGGCGATGGCACAACATCCAACCGCAATGTACCCACACAAATTGGCACTGATACCGATTGGGCTTTTGTAGCGGCAGGCAGCAATTCTTCGTATGCCCTTAAACAAGATGGCAGTCTTTGGGGTTGGGGGGATAATAGCGAAGGTCAATTGAGTGATGGTTCTACTACAGGTCGACTCTCTCCCGCTCAAATACTACCGGGTACTACTTGGATGAAGGTAAGTGCAGGTGAAAAGTTTGTGATTGCTCAAAAAACAGATGGAACACTCTGGGGTTGTGGCTATAACTTTGTTGGGCAATTGGGTATTGGTAGTATTACAGATACTTCCACATTCACCCAAAACACTACTATAACCGATTGGGAGAGCTTGAAAACCAGTTACCGTCACACGCTTCTCCGCCGAAGCGACGGCACTATTTGGGGTTTTTGGGGGGGGGGTCTCGGGCAGGCTTGCTACGGGCTCAAATGCAGGCTTAGGCACTCCTACGCAGCTCCCGTTGCTCCCTAATGGTGAATGGTTGCAAGCCACACCGGGTAATAGTCAATCGATATTTAAAAAAAATGATGGTACCATTTGGGGAGTAGGTGAACAAGGTTCTGTGCTTGGTTTGGGTAATACGGCTAACATATTAACTTTAACTCAAATTGGTACTGCTAATGATTGGCTAAGTGTTGAAAACTCTAGCTTACATACGATGGCACTCAAAAATGATGGTTCTCTTTGGGCTACAGGGCGTAATCAATACGGACAAATAGGCATTGGTACGACAACTTTAGTCTCATTTTTCACGCAAGTGGGTACTGCTACCAACTGGGCTAAAGTAAACTGTGGCTATCAACACACCCTAGCCATCGACAACCAAGGCACATTATGGGCTTGGGGGCGTAACAACTTTGGGCAATTGGGTGATGGCACTACCACTAACCGCACTACGCCTATTCAAATTGGTCAAACCTGTACCTTGAGTGTACCTAGTCACGATCAAAAAGTAATGCAGCTACTGCTAAACCCTGTGGGTGAGCTGGCTCAAATTTCTTTTGTGTATGATGGGGTAAAAAAACTTACTGTTTATAACACCACCGGGC
>NZ_SBKQ01000013.1 GCF_004122145.1 Flavobacterium piscinae
CAGCACAGAACGATTACAGTACGGCAATCAGTGGAGCGGATGCAACAGCTTTTGTCAATACAACACCGATGAGTCAGGAGATATATGCCATTTTGGTTAATCCGAACACGCAAAGTGGTTGTCCGACCATTGTTCCGATAACCCTAACGGTTCACAAGTTACCCGAGCCAACAGTTCAGGACGACTTTATTTGTGCCGATCCTTTAACGGGAGCCATCATTAGAGAAGCGGTCTTAGAGAGTGGATTAGATCCAGACACACACGAGTTTTCATGGACAGATTCCGCAGGAAATGTATTGGGAACAGACGCAAACTTAACGGTAAACACACCGGGAGCCTATACCTTAACGGTTATCAATGACCAAACTGAGCCCAACTGTTCCAATACGGTAACGGTGAATGTGGTTCAATCCGAGCAAGCCACCTTGAGTTATGTACAGAGCAATTATTTTACTGATAATGCTACAATCACCATCATTGCAGAAGGAATCACGATTCCGGATCAAGGCAATTCGAATTATGTGTATAGTTTAGACTATGGTCCATTCCAAGCCAGCAATGTGTTTACCAATGTGAGTGCAGGAAGTCATTTGGTGACGGTACAAGACTTAAACGGATGTCAAGATGCCACTATCGAGGTGTATGTGGTAGATTATCCATTGTTCTTTACACCCAATGGAGATGGTCATAATGACACATGGAATATTTTTACCTTAAGAGAGACCAATCCTAACGCAAAAATTTATATATTTGACCGCTATGGAAAATTCCTGAAACAAATAGCCCCTGCGGGTCAAGGATGGGATGGAACATTCAACGGTCAAAACCTCCCATCAACCGATTATTGGTTTACGGTAGAGTATGTAGAAAACGATCAAACCAAAACATTTAAAGCACATTTTTCATTAAAAAGATAGAAACCCCATGAATCTGAATCTTAATTTTAAAAAATCTTATTTACTTCTAGTGTTATTTATTTCGCAGTTTTCTTTTTCGCAAGAAGGGATTGCTGTATATTCGGATTATTTAACAGATAATTATTATCTAATCCATCCTTCTATGGCCGGTGCTGCTAATTGTGGTAAATTAAGAGTAACCAGTCGAGCACAATGGTTTGGTCAGGAAGATGCACCAAGTTTGAGTACAGCAAGTTTTAATACAGGTGTGGGGGAACGCTCCGGAATTGGTGCTATTTTGTTTTCCGATCGAAACGGATACCACTCGCAAAAAGGTATAAAATTAACATATGCTCACCACATTATGTTTTCACGTAGTGAAATTGATTTAAATCAATTGTCATTTGGACTAAGTGGTATTTTAGTACAAAGTCAATTGGATGAAACGGATTGGTTAAATAATCAACCATTTGATCCAATTGTAGGAGGTATTACTCAAAAGGATTCGTATTTTAATTTAGATTTAGGGGCATCCTATAATTATCTAGAATTTTATACTCATTTTACTGTTAAAAATTTAATGGGTAATGTTAGAAGAGAATTGTATACTGATTTTGAAACAGATAATCTTAGAAAATATCTTATAAGTGCAGGCTATGTATTTGGGAATAGTGATCGTTTGCAATGGGAGCCTTCCATTCTTTTTCAATTAGTTGAACAGACTAAGGAAAGATCAATTGATTTGAATTTAAAGGTGTATAAAAATATGGATTTTGGTAAATTATGGGGCGGTTTGTCATATAGAAGAAGTTTTGATGGAGCTGAATATTTAGAGGGCGGAAATATTGGTGAACAAAGATTACAATATATTACACCTATAGTTGGTGTAAATTTTAATCAGTTTATGTTTGCTTACACATATTCTCATTTAACAGGTAATGTTCGTTTTGATAATTCTGGATTCCACCAAATTACATTGGGTATGAATTTATTCTGTAAACGAGAAAAATACCAATGTAACTGTCCTGCAATTAACTAATAAATTTCATCCCGACACTTGTCGGGATTTTTTTCATCTATGATAATTAAGTCTGTAAACGGTAAATCACCTGTTATTCCAGGTGATTGTTATGTAGCGGAAAATGCTACTATTGTTGGTGATGTTCAACTTGGGTCTTTGTGTAGTATCTGGTTTAATGCTGTGGTACGTGGGGATGTTCATTTTATTAAAATAGGTAATAAAGTTAACATTCAAGATGGAGCGATAATTCATTGTACTTATCAAAAGCACCCAACAATTATCGGTAATAATGTTTCCATTGGTCATAATGCCATCGTGCATGGTTGTACTGTTCATGATAATGTTTTAATCGGAATGGGAGCCATTGTGATGGATAATTGTGTGATAGAAAGCAATTCGATTATTGCTGCAGGAGCTGTTTTAACACAAAACACACACGTAGAATCGGGAACAATTTATGCCGGTGTTCCTGCAAAGAAAGTCAAAGATATCAATCAATCAGACTTTGCAGGTGAAATTGATCGTATTTCGAATAATTATGTGATGTATTCCGGATGGTTTAAGGAAGAATAATTCTAAAAGTCTTTTTCAATAACCGGGTATTTATTTTTCAAAATTGATTTTAATACTGTTGGATTAAAATTAGTATAAAAGATTTGATTGCAATTCTTTTCTTCGCTCAATAAATTCTTTTCTGATAAAATATTTTTTGTCTGACGGGCAACAGCTTCACCGGAATCGATAATTCTAATATGCTTTGGTAGAATTTTTTTAATTTGAGGAATTAAATAGGGGTAATGACTGCATCCTAAAACTAAATAATCAATGTTGGCGTCCACCATAGGCTCTAAATATTTCTTCAGTAAAACCGTCATTTCATTAGAAATCATTTTGCCTTCTTCAATTAGCTGAACGAGACCATAACCCACTTGTTCTACAATTTTTGTATTGGGGTAATTCAACACATTTTGGTTAAATAATTCACTGCTTAATGTTCCTTTTGTGGCCAAAATACCAATCGTGTGTGTTTCAGAGTTGTTTGCAGCAGGTTTTATAGCCGGCTCAATACCAATAAACGGAACATCATAACTCGCTCTAAGTTCTTTTATGGCATTGGTGGTGGCGGTATTGCAAGCCACTACAATTAATTTTGCATTTTGATTTAATAAAAATTCAGTATTTTTTTTGCTCAAGGAGATTATCTCTTCTTTCGATTTTTGGCCATAAGGTGCATTTTTACTGTCGGCTAGGTAAATAGTGTTTTCATTTGGTAGTAAGGTGTGAATTTCTTTCCAAATGGAAGTACCGCCAATTCCGGAATCAAATAGACCTATGGGTGCTGAATTTGTCATATTTCAAAAATAAAAAAAAACTGCTCAATTCCCGTTAAATTGGGTGAGCAGTTTTTATGTTTTTTTGATAGATTTCTTAGAAACCTAAGTCTTTCTTAACATCTAAAGTTAAATCGGTTCCGTCAGCAAAAATAGCAGAGTTTACATCGATAACATAATTGAAACCTTTTGCTTTTCCGACTTTTGCAATTGAAGCTTTGATTTTTTCCATTAATGGTTTAGCCAAATCAGATTCTTTTTGTTGCAACTCTTTTTGAGCAGTTTCTCTATAATCTCTGATTCGTTTTTCCATATCCTGTACTTCTTTTGCTCTTTCTTCGTTTACTTTTTCAGTAACGGTTGCCGCTTCTTCATCATATTTTTTCAATTTCGCATAATATTCATCGGCCATTGTTTTGAATTCTGCATCATATTGTTTGCTAAGCGTTTCTAATTGTTTTTGAGCATCAATCATAGCAGGCATTTTCGTAATTAACTCATTTGTATCGACATGTGCTATTTTTGTTTGTGCGGATGCAATTTGGCTTGCACTAAAGAATAAAATAGTCGCAATAAATAAAGTTTTCAATTGTTTCATCATTTCTAGTTATTATTAATTATTGTTTTCGTTTTGTTTTTCTTTGTTTTCGTTTTGTTTTTCTTTGTTTTCGTTTTGTTTTTCTTCTCTTGCTTTTTTTGCGGCTTCTCGATCGGCTAATATTTTTTGTTTACGTTCCTCAATTTGTTTTTTTCGTTCTTCTAATTTTTGTTGTCTTTCCTGTTCTGCTTTCTGTTTTACTTCAGCAGCTGTTGGTTTTGACTCTTCTGTTTCCGTATTTTCTTCTGATTTTTTATCAGTGGAAGCGTCCCCATCAGTTGTTTTATCGTCTTCTTTTACATCTTTATCAGAAACTGTGCCATTCTTTTTTGCTTCCCGTTCTTCTTTCATTTTAGCACGTCTGTCCTCAAAGTCTTTTTTCTTTTGAGCAGCAAGTGCTTTACGAGCTTCTGCAATACTATCTCTTCTTGATTTTCGTTCTTCAAGAATTTTTTTTCGTTCTTCTAATGCTGGGTTATTATCGTCTTTGTAATCTTCAATACGTTCTTTTTCTTCTAATGCTTTGAGTTGCTTTTTACTCATTTGTTCACGTTTTGAAGCTCGAGTTAATGAGCGAATCACTTGATCGCTGATGTCATGTCTTTTCGCAGCAAAAAGCACTGTCAAATCGGATGATTTATCAAGAATAAAATCAAATTTTTTAGCTTCTGCTAAATCTTGTACTGCAGTAAAAACCTGGTCTTGGATAGGTTTTATTAAAACTGCTTTCTGAACGATTAAATCACCGTTAGGACCAAATCTTTTTTGTTGGTAATCGATAAGTTCTGTTTCAAGAAATTTGATTTCCTCTTCTTTTTCTTCAATTAATTCTTTGGTTAAAAGCACTCTTTCGTTTGCAAGGCTTTCTTTAAAAGCATCAATTTCATTTTGTTTGGTTTCAATTTCTTGTTTCCACTTTTGAGCTTTTAATTCTAATTGATTTTTTGCTTCCGTATAATCCGGAACATTTTGAAGGATATATTCCATATCAATATAACCGATTCTCACACCTCTGGTTTGTGCTTCAACAGCCATTCCGGATAGTGATAAGAGCAATAAAAAAACTAATTTCTTCATATTCTTTAAAATTATCATGTAAATATAACAGAAATTAACAATTAAAATTGTTGTCCGATAATAAAATGTGTCTCCCAGCCATTTTTTTGTGTTTGTCCGGGTAATGCGTCAAAGCCGTGTCCGAAGTCAATTCCCAATAAACCAAAGGCTGGCATGAATACCCTAAGTCCCATACCTGCGGAACGTTGCAGTTTAAAAGGATTGTATTCCTGAAAGTTATTATACGAAGCTCCGGCTTCTACAAAGCCTAATACATAGATAGAAGCGGCAGATTTTAAAGTTATGGGATAACGAAGTTCCATAGTAAACTTGTTGTAGATTGTACCCCCATCTACTTGATTTCCATTTTCATCTAAAGGAACCAATGACTGATTTGGATAACCTCGAAGCTGGATGACTTCTCTACCATCCAAAGCAAAGTTAGCTAATCCATCACCCCCTAAAAAGAAACGTTCAAATGGCACTAACCCTCTTTCATTGTTATAAGCTCCCATAAACCCAAATTCGCCTAATGTTCTGAATACCAATGCATTTTGATTGGTTCCGGCAATTTTAGTATACCAATCTACTTTTAATTTAATTTTATAAAATTCTAACCAATTGAATCGTTTTTGGTCTACTTTTCCTTGATCAACCGCTGCATCTGCGAAATTTTCTTCAGAAACAGGGTTTCCATTTTCATCGATTAATGTCCCAATTGGAATAGTGTTTCCTGTGCTTGGGTCAGGTGTCTCTTGAGTAGTTCTTAGTTTATATTCTTTTTGATTTTTTAAATCACCATAATCAACTCCATTAAATAACGAATAAGGAGGTGTAAATTTAGCAGTAATTGAAAACTCAGAACCATAAACCGGGTAGATTGGGTTGACCCCTTTATTGTTCCTTGTCAAACCTATTGTATAGGCTAGATTTCTGGAGGAACCATCACCAAATGTAAATAGTTGTGAAATATTATAGTTATTTAAGTCATAATATTGAAAGCTAAGGGACTGAGATAACACAAAAAAGTCATCTGGGACAGTTAATCTTTTGGCAATTCCAACCGAAATAGAGGTTATATTGAAGTATCGATCTCGATCAACATCTCTACTTCTAAAATTATTTGCATATTGTTTACTGTGCGATATAGAAGTAGAAAATTGAATTGGTTTTTTCCCACCTAACCATGGCTCAGAAAACGTTAAACTGTAGGTTTGAAAGAATGAACTTCCTTGTAAACGCAAAGACATTCTTTGTCCATCTCCCATAGGAAGTGGTTTATAAGCATCTTTCTTAAAAATATTTCTAGCCGAAAAATTGTTGAAAGATAAACCAAGTGTTCCAATGAATCCACCACCGCCATAACCTCCTTGCAATTCAATTTGACTTGAACCTTTTTCTACTAGATTATATTCTATATCAACAGTTCCCGCAGCCGGATCTACATTTTTAAATTTAGGGTCAATAGCCTCGGGATCAAAAAAACCTAACTGTCCAATTTCTCTAATTGTGCGAACTAAGTCTTCTTTGCTGTATTTTTGTCCCGGTTTTGTTCGAAGTTCACGATAAATTACATGATCATTTGTTTTATCGTTTCCAACAACTGTAATCTTATTAAAATAGGCCAACGGTCCTTCTAAAATTCTAATTTCAAAATCGATAGTATCGTTAGCAGTTCGAACTTCTACCGGGTTGATGTTTGAAAATAAATAGCCGTTATTTTGATATAGATTGGTGATATCGTTGGCGTCCGGATTTTTCTTATTAGCAATTCGTTCTTGAAGTAAAACACCGTTGTAAGTTTCTCCTTTTTTGATTCCTAAGACACGACTAAGACCTTCGTCTGAGTAAATAGTATTTCCCAAGAATTTGATATCACCAAAATAGTATTTTTTACCTTCTTCTACTTTAATCTTTACATCAACAGTGTTTTTTTTGTTGTTAAACGTAACACTGTCATAAATAATTCGTGCGTCCCGATACCCTTTTTCTTTGTATTTATCAAGAAGACTCACCAAATCTTCTTTGTAATTTTCTTTGATAAATTTAGAGCCTTTCCAGAATCTACCGGGGAATTTTACTTTTGTATTGGACATCGCTCTTTTTAATTTGCTGTCCTTCATCTCTTCATTTCCTTCAATGTCGATACTGGAAACTTTAATTTTTTTACCTTTATCTACATTGATAACCATCTTAACTTCATTTCCGCTGGTTGTATCTTGAATGGTGTTAATGGCTACTTTGGTATTATAGAATCCGTCTTTTTTATATTTGTTTTCTATGGTGGTTTTGGTTGTAGTGATTAAATTTTCATTTACAACTTTCCCTTTTGTTAGGTTAATTTCTTTTAAAAGTGTTTCTGCTTTACTTTTTTTAAGTCCTTGAATTTTAGCTTCATTTAATTTGGGGAGTTCGACCATGTTCAATTCTAAAAAAATAGTGTCTCCTTTGATACGATTGACGTACATATCAATATCACTAAACAAACCGAGTTTGCCTAATTTTTTAATTGCGGTACTTATTTCTTCTCCGGGAACTACAATTTTTTGCCCTTTTTCCAATCCTGAAAAAGTGACGACAGTTTGTTGATTAAAGGTTATTTTTCCGGTAACTTCAACACCACCTAAAATGTATTGGGAACCTCTTTCATAAGGTATAGATTCTTGTGCTCTTAATTGAAAAATACTTCCCAAAAAAAGTATTGCAAAAATTGACGTAATGTTTCTCAACACGCTTTGTTTATTTAATTTGTTCACTTGTTTTTCCAAACCTACGTTCTCTTTTTTGATAACTAATAATAGCTTCATATAAATGTTGTTCTCTAAAATCCGGCCACAAGACATCAGTAAAAAACAATTCTGCATAGGCAATTTGCCATAACAAAAAATTACTGATTCGGTGTTCTCCACTGGTTCTGATTAATAAATCAACATCGGGTAGATTGTGTGTGTAAAGATGTTGATTTATAATTGTTTCATCAATAGATTCTGGCGAAATTATATTATTTTTAACTTTATCACATATCGTTTTTATGGCGGAAACCAACTCCTCTCTGGATCCGTAACTCAAAGCGAGTGTTAAAGTCATTCGTTTATTTTCCTTTGTTTTGTTAATTACTTCTAAAAGTTCTTTGTGTGCAGAAGTTGGTAAAAGGGACAAATTACCGATTGAATTTAGTCTAATTTCATTTTTTTGGAGTGTTTTCAACTCTTTTTTTAATGATTTTATTAATAAATTCATCAAAGTATCTACTTCTAATTTAGGACGATTCCAATTTTCGGTTGAAAAAGCGTATAAAGTAAGGTTTTCAATACCAAGTTTAGCACAACATTCAACTGTTTCTCTCACCGATTTTGTGCCTTTTTCATGACCAAAAGCTCGGATCATTCCTTGTTGTTTTGCCCAACGACCATTACCATCCATTATGATAGCAAGGTGTTTGGGTAAGTTGTCTTTATTTATTTGTTCTTCTAAAATCATTTTTATTCCGGACAAAAACAAGGGTTTTCTCCAAATGTATAAGTTAATGTAAATCCGGTAAACATATACCAATCTTTACTATTTATATTTCCAAATTGTAAGGATAACAAATTTTCGTTTTTTGGATTACTCCCGTCCAAATTATCAGTAAACGTAAATCGAGCCCCAATTTCAAAACCTGCAACTAAGTCTCTTGTTAATTTTGCTTTAACACCAACAATCATGGGAATAGCTAATGCTCCTTCCTGATAATCTTCACTGGCTTTACTTTCTAAATAATATAACTCTTTGTATGCAAAATAACTCAAACCCGTGTACACGTATGGAGTAAATTGTGGCTTCATACTATGCAAATCAAATTCAAAAAAATTAAACTCCATTCCGGCCGAAACTTCATGGAGGGTATTTTTAAAATTTAATCCTCTTAGTTTTCTATCAGGCACATCTGAATCCAAATCATTAGATGAAATTTTTCCATATGTGTAAGAAAAACGATAGGTGTGCCTCGTACTTCTATTCCATTTATAAATAATTCCAATAGCAAGGTCATTTGGTGCAATATAGGTGGTTGGTCCAACATCACCAATATAATTCGCTCCTCCGGCAAAAACACCTATTTCGTTAATTTGGGCATTTAATCCGACATAAAAGAGTGTAAAAAACAATGCAATCTTTATTCTATTCATCGATTTTGAAATAGCGTGCAAATATAACAATTATCACTAGTTTACAGCTAAATAATTGCTATTTATCACAAATTAATTTCAAAAAAAACGGAAATAAAAGGGTGGTAGTATAGTTGAAGGGGTTTATTTTTTTTAAAGTTGGGTTAATTTCGTTTGTCAACACCCCATAATAATTTGTTTCGAAGTGTTTTTAGAAACGTTTCGTCATTAATTTCAACCATATTAATTTTAAATTGTGTTTTTTTAATGGTTAAAACGGTTTCGTTATCCATTGTAGCAATTCTACTATCCAAAGAAACCAAAAACTGTGGCTCTCTACCCGAAACTTTTAATCTGATTTCTGTTTTATCCGGAATAACTAATGGTCTCGCATTGAGGTTATGCGGAGCAATAGGTGTAATAACTAAACTTTTTACATCAGGAGTTAAAACCGGTCCGCCACAACTCAAAGAATAACCGGTGGATCCTGTTGGTGTAGATATTATAAGGCCATCTGCCCAATAGGAAGTCAAATATTCACCATTAAGGTAGGTTTCAACAGTAATCATGGAGGTAGTATCTTTACGACTAACCGAAATTTCGTTTAAGGCAAAATTAATGTCTTTGATTTCTGTGTTTTTTGGATTGCTCTCTAAACTTAATAAAGTTCGTTTGGACACACTGTAATTTTTATTTAAGATGGATTGTAAAAACAATTCAATATTTTCTTTTTGCACTTTGGCTAAAAAACCTAGTCTACCGGCATTGATGCCCAAAATAGGTATTCCTGTATTTCGAACATAAGTAATGGCTCGTAAAATGGTTCCGTCACCACCAATACTAATTAGAAGGTCAAAGCTGCTGTCTAAATCTTTATAAGTTGAAAATGTTCTGTACTCTTTTTTTAGAATTTCCTCAGCATACAAAATTTTCAAAAAGGCTTCCTCTATCACCAATTCAACATGATTATGGTTCAAATACACAAAAATGTCCTTAATAATAGGTCGTGTATCATTTTGATAATACTGTCCGAAAATCGCAATTTTCATGCTTAGATATTTAAGTATTTATCTAAATAATCTGAACGTTCTTTCAAATTGTTCAAATAATTGTCCTCTTGGTGTTCTGAAACGATTTCATAATTGTATCGTCGGAAAGTCTGTATTATTTCGTTCATGCCACCCAGCGATAGTTTAATGGTAATTTCAACAAAATCAGCATTTGCCTCAGAAATAAAAACACCTAAAATCTTGCCGTTATTCGTTTCAATTATTTGTGTAACTTGGCTCATTGAAAAATCAACGGTAGGTTTTTTAACGATAATAATACCGCCTTGTTCTTTAAGAAATGGCGTTTCGGCAAAAAACTGAACAATATCGTTTAGCTCATAATAACCTAAATAATTGTTTTGTTCGTCTAAAACCGGAATTAAATTGGTGTGATTCTGTGCAAAAACCTCCAAAACATCAAGCCATATCATGTTGTTTCTGGCAAAAAAACCTTCCAAAGTGTAACGATAGTCTATTGCCGATTTGTGATTGTCAAAAGTAATGACATCATCGGCAGCAATACTTCCAATGTAAATTCCTTCCTGCACTACCGGAAAATGAGAAAACGTTAAATCGGTAAAAAAATCTTGAATGTTTTCAATAGTTTCTTTACTGTCAAACGGTTTAAAATCATTGTTGATGTAGTTCGTTATTTCTAACATAGCCATTTAATTTCGTTGCAAAATAATCAAAAAATACTATAAAAGAGCATGTTTTAGTTTGTATTTTTGCAATCATTTTCTAATTCAATCGTTTCTAATTTATGACAAAGTTAAGCGTAAATATCAACAAAATTGCAACACTTCGAAATTCCAGAGGCGGAAATGTGCCAAATGTGATGCAAGTGGCCAAAGATGTGCAGCATTTTGGGGCTCATGGTGTCACCATTCATCCTCGCCCGGACGAACGCCATATTCGTTATCAGGACGCTCGTGATTTGAAACCGATTGTTTATACTGAATTTAATATTGAAGGAAATCCGGTTCAAAAATTCATCGATTTAGTATTGGAAGTAAAGCCAACGCAAGTAACATTAGTGCCCGATGCAGATGATGCATTAACTTCAAATGCGGGTTGGGATACCATCAAAAACAAAAGTTTTTTAATAGAAGTTATTCAGGAATTTAAACGAAATGATATCCGAACTTCGATTTTTGTTGATCCGGTTTTGTCGATGATTGAAGGTGCTAAAATCACCGGTACAGACCGAATTGAATTATATACAGAAGCGTTTGCTCATCAATACAGTTTGGGAAACAAAAGTGGAATTCAACCCTACATTGAAGCAGCCGTTTTATCTAATCAATTAGAAATGGGTGTCAATGCCGGACACGATTTGAGCTTGGATAATATTCAGTTTTTTAAAGAAAATATTCCTAATTTATTAGAAGTTTCCATTGGTCACGCACTCATTTGTGAGTCACTTTATCTCGGAATCGAAAATGTGGTGAATATGTATTTACATAAACTTAAGTAAAATGCTTTTAGACCTGAAAAGTTTTTAAAACTTCCTAGGTATAATTAAAAATCCGATAAAATGTTATATTCAAAAATAGAAGGAGAAGGAAAGCCGCTAATTATTCTTCATGGATTTTTAGGAATGTCTGATAATTGGAAAACACTCGGCACTCAATTTGCAGAACAAGGTTTTCAAGTTCATATGCTCGATTTGCGTAATCACGGGAGAAGTTTTCATTCGAATGAATTTAACTATACAGTAATGTCAGAGGATATTGTTGCGTACTGTAATTTCCATCAATTAAAAAAAATAGACATTATTGGGCATTCGATGGGAGGAAAAGTGGCTATGTTTTTAGCGATAAATCATTTCGAATTAATTGATAAGTTGATTGTTGCTGATATCGGTCCGAAATATTATCGACCACATCATCAAGATATTTTAAAAGGATTAAATGCAGTTGATTTTTCAGTAAAACCCGAAAGAAGTGAAGTGGAAGAAATAGTAAAGAAATACATTCCTGACTTTGGAACCCGTCAATTTTTAATGAAAAGTTTATATTGGAAAGAACCGGGGCAATTGGCATTCCGATTTAATTTGGATGTTTTTAATAAAGAAATTGAGCAGGTTGGAAAAGCTATTCCGGAAGAAGCTCATTTTGAAAAACCAACTTTGTTCATCAGAGGAGGAAACTCAAGATATATCTTAGATGAAGATTTTGAACCAATTAAAAATCAATTTTCAAATGCTGAATTTCAAACAATTCCAAATGCAGGGCATTGGTTGCATGCCGAAAATCCAAAGCTGTTTTTTGAAATTGTGATGAAATTTTTAAAACCTTAATATTTTTTTGTAATTTTAATTAAAATTTTAACGTATGGGGTTATTGCTTCGAATTTTAATAACAGCTGCTTTGGTAATGCTAATTGCCCATCTTTTGCCGGGCGTTACCGTTGATAGTTTTATTCAATCTATCTATGTTGCCATTATTTTAGGTTTGTTAAATATATTTATCAAACCATTAATTGTGTTGTTCACTCTGCCCGTAACAATCCTAACTTTGGGTCTTTTTCTGCTTGTAATCAACGCTTTTATTGTTTTACTGTGTAGTAATATTGTGGGCGGTTTTCATGTAGAATCGTTTTGGACGGCATTATTTTTCAGTATAATTTTGTCGATATTTCAATCTGTCGTTTATAAGTTAACAAAAGGAGAAGAAAAATAACTACGCTGAATTGTTAAAATTCAAGTAATTACTATTGGTTGGGTGGTGAAAAAGTTGTACTTTTGCCACCCAATTTTAGTATATAAATAGAAATGAATATCACAAGAACAAATGTGGATGCTTTGAATGCGGTGGTTACCGTGGCGGTTTCCAAAAATGATTATGCTTCTAAAGTAGAAAAAGTATTGGCAGATTATCGAAAAAATGCTTTAATTCCAGGATTTAGAAAAGGAGCAGTGCCAATGAGTTTAATTCAGAAACAATATGGAAAAGCCGTGTTGTTGGAAGAAGTAAACAAAGTATTACAAGAAAACTTAAACAACTATTTAGTTGAAGAAAAATTAGATATTTTAGGGAATCCGCTTCCAAAAGTTACAGAAGATTTCGATTGGAATAAAGAAGATTTTACATTTGATTTCGAGTTAGGATTAGCTCCGGAATTTTCAGTGGATTTGTCTGCAAAAAATAACATTACAGCGTTCAAAATTATTGCGGATGATAAAATGTTGAACGATCAAGTAGAACGAATCCAAAAACAATATGGAAAATTAATTTCGAAAGATACAGTAGAAGAAGGTGACGATTTAAATGTTACGTTCTCAAACGAAGTAAACGGAATCAATAGTACAACTTCTATTTCTTTGGATGTTTTTAAAGACAAAAAAACTGCCAAAAAATTCATCGGCAAAAAAGTGGGGGATGTAATCGAAATTGGAACCAAAGGGTTGTTTGATGACGATCATAAACTAATGGATTATTTAAAAGTTGATCACGATTTAGTACATGGTTTGGATATTGAAGTTTCAGCTAAAATTGAAGGGATTACAACCAGTGAAAAAGCAGAATTAAATCAAGAATTGTTTGATAAATTATTTGGAGAAGGAAATGTAACTTCAGTTGATGGCGTAAAAGCAAAAATCAAAGAAGATGCTGAAAAACAATTTGCTCAACAAGCGGATCAAAAATTCTTAAATGATGTAACCGAATTTTTATTGGAAAGCACCAAGTTTGACTTACCCTCTGAATTTTTAATCAAATGGTTACAAAACGCAGGTGAAAAACCTTTGACAGAAGAAGAGGCAAGAGAAGAATTCGCCAAATCAGAAAGAGGTCTTCGTTACCAATTGATTGAAGGTAAGATTATGACAGAGAATAACTTACAAATTACTTTTGAGGATTTGAAAGCATTCACTTCAGAATTAATTAAAAAACAAATGGCTCAATTTGGTCAAATGAATCCAACTCAGGAAGATATTGACGGAATCGTAGCCCGCGTACTTTCTAACCAAGACGAAGTAAAAAGATTGTCTGAACAAGTGATGAGCGAAAAGATGTTAGGTCTTTTTAAAGAGAAAGTTAAAGTAAAGACAAAAGAAGTTTCTTACGAACAGTTCGTTAAAGAAATGTACGGAGAATAAGAATTTTCAAAAAAAGTAGTATATTTGGGCGTCGAATGTTAATTTGACGCTCTTTTAGGTTTAAATGAGCAAATAAAAAAAACAGCTATTTTAAAATGAACTTCGGAAAAGAATTTAAAAAATTTGCTACCAAACACCACGGTGTGAATAGCATGTATTACGATAAAATTGTAAGTGGAATGACCCCTTACATCATTGAAGAACGTCAACTAAATGTTTCACAGTTAGACGTTTTTTCTCGTTTAATGATGGACAGAATTATCTTCTTGGGAACAGGAGTAGATGATTATGTAGCCAATATTATTCAAGCACAATTGTTGTTTTTAGAAAGTGTTGATGCTTCTAAAGACATTCAAATATATATTAATTCACCGGGCGGAAGTGTCTATGCAGGATTGGGGATTTATGATACCATGCAGTATGTAAAACCTGATGTAGCCACAATTTGCACAGGTATGGCCGCTTCTATGGGAGCTGTTTTATTGTGTGCCGGTGCCGAAGGAAAGCGTTCAGCATTACCGCATTCAAGAGTTATGATTCATCAACCTTCAGGAGGAGCACAAGGTGTTGCAACTGATATGGAAATCAACTTAAAAGAAATGTTGAAACTAAAAGACGAGCTCTATCAAATTATTGCTAATCATTCCGGACAATCATTTGAAAAAGTGTATAAAGATTCAGAACGCGATTATTGGATGATTGCCGATGAAGCTAAAGAATACGGGATGATTGATGAAGTTTTAAGAAGAAAATAGTTTTAGGTGAATTTTTTACCAATTCACATTCACCTTTAACCCATTACCATAAAAATATGGCAAAAGAAATGTTGGAATGTTCTTTCTGCGGAAGAAAGAAACCCGAAACAAATTTGTTAATCGCCGGTATCGATGCTCACATTTGTGACAAATGTATTGATCAGGCACACGGCATTGTTTTAGAAGAACTAAAGCAGAGCAAGCATTCGCATGGTTTGGGCGATTTGGTGCTCAAAAAACCAAAAGAAATTCGTTCTTTTCTAGATCAATATGTAATTGGACAAGACCAAACTAAAAAAGTTATGTCTGTTGCTGTTTACAACCATTATAAAAGATTGATGCAGAAAAATCATGATGACGAAGTTGAAATTGAAAAAAGCAACATCATCATGGTGGGACAAACCGGAACAGGAAAAACATTGGTGGCTAAAACCATTGCCAAAATGTTGAATGTACCGCTGACTATTGTAGATGCAACGGTATTAACAGAAGCTGGCTATGTTGGTGAAGATGTGGAAAGTATTTTAACACGTTTACTACAAGTAGCCGATTATGATGTAGCAAAAGCGGAGAGAGGAATTGTATTTATTGATGAAATTGATAAAATTGCTCGTAAAAGCGATAATCCATCCATTACCAGAGACGTTTCAGGTGAAGGAGTTCAGCAAGCATTATTAAAATTGTTGGAAGGAACCGTTGTGAATGTTCCGCCAAAAGGAGGGAGAAAACATCCTGATCAAAAATTTATTGAAGTAAACACACAAAATATTCTTTTCATTGCCGGCGGAGCTTTTGATGGTATCGAACGCATTATTTCCAAACGATTAAATCGTCAAGCAGTGGGATACAGTGTTTCGGCTAATTTAGATCAAATTGATAAGGACAATTTGATGCAATACATCATCCCAAAAGACATTAAAGATTTTGGATTGATACCAGAAATTATTGGTCGACTTCCTGTTTTATCCTACATGAATCCATTAGACCGAGAAACCCTTCGTTCCATTTTAACTGAGCCAAAAAATGCTCTTATCAAACAGTATAAGAAGTTGTTTGAAATGGATGGTGTAGATTTCTCTATTTCAGAAGAAGCTTTGGATTATATTGTAGATAAAGCCTTAGAATACAAATTAGGAGCTCGCGGTTTACGTTCGCTTTGCGAAGCCATTTTAACGGATGCTATGTATGATTTGCCAAGCTCAGATGAAAAAACACTGCATATCGAAAAAAGTTATGCCGAACATACGTTAAACAAAAACATGTTACAACGATTAAAAGCTGTTTCTTAGAATTACAAACTATACTAAATTAAACTAATCCTGAAGTTTTTGCTTCAGGATTTTTTTGTGGAATTATTTGATGATTTTCTTTTTGAATTGGAACTTCACATCGTCTACCGGGTCCACAACCAAGTCTTCTTGGTCCACAAGAATAGAATGTGATTAAAAGTAGAAGTATAACTAATTTTTTCATATTAAATCTGTTCCGCAAACTGCATCCGTAATAATTGCTCCAAATAAGTACGCTCGTTGGATAATCTCGGAATTTTATGTTGTCCGCCCAATTTATCTCGTTCTTTTAACCAATCATAGAATAAATTTGGTCGGGCAACATTAATAATTAACGGATTTAAAGTCATATTATTACGTCTTTTCGCTTCATAATCCGAATTGAGTGATTGTAATGTATCGTCAAGCATTTTTTTGAAATAGTTAATGTTTTCCGGTGATTTTTTAAATTCAATCATCCATTCATGAGCTCCTTTTTCTTTTCCATCCATAAAAACAGGAGCAACCGTATAATCAACTACTTCTGATTGCGTTTCATGGCAAGCTTTAGCTATGGCTTGATCGGTATTTTCCACTATAAGTTCCTCTCCGAATACATTGATGTAATGTTTTGTTCTTCCGGTAACTCTGATTCGATAAGGATTTAAAGAAGTAAACCGAACCGTATCACCTATCATATAACGCCATAAACCGGAATTGGTTGTAATTACAACCGCATAATTCTTAAACAATTCTACTTCGGCTAAGCGTACAATTTTTTGCTCCGTTGTACCAAATGTATCCATCGGAATGAATTCATAGAAAATTCCGTAGTCCAGCATCAGGAGTAAGTCGTTTGAATTATTCAAATCCTGAATGGCAAAAAAACCTTCGGAAGCATTATAAATTTCGTAATAATTAAAATCATTACTCGGAAACAATTTTTGATACTGTTCACGATAGGGGTCAAAACTCACACCACCATGAAAGTAAACTTCGGCATGCGGCCAAATTTCTAATAAATTAGTTTTGCCCGTTTCTTCTAATACTTTATTAAGCAAAACCAACATCCAGGAAGGCACGCCGGCCAAACTGGTAACATCCTCATAAATGGTCTCTTGAACAATTGCCATTAGTTTAATTTCCCAATCGCCCATAAGTGAAACGCGGTTGGAGGGTGTTGAACTAAATTCAGCCCAAATCGGCATATTATCAATCAAAATAGCAGATAAATCACCAAAAAAAGTATTATTATCTTCATAAAGTTCTTTACTTCCACCCAAGCGAAGACTTTTACCGACAAACAACTGCGAATCTTCATTATTGTTTAAATATAAACTCAATAAGTCTTTACTCGCTTTGTAATGACAGTTTTCAAGTGATTCATTGCTCACCGGAATAAACTTGCTTTTGGCATTGGTCGTTCCGCTTGATTTGGCAAACCATTTGATGGAAGTTGGCCAAAAAATATTTTGCATACCTTTCCGCGTCTGTTCTATCATAGGTTCTAAATCTTCATAGGTAGAAACCGGAACCCGTTCGGAAAAAGTTTGGTAATTTTTGATGGTATTAAAATCATATTGCCTACCCAACATGGTGTTTTCCGATATTTTGAGAAGAGAAAGAAGTAATTCTTCTTGCACTTCATTGGGATATTTCATAAACAATTCAATTTGATGAATCCGTTTTTTTAAGATCCAAGTAGCAATCGAATTGATAATGGGTAGTGGCATTTTTATCTATTTATTAATATGCTGTTTGATTTGAAAATTAAAAATACAAACCTAACTTTACAGCTTCACCAAAAATAATGATTTTTGGGAAACGATGAACTTTAATTGACAAACTTTCTCTTTTATGACTTACGAGGGCGTTCTAACCAAAATGCAAACCGAACTTGGTAATCCCATTCACTATTATTTGGTGTTTGAAAATAGCTTTTTAAACCTTAATCAATTATTAGATAAGGAACTTGAAATTTCCTTTCAAGGGTATCAATGTTTGAATTGTGGAAAGAAGAAAAAAATTTTTCGTCAAGGGTTTTGTTATGACTGCTTTATGGCGAGTCCGGCAGCCGGCGATTGGATAATGAAACCTGAACTTAGTAAGGCTCATTTGGATATTGAAGACCGTGATTTGGAGTATGAAAAAAAAGTACAGTTGCAACCGCATATTGTTTATCTAGCTCTATCCAGTGAAGTTAAAGTGGGTGTTACAAGAAAAACGCAGATCCCGACTCGTTGGATTGACCAAGGTGCTGTGCAAGCTATTCCAATTGTTGAAGTTCCTAATCGATATTTGGCAGGTATTGCTGAAGTAGCTCTTAAAAGTCAATATGCCGATAAAACAAATTGGCAAAAAATGCTCAAAAATGAAGTTCCTCCTGTTGATTTAGTTCAGGAACGTTTAAGAGCAGGAACGTTTTTACCCAACGAAGTACAAGAATATTATAGTAATCAACATCCAGATTTGATTGATCTTCACTATCCTATACTCACATACCCAAAAAAAGTTTCCAGCTTAAATTTAGAAAAATCACCAATTTACCAAGGGAAATTATCCGGTGTAAAAGGTCAGTATTTGATTTTTCAAGACGGTACCGTTTTTAATGTTCGAACATTTGAAGGATATATAGTAAGGATTCTACTATAAGTTATCAACTACTTCGATTTCGGAATCGTTTTCTAAATTAAGATATAAAATTCTCAATAAACACTGACATTCGTCATGTTTTTTTATCTTTTTCGGACGGAAATTTGTCTCATAATTCAAAACCTCACAATTATGAAACGATTATTCAATTTCGAAAAAGGAATTTTTCTATTGTTCTTTATAGCCACTTCAACCCTTGGTTTCGCTCAAAAAACGTTAATACTTGATGCAAAGCCACAATTAAAAATTTCCGGAACATCCAGTTTACATGATTGGGATATGGTTTCTGAAATTGCTACCGGAAAACTTACAGGAACAGTTGAAGGGAACAAATTAACAACAATTACTTCACTTGTAGTTGAAATGCCGGCCGAAAGTATCAAAAGCGGAAAAGGTGGAATGGACAAAAATGCTTACAAAGCATTAAAAACAAATCAATACAAAACAGTAAAATTTGATTTAAAAGCAGCTTCAAAACACACAGATGGTACATGGAATTTTAGCGGCACATTTACCATTTCGGGTGTATCAAAATCAGTGACAATAAAAATTAAAGAATCAATAATAGGAGGTCAAACAGTATTTGAAGGAAGTTATTCTTTTAAATTGACCGACTACAAAATCACACCACCAACCGCTTTAATGGGAACCGTAAAAACCGGTGATGATGTTAAAATAAGTTTTACACTAAAATTCAAATAATTCTAAAATCAACCTCTAAATTAATTTAAAAATGAGAAATTTATTTACCCTTGCTCTTGTATTGATAAGTACACTGGCATTCGCTCAAAAGCAACAATATCAATTAAATAACTGGAGACCTTATGATAAGACCGGATTGTCTATGTTTGAGGCTCCAAAAGACACAGCAACTACATTTGAAAATGTAAAAGTTCGTATTGGTGGTGCATTTGCTCTTCAGTACCAAGCATTAGATCATGAAAACAATGCAGATCCGGTTCTAAACACAAATGGTGTAAATACCAATCAGTTAGCAAATTTAGGAAACAACTTTAATTTAGCAACAGCCAATTTAGATATTGATGTGGCTTTGTATGATGGAGTTAACCTTCACTTGAGAACGTATCTTTCTTCTCGCCACCATCCGGAACCTTATGTTAAAGGAGGCTACATTCAAATTGATAAGTTAGATTTTATCAGTAAAGGATTTATGGCAGAAACAATGAAGAATCTTACCATCAAAATTGGTCACATGGAAAACAATTATGGTGATGCTCACTTTAGAAGATCAGACAATGCGTTAGCCATTTATAATCCATTTGTCGGTAATTATATCATGGATGCTTTTACTACAGAAGTTGGAGCAGAAGTTTATTATCAAAGAAGCGGCTGGATAGCAATGCTTGGAGCAACTAATGGTAAATTAAATCAAGCTACTAATGCACCAGGCGTAACAAGTCCATCAGTAATAGCAAAAATCGGCTATGACAAACAGTTGAATAATGATTTACGTTTTAGATTAACTGGATCTATATACAACACAGCTCAATCTGCTAGAACCTATCTTTATGGTGGTGACCGTGCCGGTTCACGTTATTACTTTGTAATGGAAAATACTCTAGCCACTTCTAAAGATAATTATTCTTCTGGTTTAATTACACCTGGATTTACTAATGAATTAACTGCGATTATGATAAACCCATTCGTGAAATACAAAGGGTTAGAGTTCTTTGGTATGGTTGAAAAAGTAAGTGGAAAAACTAAAGCAGAAACTGACGAAAGAGATTTTACTCAACTAGGAGCAGAATTAATCTACCGTTTCGGGAAAAATGAAAACCTTTATGTAGCTGGTCGTTACAATAACGTTTCTGGAGAAACTTTAGCCAATGAAGATGTAGATGTAACTCGCTTCAATATAGGTGGAGGTTGGTTTATGACAAAAAACATTTTGATTAAATTTGAATATGTTAATCAAAAGTATGACGGCTATGCCAATACAAATATCTTAAACGAAGGTAAGTTTAATGGATTTGTTGCTGAGGCTGTGATTGCATTCTAAAACAAACAATATGCGTGTTTTTGGTTTCATATTAGTTTTAACAGGAACGCTGTTTTCAACACCTAAAGAAGATTATCTGTTGGTCAGTACAAAACAGTTTACTGTTCAAGGTACTACTTCAATTGGAGGTTTTGAATGTAACTACGATATGAATGCTAAAGACACGCTGTTTTTTAATCAACCTCATAAACAAACAAAAATCTCACACTCGGTTCCGGTCAAAAATTTTGGATGTGGAAATTTTATTCTAAACAATGATTTTAGAAAAACATTAAAAGAGAAAGAATTTCCAACTGTTAGAATTGAGCTTTCAAATTTTAAAAAAAGTGCGGAAAATTACAGTTGTGATTTAACACTGAACTTGGTTGGAAAACAAAAAATATACAAGAATCTCCCTTTGAAATATGATAAAAACAGCTTGATTGGAAACATAACATTACAATTCAGCGATTTCAATCTCATTCCTCCCAAAAAAATTGGAGGAATGATAAAAATAAAAGAAGAAATTAAATTATCTGTTAGTTTACAAACAAAATAGTTGCGTTAGTTAGTTTTAAAAAAGAACCCCAAGTTGTATTTCCAATTTGGGGTTGCTTTTTTATTCTTTTTTCTTTTTGTTGCCAAACAAGTTGTTTAATCCGTCCTTTACTTTGTCTTTTACAACTTCCTCTGTTTTGGTTTTCACATCCTCTTTAGTTGAGGGAGTTGTAGTTTTTGCAGTGTCTTTTGGGTTTTTTGTTTGATTTAACAAATTGCCTAAAGCAGAGGTTCCTTGGTTTAGTAACTTCTGTTTTTGTTGTTCCACCAATTGATTAACCAAAGCAGTTGTGGCTTGCTTCATGTCTGTAGAAATAGTTGGTTTAGAAAAATTTCCACCCAACATGGCTGTTACCGGAATGTTTTTAATATTTGCTGCATCTGCCGGAGATAATTTGGCAATTAAATTGTTTGCTTCTTTTCCTAAATATTTAGCGGGAACATCAAATTTTAGATTGTAATTCATCGATTGATCAAAACCATGGGTTCCAGCAACATTTACTGTAACATCTTCATATTTAATGTCAAATGGTTTTACATTTACTTTCCCGTTTTCAAACGACAAACTTGTTTTTAAATCATTTAAATTCACTTTTTTCAAATCAATAAAATTAATTTGATTGTCCAACGCACTTAACAAAGTAGAGTTGGAAGCATTTACAGTAGTAGAAAGCAATTGACCAACCAAATCTCCTGTTAATGTTTTTAAATCCGGAATCATTTCTTTTGCATCCAAATTACCCGAAACTTTGATAGTTGAATTGAGTTTTCCATTTATAACATTAGCAATCGGAGCAATGCTTTTCATCATATCCAATTGCGTAAATGTTTCGCTGATGTTAACCTTATTCAAATCTAAATTCATTGCAAATGTGGGTACTTTTGTTTTGGTAGAAACATTTCCGTTTAAACCAATCATACCTCCAAAAATGTTTGTCTTCACATTTTCTAGGGTTACTCTTTCCTCTCTCACAATTAATTTTCCTGAAACATCTTTTAAGGTTAAATTATCGTATAAAACAGTGTTGGCTTTTGCATTTAAAGTGATATCTAAAAAAGCAGGAATCTTCATGGCTTCGCTCGGTTTTTGGCCTTCTTTTGTTGGTTCTTCCGTTGTCATGAAATCATTAACAGCCAATTGATTAGAACTCATATTGAAATTTCCTTTCAAATTCTGATTATTAAACAAGTAACCATAAAAATTTTCTAAAACTCCATTCACATTAATGTCGCTTTTCCCTGTTTGAGCTGCAAATTTTTGTAAGTTCAATCTGCTTGGATTAAATTGAACAATCGCTTCACTAATATCCATTCCTTTACCGTTTTCATCGGTATATTTAAATCCGGTTACACTTACTAAACCTGCATTTTGAATGTTTTGGTATTGCTCTTTTTCTACCGATTGCATATCAAATTTTGTCGTTACATCTGCCTTTAAAATTCCTGAAAGCGGCATGTCTAATTTAATTGGATAGGCTTTGCTGAGGTTTCCTAAGTTAATTGTTCCTTTCAAAGCGGCATCAACCAAAGGATTTTCAGAAACATTTCTAATAGTTGCTTTCGCATTAAAAACATCCCGGTCAATTTTAAATGACAAATTATCGATGTTCACATATGTATCGTTTATCAAACCGGTTTCGTTTTTAATTTTGGTATCAATGACGATGTTTTCCACTTTTTTAGGTAAGTCAGGAAATTTAAAGGAAGCATTGTTAGAAGCTATTTCCAAGTTGAATTTTGGAATAGTGGTTTCAGAATACAATCCTTTTACAAAACCGGCAACTTTAAAATCACCAGTGGTTTGAATTTTATCCAAATCGCCTTTATACGCCGATGGAACTAATCCTAAAAAATTTTTAAATGAGGAGGTGGGCGTTTTAAAGGTTAAATCATAGTTTTGTCCTGCTTCTACCAATTGAATAAAACCGGCAAATTCTAGTGGTAATTGATTGATTAATGCTTTGTTGTCTTTGAATTCATATTTGCTGTTCTCCAAATCTATTCCTAAAATGGCATCCAACGTTAACGAAATGTCTTTCATATAATTGGTTTTATCCATATCCAAACTCAGCATTGCTTTGGTTTGAGTATCTAAATCCAGTTTAGAGGCGGCGAAATTTCCAGTTCCGGTATGATTAATTTTATCCATCACCATTTTTATTTTTGAACTTTCATCCAAAAAAGTAAATTTCAAATTTTCAATGGAATAACTCTGAATATTCATTGCAAAAGGCTTGCTGTCTGAAGGGTTTTCTTCTTTATCATCTTTCAAAGCAATATCAAAATTACCAATACCATCTTTATTAAAAATGATGTTTACAATGCCGTTTTTACTGGAAAAAGACTCCAATTCCATAGATTCACCTTCCGATTTTAATAACTCTTTTACTGACATTTTCAGGTTCAATTCACCCAAATAAAAAAGTGTATCGCCTTCAAACGGTGCTTTATTAATGATGCTCAATTTGTCAATCGTCACATTGGCACGAGGAAAACTCTTAAACAAACTTAAACTCACCTCTTCAAACGCCACATTGGCATCCACTTTTTCGTTAATCGATTTCAACACTAATTGCTTGATTTTGTCTTTAAACAAAAACGGGGCTGCTGCTAAAGCAATAATGGTTATTAACAAAAAAATCCCTAAACCTTTTAAAATTTTCTTCATCCTAATTATGTTTATTTATTTGGAGCGAATGAGAAGATATATTTAATCTAAAATTAATTCTTCACCTCTATTTAATTTGAAACGTTTTTGAAAAAAATAAACTGCCAAGTATAAAATTGGAGTATCTAACACTGCGATTAACACTTTAAATAAAAATCCGCTCAGCAACAATCCGGGAAATAAATCCCAACTCAATATGTTAAAACTACATAGCAAAAATAATACCGCAAATGTATCAACAAATTGCGAAGTGAAAGTAGAAAAGTTATTTCTTACCCAAAGCATTTTTCCTTTGGTGACTTTTTTCCAAAAATGGAAGATGTAAATGTCGATGTATTGTGCCGCCAAATAAGCAATCATTGATGCCAAAACAGCCAACGCGGTTTGACCAAAAACTTTAGAAAATAAAGCATCATCAACCGGCGAATTGTCAATGGCCGGAGCAGCATTGGCAACGTAAACAATTAATAATGAAAAAACAGAAGCAAATATTCCCGCCGTTACCACTTGATTGGCCTTTTTCTTCCCATAAACTTCTGAAATTATATCGGTAATTAAAAATGTAACCGGATAGGGTAGAATTCCCACTGAAATTTCAAACCGATACAATCCGAAAAAATCCCAATAAAAAAATTTCTGAAAAATTAAATTCGACACCACCAACGAAGCAATGAACATGGCTCCAAGCGTAAAATAAATTTTATAAGCAAACAACTTGTCTTTTGTTTCCAACTCTTTTTTTAACAAAAGTAGGAAATATGTATGCAATCAGTTGTTAAGAAAATTAAAAAAACCTGACAGTTATTGGTTTCTGTCAGGTTTCAACTTTATTTGATTTTTAACTCAAAAGGCATCAGTGTTTGAATACCGGTTCGAGCCGTTGCTCTTTTTACTTGTTGTAAGGTTTGATAAGCTTCTTCTCCAATTTCTTCTTTAATCAGGGCTTCTTTCGTTTTGGCAAATGGAATACCGTTTTGATCACTCAAAAACTGCATAAATGTTTTATCAAATTCCGGATAATTTACGGTTTTAAATTTTTTGATTTTTGCTAAGGTAGCGGCTTCGTTTAATGCTACATCCAATCCACCTAATTTGTCTACTAAACCATTTTGTAATGCCTCACTTCCGGTCCAAACTCTTCCTTGTGCAATAGCATCGACTTGTTCAAACGTCATTTTTCTTCCGGTAGCCACGCGATTGACAAAAACGGTGTAAATGTTTTCTACTGATTCTGTTGTTACTTCTTTGAATTTCTCATCAATTGGTTTAAACGGACTATAGCCTACAGCATGCTCGTGCGTTTTTACTTGAGAGGTATTAATTCCGATTTTTTTTGATAATTCGGTCATATTTGGTAATACTCCAAAAACACCAATTGAACCGGTAATTGTATTGGGTTCTGCAACAATTTTATCGGCATTACACGCAATATAATAACCACCTGAAGCGGCTAAATTACCCATCGAAACAACAACGGGTTTTACTTTTTTGGTTAACTCGATTTCTCGCCAGATTAATTCTGAAGTCAACGCACTTCCACCCGGACTATCCACGCGAATTACGATGGCTTTTACTTTTTCATCTTTTCTGGCTTCTTGCAATGAAGTTCTCATCGCACCTTCGCCAATTATATTTACATCACCTTCGCCACCTAAGATTTCTCCTTGAGCATAAATAATGGCAATCTTGTCTTTCGTGTCAATTTTTTGAGGTGTTTTGGCTATGTTTTTTGCATAATCCATGATGGAAATCCATTCATATTCTTCGCCTTTTTTAACTTTCAAGGCTTTTTTAATTCCGTCGTGGTATTGATCTTCATAACCAATTTTGTCAATTAGTTTTTTCGATTTGGCCATTTCAGGAGTTCTTGCCGATAATTGATTAGCAATACTGTTTAAAGAATCTACCGAAATATTTCTGCTTTTAGAAATATCGCTAACAATTGAACTCCAAGCTGAGTTCAACAAAGCCGTCATTTGTTCTCTGTTGGCCTCGCTCATTTCGCTTTCCAAAAACGGTTCAACTGCACTTTTGTATTTTCCGTGACGAATTACTTCCATTTTTACGCCTGTTTTTTCTTGGATGTCTTTAAAAAACATGATTTCAGAAGCTAGTCCTTTAAAGTCCATTTCACCCACCGGATTCATATAAATCGTGTCGGCAACCGAGTTGATATAGTATTCACCTTGTGTAAAATAATCCGCATAGGAAACAATAAATTTTCCTGATTTTTTAAAATCAATCAATTTGTCTCTCAAGGCTTTGGATTGAGCTAATCCTAAACTGCTGTTGCTGTTCAAGATAGAAATTCCTTTGATTTTATCATCGGTTTTGGCATTTTCAACAGCGTTTAGCACATCAATTAAACCCACTGAAGCTTCTTCATTTAAAATAGTTACCCAAGGATCGGTGAATTTACCGGTGTAATCTAATGTTACATTTTCCATATCTAAAACCAATACGGAGTTAGATTCTACTTTTGCAACATCTGAACCGCTTCCGGCAATTGCTCCAACAATCATTAACCCGAAAAATAAAATCATACAGAATACAAACAATCCGATGATGGTGGCCAATACATTTCCTAAAAATTTCATTTTAAACTTATTTAATTGAATATTGTTTTCCTAATTAGTAGTCTTTCATTGTATTATGTTACATTTTAATTTTTATGTAATTCACTAATACAGAAACTTATTAACAGGATGGGCAAAGATACTTTATTTCTAAAATAGTTTTACTTATTTTGCTCTACTATGAATAATCAAAGCCAAGTCATTTTATCGTTAGGAAGCAATTTAGGTAACCGTCTGGAAAACATTCGGTTGGCTATAAAACTTATTCATCATACGATAGCTACGGTAGTCAAAGTTTCATCGCTATACGAAACCCCTTCGTGGGGTTTTGATGCTGAACCGTTTTATAACTGTGCATTAGTCTTGCAAACTTCTAAAAATGCCGAACAAATTTTAGACGAAGTTTTAGAACTCGAAACCAAATTAGGAAGAGTCCGAAATAAAAAAGAAGGCTATCAACCCAGACTAATTGATATTGATGTGATTACATATAATGAAGAAATCATCAATACCGAAAAATTGCAGGTGCCTCATCCGCATATGCAAAACAGAAAGTTTGTATTGTTGCCTATGCGTGATTTGAATTTGGATTGGAGGCACCCAATTTTACAAAAATATTTGCCGGAACTAGTTGCTTTGGCAGAAGATAAAAGCAATTGCAAAGTAGTTCAAAAGTTAGAAGCACCATTAGACAAAATAAAACTTCAACAATTTAATTATATTGCGATTGAAGGAAATATTGGAGCAGGAAAAACGACTTTATCAACCAAAATTTCAGAGGATTTTAATGCCAAATTAGTGTTGGAACGCTTTGCCGATAATCCGTTTTTACCAAAATTTTATGAAGACCAAAGTCGGTATGCTTTTCCTTTGGAAATGTCTTTTTTGGCCGACAGATACCAACAATTATCGGATGATTTAGCTCAATTTGATTTGTTTAAAGATTTCATTGTAGCGGATTATCATATTTTTAAATCATTAATTTTCGCAAAAGTTACCTTGGCGGAAGATGAATTCAGACTATATAAAACGATGTTTGATATTATTCATAAAGAGATGCCAAAGCCCGATTTATATGTGTATTTATATCAAAACACAGAGCAACTTTTAGAAAACATCAAAAAAAGAGGCAGAAGTTATGAAATGCAAATTCCGGCAGAATATTTAGAAAAAATTAATCAGGGTTATTTGGATTTCATCAAAACGCAAACCAATTTAAATGTATTGATTATCGATGTTTCCGACAAAGATTTTGTAAACAATCAGGAAGATTATATTTTTATTTTAGACGAAATAGAGAAGAAAATTGCCGAATAAATTATCTTTTGAGTGAAAAATGTCCTTTTCGTTCCGGTGTAGCATTGTCAATTTTCAAAACATACCAATAATCATCAGCCGGGAGATTTTCACCTTCAAAAGTTCCATCCCAAAACGGATTACTTGGACCAATTTGTTTGATTAATTTTCCATAACGGTTAAAAATGGAGAGGGAAGAATTTAGATAAAATTCCATCCCTTTCAAATAAAAAACATCATTTTGACCATCACTGTTTGGAGTGAAAAAGGGAGGAACCAAAAGCACCACAAAGTTTTCCTCGTCAGAATAACCACAATTGTTGATTTTCTCTCGAACATAAGCCGTGTATAATCCACCTTCGCCAACGGTAAATAAATTTGAATCTTGGTATGTGAACCCATCGATTGAATATTCATACTCACCATTTCCGGAGGTAATTATTTCAACTGAATTGTCTTTTACAACAATTGTTTCAATCACCGGAATATCATATTGAACGATGGTAAAGTTTTTTGTTTTAGAACAATTTCCTGCTTCCAAAGAAGTTACGACAACGGAATAATTGGCATTGTTATTTACTTGAATGGTTTGCGAACTTTCTCCGGTTGACCATAGATAGGTGGCGTTTGAAACACCTGCATCTAAAGTAATGTTTGTCCCTTCGCAAAGTGTAACGGTTTCATCTTCCACCTCCGGCAAATCATAAACCAAAACATTAATTGGAATTCTATTTCCTGATGAGCAGCCATTATTAATTGCTTCAGCATAAAAAGTAGTATCTTCAGAAAGAATTGGAGTAGTGAATGATGTACCTGCTCCCAAACTAGTTCCTCCAATAGCATCTGCATACCAATTAATTGTACCGGCAGTTGTAGAAGCTGTTAATACAGTAGAATTTTCTCCACAAACCGGATTTGGTTCAACAATTGTAATCGTTGGAATTTGATTTACAGTTGCCGTTATTGCCGTCCTTGTTCCGGTTGTACAACCTATTTCAAATGCATCGACATAGTAAGTTGTAGTTTCAGTTAAATTTGGTGTAGTGAAGCTGTTACCGGTAGCCAAAGGTGTTCCTCCGGTTGGAGTTGCATACCATTTGATTGTCCCAGCTGAAGCATTGGCAGTTAGAGTTACGGAACCTTCTCCACATAAAGATTGACTAGTAGTTGAAGTGATATTCGGAATAGTAATGGATGTACTTGTAGAGATTTGTAAAACTGGATCGCCGGGCATTCCACCATATTCTACAATATATCCCTTGGGTTGATAATCGCCACTGGCTTCACCCGTATTGGATAAATCATTCCAAGAACCTAGAATCCCAACTCCGGGAGCAGTTATGTGAGCATAATCTTCATCCCCAATATTGTTTGGTTCTCCATTGTTCCAATTAGCATAACTGGGAGTAGAACCATTAATACCACCATTCCAAAAAACAGTACCGTTCTCAGGTCCGGACATCCATCGCCAAACACCTTCATTTGCTTCATCACTTCCACCAATCCATCCGGCACCGGCTGACTGTTCTCCCGAAAGTTGAGCTTCATCAGCTGCTGTGATGGTGGCTAAGTAACCTTGTAAGCCATAGTAAGTTCGATTTGCGGCTGCTGTTCTTGCGTTATTCCAAGTAATACCTATGGAGGGTACAAACTCGTAATAATGCCCATTGGAAGGGAGATAATTCGCCTGACCAACCGTAATGGAAAATGTTCTAACTCCGGTTGGATTTGGTGATGAATTTGAATAGACAACATCTTCAATAGCCGCAATTAAATCAGTATATGTGGGTTGTCCTGCAGAACCGGTTAGGGTTAGTTTTCCAGTTAGTGCATCCCAACTAAAAACAATAGCAGGATGTGTTCCGGTTAAAGTCAATACGTCTTGACCATTCACATAACCGGATGAAATTTGAATATAAATCGCATCAATTCCTGTGTCATCGGGATCAGTGATGGACATGTTGGTCACAATATTTAATTGAGAACCCGGACAATATACTTGATTCCCTGTAGCAATTAAAATGGGAGCATCATTTAAAAGTGTAGGTTTCTTTTCTTCAATTTTTAGAGATAAATTTTTATCAACCAAAAATGAAAAAAAGCTTGAGCACAAAAAAAAGATGAAAAAGGAATTGCGAAACAATGAAAATCGATCCATTTTGTAAAAGTAATAATTAGTGAGCAAAAGAGTTGTTCACTAATTGCTAATTTTCTCCTAAAACTATTAGTTTCTTGAATATATCCCAAACCACAATTCCGGCACTTACGGATATATTCAAAGAATGTTTAGTGCCCAATTGCGGAATTTCAATCACGCCTTCACATTTTTCGATAGCTTGTTGTGAAACACCTTTTACTTCGTTGCCAAATATTAAGGCGTATTTTTTGCCTTTTTCAACCTCAAAATCATTCAGCATAACCGAATTTTCTACTTGCTCAATGGCAAAAACCGAAATATTTTCTACTTTCAATTGGTCAATTACTGTCAACACATCTTTTTGATATTCCCAAGCCACAGTATCGGTTGCTCCCAAAGCCGTTTTGTGAATTTCTTTGTTAGGAGGAGTTGCTGTAATGCCACACAAAAAAATCTTTTCAATCAAAAAGGCATCCGAAGTTCTGAAAACAGAACCAATATTGTGCAAACTTCTAATATCATCTAAAACAATGATAATGGGTGTTTTTTGAGCTTGTTTAAACTCTTCAATATTTTTACGCTCCAGTTCAGAATTGGCTAATTTTCTCATTTTGCAAAAATAAGTAATGAATTTGGATTTTTACATTTGATATTAAAATTGATTTTGTAATTGCCATTGCCATTGAATTTTTATTTCTGTATTTTTGAATCCTAACCAAAATAAAAGCACCTTGTCAGCAAAAGTCAACGCCGTAAAAGAACCAAAGGAAACTCCTTTGATGAAGCAATACAATCAAATCAAAGCCAAATACCCTGATGCTTGTTTGTTATTTCGTGTAGGTGATTTTTACGAAACGTTTGGCGAAGATGCTGTTCGGGCTTCGCAAATTCTTGGAATTGTTTTGACAAAAAGGGGTGCCGGTTCTGATTCTGAAACCGCTCTTGCAGGGTTTCCCCATCATTCGCTGAATACGTATCTCCCGAAATTGGTCAAAGCCGGACTTCGAGTGGCAATTTGCGATCAATTGGAAGATCCAAAAATGACTAAAACTATCGTGAAACGAGGTGTAACCGAATTAGTTACTCCCGGTGTTTCCATGAACGATGAGGTATTACAAGCTAAATCAAATAATTTTTTAGCTTCTGTTTATTTTGGTAAAAAGCAAATTGGTGTATCTTTTTTAGATGTTTCTACCGGTGAATTTTTAACGGCTCAGGGCAATGAAGAATACATCGATAAGTTGTTGCAAAATTTTAGTCCGAGTGAAATTTTAGTAACCAAAAATCATAAACAACAGTTTAGAGAAGTTTTTGGGGACGATTATCACACTTTTTTTCTGGAAGATTGGGTGTATAATGAAGATTACGGAAACGAAGTATTGACCAAGCATTTTCAAACCAATTCACTTAAAGGTTTTGGAATTGAAGAATTGCAAGAAGGAATAGTAGCTTCGGGTGCCGTTTTGTATTATTTGTCTGAAACGCAACATAATAAAATCCAACATATTACTTCCATTCAACGCATTGTAGAAGACGCCTATGTTTGGATGGATCGTTTTACGATTCGAAATTTAGAATTATACCACAGTACCAACCCCAATGCAGTCACATTGTTGGATGTAATTGATAAAACGCTTTCGCCGATGGGTTCGCGTTTATTGAAACGTTGGTTGGCTTTGCCTTTGAAAGAGGCAGCTAAAATACAATCGCGTCACGAAGTGGTGACATTTTTAAAGGATAATTCAGAGGTTTTACAAAAAATTCAATACCAGATTAAGCAAATTTCAGATTTGGAACGATTGATTTCCAAAGTCGCCACCGGAAAAGTTTCGCCCAGAGAAGTGATGAACCTTTGTCATTCGCTGGATGCCATTATTCCAATCAAAACCTTGGCTTTGACAAGTACAAATGAATCGTTAAAAGCCATCGGAGATAGTTTGCATGCGTGTGATTTATTGCGTGAAAAAATCAAAACCACTTTGAATCATGATGCACCCGTATCCATCAATAAAGGAAATGCTATTGCTAAAGGAATTCATCCCGAATTGGATGAGTTAAGAGCAATTTCCACTTCCGGAAAAGAATATTTAGAAGGAATCGAAGCCAGAGAATCAGAACGAACCGGAATTTCATCCTTGAAAATTTCGTTTAATAATGTGTTTGGCTATTACATCGAAGTTCGAAATACACATAAAGACAAAGTTCCTACGGAATGGATTCGAAAGCAAACCTTAGTGAATGCAGAACGATACATAACCGAAGAATTAAAAGAATATGAAACCAAAATTCTTGGGGCAGAAGATAAAATTCAACAATTAGAATCGCAATTGTTTGAGCAATTGGTCATTTGGATTGGCACCTACATCAAACCGGTTCAACTGAATGCTGCTTTGATTGCTCAATTGGATTGTTTGAATTCATTTACACAATTAGCGATAGAAAATAAGTATGTTCGACCCATTTTGGATGATTCGTATGAATTAGAAATTACAAACGGTCGTCATCCGATGATTGAAAAGCAATTGCCGGTTGGCGTACCTTACATTGCCAATGATGTTTTCTTGGATAGAGATTCGCAACAAATTATTATGATTACCGGTCCGAATATGTCCGGTAAATCGGCCATTTTGAGACAAACAGCTTTAATTGTATTGTTGGCTCAAATGGGAAGCTTTGTTCCGGCAGAAGCAGTTCGAATGGGAATAGTAGATAAAATTTTCACCAGAGTAGGTGCGAGCGATAACATTTCGATGGGCGAATCAACGTTTATGGTAGAGATGAATGAAACCGCTTCGATTTTGAACAATATTTCTGAACGAAGTTTGGTTTTGTTGGATGAAATAGGTCGCGGAACCAGTACGTATGACGGAATTTCAATTGCGTGGGCCATTGCGGAATATTTACACGAACACCCAAACCGACCCAAAACGTTGTTTGCCACCCATTACCACGAGTTAAACGAAATGGAAGTTACGTTTGATCGCATTCAAAATTTCAATGTTTCCGTAAAAGAATTAAAAGACACGGTTCTATTTATCCGAAAATTAGTGAAAGGCGGCACCGAACACAGTTTTGGTATTCACGTAGCCAAAATGGCCGGAATGCCGCAAACGGTGATTCAAAAAGCCCAAAAGATTTTAAAAAAGTTAGAAAAAAACCATTCGAGTGAAGAATTATCGGGAATAAAATCATCAAAGGATGAATTACAACTTAGTTTTTTCAATTTGGATGATCCGTTGTTGGAAGAAATCAAAGAGGAAATTTTAAATATTGACATTAACACCTTAACACCGGTGGAAGCTTTAATGAAATTGAACGAAATCAAGCGAATGTTGACTAAAAAATAAATCCTATCGATTTAACTTTCAAAACATTAGTTTTTGAATTGAAATTTTTTAAAAAAAACACTTGTAAAAGTAAATATTTATAGTACATTTGCATCCGCATTGCTCAACAAGCAGTGTTGTTCTTTAAAAAAACCTGTACGCGAAAATAGCTCAGTTGGTAGAGCACGACCTTGCCAAGGTCGGGGTCGCGGGTTCGAGTCCCGTTTTTCGCTCTACTATCACATAATGCTCGAGTGGTGGAATTGGTAGACACGCTGGACTTAAAATCCAGTGAACAGTAATGTTCGTGCGGGTTCAAGTCCCGCCTTGAGTACAAAAGCTTCATTTGTTTTTCAAATGGAGCTTTTTTTTTATAGATTTTCTATATTTCAATTTTAAACTTCAAAATTGAAACCACATAATGGAACATAGTTTTTAAGAAGTTAAAAAATGGATTCTCTTAAAAATCTAGAGAAAGTTTTTAAATATTGTCTTTCCTTACAAAGAAATTTGGATAAGCAATAATGACTTTAAGGAATAACCGTAAACTGTAACTGCGACTGAAAACTAAAAAAAACTTCACTTTAAAGCAAAAAAAATCCCGAACTAGTCGGGATGATTTTTTCTATTAGTTTGTTACTAATTACTGAGCAGCAGGAGCTTCAGCAGGAGCAGCAGCTTCTTCTACAGCAGCAGCAGTATCAACAACAGCAGCAGCTTCTTCAACTACTTCAGTAGCAGTTTCTTCTACAGCTTCTGTAGTCTCTTCCATTGTAGCTTCAGCTTCTTTTTCTTTACAAGATACTACTGTTAAAGCAGCAACAAATACTAAACTTAAAATTACTTTTTTCATCTTACTAAATTATAAAAGGTTAATTATTAATTCGGAGCAAAGATATAAATTTTTTGATTCAACAAAATATTTTTACTAAAAAAAAATAAAAAAAATAAATGTGCTGAATTTCAAACGTTTGAAATCACTTTTTTGTGTAAAAATTAGTTCTTAAACCCCTTTTTTTGGTGGGTAATTTAATAAACTTATTTTTTCTTTTTCTTTTTTTGTTTAGGATGAACAATTTTCATTTCCTCAATAAGGTGTTTAGCACCGGCATATTTGTCTACAACAAACAAAACATAACGAATGTCCACCATAATATTTCTGCAAATAGCCGGATCATAATAAATGTCACTCATGGTTCCTTCCCATACCCGGTCGAAATTTAAGCCGATTAAATTTCCGTGTGCATCAATGGCCGGACTTCCTGAGTTACCACCGGTGGTGTGATTTGTTCCAATGAAATTCACCGGAAGTTTTCCATTTTCTGCATAGGGTCCAAAATCTTTGTTGTTATAGAGTTCAATTAATTTAGGTGAAACATCAAACTCGTAATCGCCTGGAACATATTTTTCCATCACCCCTTCTAGATAAGTTACCGGACTATAGTAAACCGCATCGCTAGGTGCATAACCTTTTACTTTTCCATACGTTACTCGCAACGTGGAATTAGCATCAGGGAAAATTCTAGCTTCTTTCGGACTTAATTCCAAAATTCCTTTCATATACGTGCGTTGTAAAGCCATGTTTTTCAAATTGATTTCATCATACTTTGGCAATACATTTTTGTTGTAAGCTTCCGTTAACATTTTTACAAATGTAAATCCACTGTCTTTGTTTAAAGCTTCTAAAACAGTTTTAGCATCACCGTTTAACAACTCTTTAAAACTATTGTAACTCGTTAGTTTTGAAGTACTGAAGATTTCGGCTGTTTTTGCTTTTAAATCTTGATTCAGTAAACCTTCCGGTAAAAATTGTTTGGGTGATTTTGTAGCATATAACTCAACTAATTGCTCCATCACTTTTTCATCAACTAGAGCATTGAAATCTTTGTATAATTCCTCAAAACCGATAATGAAATTCTCTTTTCGATCATTGAATGCTTTTTCTCCTCTTGCATGATAAAGATTTTCCAACTGAACCAAACGGTAACCAAAGCTTAATAATTCGGTATTACGCATGACCACTTCCATAAAATAATCACGGCTTAAAGCATAGGGAGCAATTTCTTTATAATTTTTTTCAAATTCAGAAAGTAAATTGCCATATTCTGCTTGTTTTCCGGCTTTCGTCACTTTGTCCATGAAATCTTTTTCAAACTCTTTTTTGATTTGAACCGCATTGGATTTTTTCAACCCTTTGGTTTCGCCAATCCATTTTTTCCAATAATTGGCAACCGAGGCATATTTGGCGGCATATTGAATTTTAATGGCTTTGTCTTTTCGCATAAAACCATCTTGTATTTTCAAGGCTGCATCACGCACTTCAATCTTGGCAGGGTTTAATTCATTCACAATTTGTTCTACTGCAACAGCCGGTAAATATTCTTGCGTTCTTCCCGGATAACCAAAAACCATGGTAAAATCATTTTCTTTTACACCGTCAATAGAAACGGGAAAGAAATGTTTAGGTGTATAAGGCACGTTGTCTTTTGAATAAGCAGCCGGACGATTGTTTTTATCAGCATAAATTCTGAAAAGTGAAAAATCTCCGGTATGACGAGGCCAAACCCAGTTGTCTGTATCCGAACCAAATTTTCCGATAGAGGAGGGTGGAGCACCTACTAGTCTCACATCTTTAAATGTTTCAACCACAAACCAAATGTATTGATTACCATCATAAAAAGCTCTGATTCGGTTTTCTTGCCAACTTTCTTTTGGTAGCGAATTGGTTAAAGCTGAAATGTTCTCTTGAATTTTTTTCTGTTTGTCCGCTTCGCTTGTGAGCGATTGAGTGTTTTCCAACACTTTTGAAGTGACATCTTCAATTTTTACAATAAAAGTAACCACTAAATCTTCATTAGGTAATTCGTCTTCCAAACGCATGGCCCAAAAACCTTTTTCTAAATAATCGTTTTCAACGGTTGAATGCGATTGAATTTGTCCATACCCACAATGATGATTGGTCAATAATAAACCTTTTGGCGAAATCACTTCCGATGTACAACCGTTGTTGAAGTGCGGCACAGCATCTTTCATGCTCGATTTATTGACGTCGTAGATGTCTTTGGCCGACATTTTCATGCCGAGTGATTTCATTTCATTTTCGTTCATTCCTTCCAAAAGTGACGGAATCCACATACCTCCTTGTTGGGCAAATGTTGAAATGGAAAGAAAAAGAATGAGTAAGCGTAGAAGTTTCATGTTATAATTTTTTAAAGTGGCAATATACAATTTTTGAATTTTTATTCGATTATTTTAGGGTTTCATTAAGAATTTGATTTATGATAACATCCGTTGCTCCTTTGTTCATTTGCACAAAAGTGCTGCAAATATGACCTTTCTCATGGCGAATGTCATCGTTGGAAAGTAAGGTTTGAAACGTTTCATTCAATTCATTTTGATTAGAAATGGAAATACAGCCTTCCATATTTACCAAAGCGATTGCTTCAGCAAAATGAGCATAATTGGGTCCGATTACGATAGGAATGCCAAAAGTAGCGGGTTCTAAAATGTTGTGAACACCTGGATTTCCAAATCCGCCACCCACGTAAGCAATGTCGGCATAAGAATAAATTTTGGTTAAGATACCGATGGTGTTGATGATAAATACATCGAATTCTTGTATAGACTTTGCTTGCAATTTGTTTACAGAATCAGAATAATCAGAAAATAAAATCGATTTTTTAGAAATCGATTTTTTTAGTTCCAAAATTTGTTCCGGTTTGATATTATGTGGTGCAATAATAAATTTTACTTTTTCAGATGAAATATTAATGAAATTCACTAACAATTCTTCATCTTTTGGCCAAGAGCTACCGATAACAATTGTGGTGGAGTTGTTTTTAAAAGCTTCGATAAAATCCAACGAATTATCTCGTTCTAAAATCGAAACAACACGATCAAAACGCGTGTCGCCTGAAATTTTAATATTATGATAGCCAAGCGATTGCAAAAGTTTTTTAGAGGATTCATTTTGCACAAAAAAGAAATCAAAAGCAGTTAAGCATTTTCGGTAAAATCCGCCATACCATTTAAAAAAGACTTGATTTTCTCTGAGAATTCCTGAAATTAAATAGGTTTTTATTTGCCTTTTTTTGAGTTCGTTGAGGTAATTGGGCCAATATTCATATTTGATAAAAAATACCATTTCGGGATGAATTACATCTAAAAATTGTTTAGCGTTTTGTGTGGTGTCTAATGGCAAATAAATCGTTACATCAGCAATAGCATTGTTTTTTCTCACTTCAAAACCGGAAGGAGAAAAAAAGGTCACAATCATTTTATGGTTTGGGAATTTGGTTTTGATTTTTTCCATTACCGGAATTCCTTGCTCAAATTCGCCTAAAGAAGCGGCATGAAACCAAATCGTTTGATCACTTGAAGCAATTTTTTGTTTGATTTGCTCAAAAACTTTTTTTCTTCCATCCACAAACAGCTTCATTTTTGGGTTAAAAAAGGCAATGACTTTTAATAAAAACCCAACTAAATGAACCAATACATTATATAAAAAATACATAGAATATAAATTGTGTCGCTAAAATACATCACTTTACAGAATTTTCATTGTTATAACTGCTTAAATAATTACTTTTGTTCTATGATAAAGGTTTTTGACCTTTTCTTATAAATAAAATATAATTACAATGCGTAAACTCCAAATGGTTGACTTAAAAAGTCAATATGATAAAATTAAATCTACTGTTGATGCTTCTATTCAAGAGGTTTTAGATACAACAACTTATATTAACGGACCAAAAGTTCATGAATTTCAGAAAAATTTAGAAGAATATTTAGGGGTAAAACACGTGATTC
The DNA here is from genome assembly GCF_004122145.1 of Flavobacterium piscinae. Lineage (GTDB taxonomy): Bacteria > Bacteroidota > Bacteroidia > Flavobacteriales > Flavobacteriaceae > Flavobacterium > Flavobacterium piscinae. Next base: position 38,243 of record NZ_SBKQ01000013.1, read on the forward strand.
CATGTGCGAATGGAACGGATGCTCTTCAAATCGCCATGATGGGACTTGGTTTACAGCCCGGCGATGAGGTGATTACAGCCGATTTTACGTTTGCAGCCACTGTTGAAGTCATTGCTTTATTGCAATTGACTCCCGTTTTAGTGGATGTGGATATGGTGAATATGAATATTTCAATAGAAGCCATTAAAAAAGCAATCACGCCAAAAACGAAAGCAATTGTACCGGTTCATTTATTCGGAAGAGCCGCTAATATGGAAGCCATCATGCGAATAGCTGAGGAACACAATTTATATGTCATCGAAGATAATGCTCAAGCCATAGGTGCGAATTGTCGTTTTTCGGATGGTACAAAAAAGAAAGCCGGAACCATTGGTCACGTAGGAGCAACCTCATTTTTCCCTTCTAAAAATTTAGGGTGTTACGGTGATGGTGGTGCTATTTTTACTAATGATGATACGTTAGCTCACACCATTCGAGGTATTGTCAATCATGGAATGTATGTACGTTATCATCATGATGTGGTTGGGGTTAACTCTCGTTTGGATAGTATTCAAGCAGCGGTTTTAAATGCAAAATTACCTTTATTAGACAGTTACAATGCTGCTCGTCAAAATGCAGCAAGAAGTTATTCAAAAGCATTTGAAGGGCACAAAAATATCATTGCACCGTCTATTTGTGATATATGTGATTGCCATGTATTTCATCAATATACGTTGCGAATAATCGATGCGGATAGAAATGCTTTAATGGATCATTTGCAAAGCAAAGGAATTCCTTGTGCGATTTATTATCCAATTCCGTTGCACTCGCAAAAAGCGTATGCAGATGTTCGTTACAAAGAAGAAGATTTTCCGGTTACGAATCAGTTGGTAAAAGAAGTGATTTCGTTGCCAATGCATACCGAATTAGATGATGAACAAATTAAATTCATAACCGATTCAGTTTTAGAATTTTTAAATTAATGTTATCAACCTATTACCTATAACCTATTCCCAAAAAGATGAAAGTACTTGTTACCGGAGGCCTTGGATTTATTGGCTCTCATACCGTAGTTGAATTACATAATGCCGGATTTGAACCATTAATTGTCGACAATTTATCCAATTCTTCTATTGATGTTTTAGATAGAATTGCCGCTATTATTGGATACAAACCTGCTTTTGAGCAAATGGATTTGAGAGAAAAAGCAGCCGTTAATCAATTGTTTAAAAAACATGCTGACATTAGTGGGGTTATTCATTTTGCAGCCTCAAAAGCAGTGGGTGAAAGTGTAGAAAACCCTTTGTTGTATTACGAAAATAATATCAATGCGTTAGTGTATATTTTACAAGAATTACAGAAAAAAGAGTCTACTAATTTTATTTTCAGTTCTTCCTGTACGGTTTATGGTCAAGCCGAAAAAATGCCAATTACCGAGGATGCTTCTGTTCAACCGGCCATGTCACCGTATGGAAACACTAAGCAAATTGGGGAAGAAATCATTACTGATGTGGCTAAAGTGTCCAATATTAAATCCATTTTATTGCGGTATTTTAACCCGATTGGAGCTCATCCTTCTGCTGAAATTGGTGAATTGCCAATTGGTGTTCCACAAAATTTAGTGCCATTTATCACGCAAACCGGAATTGGGTTAAGACAAGAATTATCCGTTTATGGGGATGATTATCCAACTCCTGACGGAACCGCTATTCGTGATTACATTCATGTGGTAGATTTAGCAAAAGCACATGTAGTAGCACTACAAAGATTAGTTGAAAATAAAAACTTGGATAAGGTTGAAACCTTTAACCTTGGAACCGGAACAGGCAGCTCTGTTTTAGAAGTAATTAAAACATTTGAAAAAGTTTCCGGTAAAAAATTACCTTATAAAATTGTAGGTAGGAGAGAAGGCGATATTACTTCCGCTTATGCCAATACCGATAAAGCCAATAATGTTTTAGGATGGAAAGCACAATCCACGTTGGAAGAAGCTTTGGCCAGTGCTTGGAAATGGGAACAAAAAATTAGAAGTTAGTTTAAAGAATTAAATTAAGAAAGGGACAAGTTAATATTAAAATTGTCCCTTTTTTATTTAATTCTTTCTGTTAAGCCGAAATCGTCTCTACCTCTTTATTAATTTTATTTACCAATCCAACTAATACTTTTCCTGGGCCTACTTCTGTAAAACTTGTTGCACCATCAGCTATCATTTGGTTGACCGATTGTGTCCATTTTACTGGAGCCGTTAATTGAATGATTAAATTCTTTTTGATTTCCTCCGGATCCGAAACGGCACTTGCTGTTACATTTTGATACACTGGGCAGATGGGATTTGAAAAAGTTGTGGCTTCTATCGCAGCCGCTAATTCTTCTCTGGCCGGTTCCATCATCGGAGAGTGAAAAGCACCTCCAACAGGCAAAATTAAAGCACGCTTTGCACCGGCTTCTTTCATTTTTTCACAGGCAGATTCAACTGCTTTGAATTCGCCGGAAATCACTAACTGACCGGGACAATTGTAATTAGCGGCTACCACAACACCATCTATTGATGCACAAATGTCTTCCACTATTTTATCCTCTAAATTTAAAACTGCGGCCATCGTAGAAGGGGTGATTTCACACGCTTTTTGCATCGCCATAGCACGTTTGGAAACCAATTGCAATCCGTCTTCAAACGATAAAGCTCCATTGGCCACCAATGCTGAAAACTCTCCTAAAGAGTGACCGGCAACCATATCCGGTTTAAAATCCGGGAGGGTTTTAGCTAATATTACGGAATGTAAAAAAACAGCCGGTTGGGTAACTTTGGTTTCTTTCAATTCTTCGGCTGTTCCTTCGAACATTATATCTGTAATACGGAAACCTAATATTTCATTGGCTTTTTCAAACAATTCTTTGGCCAAAGCTGAATTTTCATATAAATCTTTACCCATTCCGGTAAATTGTGCTCCTTGTCCGGGGAAAACGTATGCTTTCATAAATATTTTTTTTAAAGTAAGTATAAATTCATTCAAGCAAAAATAGTATTTATATTACTTCAATAAATTCTTTTGGGATTGATTTTTATCAACCACATTATGATTACTTATTTTGTCAACCAATTGCCAAAAATTTTTCGCAATAGCGGAAGCAACACAAACACCATCAAGGGGACCAAAATTCCGGTTAGGATTAAAGTGCGAATTGGAATGGGAAAGTGGTTTAATTCTTCACCAATTATATAATGTAGTAACGTGATACTCGGGTAAATGGCAATCCATACGATTAATGCAAATTTCCATTTAGGAGGATTTTTCATCATTGCGATAATACGTTAAGGCTCCGGAAGGACATTTGTTTATGGTTTCTATAATTTTTTCGGTAGAAGAAGCATCGGCTTTAATCCACGGTTTTTCTTTGGGTTGAAAAACTGCCGGATTGTTTTTTACACAATTCGCAGAATGAATGCATTTGTGAGCTTGCCATACAATGGTTACTTCTCCGTTGGTGTATTCTTTGGTTGTGGGTTCCATACTAGTTCGGTTTTTGGTTTATAATACGTCTCTGAAATCTTCCGTTTTATCAAAAACACTTTTGGCAAACGGACACAAGGGAATTATTTTTAGGTTTTTTTCGCGTGCCATTTCAACGGCAGCCGTAACCATCTTTTTTCCAAAACCTTTCCCATTGTTTCCCGGATTTACCTCCGTATGATCAATGATGATTTTATCGGAACCGGCAAAAACAAAAGTCATTTTAGCTTCGGTTTTACCGTCAACTTCTACTGAAAAGTAGCCGTTTTTTTCGTTTTGATGATGTTGGATTGTTTCGTTCATGTGATTAGGTTTTTTAAACCTGTCAAGCAAAAGGTATTACTTGACAGGTAAAGTTACAAAATTATTCCATCGGAATATCCATTAATAGTAATTCAGCATTTTCATCTACTTGGATGTCAAGTTTCTCGGTATCCCAAACGCCTAATGCATCTTTGGTATCTAAGGCATAGCCATTGATGGTTACTTTTCCTGAAATTACAAAAGCATAGACACCGTTTTCTTTGCGTTTAACGTTATATTCAGTGGTAAAACCTTTATCTAGTTTTCCCATGTTGAACCACGCCTCTTGATGAATCCAAACACCTTCATCTTCTGGTTTAGGTGACAAAATTTGTTGCAATTTGTTGTGTCGGTCGTTAACATTTAACGTAATTTGTTGGTAACGCGGCGTAACGTTTCTTTTGTTTGGAAACAACCAAATTTGCAACAATTTGGTTCTTCGGTCTGCATTTGGATTAAATTCACTGTGGCGAATTCCGGTTCCGGCACTCATCACTTGAACGTCGCCAAATTTAATAGTTTCGGCATTGCCCATACTGTCTTTGTGAGCCAAATCACCTTCTAACGGAATGGTTATGATTTCCATATTATCGTGCGGATGCATACCAAAACCCATCCCTGGAGCAACCGTATCATCATTCAAAACTCTCAATACTCCAAACTGAACTTTATCGGGATTGTACCAATTGGCAAAACTAAAACTGTGATAAGCATTCAACCATCCATGGTCGGCATGACCTCTTTCGTTGGCTTTGTGTAAAACTGCATTTTTCATAACTAAAAAGATTTTGTGTTATTGATGATACAAATTTACAACCTAAGTAAAGGATTAGCACTTAATGTAGATTAAGAAAGTTATTGGTTGACTGTTTACTGAAAACTGCGACTGAACACTGACTACTTCTTTAGCATCCGACTTTTCATTTTACTAAAAAACTCCGGCGTAACGCCAATATAAGAAGCAATTTGTTTTTGTGGTACTCGTTGAATGAGCGTAGGGTAGCGTTTGCAAAATTTATCAAATCGCTCTTCGGCAGATAAACTTAAATTATCCATCAATCGTTCTTGATGAGCAACTAATGAATTTTCAGTTAAAATTCTAAAGAAGCGTTCCAATTTTGGAATGTCAAAATACAGTTGTTCTTGGTTTTCTTTGGATAGCAGAACAATTTCGGCCTCTTCCATCACTTCAATAAAAAGATTACCGGGTTTTTGCGAAAGTAAACTGTACATGTCGCCAATCCACCAGCCTTCGCAAGCAAAATGCAAAACATGCTCTACAATATTATCATTAATGTTGAAACTTCGTACTAATCCGGAATTGACAAAATAAGAATGTTTGCAGATTTCTCCGGCATTGTGCAAAATGGTTTTGGCTTTGAACGGTTGTGTTTCAATTTTAGACAAAAACAATTCTTTTTCCGCTTCTGTAAGGGAAACAATTTTGGCTATGTTGTCTAAAATTAATACCATTATACCATTACTTTTACCAATTTTGCTGCTGTTTTTGCTCTTTCAATAATTTCTTCCATTGGAGTTTCTAGAGAATCATTTACCAAAGCAACCCCCATTCTTCTGTACGGTCTTGAGGTAGGTTTTCCAAAAATTCTAAAATCGGTTTTGGGTAAACTTGCGATTTGCTCGATTCCCAAATAGGTTGGATGATTCGAATTTTCAGCAGCTAAAATTACCGCACTGGCTCCGGCTTTTTCCAAAGTGATTTCGGCAATGGGTAAACCTAAAACAGCTCGTAAATGCAATTCAAATTCGTTGAAGTTTTGTGTTCCGGCTAGGGTAACCATTCCGGTATCGTGAGGTCTGGGTGATAATTCAGAGAAATAAACCCCTTCATTGGTTAAGAAAAATTCTACTCCAAATAATCCGGCTCCACCTAAAGCTTCGGTCACTTTGCGAGCCATGTCTTGAGCTTCTAAAATGTCTTTTTCGGACACTTTTGCCGGTTGCCAACTTTCCTGATAATCGCCACGTTCTTGTCGGTGACCAATTGGAGCACAGAATAAAGTAGGTAAATTATGGTTTTGTGTAACGGTTAATAACGTGATTTCTGAGTGAAAATTGACAAACGCTTCCACAATGACTTCCACCACATCGCCACGCGAACCTTCTACAGCATAATTCCAAGCTTTGGTTATATCTTCGGTAGATTTGATAGTGGATTGTCCTTTTCCAGAGGAACTCATTAATGGTTTCACGACACATGGAATTCCAACCTCGGAAACAGCTTTTACCAATTCGTTAGCTGAAGTAGCATAACGGTAATTGGCTGTTCGTAACCCCAATTCTTTTGCCGCCAAGTCACGTATAGCTTTTCGGTTCATGGTGAAATTGGCTGCTTTTGCTGAGGGAACCACGGTTATGCCTTGTTTTTCGTAGTCATAAAAGCGTTCGGTTCGGATGGCTTCAATTTCGGGGACGATAAAATCAGGTTGGTGTTTAGCTACAATTCGGTCGAGTTCCGCACCGTCTAGCATATTGATGACTTCAAAACCGTGAGCCACTTGCATGGCGGGAGCACTTTCATAACTGTCTACAGCAATTACGGTTTGGCCGATGCGTTGTGCAGTGATGACAAATTCTTTTCCGAGTTCTCCGGAACCGAGTAGGAGGATTTTTGTTTTCATATTCTAATTAAGCAGGGTTTGCGTGAGGGATTGAAGTGGAAAGCCCGCAGCACAAAGGTTGAATTTTTGCGGGTTGTGCCTGCGACCAAAGAAGCCGAGCACAACCCGACAAAAACCAACCTTTTGGCGAGGACTTGCAACGAAAAGCCCGACCCTTGTGGTCACGCCAAAGTTATAAAAAAAGCCCCAAGTTTCCTTGAGGCTCAATAGATTTTATGCTAAAACTTCTTTGATTCTTCGCATGGCTTCCACCAATAATTCTTCGCTGGTGGCGTAAGAAAAGCGAATGCAATCCGGGTTTCCAAAGGCATCTCCGGTTACGGTGGCAACGTTGGCTTCGGCTAACAAATACATGGAAAAATCGGTTGCGTCTTTGATTAAGGTTCCGCGTAAGGTCTTTCCGAAGAAGGACGATACATCCGGAAAAACATAAAAAGCTCCTTCGGGAACGTTGATTTTAAGTCCAGGAATTTCTTTGATTAACCCCACGACTAAATCTCTTCTTTTGTGAAAGGCTTCTACCATGTAATTGAGCACTTTTGGGTCGGCATCTACTGCGGCAATCGTAGCTCGTTGAGCAATAGAATTCGCTCCGGAAGTGACTTGGCCTTGCATTTTGGTACAGGCTTTCGCTATAAATTCAGGTGCTCCGATGTATCCGATTCTCCATCCTGTCATGGCAAATGCTTTGGCAACGCCATTTACAGTGATGGTTCTTTCAAACATACCCGGAATGGAAGCAATACTGCAAAAAGTTCCGGAAAAGTTGATGTGTTCGTAGATCTCATCCGCAACTACAAAAATGTTTGGATACTTTTCTAACACTTTAGCAATGGCTGTAAATTCTTCACGACTGTAAACCGAACCGCTTGGGTTGCATGGTGAGCTGTACCAAATCATCTTGGTTTTGGGTGTGATGGCTTTTTCTAATTGTTCTGGAGTGATTTTAAAATCGCTTTCCACAGAAGTGGGTACTTCAACCGGAATTCCTCCTGCCATTTTGATGATTTCGTAATAACTCACCCAATAAGGTGCGGGAAGAATAACTTCGTCTCCCTCATTCAACATACATTGAGCAATGTTATAAAGTGATTGTTTGGCACCGGTGGAAACGACAATATTTGCCGGTTTGTAATCTAAATTATTATCTCTTTTGAATTTTCGGCAAATGGCCTCTTTTAATTCCACATATCCATCAACGGGTGAATAGGTACTGTAGTTTTCGTCTATAGCTTTTTTTGCCGCTTCTTTAATAAAATCAGGTGTGTTAAAATCAGGTTCGCCTAAACTTAAACTGATGATGTCTTTTCCTTGGGCTTTTAGCTCTCTGGCCAATGCTGCCATGGCCAAAGTTTGTGAAGTAGATAAATTATTAATTCTATCCGATAACGAATTCATTTTAGTTGTGTTTTGTATGTTTAAATGTAAAAATAACCTAAGCCAATTGCGGTTCTTGTCCCAACTCTTTTAAATGCTTAAAGTGAGCAATAACTGCAGACCTCATGGTTTTGAATTCATGATAAGGCAAATTGCATTCTTTGGCAGTTTCTCTCACAATTTCCGCAATTTTACCGTAATGAATATGGCTGATGTGTGGAAAAATATGGTGTTCAATTTGGTGATTTAAACCACCGGTGTACCAATTTACAATCCAATTTTTTGGTGCAAAATTTGCGGTGGTGAATAATTGGTGGATAGCCCAAGTGTTTTCCATTTCCCCGTTTTCATCCGGAATAGGATTGGTTGTTTCTTCCACCACGTGAGCCAATTGAAAAACGATGCTTAAAATTAAACCCGCTGTATAATGCATCACTGCAAATCCTAGTAAAACTTTCCACCATGTAATACCCAATACCATAGGAATAACTAACCAAATGGAAAAATAGATTACTTTGGTAATAATCAAGGTTGTCCATAAAATCTTAGGACTTTTTGGTTCTCCATACGATAATTTACGTTTTAAATAAGCTCTCATTTGTTTAAAATCGGTCGTGATAGCCCAATTAAAAGTCAATAAACCATATAAGAAAACTGAATAATAATGTTGAAATTTATGGAAGTATTTCCATTCCGCTTGTTTTGAAAAGCGAATAATTCTTCCGGCATCCAAATCTTCATCATGACCAACAATATTGGTGTACGTATGATGTAAAACATTGTGTTGTACTTGCCAATTGTATACGTTTCCGGCTAGAATATAGATGCTTCCACCCATGAATTTATTCAACCAAGGTTTGTTGGAATAAGAACCGTGATTACCATCGTGCATCACGTTCATTCCAACACCTGCCATTCCAACGCCAATTACTACGTTTAGTAATAAATATGCCCAGAAAGGCATATCCATTGCCAAAAGGAAGAAGTATGGAGTTAAGAAAATAGTAAACATCACAATGGTTTTCAAGTGAAGTTTCCAGTTTCCGGTTTTTTGAAGGTTATTTTCTTTGAAGTAATTGTTTACTCGACTGTTTAGGGTTCTAAAAAACTTAAGATTGTCTTGTTTAGAAAAAGTTGGAATTGTGGTATTCATGTAATTAAAAAAATTTTTTCAAAGTTAAGTATTAATCTATTTCATAACGTGTAACTATTGATAAAATTTCAACACCAAATTGTTTACTTTTGTTAAAAATAGCACAATATGGAAGAAATTTTGAAGTATTTTCCTAATTTATCTGAAAATCAAATCATTCAGTTCAAAAAATTAGGCGAATTATATCCCGAATGGAATGCCAAAATTAACGTGATTTCTCGAAAAGATATTGATGAATTGTATGTAAAACACGTATTACATTCATTAGGTATAGCCAAAGTGATGGAATTTCAACCAAAGGCAACGGTTTTGGATGTGGGAACCGGTGGTGGTTTTCCCGGAATTCCTTTGGCGATTTTGTTTCCTGAAACCCGTTTTTATTTGATTGATGTAATCGCCAAAAAAATCAAAGTGGTTAATGAAGTGGCTACTGCTTTAGGTTTAAAAAATGTAAAAGCAGAACAATTGCGTGCCGAAAATGTAAAAGGTGATTTTGATTTTATCGTGAGTCGAGCCGTTACTAATATGCCTGATTTTGTTTCTTGGATAAAAGACAAAATCAAAAAACAAAACAATCACGAACTGAAAAACGGAATTTTGTATTTAAAAGGAGGCGATTTAACGGAAGAATTAAAAGATTTTCCAAAAGTTACGCTCTACAATTTATCCGATTATTTTTCAGAAGATTTTTTTGAAACAAAGAAAGTGGTTCATTTGCCGTTGAAATTTAAAGCATAAAAAAACCACGAATAAACAATTTATTCGTGGTTAGATTTTATAAGAATAAAATTAATTTTTAATCAACTTCTGCACAAAACTTCTTTCAGTAGATTCAATTTTAATTAAGTAAAATCCGTACGATAAATTGACATCCAATTGATGGTTTCCTTCAAAAGAAATGTTATTTTGACTGAAAACTTTTTTGCCTGAAGCATCAACAATCGAAATGTTTGCGTTGGAAATCATGTTAGAACTGTATATTTCAATCGTATTTTTAATTGGGTTTTTAATGACAATATTTTCAGTTAAAATAGGTTGTTCTATTGAAAGTGGTTCGTTTAGAATTTCCTCCAAAGCAAATTCAACATTTCCTTCTGACAAGGTTACATGGCCTTCGTTTTCAGTTGGAACATAGGTTGCTGCAAAAGGTGTAATTGATGTATCGTCTACAGTTGCATACCAGTTTGGATTGGTAATGGCTAATGAACTCAAGGTAGGAATAAAACAAAAACGATCTATTGCTAAATTTCCTAAAAAATCATCTAAGGTTGGGTTGCCACTTCCGCCTTCCGCAAAATCAGCAACATTAAAAAGGCCTCCCGGAGCAGAATCTAAACCTGACGAGGATGCCGGTGAAGCAGCATTCGCTTGGCTTGTTAGAACTGTAATCCAAATTATTATATTTTGCTGAGCCCTAAATCGGCTTACCAATTGATTGGATACCCCGGCAGGCGGCGTAAAGCGAATATCGAATCGGGCTCTTTGGGTTGCAGAAGCATTCACAATATAATCGTTCAACACAAACATACCAGGCGTGCCTGTCATCATTCCGGTAGCACTACCGTTGCTAATGGCTACATTTCTGGTTTCTGTTGGGAAACCCATTGCATTTAATTCATTTTGAAAGGCAGTTCTAAAATTTGGAGCTCCTGTAGGTAATTGAATTGCATTATCAAATTCCGTTGCACTACCGGATTGTAAATGGCCACTGTAATGATCAAGTAGCATTTGTTTTGCTGCCGGACTTGAAATAACACTATTTACAATTTCTTGAAGTGTTACATCGCCCAACGGGCCATTGGCCATATAATTAAAAAGATGTTGAAAACCAATTGGAACATTGGCTCCTAAATGCGGAGAATCAAATGAAATGTATAAACGAGTATCGTGTTCTAAATTGTTTTGCTCCATATAACGCAAGGCATAACGCGAAATAAGTCCGCCCATACTGGGTCCGATTACGACATTTTTTTCTGTTCCAACCTTTTGAGCGTTAATTTGATTAATTAATTCAACTAAAATCATCGCATTTCGTTGGATGAAGTCGGCACCACCATCAATCACAATTCCGTCTGTTGGTGAATATTGAGGAAAATTCAGCACTACAATATCAAATCCTTCATTCCGAACAACATCACCTAAATTTTGATTGGTATCGCCATAATTTAGAAGGGAATAAATCAAATCTGTATTTCTTGTGTCGCCCGGATCAAATCCGTCCACTAAAAAAATAGGTTTGTCTAAAACTTGGTCAACGTTGTCTAAATAAATTTCATATTCACCTTGACCAAGATACGGAGCACTTTCTCCAAAACCCTGATAAGGAATTGAAGCAGTTATGGTTTCGGCTAAGATTTCATTACCATTTCGATGGGTAAGATTTGAGCTTCCTTGAACATCGAAAGTTGATTTTATGATTTTAGACGAACCATCCGTGAATTCAATTTTAAAAGAAATGGATTTTTCACCGGAAGTTGCAAAATCTACTTTGATTGGTTGATTTACAGAAACCGTTAACCAAAGATCATTATCAGTAAAATTTATGAAAACGCCTTGAATATTTTTAGATGTTGTGTTGAAAATATTTTTATCTTTTAAAATAAATTCAACCGTTTTATTTTTTGATTTGGAAACCAACGGAGCCATTAATGCAATTTCATGTTTTTGAAAAGCGTCAACAGCAGAATTATTTATGACAAATTGATTGTTGTTTTTTGAAATAATGTTGTTTTCTAAAGCTTCCGGTTTGATGGTTTCTACTTCAGAAATTAAAATTGAAAGTGGTATTTGTTTGGTGAAAAAAGCTTCATCGGCTTCTTTTTTCAGACTTTCATATTTTGGCAATCGTTGTAAAAAATCAGCTCGTTGAATTTCATGATAAACTTGTCTGAAATACATGGCCGAAATTTCATTTTTTTTGTTTTGTGTTATTTTAGAAATTTCAAATACTTGATTATATAAAATCTTTGTTTGCGTATGGTCTTTCAATAAATCATATTCTCCTTTTTGACCAAAAGAAAATAAAATTGAAAATAAAGTGAAAAGAGTAATTTTTGTTTTCATTGACTAGAGATTGATTTTTGATAATTTATTTGTTTTTTCCTTCAAATATAAAAAAAAGTCCGAATAGTTAACATTCGGACTTTCACAAATTTATGATTTATATTAAATTAACCTAAAAATGGATAACGGTAATTTTCAGGTGTTACAAACGTTTCTTTGATAGTTCTTGGTGAAACCCAACGCAATAGGTTTTGAGCAGAACCCGCTTTGTCATTGGTTCCCGAAGCTCTTGCTCCACCAAACGGTTGCATACCTACAACTGCTCCGGTTGGTTTGTCGTTGATGTAGAAATTTCCGGCACTGTTTTCTAATGCTTGTGTGGCTTCGGTAATGGCATAGCGGTCTTGGCTAAAAACAGCTCCCGTTAAAGCATATTCTGAAGTTTCATCTATTAATTTTAAGGTTTCTTTCCAATTTGCATCATCATAAATGTAAATGGTTAAAACGGGACCGAATAATTCGGTTTCCATGGTAGCATATTTTGGATTGGAAGTCAAAATAACCGTAGGTTCAACAAAATAGCCTACTGATTTATCATAGTTTCCACCGATGATTACTTCAGCATCGTTATCTTTTTTGGCTTGGTCTATAAAATGAGCCAATTTATCAAACGAGCCTTCATGAATGACTGCGGTAAAGAAATTAGAAAAATCTTCCGGTGAACCCATTTTAATGGTAGCCATTTCCGCTTTTAATTCGGCATGTACGGCTGGCCATAAACTTTTTGGAATGTAAACTCTGGAAGCGGCCGAACATTTTTGTCCTTGAAATTCAAATGCTCCACGAATTAATCCGGTAACAACTTTTTTTACATTGGCACTAGGGTGAGCTAAAACAAAATCTTTTCCGCCGGTTTCACCTACGATTCTTGGATAGGTTTTGTATTTATGAATGTTGGTTCCGATTTTTTTCCAGATTTCTTTGAACACAAAGGTAGAACCGGTGTAATGAATTCCGGCAAAATCGGGATGGTCAAAAATAGTATCTGAAATCATCACCGGATCGCCAAAAACAACGTTGATGACACCATCCGGAACACCGGCTTCTTTGAACACGTCAATAATGATTTTAGCTGAAAACACTTGGCTGTCACTTGGTTTCCAAACGACCACGTTGCCCATCATAGCAGCACTGGCAGGAAGATTGGCGGCAATGGCGGTAAAATTGAAAGGGGTGATGGCATATACAAATCCTTCTAACGGACGGTATTCTACACGATTCCAAACAGATGAATCCGAATTAGGTTGGTCGTTATATATTTGTGTCATGAATTCCACATTGTAACGTAAGAAGTCAATCAATTCACACGAAGCATCGATTTCGGCTTGGTGGATGGTTTTGGATTGAGCAATCATGGTAGCCGCATTGATTTTGGCTCGATACGGACCTGCAATCAATTCCGCTGCTTTTAAGAAAATGGCTGCACGTTGTTCCCATGGCATAGCAGCCCAAGCTTTTCGGGATGCTAAAGCGTTTGAGATGGCTTTTTCTACATGTGATTTTTCAGCTAAATGATAGGTGCCCACGATGTGTTTGTGATCGTGTGGGGCAGACATGTTACATGTGTTTCCGGTACGAATTTCTTCGCTACCGATATATAGTGGGACATCGATTTGGGTGTTCCACATTTCTTTGTAAGCGGCTAAAACAGCAGCTTTTTCAGGACTGTTTGGTGCATAAGCTTTTACAGGTTCATTAATGGCTTTGGGTACGTGAAAAAATCCTTTTAACATAAGAGTTGTTGTTTGATTATTAGACATTTTATCAATTCTATAATTCTTTGAATGCGAATTTGATAATTGCACACAAAAGTACAAAGGTTTTTTTGAATTTTTGGTAATAGTTGTTACATTTTGGATGATAGTACGGCTTTTTAGCCCCGATAGAAGTGAAAAGCCTTTTGCAGGATTGAGGCAGATTTTCTTGGTAAAAAAAAGCGACTGCAAGAAGCTCTTTTTTTAACTTTAGAAAAACGCTTCAAGACAAAAAAGCTTGTAACGAATAGCGGGAATAGCTTCTGAAAAAAAATTAATTTAAAGCAAAAGGTGCTCCCAGTTTGAAGGTTGGAACAATCACTCTAAAATTGCGTGTTGTGGTGAAATTAATCATATTAAAATGACCTTTCATGGCACCAAAAGGCGATGATAATAAACAACCGGAACTATACGTATGACTTTCTCCGGGTTTTAAAACAGGTTTTTTGCCAATAACGCCTTCGCCGTCAACAATTTCTTTGTGGTTGAGGGAATCATAAATTTCCCAATGACGCGACATTAATTGAACAGAATCTTTGCTGTGGTTTTCGATTGTAATGTGGTAACTAAAGGCAAAATGAAGCTTGTAGTTTTTGAAGTAAGTACCTTCAAAACTAGTAGTAACAGAAATTTTTATGCCTCTTGTTATTTGTGAAACCATATTTTAATACATCAAAAACCCTATCAATAGAACCAAAAGTGCTACAAATGAAGCAGTTGTTGGTAATAGAAAGTTCAAAATTACAAATTTTAAAATTGTTTTCCACCTACTTTGTTGATAAAAGTTTCTTAAGGCTTTGTAAAAATAAATAGGTGTAATAATTAAGAAAATCCAACTTAAGTCTAAGCCAGTCAATAATCCGATAATCTCTTCTACAAATATTAGAAGAAACATGAAAGTCATAAAGCTGAACACAAACACCATATGTTCAGCATAAGATAATTTTTTTCGATAGTAAATTATTGCAAAAATTACAGTGATAAAAGGTAAAGAAATGAAAAGAATGAAAGGTATTTTATCTGACAAATATTCAAAAAATTTATTAAATCCTTTCCTGCCGCTTGTATCTTCTTCGTTCAATTTTTTCAATTGATACGTTTTTTTGAGTAAATACAAATTCCATTTCGTCTTTTCATGTTGAAGAGTGTCTAAAATTTTTGAAGGATTTGTTGTTTTTGAATGATCAAAAAAATGGGCATAGGTTTGAGTTTTAAGGCTCGTTCTTTTAATAAAACCTAAATCAGCTATTTGTTTTTCAGTATACAATTTTTGCTTTTTTAGGGTGTCTTTCTTTATTTCGCTATTGTCATTATTGCCAAGGTTGATTTGAACAGGTGATTTTGGGTCATTTAAATCAAGTTGATTGTTGTTTGTTTTGATTGAGTCTTTTTCTGGTTTTTTTTCTTCACTATTTTTGATAATCGTTTGGTCTAAATCTACAATTGATTCATCACTAAACTTTGTAACCAATCCACTAAAAATAAAATAGATTAAAGAAACACTCAAATAAAACCGAAAGGGATTGGCGTAGGTTTGTCTTTTGCCTTCAATAAATTCTTTTGCTGCTTTTCCAGGTTTAGTAAACAATTTAATTGTTGTGTTTTTCACCTTGGAATCATAGGCGTAAAAATTAGCTAAAAATTCATCTACAAAGTCTTTCAGACTGAGTCTTTTGGTAGAGTTTTTTTGCCCGCAATTAGGGCAATATTTATCTGAAATGTCTAACGGGTGATTACAATTTAAACATTTTAATCCGCGATAATTTTTAATTTCTCTTGTAGATTCAGACATACATTACTTTATAATATCAACTGAACTGGCCATTCCTTTTCCAATTACGCGGTCAAAACGGTCGTTGTTGGCACGGTAATATACAACACAAAAATAATTGTTTTCTGTTTGAAAAAAGTTACCGTCTAACGCGTTTTCGAAATCTACTCGGCCATTTGAATCGGCTAATGTGTATTCGTAATTTGTAAAACCTTGTTTAATAATCATGGCTTTTTCATACACTCCCTTTTCTTTATTATAATCCATTTTGTATTCAGGTGTTAAGGCATAATTATTAAACATACCTGTAACATAAATGTCTTTTTTACCATAATAAGTGGGTGCACTTAATGTGAAAAACACCCATGAATAATCAGCTTCTACATCCACATTTTCTCTGGCGGCTACATTGTTGATGAGAAAATTTCCATTATAGTCAGGAAAAAAAGTATATTCTAGATTTCCTCTTGTTGAATTTGGCATTAAGTAGGTATTGTAAATCCCTTTGAGTTCAATATAACGAACATTATTTACTGCATTTCGGATATCTTTGTTTTCATAAAATAAGAATTCGTTTCCGGCCCAAAATTGGGTTTCTTTATCGTATTTATAAATTAGATCGTTTCCTAATGTAAACATTGGTTTCACATTAGTAATGGCAGTGTTCCAAATGCCGTTTTTCAATAACATAATTTTTATATTTTGAATCGGATTTTGCAACAGCATGTTATTGGGTAAAATAGAAAACTCTAAATTGTGCTTTTGATTCAATACTCTTACATCACGAGCACTTCTTACTTGCATTGGCACAGAAACTAAATCTTCATACAAAATAAATTTTCTTGAAAAAACCAATTCTTGACTGTTGTTAAAAATTTTTAACACATAGTTTCCACTTACTTTGAATCCCTTTGTAAATTGATTAGGAAAAGAAATGCGGTAATGAGAATATAGCTGGAGTGTGTTAAATGAATTTTCATAATCGATAATTCGTTGGTTATCTAAACCAACTAAATATTCATTAAGATTAAGTTGCGATTTTGTCCAATTGTAATCACAATGTGTAATCGTGTAATAATAATTTGCTTCATCACCATATAAATCATCAAAAACAAATTGAAATGAATCTCCCAATCGAAAAATTGGAATTGCATTAATGTTGTTTTGAATAAAAGTGGCAGTTTTAATATTATAAGGTGGAGCAATTTCTTGTTCGACTTGAGCCAAAGTAAAACTACCAATGAAACAAAAAACTAATAAAAAAAGGTTTCTCATGAGAAAATTTTTAATCAAAAGGTAAATATACTATTTAATTTGAATACTTAAAAGAGCATCATCATTTTATAAATGAATAATCAATGTTTTTGGATTAATTAGCTCAACATTTAATATGCCTTCGTAATGCAAAAAGTTATAGTTTTCATTTAACAATCAAGATAAAAACAAAAAGTTAAAGGTTCTATCAAAAGTTATAAATTATTTAAAAAAAACTGACGTATTTTGAATAGAAAACAAACAGTTATTTAGAATCAATATAAATAAATAAAAATCGATTAGACATTTGTTAATCATGTACTTCTTTTGCTATTTAATTTTTAAATTTGCACCGTTTAAAATTATGTAAACTATTTACTAATCATATCTTCATACAATATGTCCAAAGACATTCGAATCAAGAAAGGATTAGATTTGAAACTTGTAGGAGAAGCACAAGCAAATGTGTCTTCCGTATCACGTTCTCAGGTTTATTCCATTAAACCTTCTGACTTTCATAAAGTTACACCGAAGTTGGTGGTTAAAGAAGGAGCCGAAGTTAAAGCAGGAGAGGTGGTTTTTTATTCCAAAAACGACGAAGCTGTCAAGTTTGTTTCTCCTGTAAGCGGAAAAATTATCGAAATCATTAGAGGCGAAAAAAGGGTTATTCTTGAAATCAAAATTCAAGCTGATGCACAAGATACTTTTGTTGAGCATGGAAAGAAAGACCCAAAGGCAATGTCAGATGAGCAAGTGAAAGCTCATTTACTGGCTTCCGGTTGTTGGCCTTTTATCAAACAGCGTCCTTATGATGTAGTGGCTAATTCTGCTGAAATTCCAAAAGCTATTTTTATCTCGGCTTATAGTTCTGCACCTTTGTCTGCTGATGTAGAGGTAGTATTAAAAGATAAAGTTTCAGCCTTTCAAACAGGTGTTGATGCTCTATCCAAACTAACCAAAGGTAAAGTACATCTTTCGGTAAATGGAAAAGTAAATTCAATTTTCAATTCAGTTTCCGGAGTAGAATTACACAAAGTTTTCGGACCACATCCGGCAGGTAATGTTGGTGTTCAAATTTCAAAAATAGATCCTGTTAATGCCGGAGAAAGAGTTTGGGTTGTTTCACCTCAAGATGTTGCGATTATTGGTGAGTTGTTTTTAACCGGAAAATTTGAAGCTTCCAGAACTATTGCTTTGTCCGGTTCAGAAGTTTCAAATCCACAATACTACACTGTTAAAGTAGGTGCTCAAATCAAAGATATTGTTTCCGGAAAACTAGCTTCGGATAATGTTAGAATTATTTCCGGGGATGTATTAACAGGAAATAAAGTTGCTCTAAGTGGTAATTTAAGCTATTATGCAAACACAGTAACGGTTATACCGGAAGGAAATCAATATCGAATGTTTGGTTGGATGCCTTTTGCCGGAGCAAATAAACACAGTATGCAACGCACTGCATTATCGTGGTTGATGCCAGGTAAAAAATATACGCCAGATACTAATTTAAATGGTGAAGAAAGAGCATTAGTTGTAACGGGAGAAATGGAAAAAGTAATGCCAATGGATATATATCCAATGCAACTTTTAAAAGCTTGTTTGGCGAATGATATCGAAAAAATGGAAAATTTAGGAATTTATGAAGTAGCTCCTGAGGATTTTGCCTTGGTAGACTATTCAAATACTTCTAAATTAGAAGCACAAGTTATTATCAGAGAGGCTTTAGATTTAATGATTAACGAAGTAGGATAAAAAATATAGCTATGAAGTTTTTAAGAGATAAAATAGATCAAATTAAAAAGCCTTTTGGGAAAGGTGAGAAATTTGAAAAATTCGCTCCCGCTGTTAATGCGTTAGATACGTTTTTGTATGTGCCTAACCATACTACAAAACACGGAGCACACATTAGAGATGCTGTTGATTTAAAGCGAACCATGATCACTGTAGTTTTAGCATTGCTTCCGGCATTGATTTTTGGTATATGGAATGCGGGTTACCAAAGTTTATCACAAATTCAGGATGTGGTTCCATTTATGGATGCTTTAATTCACGGAGCTTGGAAAGTTTTGCCAATGATTGCCGTTTCTTATGGTGTAGGTTTGGGAATTGAATTTTATTTTGCAATCGTTAGAGGGCATGAAGTAAACGAAGGTTATTTAGTAACCGGACTTTTAATCCCTATGATTATGCCTATTGATTTACCTTTATGGATGTTGGCATTGTCTGTAATTTTTGCCGTAATTATTGGTAAAGAAGCTTTTGGTGGAACAGGAATGAATATCTTAAATCCAGCTTTAACAGCTAGAGCGTTTGCATTCTTTGCTTATCCAACCTATATGTCCGGTGACAAAGTGTGGGTTTCTGATGCAACGACCATGGATGCCATTTCTGGCGAAACGATATTAGGAAAATTAGCTGCCGGTAAGGAAGCCGGTTATGATGCTTGGAGTATGTTTGCTGGAACAATACCGGGTTCCATCTCTGAAACATCCGTACTTTGGATTTTGGTAGGTGCAGCTATCCTAGTAATCACTGGTGTTGGAAGTTGGAGAATTATTGTCAGCGGGTTCTTAGGAGCCGCATTTACTGCCTTTTTATTCGAATTGTGGGGAGCAAGTGCATTGATGGATTTTGGGATGAATCATCTTTTGGTAGGTGGATTGGCATTTGGTATTGTATTTATGGCAACCGATCCCGTTTCTGCTGCACAAACCAATAGAGGAAAATGGATTTACGGTTTTTTAATTGGTTTATTTAGTATATTAATAAGGGTTTTCAATCCGGCATATCCTGAGGGAGTAATGCTTGCTATTTTATTACTAAATGTTTTTGCACCAACCATTGATCATTATGTGGTGGAAGGAAATATCAAAAGAAGAAAGAATAGAGTTGCTAAACAATTAAAAACTGCTTAATCATGGATAGAAATAGTAACGGATATACATTTTTATTTGCTGCAATTATGGTTATTGTTGTTGGAGCATTACTAGCTTTTGCTGCAACATCACTAAAAGATTTGCAAGATGAGAATGTAAAGAAAGAAAAAATGCAGAACATTTTAGCCTCTGTTGGAGTAGTTGTTGAAAGAGAACAAGCTCCTAGTCAGTTTACATCAGTTATTAAAGAACAATTGGCTTTAAAAATTGATGGTTCTGTAGATGAAACCACAAAGGCTTTTGAAATTGATTTAAAAAATGAACTTTCTAAAAAAGTGGAAGACCAACGTTTCCCTCTTTATGTAGCAGAACAAGATGGAAAAAAATTCTATATTGTTCCTTTAAGAGGAGCTGGTTTATGGGATGCCATTTGGGGTTATGTTGCCTTGGAAGAAGATTTAAATACAATTAAAGGAACCGTATTTGACCACAAAGGAGAAACACCTGGGTTAGGAGCAGAGATTACACAAAAATGGTTTCAAGATCGCTTTGTAGGCGAAAAAATCCTGAATCAATCAGGTGAAATTGTTGGTGTTGCTGTAGCAAAAGGAAATACCGATCCATCCAAAGAAGACAATAAAGTAGATGCAATTTCAGGAGCAACTATTACTGGTGATGGAGTAACTAACATGATTAAAGAGAGACTATCAAACTATAAAAATTATTTTGCTAATCAGAAAAAATTAGCGTTAAATAAATAGAAATTATGTCAGA
Organism: Flavobacterium piscinae; assembly: GCF_004122145.1. Lineage (GTDB taxonomy): Bacteria > Bacteroidota > Bacteroidia > Flavobacteriales > Flavobacteriaceae > Flavobacterium > Flavobacterium piscinae. The sequence goes on from NZ_SBKQ01000013.1 coordinate 58,698, forward strand.
AGAAAAAGAAGCTTTGTTCTCAAAGAAAAATAGATTATTGTTGTCTGATCCTTTAAATGACAACAATCCAATTACGGTTCAAGTACTTGGTGTTTGTTCCGCTTTAGCAATTACAGTTCAATTAAAACCTGCTTTAGTTATGGCTATGTCAGTAGTTGTAGTAACTGCTGCCAGTAACGTAATTATTTCATTATTAAGAAATTTAATTCCTAACCGAATTCGTATTATTGTTCAGTTAGTTGTAGTGGCTGCATTGGTAATTTTAGTAGACCAAGTGTTAAAAGCATACTCATATGATGTCAGTAAACAACTTTCCGTATTCGTAGGTTTAATTATTACGAATTGTATTGTAATGGGACGTTTGGAAGCTTTTGCTCTTGCCAATGGTCCTTGGAAATCATTTTTAGATGGCGTTGGTAATGGTGCAGGCTATGGACTATTATTGGTAGTTGTAGCATTTTTTAGAGAATTGTTTGGTTCCGGAAAACTTTTCGGAATAGAAGTATTAGGACATAAAGGTGCAACATTAGCTGAATCTACCGGATTGTATGCGTGGGGTTATGAAAATAACGGTTTAATGTTGTTGTCACCAATGGCGTTAATTGTAGTTGGAATTATCATTTGGTTACAACGATCAAAAAACAGAAAATTAATTGAAAAACACTAATCATAGCCTCGCTATTTAAAAAATTATAACCATGCAAGAATTAGCTAGTTTATTTGTAAAAAGTATTTTCATTGAAAATATGATTTTTGCCTACTTCTTAGGAATGTGTTCCTACTTAGCGGTATCAAAAACGGTAAAAACAGCCGTTGGATTAGGTGTAGCAGTTATTTTCGTTTTAGCAATTACAGTTCCTATAAATTATTTATTGGATAATTATCTTCTACAAGCCGGAGCTCTAAAATGGTTAGGAGAAGATTATGCGACTTTAGACCTAAGTTTCCTAAGTTTCATTATGTTTATTGCCGTAATTGCATCAATGGTGCAATTAGTTGAAATGGTAGTTGAAAAATTTGCACCTGCTCTTTATGGTGCATTAGGTATTTTCCTTCCGTTAATTGCTGTAAACTGTGCTATCTTGGGAGGATCTTTGTTTATGCAACAAAAGGCTTTTAATGGAATTTCTGAGGCTATAACCTATGGTTTAGGTTCAGGTATTGGATGGTTTCTTGCTATTTTAGCTATTGCAGCAATTAGAGAAAAAATCGCTTATTCACACGTGCCGGCTCCATTACGCGGATTAGGAATTACTTTCCTTATCACAGGTTTGATGGCAATTGCGTTTATGAGTTTTATGGGAATTAAAATATAATTTTACACAGATAAAAATGGAGTATTCAGTTATTATAGCCAGTGTAGTAGTTTTTCTTATTATAGTCTTTCTATTAGTAAGTATGCTTTTAGGTGCTAAAGCAAAATTATTACCATCAGGTCCAGTTAAGATTAAAATCAACGGAGAAAACGAAATTGAAGTTGAATCAGGAAATACATTACTATCAACATTAGGGAACAGCAAGATTTTCTTACCTTCTGCATGTGGTGGTGGTGGAACTTGTATTCAATGTAAATGTATCGTTACAAACGGAGGAGGTTCAATTCTTCCGACTGAAGAACCACATTTTACCAGAAAAGAAATCGCTGAGGGTTGGCGATTAGGCTGTCAGGTAAAAGTGAAAAACGATATGGTTATCGAAGTGCCCGAGGAAGTTTTCGGTATTAAAAAATTTGAGGCTAAAGTTTATTCAAACTACAATGTAGCTTCATTTATCAAAGAATTTATTGTTGAATTGCCTGAGGATATGCATTATGAAGCCGGAGGTTATATTCAAATTGAGATTCCTAAATGTGAAGTTAAATATACCGATATCGATATTACTGCTCATCCGGTTGAACACCCAGGAGAGCCGGAAAAATTTAAAGCTGAATGGGACAAATTCAATCTTTGGCCATTAGTAATGAAAAATGATGAGCTTGTTGAAAGAGCCTACTCAATGGCTTCTTATCCTGCTGAAGGTAGAAAAATTATGCTAAATGTTAGGATTGCTACGCCACCATGGGACAGAAATATCAATGGTTGGGCAAAAGTTAATCCAGGTGTAGCATCGTCTTATATTTTCTCTAAAAAAGCAGGAGATCCTGTTGTAGTTTCAGGTCCTTATGGTGAATTCTTTATCAACGAGTCTGAAGCAGAAATGTTATACGTTGGTGGTGGTGCCGGAATGGCTCCGATGCGTTCACATTTATATCACCTTTTCAGAACTGTAAAAACAGGTAGAAAAGTTACTTACTGGTATGGTGGACGTTCTAAACGTGAATTGTTCTATACTGACCATTTTAGAGCGTTAGAAAAAGATTTTCCTAACTTCAAATTTTATTTAGCTCTTTCAGAACCACTTCCGGAAGATAATTGGAAAGTAAAAGACGGAATAAATGGAGAAGGTGATGGTTTTGTAGGGTTTATTCATAATGTAGTAATCGATAATTATTTATCTACACACGAAAACCCGGAAGATATTGAATTGTATTTCTGTGGTCCACCAATGATGAACAATGCTGTTCAAAAAATGGGTGAAGATTTCGGTTTAGATCCTGAAAATATAAGATTCGACGATTTCGGAGGATAATTATTTATCTTACTAAAAGATAAAATTTTAAACCATTAAATTGTTAAGTTTTATTAAGCGTTACAGCTTGATTTTCTTAATAATTTAATGGTTTTTTCATTGTTTCAGTCTTCTTTTTTGATTTAATTAGGATTCGCTTTTCATAAATCTATATACCTTTGTCTTATGGAAATTTTATCAAATCAAGAACTCCACAATGTGGCGATGAATTATGTGGGAAAGGAACTCGAAAAGCAAGGTTTTGAGTTTATTGCAGTCAACAGTCAGTTAAAACGACATCCTCAGTTTGTGTGTGTTGATAAACCTACTAACACATTGCATTTTGTTTTAGTAACGGTTTATAATTATCCGGACAATCCGGAAGATTATGATGTTCTTTGGATGGAAACGTTCAAAAAACATGCACAAAAACTTAAAGCAAAAGTGCTTTATGCCGGAGTTGGAATTGCAAATGCAGTTGATTATGAAAAGCCAATTTTTAAAAATGAAGACTATATTATTAATTTTAATGGAATCAAAGAAATTTCTTAGTTTATGTGTATTTATGTTCTTCTTTTTTTCCTGTCAAACTAAAGAAAAAGATAGACTTTTTGTTATTCAAGGGGAAGCACAAGGAAGCACTTATGCATTAAAATATTGCAGTACAAGTGAAGTAATCAATAAACAAAGTATAGATTCTCTTTTACTTGCATTTGATTATTCACTTTCAACTTATCGAACTGATTCTAAAATTTCTAAAATAAACCTAGGTGATTCAACAATGGTGGTGGATGATTTTTTTGTAGAGACATTCAAAACCTCTCAAAAAATTTACCAAGAAACTGATGGACTTTTCGATCCAACTATCGGTGTTTTGGTGAATGCTTATGGATTTGGTCCCAACCAAGGAAAATTCGATTTGAATCCATCAAAAATAGATAGTTTATTACAGTTTGTTGGATTTGATAAAGTTCAATTAAATAAAGATCGAACTATTTCAAAAAAATTCAGAGCGACGTATTTTGACTTCAATGCTATTGCACAAGGCTATTCTGTAGATGTAGTTGTAAATTTCTTAAAATCCAAAGGAATTAAAAATGGTATTGTAGAAATTGGAGGAGAAATTTTTGCTTTTGGGAGAAATATAGTAGAAAATAAAAATTGGATTGTTGGTATTGATGATCCAACTCAAAAACCAGAGGAAAGAACCTTAATTGCCAAAATTAAATTAGAAAATTTAGGAATGGCAACATCGGGTAATTACAGAAAGGTCAAGTTTGATAGCATAACCGGACAAAAGTATGTACACATCATTAATCCCAAAATAGGTCTTTCTCAAAAAAGTGCCTTGTTGAGTGCTACAGTTTTAGCACCAAGGTGTATTGATGCTGATGGCTATGCTACTGCTTTTATGATCATGGATTTTGAAAACATAAAAAAGATATTGAAAAATAGAAATGATCTTTATGTTCTATTAATTTATACGGATGAGAATAATGCAATTCAACAATTCAAATCAGCCAATTTTCAGTCACTTGTTTTAGAATGATTCTAAAAGTAGGTTTTTTCGTTAAAGAAAATATAATAAGTTTTAACATTTAGAGTTATAGCTTTAGATTTACAAAACATTAATAATTTTTATATGAAAAAACTAAACAAACTATTCTTGTTTTTACTTGCTTTGCCTTCTTTGGTTTTTGCACAAGAACTAAAATTAGACAATCCGATTCCGATGGATCCAACAGTAAAAACCGGAAAATTAAAGAACGGATTAACGTATTATATCAAGAAAAACGCTAAACCGGAAAACAAGGTTGACTTACGATTGGTTATAAATGCAGGTTCCATTCTAGAAAATGATGACCAACAAGGATTAGCTCATTTTATGGAGCACATGTGCTTTAATGGTACAAAGAATTTTCCAAAAAATGAATTAGTAGATTATTTGCAAAGTATTGGGGTGAAATTCGGTCAGCATTTGAATGCCTATACTAGTTTTGATGAAACAGTTTATTTTCTTCCCATTCCATCCAATGATCCTGAGAAACTGGAAAAAGGATTTCAAATTATTGAGGATTGGGCTTTCAACACAACATTAACTCCGGAAGAAATTGATAAAGAAAGAGGTGTTGTTTTAGAAGAATACCGAATTGGTTTGGGAGCAGACAAGAGAATGATGGGTCGGTTTATGCCCAAAATGATGTATAATTCACATTATGCTAAACGTCTTCCAATTGGTCAAAAAGAAATTTTGGAAAACTTTACCTATGATAAAGTAGTGAGTTTTTATAAAGATTGGTACAGACCAAATTTAATGAGTGTTATCGTTGTTGGTGATATTGATGAAGCTGAGATGGAGAAAAAAATTATCGCTCATTTTTCAAAATATAAAAATCCTAAAAACGAACGTCCAAGAACTAAATTTGACGTTCCTAATCACAAAGAAACTTTTGTGGCAATAGAAAGTGATCCGGAAGCAGCTTTCACACAAGTTCAATTGCTTTATAAAGATTATGATGAACCAAAAGTAGTGAAAACGATTGGTGATATGAAAGAGGAATTAACGATTGGTTTGTTTGCAACAATGTTAAACAATCGTTTGGAAGAAAAGAGAAACTCGCCTAATCCACCATTTACGTATGGATATTCTTATTATGGTGGGACGTATGCTAAAACGAAAAAAGCATTTCAATCCTTTGCGATGGTGCCTCAAGACAAACAATTAGATGCCTTGAAAATATTAGTGGAAGAAAATGAGCGTGTAAAAACTTTTGGATTTACAAAAGGGGAGTTGGAAAGAGCAAAAACAGAATTTTTAGCTCAAATTGAACAACAATACAATGAAAGGGATAAGACAGAATCTGAAAATTATGTATGGGAATACCAAGGAAATTTTTTACAAAATGATCCGATTCCCGGAATTGAATGGACATTTACAACCATGCAAAAATTATTACCATCAATTACTCTTGAAGAAACCAATAAATTGATTAATGGTTATATAAAAGAAGACAATAGGGTAGTTATTCTAACAGGACCTGAAAAAGAAGGAATGGTAAAACCAACTGAACAAGAAGTTTTAAATTCAATAAAAGTTGATAAATCTTCAATAACTGCCTATGTTGATGAAGCTGTAGCTGAAAGCTTACTACGAAATCCGGTAAAAAAAGGTTCGGTTGCTAAAAAAGAAACCAATGATAAAATCGGCACAACAACTCTAACCTTATCCAACGGAGCAAAAGTTACCTATAAAAAAACAGACTTTAAAAATGATGAAATTCTTTTTGAAGCGTTAAGTTTTGGAGGCTCAAATTTAATTGGAAATGAAGAGTTTGAAAAAGTGCAGTGGGCAATGGGGGGACTTACAGAAGCTGGTTTTTCGGGAATGAAATTAAACGATATTAACAAATTTATGACCGGTAAAATTGCCAGAGTTAATCCCTATGTTGGTGGAACGCAAGAAGGTTTCCGCGGATCAACAACACCAAAAGATTTAGAATATCTTTTTCAAATGGTTTATGCTTATTTTACCGATTTAAATATGGATAATGAAGCTTTTGAAAGCTACAAAATCAAACAAAATGGTTTTATGGCTAATATGAAGGCTATGCCAACCATGCATTTTCAAAATGAATTATATACTTATTTGAATCAAGATAATCCAAGATTTAAAGGAATTTTACCGGATGATGCTGCTTGGGAAAAAACAGATTATGAATTGGCTTATAAAAAATTCAAAGAGCGTTTTGCAAATGCAGCAGATTTCCATTTTTATTTTGTTGGTAATATAGATGAACAAAAGTTAGAAGAGTTTGCCAACCTTTATCTAGCCTCTTTACCATCAAACGGGACAGCTGAAAAAGCTGTTGATTTAGGTTACAGAATGAAAAAAGGGGATTTGAAAAAAGTAGTTAAAAAAGGGAAAGACCCAAAAAGCACAGTAAACATAATGTTCTATGGTGACTGTACCTATGATGCCAAAGAAGCTCTTGCCTTGCGTGCAGCTGGTGAAGTCTTAACAATCAAATTAATTGAAGAGCTTCGTGAAAATGAAAGTGGAGTTTATGGAGCAAGTGCCCGAGGAAGTATGAACAAAGTGCCTTATGGCAGTTATAATTTTACTATTAATTTCCCTTGCGGACCGGAGAATGCAGAAGCATTAACTCAATCAGCGTTAAGGGAATTAAACAAAATTATTGAGAATGGTCCGGAGGAGAAAGATATCAATAAATTCAAAGAAGCAGAAAAATTAGACTATAAGGAAAAAATCAAACAGAATAATTACTGGATGTCTTATTTAACGCGATCGTTTACTTACGGAGTTTCTGCAGATGAAATTTTAAGTGTGGAACAAAAAATCGATGCAGTTACTGCAAAAGATATTCAAGCTGTGGCCAAAAAATACCTTTCAAAAGACAAGGTAGTGGCCATGTTAATGCCGGAAGAATAATTTACAAATTAAATGATTTTATTTATTAGCCCATGGTTGAAACCGTGGGCTTTATTTTTATTTAAAACAAACCGGAATGATTTCTCCTTTAGACAAACAATATTTCTCAACTAATTCAGGTGAAATTTTTGTCGTATAATCTTCTTCGATAACCGTGAAACCAACGCTTCTTAATTTGTCAAAATAATCTCTTCCATATACACGAACATGATCATATTGACCAAAAATTTGGGCTCTTTCTTTTTTATCCGTGATCGAATCATCTGAAAAAGTAGTGGGTCTTGACAAATCTTGCGGAATTTGAAAAATCCCCATGCCGCCCGGTTTTAAAACACGATACAACTCTTGCATCGCTTTTGTATCATCCGGAATATGTTCTAAAACATGATTGCATAAAATCATATCATACAAATTGTCTTCAAACGGAAGATTACAAATATCCGCTTTCACATCAGCCAACGGAGAAAGCAAATCAGTAGTGGTATAATCTAAATTTTTTTGATTTTTGAAACGTTTGTAAAAGGCTTGCTCCGGTGCAAAATGTAATACCTTTTTTGGAGCTGTAAAAAAATCGGTTTCATTCTTTAAATACAACCATAACAATCGATGTCTTTCCAACGAAAGTGTACTTGGAGATAATACATTATTGCGTTGCTTTCCATATCCATAAGGTAAAAACATTCTAAAACTTTTTCCGTCAATTGGGTCGGTAAAACGATTTCCTTTTAATAAGAAAGCCAAAATAGGTCGCACTACATAACTTAACCGAATAAGAAATGGCCTCGGGATTTTATTTAATATAAATTTGACTATTTTTTTTATCATAATACCAAGGGTGATCTCCTAAATTCCTTCTCCTCATCACTCACAATCCCCAAAGCATCATAAACATATTGAAAGGTTGAAAGCAACTCCGGTTTGCCGTCAATTAACGCTACATTGTGTTCAAAATGTGCACTAGGCTTCATGTCAGCCGTTAAAATCGTCCAACCGTCTTTTAACTGTTTGATGTTTTTAGTACCCATGTTAATCATTGGCTCAATGGCAACGACCATGCCTTCCACAAATAACTTTCCGCGACCTCTTTTACCATAATTCGGCATCTCCGGATCTTCGTGCATTTTTCGTCCTAAACCGTGACCAACCAATTCTCGCACAACACCATAGCCATGTGACTCACAATATTTTTGAATGGCGTTTCCAACATCTTCTACACGGTTACCGGCCCTAAATTCTCGAATTCCAATGTATAATGATTCTTTGGTTATTTTCAACAACTTTTTAGTTTCAGGAGCCACCTCGCCAATTTCAAAAGAATACGCATGATCACCGTAAAATTCATTCATCAATACGCCACAATCCACCGAAATCACATCACCACTTTCCAACGGTTTATTATTCGGAATACCATGAACCACTTGTGCATTCGGACTCATACACAACGAATTCGGAAAACCATACAAACCCAAGAAAGCCGGCACACCACCATGATCACGAATAAATTCTTCCGCTAACTTGTCTAAATATAATGTCGTTACACCGGGTTTGATTTCCTTCGCAATCATACCAAGTGTTTTCGAAACCAATAGCGAACTCGCACGCATTAACTCAATTTCTTCTCGGGTTTTTGGGATAATCATAATCAAATTTTAAAGGCACAAAGGTACACATTTTTATCTTTTTTATTAGAAGCAATTTCCCGTCATCCGCTGCAAGCTTTTTTGTTTTGTTGCTTTTTTCTAAAGCAAAAAAAGAGCTTCTAAAGTCGCTTTTTTTACTAAGAAAAAATGCAACAATCCTGCAAAAGGCTTTCCGCTACTACCGGGGCTAAAATCAGCAAAAACAATGAGAAATATCAGTTTTTATGTGAAAATCCAACCTTATCTTTGTTCAAAATTTAGGAACTATGAGCAAATATGTTACAGCAGAGCAAGCCGTAAAAGTCGTTAAATCCGGGGATAGGGTTTACGTTCAAGCTGCTGCTGCTTCTCCAACCGTTTTAACAAAAGCACTAACCGAAAGAGCATCAGAATTAAAAAATGTAGAAATTTGTCACTTACACACTGAGGGAGAAGCTCCCTACGCTAATCCGGAATTAGCATCAAGTTTTCATGTGAATTCATTTTTTATTGGGGCCAATGTTCGGCATACACTCAAAGCAGGAAATGGTTCTTATACTCCGGTTTTTTTAAGTGAATTACCCAATTTATTTCGCAAAAATGTATTGCCTTTGGATGTTGTTTTTATTCATGTTTCACCACCGGACAGACATGGCTATTGTTCATTGGGAGTTTCTGTAGAAGCAACTGTAGCTGCCATTGAAAATGCAAAAATTGTCATTGCACAAGTGAATCCGCAAATGCCAAGAACGTTTGGCGATGGAATTTTACACGAGTCTGAAATTGATTATTTGGTGGATGTAAATGAACCGATTTTTACTCATGGTATTGAAATATTTACTTCAGAAGAAGAAAAAATTGGAAATTATATTGCTTCATTAATTGAGGATAAAAGTACGCTTCAAATGGGGATAGGCTCTATTCCCAATGCGGCTTTAAGTAAGTTAACCAACCACAAAGATTTAGGTCTTCATACCGAAATGTTTTCAGATGGGGTTATCGATTTAATTGAAAACGATGTTATCAATTGTAATTACAAAGGAACCACACGTGGAAGGGTTTTAGCAACATTTTTAATGGGATCACGGCGGTTATATGATTTTGTTGATGATAATTCTTTTGTGGAATTAAAAGAATCTTCCGCGGTAAATGACACTGCAAGAATTCGCAAAAACCCTAAAATGGTAGCCATTAATTCAGCGATTGAAGTAGATGTAACGGGTCAAGTTTGTGCCGACTCTATTGGAGGAAATATGTATTCAGGAGTAGGAGGTCAAATGGATTTTATAAGAGGAGCATCCTTAAGTGTCGGAGGTAAAGCTATCATTGCACTACCTTCTCAAACCAAAAAAGGTGAAAGTAGAATTGTACCATTCTTAAAACAAGGAGCCGGTGTGGTGACCACTCGTTCCCATGTTCAATATATTGTAACCGAATACGGAATAGCTAACCTTTACGGTAAGACGCTAAAACAACGCGTGGCCGAAATGGTAAAAATAGCTCACCCCAACCACCGTGAGTGGATTGACAAAGCATACTTTGAAATGATGGAAATTAAAAAAAGGGTTTAAAAAGGTTTAAGTGTTTAAAAGTTTAGAAGGGATAGTTTAGAAGGATTACAACTATTAACTAAAATCTCTTTTAAACTTTTAAACCAAAAAAACTAACCGATTATTCATTAAACTGCGGATTCGCAATTAATTTAAACAAATCGGCATTGGAAACACAGAATCGTAATTGGGTGTCGATTTGTTGTAAACTGGAACTTAATAAACTGTTCTCTCTCGAATTAATTAAAAACAACGAACTTTCTCCAAAAAAGAACATTCGTTCTTCAGCTTCAAGCATCGTTGTGAAGTTAGCTACTAATTCATTTGCAATATCAATTTGCTCTTTCAATGAATTGATTTCTTGCAATTGATAATCAATTTTGTTACGTAATACTTGGTTTTCAAGTTGCAAGTCTAATTCCGCATCTTGCAATTTGAACTTAGCCATTTTAAAATTGCCTCTTTCTTTTCTGAGAAATAGAGGAAAGCTAAAGTTGACGCCATATTTATAATTGACGGTATTAAAATCACGAACAAATTCAGGTTCCGATAAATAATTGTAATTTAAATTAATAGTAGGTTTTAACAAATCGCCTTTGAGTCGTTTTTCCACCTCCAAAATAGATACTTTATTCTGTAATGAACGGATTTTAGGATGGTTTTGAAAATCAATGTCAGCCAATAGTAACCCGTTTGTTTTTAAAGTATTTTCAACCTTTTTTTCCAATTCGGTTTCCGGTGATATCCCGTCTTGTAATTCCAAAGGTAAATTATTTTCAAACCATAAAAAGTTCGATAATTCCAACTTTGATTTAAGCAATTTTAAGCGTGATTGCTCCAAACTTAATTGGCGGGATTTAACCAATATTCCGGCTTCAATACTATCAATAGCAGGACGATCACCGGCTATAATTAATCCTTTTATACCATCATAACGAAATTGAGCATTCTTTAAAAAAGTTTCATAAAGCTTGTATTCATTATAATTTCTATACCAATTGAAATAACTGTTTGAAGCCATATAAAGCACATTGGCCACTTCCAAGTCGCGTTCTGCCTGTGATAAATTGTTATAAATTTTGGCTTTTTTCAAATCGGCCATTCGGTCATTTATCAATAAACCTTGCCCAATGGGAATAGATATTCCTGCCATAGCCAATCCATTAGTAGGAACCGTGTTTTGTGGATTTAAAAAAACACCTTCCATCCGATCAAAACCGGCTTTAATCTCTATTCCATACCAAGTAGGAATTTTAAAAGTTGAATTTAATAAATCAAAGTATTCAGAATTTTTAAATTGTTTGTTTTCATAATCTACCTCAATTTTAGGGTCAAATCCACCACGAGCGGCAATGATTCCTGCTTGAGCTTGACTTACTTCCAAATTGGCTTGTTTCACCAATGGATGAAATTGTTTTACATAACCTAAATAGGCATCCAACGTCAAAATGGAATCTGTGGCCAAATTTTGTGACCAAGAAAAAACTGAAAACAACAATAGTAAATAAACTTTGTTTTTCATTGGATGACTATTTTTTTGATTCAGTGGTAGTTGTAGGCGTATAAAAATTCGGTGGGAATCCGTTTAATTTTCGCCATAATTCATACCAAATCGGAACATTATTCAACAAAGCAAATGTTTGTGCACCGGCACCGATATTCAATTCTTTTGGCCAAGGTTTATCCTCCGGATCTTGAGCGATTAAGACGCGGTATTTTCCGTTCGTACTAATAAAGTTTTCGACCGCCACAATTTTTCCGCCAAAAGTTCCATAAGAAGAATTAGGCCAACCGCTAAAAACGATTGTTGGCCAACCGTCAAACCAAATACGAACTTTTTCACCTTTGTGAATCAGCGGCATATCTATCGGGTCAATGAAGGTTTCAACAGCAATATCGTATTTAGACGGCATAATACTCACAACTGGTGTTCCTTCTTTAATGGTTTCTCCAATTCCGGATTGCAAAGCACGGTTCACATAACCATTTTGAGGAGCTTTAATGTAGTATAGTTCATTTCGCATTTTATAATTGGTCACCTGATTCTGAAGTTTATTCACTTGTGCTTCAGTATCAAACTGACTACTTAATGCAGTAAACCGCTCACTTTGAGCTTTAGAAATTTTATCAGTATATTCTGCTGTGATACGATTTATTTCTACACGGGCATTAATCAACTCATTTTTGGCAGTCAATAATTTGTTTTGTTGGGTGATGATTTTCGCCTCCGATTCTTGCAACTTTAAGCGTTTGTCCTCTACATCAGTCATCGGTTTTAAGCCTTCTTTATTTAAATCTTGCGAACGTTTAAACTGGGTTTGAGCAATTTTCAGTTGGGTTTTAACTGCTTCCAAATCCATACTGTCACTTTTTACTTTCAAAAGCGATTGTTCAATTTTATTTCTGGCTTGTTCAAGTTTTAGAATTCGTTCACGTTCGATAGCTGCAATTTGAGATGAAAGTGAGTTCGCTTTTCCTTCATATGATTCTTCCGAAAGTATTTTTGCTTTCATTTGGTTTTCAGTGTTATCCACCAAATTAGGGTCAAAATAATCTTCTTTAATCTCCGAAATAAAAAGAATTGTATCGCCTTTGTTTACATACTGTCCTTCTGAAACATACCATTTTTCGATACGTCCGGCAATAGCAGTATGGATGGTTTGCGGACGTTGTTCCGGCGAAACGGTAGTTACAAATCCGGAGCCTTGTATATTCTGTGTCCATGGCAGCAAAATAAACAAACAAGTGCCAATCATAAACCACATCAATAAACGATTGAATGTTTTGAAATACCTTCTTTCACTCAATTTTTGAATGGTATTGAAACGAGTCAGATTTACTTTCTCATTTATATTATTTCGTGATATATTCAACATAGTTATTTAGTATCTGAAATTAATTTACCTTTGTCTAATGTTATGATTCGATTGCATTTTTCTTTCCAATAATTATTTTTAGAAGTTACAATTACTGTCCAATTATTCTCATTTGATAGGATAAAATCAATGATTTCTTTACTTTCATCATCATCCATTTTATCAAATGGGTTTTCTAAAAATAATACTAATGGGTCGTTTACAATTGCTCTTGCCAAAATAATTTTTTGTGCTAAAGAAGAAGGCAATTGTTTCCCTTCGGTTAGGATTTTTTCGTCTAATCCTTTTGGCATTTTTTTAATTATTTCAGTTAGTTTTATTTTTTCTAACACCAATTTTAGTTTTTCTGTAGCTATTTTTGGGTTTTTAAATGTGATATTTTCAGCAATAGTCCCTTCAAATAAGGTTTGTCCTTCGGTTATAATACCAATTTGCGACCGATATTGCTCCATATTTATTTTATTATAATGTTCGTCATTAATATAAATTGAACTTCCGTTACTGTGAATTAATCCCGCTAAAATGCGAAGTAATGTAGTTTTTCCGGAACCATTTTTTCCATCGAGATATATTTTTTCACCTTGTTTGATATTGAGTGAAATAGAGTTTAGAATTTTTTTGTTAGAATCCGGAAAAGCAAAGTTTAATTGATCAATTTCAAATTGAATATTTTTATAACAATAAGTGCTTTCAGAATTGTCTTCTTCTTCAATTTCCATATCAACAACTTGACCTATTTTTTCAATTGAAGTTAATACATCATAAAAAGTTTCTAGTCCCACAATAATTTTTTCTACCGAATTGATTACTAAAAGGATAATGATTTCGGCGGCAACAAACTGACCAATATTCAATTGCTGTTGAATAACTAAGTAGCCACCAATTAAAAGCAATCCGGCAGAAATAAGAGCTTTAAAACCGATTAGTTGAATAAATTGTCTTTTGATTACTTCAAAATGACTTTCCCTGGATTTAAGGTATTCTGTAACTAATTTGTCGTTTTTACTCAATGCAAATTCGGATTCTATTTTGCTTTTAAAACCAAAATAATTTCGAGCGATTTCTTGAATCCAGTGGGCAACTTTATACTTGTATTTTGATTCTGTTAAACTCGTTTTTAAACCATTTTCAAATGAAATTCTGAAAATCAAATACAAAACAATAAAAAGTAAGAGCCCAAACAAAATGAACAATGGATGATAGATGGAGAGTAATAATAATCCAAATACTATTTGCAACAACGATTCAGAATAATCCAAAATCAATTTAGCTACACTTTTTTGAACGGTAATAGTATCGAAAAATCGATTGGCAAGTTCGGGTGGATAATTGTTATTGAATTCAGTATATTTTATTTTCGGAAATCGAAATGTGAATTCAAAGGAAGAACGAATAAATATTTTCTGTTGAATGCTTTCCGTAATTCTCAATTGCATGAGTCTTAAAATACCATTAAAAATGATACCTAAAAGAACAACTGTTACCAAAATAATCCACGATAAACTGACCCTTCCGCCTTGAATCAGATTGATGATAGCTTGAACACCCAGTGGCAACGATAGACTTACAATACCAGAAAAAATAGCGTAGAAAAACACTTGATAAATGTCTTTTTTATCCATTTTTAAAAGGTTGATGAACCGTTTGAGAGGCGTAGTTGTATTTGAATTTAATTCCATAATTAACTGATTTGTTTTAAAACTAACGTTTTGAAAAACTCAGTGGGAGTATTTTTTTCAGAACAATCTGTAATTGATTTAAAATGTACTTTGAGAAAGTGTTGGTGTAAGGCTCCTTCAACGAGTGTCGAAACAAGACTTTTTGCAAAAGGGAAAGACGGATTTACCTCCTTTACCATTTCAATAATTCGATTTATGACACGTTTGTAAATTAGAAAATAACCTTCTTTGTTTTCTTCGTCAACTTCTTTTGTGAGATAGGATTTTGAGAATTCGCAAATGATAATTTTATGCAAAACAATTTCATTGATATGCGGATGGTTGCTGTCGGTTATTATTTCTTCCGTTACAATCTCAATTGCTTTTATCAATTTGTCTTGCGGATTTGAAATATTGTTGGTAGACAACACTAATTTAAATTCTAACCAGCCCCAATACCAGGAAGTTAAGTAGAGTAAAAGTTTATGTTTACTTTCAAAATAACGATAGATTGAGCTTTCGTTTGAACCAATTCGTTGGCCTAATTTTTTAAAAGTAAAATTATCAAAGCCAATTTCATCAATAAGTAAAATACTGTTTTCAATGATCTTTTTACCCAATTCTGAGGTTTCTGGATCTTTGACATAAATTTTTGGACTGATGTTTATTTTGATGCCTTCCAAAATGTTTTTCATACAGTTGTTTTTTATGAATGTAATATAACAACGCAAATGTAATAGTAAAGCTATTGATATTGAAATTGATTAACTAAATTTTAATAGTTGTGCATGTAAAAAGTAAAAAAAAGTCCCGCCAAAGCAGGACTAGATTTTTGAAATCTATTTATTTTTACCTTTTCAAACTAAAATTTGATCTAAATTCTTGTTCAATTCCTTCCTTTTTGTAAACAACTTTAAACCAATAATCATCTGAAGGCATTGGTCTTCCGTTGAAAGTGCCATCCCAACCATTGCCGTTTTGTCCAATTTCTTTCAGAAGTTTTCCAAATCGATCGAAAATATAAATATGAACAATTTCTATAATTGGTGAACCAATTACTTTCCAGGTGTCGTTAAAACCATCGCCATTTGGTGTAAAAAAGAGTGGAAAATCCAGCACGGTAAAAGTGGTACTTATTTCATCACAACCAAATTTATTGCGAACACGTAGCACAAAATCTCCGGCTGCAATGTTTGTAAAAACAGGACTTTCTTGCCACAAATCAGGAATAATGGAATATTCATAATCGGAAGAGGAAGGAGTTGCTGTTGCCGTTATTGTATTTTGATTTTCGAATCCGATAAGATTTTGAGGTGAAATCGTAACCGCATTTGGTGCCAATGTTTTGATGGTTGTAAAATTAAAAACACTTGAACAAAGTGCCGCATTGGAAATATTTGTCACTAAAACCGAAAAATTACCTTCTATATCCGTTGAAAATGTACTAAGTGATTCTCCTGCAATTTGATTTCCCGGTTGTGCATCAATGTCTGTAAACCATTCAAAAGAATATTCGGTTTCATTGAGTAGCGTTCTAATGAAGGCTTCTTTTAGAATGTTCCCATTTTCATCAACGCAAATGTAATAAGGGAAAGTTCTTAAATTATTTTCCGGAAAAGGACGAACATAAAGGTCTAGTTCTAAAACTCTAAAACAAGCTTGCCCCGATTCGCTGTCAAAATTGGTTGTGCTGGTCACACGAATATAAATCTTCTGAAAGCCTTCAACAGAATTCGTAAAACTTGTGGGGTTTTGAATGAAGGAATTGTTGTTGTTTTGTGCATCAGCAAAATTTTCATAATAACGGATAATAGTATTACTTGTGGAAGAAGGGCCTAGAATTTCGGTAGCTCTTTCCGTTAAGTCAAAAGTAAAAAAACCACTGTCATCACATTTTTCAATAGGAGCAGGGTTGTTTATACTTCCGGGAATAGTCACAACAGCTAGGCTTAAATTGGTTATTGAAAAACAATTATTATTGGTTGGGTCAACGACTTTTACGAGAATTGTTTTAGTGGTTGATGAATAAGTAGACGGTTGTGTTATAAAATTATCAGCAGCAAGATCGGCTGCTGTTTCATAATAAAAAATTTCATAATTTGTGTTGCCTCCCGAAATTTGATTATTACGCAGTGTTAAGTCAAATAAAGCAATTGTATCACCGCAAATCGAAATTGGATTTGGCACAAAAATAACCGGATTTGGGAAAACTTCAATGTTGAAATTAACTATTGAAAAACATTGTGTAATTGTGTCAAATAAGCGAACAAAAATTGTATTGCTGCCAACCGGAAAAGCTTGTGGAATATTTTTGTTTAATGAACCGCTATTGTTTTCCGCCATTTGAAAGGTTCTGAAATAAGAGGTTTGCACCGAAGCGTTTTGCGAAAGCAAAGCTTCGGTATCAAAACTATTCAACACAACTGTCTCATTTTCACAAAGATTAATTGAATTAATGCTGTTCTGAATAGGTGGAGTTTTAACTTCAACTTGAAATGTTCCTACCCCTTCACAGATATTATTTGTTTCCACTCGAGTGTAAATGGTTTGAGTACCAATTGGTATTTGAGATAAATCATTCAGTTGATTCACTTTTATTGAAGCATCAATTGCAGTTAAATAAAAGGTAATTTCAACAGGATTACCACTAAAAAAAGTTGTTCTAATAATATTTTCTTGTAATGAAAAATTGACCAATCCATAATTTTCATTCAAAACCGGACAGATCGAAGCCATGTTTGGATAGGTAGATAAACTAGTGGGATTTATAGTTAAAGCAATGGTGGCAACAGATGTTGAGGTGCAATTTGGGGTGGCACTTTCATTGACGGCAATTACATAAATGGTTTGATTTGAAGAAGTATTAACAAAAGTTTCCGGATTTAAAATAGGTTGTGTTAAACCACTGTCTAAAAAATAATACAAAGTTAATCCGGCAATATTGTTGGTAATTTCGTTGTATGCCGTAGTTAAATTAGTTGTGGCAATTCCGTCGTTATTTGGTGTAATATAATCACATTGTTCCATAATAACCGGATTCGGATTGAGAACCGGAACAGCATTTATTTGAATAGAAACAGTATTTGATTCTCCGACGCAAATTCCTTCTTCTGTAACTTCCAAATAATAATTAGCAGTAGAATTAGTTGCTTGAATAGTTGTAGAAACTAACAATGTTGGTGCGTTTGCACCTACAATGGGCGTATTGTTTTGATACCATTGATACGTCAAATTATTCAAATTTCCACTATTGGCAATGGAAGAGATTAAGGTGTAACTATCATTATCACAAATTGATGTTGTATCAAAAACAGTTACTTGTGGAGTGTCATAAATAAAAATTGAGTTCGAAATAACTTCGTTACAACCACCATTTTTTATTCCTAATGTATATTTTCCTGGTAAAACAGGTGAAAAACTTTCGTTCGAAATACCAAAAATAGCTACATCATTTCTGTACCATTGATAAATTGGATTATCAACAATGGAATCAAATTGATTTTGATTCAAAATAATACTTTGCAGAATTGGATTATCGTTCAAACAATTTGTTGTACTATTTTGTATTGAAACATCAGGTAATATAAAAAATTTCAATTCTATTTCATCTTCACTAACGGGTAAATTTGTTAAGTCTACGGTTGGGTCTGTACTGTCATATGCCGTTGTTTCCACCTTGTACGTACCAGATTCGGCAATGTTTGCTAAAGTATTGGTATTTGTAGTGCTGTTTGTTATCGTGGTAATCAAAACACCATTGCGATACCAAGAATAGTTAAACCGTAAATCGGAAGGGTTTCCGTCAAAATCGGTTACATCAATTGTAGCGGTTATACTTTTTGTTTCCGGTTTACAGTAGTCAGTTTGCGTAATTTCATTTCCTGCTTCATCGGTAATATCTACTGATGACAAAAAGCTACAATCCGAACTTCCCGTGCCACCAATTTGAGTAATAGTAATTTCGCCAGGAACGTTTGAATAATTGTCAATCAACAAAACATATAATTCTCCTACTTGACCATTGGGGATTGTAACAATTTCAACACTGTCAGGCAACCAACTACAGTCTACTTCAACCGAAGTATTTAATTGACTGCAAACATTGGAAAGATCATTAAAAGGTCCCCAAAGCACAAAATCAACGTCAGTTCCTGCCCCATTATTTCCAACTTGATTGATTTGCAAAATAATGTTTCCAGGTGTTTGTATTTGAATGAAAAACCAAGTCGGGCCTTGAAAATTGTCATTAATGCAAGTGGTGTTAAAATTCTCGTTGTTTCCACCTACAGAATTCTGAAACGGAATACTGGTGGCACACGATTGATACGCTTCAAAATTAGCTTGAAATTGTGCACAAGAAGGTGCTCCACCTTGTGCGAAGGAGTTTTGGACAGTAAAAATCCAAAATAGAAAAAAAAAATTATAAATCGATTTCAAAATAATTTTTACAGTAAGGAATGCCTTGTCATAGCATTCGGTTGTTCAATTCCCATGAGGGCTAAAATGGTTGGTGCAATATCTCCTAGTACACCATTGTGGATTGTTTTTAATTCGTTATCAACCAAAATCACGGGAACGGGATTGGTTGTATGAGCTGTGTTAGGAGAACCATCCGGATTAATCATGGTTTCACAATTACCATGATCTGCGATAACAATAGTGGTATAATCATTTGCCAAAGCAGTTTCAATCACTTCTTTTACACAAACATCTACTGCTTCGCAGGCTTTAATAGCGGCATCCATTACACCGGTATGTCCCACCATATCGCCGTTAGCAAAATTTAAACAAACAAAATCAACTTCTCCTTTTTTGAGTTCTTCCACCAAGGCATCTTTTAATTCAAAAGCACTCATCTCGGGTTTCAAATCATAGGTTGCTACTTTTGGTGAGTTTCTCAAGATACGTGTTTCGCCTTCAAAAGGTTCTTCGCGACCACCGGAAAAGAAAAAAGTTACGTGCGGATATTTTTCCGTCTCTGCTATTCGGATTTGCTTTTTATGGTTTCTTTCCAATACTTCTCCCAATGTTTCGGAGATGTTATCCTTATTGTAAATTACTTTGATATTTTTATACGTTTCATCGTAATTAGTCATCGTTACATAATACAAATCCAATTTGTGCATGTTTTGTTCGTGAAAATCCTGTTGTGATAATGCTTCTGTCAATTGTCTGCCACGATCCGTTCTAAAGTTGAAGAATATGACCACATCTCCATTTTGAATGGTTGTAAGAGGTTTCCCTTTTGAGTCGGTCATAACAATTGGCTCGATAAATTCATCCGTAATTTCAGCATCATAACTTTTTTGAATTGTGTCAGTTGCGTTAGAGGAAGAAGTTCCAATTCCATTCACTAATAAATCATAGGCTTTTTTCACTCGCTCCCAACGTTTGTCTCTGTCCATTGCATAATATCTCCCACAAACTGAAGCAAGTTTAGCTTTAGTATGAGAAAGATAGTTTTCCAACGATTCGATGTATCCTCTTCCTGATTTTGGATCAACATCTCTACCATCTGTAAACGCATGAACAAAAACTTTTTCTAATCCAAAATCATTTGCGGCATCTAATAGTCCTCTTAAATGTGACGTATGGGAATGTACACCACCATCGGAAACTAACCCTAAAAAATGTACATTTTTTTGATTTGTTTTAGCATAAGAAAAAGCATCTTGAAGTACTTTTTCATTATTTAAAGTTTTATGTTGAACCGCTAAATTGATACGGGTTAATTCCTGATAAATGATTCTTCCCGCACCTAAATTCATGTGACCTACTTCAGAATTTCCCATCTGACCTTCCGGAAGTCCTACATTTAAACCATCTGTTCTCAATTCCGCATTTGGATATTTTTTGTATAGCGAATCAATAAACGGTGTATTCGCATGGTCAATAGCTGAAACTATAGGATCGGGAGAATGTCCCCATCCGTCTAAAATCATTAGGATAACTTTCTTGTTCATAGGAAAAATTTTGTAGCAAAGATAATGAATTACGTCTATGCGGATGCGAGATTTACACTTTTTTAAACCAATTTTTAGCTTTGTTATAATCAATAAAATAGCGTAAACTCACCGAAAAAACATGATTTAAATTATCTTCAAAAACATTGCCAACGTTTGATCCAAAACTTTTATTAATTTCGTTGGAAAAGTTTTGAGCATTGTTTCGATACAAAGCAGTTATTTGACTTCCCGGAGCAAACCACCAAGAATAGGACAAATCAAAATTCCACAAATTAAAATTAGCATCTTTATTGTTCGTGTAATTGTTATTTGGTGTAAAAGTTCCATCCTCCAACAAGGTGTGAAATTGAACATTTTCGGCGAATGACCAATAATGTCGAGTGGTTAAATTCAACGTCATTTTGTTGTTAATGGCATATTTTCCGGAAATAGAATTGGTTAATGTTGTTCGATTTCTTTCAGCCAAAATAATGTCATTTTCTGAGAAATCTACCCAGCCAATATCACTATTTTGACGGTTATAATTGGTGGAATAAATCAACGTTAATTTGTCATTAAATCGATACCTCGGACTTACAAATAAACCATAATTTAATCGGTTTTCCTGATCAAAAATTCGGACAGAGGGTTCAACATCTAACGCAAATTTTCGGTTATAATTGGAGGAGAAATAAATCCAAGCATTGGCAGTAGCCGGAAATGCCAATGGTCTTCCGGGAACTCTGGATTCATAAAAATTATAGGTTACAAACGGACTTACTAAAAAGCCATAACCAATAAAATCATTTTTTAAAGTACTGGAATTAATATTCATATTGATCCAATGATCCTGTGCTTTACCGGTGGTGTTTTCAAGTTCTATATAGTAATTAGCATTTAATCTAAAGGAATTATATCGTTTGGTTGGATTTAAAATACGATAATTAAAATTTGCGGCAACATTGTGGTAATTCGTGATAAAGTTGATGCCTAAATCATTGATGTCGAAATCTTTGGATACATATTGCGAAGCTATGGAATAGCGGTATTTTCCATACGTTTTACCAAAATTTATATAGGTTGAATAGCCATTTCCTTTTTTATCATCATAAATACTGCTCATTTTTAAATCGCCCGAAATATTGAATTTATTTCCTTTGGAATTAATATCATACACAATGCCGGTTACATTGGCATCTCTAAAATCACCAAATCGAGTAACGTTGGTGTTGATAAATGAAACAGAAGAATTTTGATTGAATCGTTGGTCAAACACCAATATGTTATAATTGGACAGTGGCTCTACCAATTCTTCTCGAATTTCGTTCGTGTCATTGTTTCGAATACGAGCATAGGTTTTTTCAGTAATGGCATTTAAAAAACCAATTCCTAAACCTTCTGAAGTCCTTCCCGAAACTTTCAAAGCATTCAAAAGATTGACAGTATTTGGATAAGTTTCGACAGTTTCGTTTTCACTTATTGAGGGTGATGCAGACGGCGGACCACCTATTCTTCTGGAGTAAACCAAATTACCTTTGGAAAACAAATCGGTTCCTTCGGTAAAAAAAGGTCTGTTTTCATTGAATTGTTGTTCAAATGGTCCTAAATTTAATTCCACATTATCAAAAGCGGTTTGACCAAAATCGGGAACTAGAATTGCATCTAAAGTAAATGAATCATTGATACCGTATTTAATATCCATTCCGGCTTTAAAAGTACTTTCGGTATCGTTATTGTTCGATTCGATATAACCGGAAGTATAAGGAATCAGAAATAATCGGGTAGGTGTTTTGATGTTTTCAATACCTTCTAAAATTCCGGCTTGATTAATGAAAGAACT
Source organism: Flavobacterium piscinae (assembly GCF_004122145.1). GTDB lineage: Bacteria > Bacteroidota > Bacteroidia > Flavobacteriales > Flavobacteriaceae > Flavobacterium > Flavobacterium piscinae. The sequence continues at coordinate 81,243 of NZ_SBKQ01000013.1, forward strand.
TACAGCTCGGTCGATTTTACTCCACGTTACTTTCTGTCGGAATCGACGAATTTCTCTAAAAAAATTAACACCCCAAGTTTGAACATTTTCTTTTGAAAAGCGTAGTGCTGCATAGGGAATTTCCATTTCAATTACCCAGCCATAGTCGGTAATTTTTACTTCACTGTTCCAAATGGCATCCCAAGAAAAATCTTCACCGTTTTCGGTTGCCAAACAATCCATTTGAACTCCTGAGGCAGAGACGAAAAATCTGAAATCCTGCTGACCATCGTTAAAACCGTTGATGAAAATACCAAAGTGATCGGCTGTTCCAAAATTATCCCGTTGGGTAATTTCTTTTTCAATTTTGGAAGGTTCATTGTCATATAAAATTGCTCCAACATATATGGCATTGTCGTCATAAAGTATTCTAACTTCCGATTTTCTTTCGGTCGATTCCGGCACACCATTTTCTGGTTCTAGCATAATAAAATTATTAGCGATAGATGTTTTTTCCCAAACGGTTTCATTCAATTTTCCGTCAATTGAAATGGATTCATTAACTCGAAAGGCAGTAGTTTTTTTTTGACTATAAACTTGAAATGTTCCTATTAGTAGAAATAAAATGATTGAAAAGAGAGGTCTGATTGAATTCATGATTCAAAATTAATTATTGGATTTTTAGCTACAATTACTTTATCATTTCGTTAAGAAATATTTTTTAAAGACGTTAAAATTTTACTCTGTTACACTTTTCTTATACGAATTGTAGTTTTTTTCCGTTTTATGCTTAATCTACTCATAAAAAGTGAGTTAAATTTTTAAAAAAGAGCATAATTAATCTAAAATAATTTGGTTTTAAACCTATAATTTATATTTTTGGCATCCCAAGTCTAATTTTTAACCTATAGAATACCAATGAATTACAAGCTTTTTCCGGTCTTGCTGTTTGGATTATTTTCATTCACAACACCTTCAAATAATACCACAGACCCTAAAAATATTGCATCAACTTCCAAAACTTCTTTCGAATCGAAGGTGGTTTCGTTGTACAATAATCTTAACGCAAATAATTTTAAACTGCCACAACTTGAAAGTTTCACCAAAGCTTTAGAAGGTTTTTACCAATTAAAGCAAAAAGGTTTAATTCAAAATGATATCCTAACACTTGTTGATTTTAGTTTGTCTGCCAATTCCAAAAGATTGTGGGTGATTGATATGACTTCCAATACGGTTTTGTATCATTCATTAGTGGCTCATGGAAGAAATTCCGGTGAAGAATTTGCAACACAATTTTCTAATAAATCAGAGTCGTACCAAAGTAGTTTAGGATTTTACCTTACCGGAGAAACCTATCAAGGGAAACATGGCCTTTCGCTTCGTTTAGATGGTTTGGAAAGAGGCATAAACGACAAAGCTCGTGAGAGAGCAGTCGTAATTCACGGTGCTGATTACGTTTCAGAACAATTCATCAAACAAAATAAACGCCTAGGTAGAAGCCAAGGATGTCCTGCTTTACCAGTGGAATTGAATCAAGAAATCATCAAAACGATCAAAGACAAATCGTGTTTGTTTATTTATCATCCTTCAAGAAGTTATAAAGTGGCTTCGAAATTAATTTCGTAGTTTTTTATACAATTCAGCATCCAAACCGTAAATATCATCTCTAAAAATCAGTAGATTTTTATCGCTCCAAGCTGTCCAATATAAAAGATGGAGGTAAATGGGTTTGGTAAAATTGACATTTTTGGTTTTGGATTCGGCTAACACTTCATCAATTTTTTCTTTATTCCAATTAATAGAATCTGATAATAAGTATTCGGTTAATTCAAACGGATTTTGAACCCTCACACAACCCGAACTCAGCGAGCGGTTTTCACGTTCAAAATAACCTCTTGTGTTGGTATCATGCAAATAAACCGAAAACCGATTTGGAAACATTATTTTTACTAATCCTAATGAGTTTGTACTTCCGGGTGCCTGCACATAACGATAGGATTTGCCCTTTGAAGGAATCCAATCGGATGGACTCACAACCGTACCTCCTTCATAAATAGTCAGGTTTTTGCTGGCAAAATAGCCTCTGTTTTTGGTAGCAGCAGGAATCACATCTTCTTTTAAAATTGTGGGAGGAACTGTCCAAGTTGGATTAAAAACGACATAGCTCAATTTCGAGGACAATATCGGTGTTCTTCGACTGGCTTTTCCAACAATGATTCGATGTGTTTTTACTGTATCTTTTTCCTTTACAACTTGCAACGAATAATCGGGAATATTGATGATGAGGTATTCTTTTTCAAATTCTCGCGGATACCATCGCCAGCGTTCCATGTTGGCAATTATTTGTTCTTTTCTTTTTTGTTTGGTGAAATTCAGCGAGGCAATCGTGCCTTTTCCAATCACACCATCAGGAGCTAAACCATGCCGACTTTGAAAGTTTTTGACGGCATTAAACGTAGTTTCATCATAAATGTTGGTTAACGAATCCGGTTTTTTCATGTCATACCAATAGGCCAGTCGCTTTTTAACTTCAATTAAAATAGCGTTGGTGTCGTTAAGTACAATTTTGTCTTTGATTTCCAGTTTTTTAAAATTTTCATCCGGGAATTGATTAATCAGTTGCAAACTGTGTTTCAATTTTTGATACATAATATGGCTTGGTTTCACTTCATTTAAAGCAAAATCAAATGAATCTTTTCGTTGAAAATTCAACAGCAATTGTTGTATGTCGATTTTGTTTTCTTTCAAATCCCAATCTTTGTACAATTCTTTTGGGTTTAAAGAACCTTTGGCTACTTTTTCTACATATTTTTTTAGATTTTGTGTAAGCAAAAAATCAAAGTCAATCAATTCTTTATCGGATAAAGTCGGAATGGATTTTTCTAATTTCCCGATTTTTTTTAAATCGAAGTCTTTTGGATTCAAACCTTCTTCTTCCACATTCTTTAAAACCGTGAGCAAGGATTCCCTACAATTGAAGGCCAACCAAAATGTCTTGTTATCATTCGCTTGATAGAAAGCGACAAGAATTGAATCGTTCTTTTTTGAAAGATAAGTGGAATCAATTGCCAACACTTTTCCTTCGTCGGTCACTTCAACAGCAACTGGTTTTGGATTGGAAGAGTCGGGCTTTTTTTTCTTATCACAAGAAATCAGTAGGAGTAAAAATAGAAGTAGGTAAAAATGCTTCATAGTGACTAAGAAATCGGATTTGTTTTTTTATACATTACAAAATGAGTGCCAATATCACCAATTTCAAATGGTTTTCCGTGAATGGAATAGCCTGCTTTTTCGTAAAAAGGAACGGCTTTTTCGCGAGCATTGAACCACAGTAAGTTACATTTGTATTTTTTTGCAATTTCTTCGGCTTCGTGGAGTAATTTTTCGCCGTAACCTCTTTTTTGATGGTGTTTTAGGACAGCCATTCCCCTTATTTGAAGCTGAGTTTTATCATCAAATGCTTCATTTTTATTTTTAAAAAGTGAAACAACACCAATTAAAGCACAATTAATATACAAACCAAGATGGATGGTCGATTGCAAATTATCTCCTTCAAAATGGCAGGATTCCAACGGTTTTCCTTCCCGAAGAACAGGATGCCGAACCGAAAAAGTATCCAAAGCTGTTATTTCTTTTAAAGTCAACATAATTTATTACCTCAAACTTGGAAAACTAAAGGTATAACTTTTTCAGAATAAATCGGTTATAAATTTGGTTAGCTTTTTGATTATTTTTTTGAAGAAAAATTTGCAACAAAGAAAACTATTTGTCTATATTTGCACTCACAAATGCGGAAGTAGCTCAGTTGGTAGAGCTCCAGCCTTCCAAGCTGGTTGTCGCGAGTTCGAGCCTCGTCTTCCGCTCTGTTAAAAACCTCAAACGAAAGTTTGGGGTTTTTTTGTTGGAACAGTTGAACTTTTTTTTTTCTTCATTTAATATAAATCCCCTAAACAAATTTCTCCATTTTATTTCCGCTTTCCACCTCAATCGCTTCCTGATTTTGCCGAAATAACCGTGCCGATAATTCTCCTTTTAAAGTAATTTGTTCGCCTTTTACATCTAGCCAACTGCCTTCTCGCAAACCAATCACCGGTTGTGCATTGAATTGATGAAACTCTTTGATACGAGTTTCACGGGTTTCTCCCATGTGTTTCGATTGTAAATCGGTATCCAAGTAATGCGGATTTAGATTAAACGGAATCACTCCCAATGTTTCAAAACTCGGCGGATAGATAATGGGCATGTCGTTGGTGGTTTGCATCGTAGGGCCGCAAATGTTGCTCCCGGCACTGGTTCCCAAGTATGGAGTGCCGCTCTCAATGACTTTTTTAAGTATTTGCATTTGGTTGTTTTGATGCAATTGTGTCACTAATAAAAAGGTGTTTCCGCCTCCGGTAAAAATACCTTCCGCTTTTTCGATGGCTTGTGTAGGATTAGAAAATTCATGTAAACCGTTTACTTCAATATTCAGTAAGGCAAAAAAAGATTTTACTTTCAGCGTGTATTCTTCATGAGAAATTCCGCCAGGGCGGGCATACGGCACAAACAAAATGCTTTTGCTTTGTGCAAAATGAAGTTGTAATTCGGGCAATAAATACGCTAGGTAATTGCCGCCGTGAACAGTCGAAGTGCTGGCAATAAGCAGGTTTTTCATGATCTCTGTTTTCACAAAAATACGCATCATGCTGATTAGATTTTCAACAGATTAACAAAAAATTACAAATGAGTTGTGAAATAGTTGTGAATTTTTTGTAATATTTTTACTTGTGATACAATGGTAAAACAAAAAATGGTTTCATCTTTGCTATTAAATTGTAAATAGTTAGTTTAAAAATTAAATTGAGATTGCTCGATGAGCAAAACTAAAATTGTCTTAGTCGGTTTCTTGTTTTGGGTTCCATTGCTCTATTCTCAAACAACTATAAAAGGAAAAGTTGTGGTGAAAGAACAAACGGCAGAAGGCATTCATGTTCTTAATTTAGTTTCTGAAAAAGCCACAATTACGAATGAAAAAGGAGAGTTTACTATTGAAGCGAATGAAGATGATTTACTCGTTTTTTCAGCTGTACATTTACATTATTGGCGAAAAACTATTTCTGCCGACGATATTAAAAACGGTTTTATTGAAGTGGAAATGACTGTTAAAGAGCAAAAATTAGAAGAAGTCGTAGTAACGGAATACACCAAAATCAATGCACAAGATTTGGGAATAATTGATTATAAACCTAAAAAATATACTCCTGCGGAAAGAAGGTTACGAACTGCCGAACAATTAAAATGGTATAGTCCGCTTTTAATTCCGTTTGGGGGAATGAGTGTTGATGGACTCATTAATCAAATTAGCGGAAGGACCAATCAATTAAAAAAAGAAGTTGAAATTGAAAAAAAGGAACTGTTGTTAAAAAAGTTAAACGAATGGTATGAAAATGAATTCTACACCAATCAGCTAAACATTCCGGAAGAATATAGAGAAGGGTTCAAAGTTTATACAATTTATGATGAAGAATTTATAAATTACCTTAATTCAAATGATACGGTTAATGGGAGTTTATGCATTTCTAAATTGGCGAACGAATTTTTAACGTATCTTACTTCCGATGAATAGATTTTTTTTGTACCTTATAGTCTCAATATTAACCACGCTTTGTAGCTATGGTCAGATAACAATTTATGGTGTTGTAAAGGTAGAGAATGCCTCAGCAGAAGGAATTCATATTACCAACTTGGTTTCAGAAAAAGCAACCATTACTAATGAAAAAGGTGAGTTCTGGTTGGATGTAATAGAAGACGATTTGTTGGTTTTTTCTGCTGTTCATTTGAATTATTGGCGAAAAAGTATTTCGGCAAACGATATTAAAAATGGGAGAATTGAAATTGTAATGACCGCCAAAGTGAGTGAGTTGCAAGAAGTTGTTGTGACTGAATACACCAAAATCAATGCACAAGATTTGGGAATAATTAATTATAAACCGGTTTCCTACACGCCAGCTGAGCGAAGGTTACGAACGGCAACAACCGGGATCTTGGATCCGTTGTTAAATTGGATTTCAGGCAGAACCAAACGATTAAAAAAAGACATCGGAATTGAGCAAAAAGAATTTATGTTAGTATGGTTGGATGATAATTTTGATAATGTGGTGTTCACCGAAACATTTAAAATTCCAAAAGAGTATGTTGAGGGATTCAAATTTTATGTGGTGGAAGATATTGATTTAGCTCAAGCCATACAGGCCAAAAATAAAACACGTGTGACCTTTTTGTTAGGAGAAATAGCTCAAGAATTTTTAAATTTTTTAAACCATGAAGAAAAATAAACTACTACTTTTTTTACTCATCACAGCGACCCAAATTTCTTTTGCACAATTAGGCTCAAGAGAAATTATTAATGGACAAATTATTTCCGAAGCGACCGCCATTGATAACGTTACAGTTTTTAATGTTTCTTCTAATAAAGGAGCAGTAACAGATAAGTTAGGCTTTTTTACAATGTATGCAAGACCTTCAGATACCTTGGTTTTTTCGAGTGTAATTTTTAAATCGAAAAAACTGGTCCTGACCGAAAATGATTTTAAAGTCATCGTTCTGAAAATTAAATTAGAGGAGTTTATCAATGAGTTGGATGAGGTTGTTGTAACACCATCAACCTTAACGGGTGATTTAGAAAAAGACGCCAAAAATATCAAGGTAACGGATAAACAAAGTGCGTTTAATACAAGTGAAATCGCTGATATGCAAATGGAAAGAGATTTTCAATCCACGCAATTCAATTCCGCTATGCCAAGTGATTTGTCAATTCCGTATGGTATGGACTTTATTAAGATTGGAAAAATGGTAGGTAAACTCTTCGGAAAAGAAAAAAGCAAAGAAAAACCGGTTGTTTTCACATCGGATAAAAATTTCCAAGCCGCTGTGAAAGATAAGTTCACGTATCATTTTTTCACAGAAACATTAGAATTGAAACACGATGAAATAGGATTGTTTCTGAACTATTGTGACGCTGATCCCAACGTGAGAAAATTGCTTGCAACAAACAGAGAGATTGATTTGATTGATTTTCTAATCAGCAAGAGCAAAGAATATAAAAACCTCCCAAAAGATTGATTTTGCAATGAAGAATAAACGTTTACTGCTTTTTTTAATGGTATTTTCTTTGGCTGTTTCTGCTTTTGAAATGCACAAATTCTATGTTTCTGTCACACAAATTAATTTTGCACAAGACAAAAAAACAATTCAAATCACTAGTCGAATTTTTATCGATGATTTAAATAATACTTTAGAAAAAAAACACAAGAAAAAATTTTACATTGGCTCAACTAAAGAATCTGATGAAGAGTTACACCTTTTGAAGAATTACATTAACGAAAATTTTTCTGTAAAAGTGAATAATAAACCCAAACAAGTGGTTTATTTAGACAAAGAAATCGAAGACGATGTAATTATTCTATACCAAGTGATAAGAGACATTCCCAAAATAAACTCACTTGAAATCAAAAATACACTGCTTTTTGATTTTCTTCCCGAACAACAACACATCATTCACACCCAAGTTTTGGACAAAAAACAAAGTGCATTACTCACGCTTGAAAATCCTGCAGAGTTGTTAAAATATTGATAAATCGCTAACAGCTTTCGGAAATTGTTTATTTTAGTCGATTAAAAAATTAACTATGAAGAAGTTTTTAATTTTGGGTTTGCTTCCTGCACTATTATTTGCCCAAGAAAAAACCGAAACCAAACGAGAACCAGGCCATTATGATAACAATAAGTTTAGTCAACTCTATGATTTGATGGCAACTCCAAATATGTTCAGAACTGCTTCCGGTGCTCCCGGTCCGGCTTATTATCAGCAACAAGCCGATTATAAAATGGATATTGTTTTGGATGATAAAAACAAACGATTAGATGGTGTAGAAACCATCACGTATCATAACAATTCGCCCGATGAATTAGAATATTTATGGGTGCAATTAGACCAAAATATGCGTTCGCGTCAGTCCAAAACCCCACTTATTGAAAGTCAGCGGATGGATGGTGCCATTCCCGTTGATGGTTTTGTGAAAAAATATATGCAAGAAAGTTTTGATGGCGGTTTTAACATCGTTCATGTGCATGATGCTGCAGGCAAACCAATGTCTTACACCATCAATCAAACCATGATGCGAATTAATTTGGCTACCCCATTAAAACCTAATCAAAAAGTTTCGTTTACTATCAAATGGTGGTACAACATCAATAATTATAGAGTAGATGGTGGTCGTTCGGGTTATGAAGAATTTGAAAAAGACGGTAACAGATTGTATGTAATTGCTCAATTTTTTCCAAGAATGGCAGTGTATAATGATGTAGAAGGCTGGCAAAATATGCAGTTTTGGGGTCGAGGTGAATTTGCTCTTCCATTTGGGAATTATGATGTAAACATTACTGTTCCTGCTGACCATGTGTTGGAAGCAACAGGTGTTTTACTGAACCGAAATGAAGTCTTCACCGCTGAACAAAATAAACGCTATGCATTAGCCGAAAAAACCTTTGACAAACCGGTTTTAATCATCACACCCGAAGAAGCAAAAGCAAACGAAAAAGGATTTTCAGATAAAACCAAAACATGGAAATTCAGAGCAGAAAATGTGCGTGATTATGCGTTTTCTTCCTCAAGAAAGTTCATTTACGATGCCATGGCTGTGAAATTGGAAACTAAAAATGTGATGGCTATTTCACTTTATCCCAACGAAAGCAATCCGTTATGGGAAGAATTTTCAACCCGTGCAGTGGCTCAAACGCTAAAAACCTATTCGCGTCACACATTTGATTATCCTTACCACAAAGCGATTTCTATTTCTGCAGAAGATCAAGGAATGGAATATCCCATGATTTGCTGGAATTACGGTCGGCCGGATGCAAATGGATTTGTGTCAGACCGCATTAAATATGGAATGATTAGCGTAATTATTCATGAAGTGGGACACAACTATTTCCCAATGATTGTGAATTCCGACGAACGCCAATGGTCGTGGATGGATGAAGGATTGGATACTTTTTTACAATATTTAGCCGAACAGGATTTTATGGAAAATTATCCATCCAGTCGTGGTCCGGCTCATAAAATTGTGCCGTACATGAGCGGAGACCAACGCTTTTTAGAGCCAATTATGTCTAACTCTGAGGGTATTCACCAGTTTGGAGCTAACGCCTATTCCAAACCGGCAACCGGATTGAATATTTTACGTGAAACCATCATGGGTCGTGAATTGTTTGACCATGCATTCAAAGTTTATGCCAACCGCTGGAAATTCAAGCACCCAACGCCTGAAGATTTTTTCAGAACGATGGAAGACGCTTCTGCGGTTGATTTAGATTGGTTTTGGAGAGGTTGGTTCTATTCTACGGATTATGTAGATATCGGCATCAAAGAAGTGAAGCAATATTTTGTAACCGATGAGCCTACCGCTGAACTTCAAAACGTCAAAGCCCGAAGAGGTCGCTTTGGAACAGCCAACGGACCTTATGTTTATTTGGTAGAATCGAATCACAAAGAACTCAAGAACAATCGCAAAAAAGCGTTGGAAAAAGAGGATATTAGTTCGTTAAACGATTTTATATCTAACAAATTTTCCGTTGAAGAAAGAGCAAAATTAAAATCACCCAAATATTTTTACGAGGTTGAGTTTGATAAACCGGGCGGAATGATTATGCCAATAATTGTTGAGCTTCAATTTGAAGACGGAACCACTGAAAATCATCATTTTCCGGCACAAATTTGGCGAAAAAGCAATCAAACAGCTACACGAGTTTTTGCCACAGAAAAACCCATCAAAAAAATTCAGCTCGATCCAAAATTGGAAACTGCCGATATTGATGTGACCAACAATGCATGGCCAAAAGAAGCAGCAAAATCTAAATTTGACGAATTAGAAAAATCAAAATAAGTAGCTAATCCTGCTATCCGCTGCAATCTTTCAGCATAAAAAGTTATTTTCTAAAACCCAAAAAGAGCTTCCTCTGGTCGCTTTTTTGGGTTAAGAAAAATATACTTTTTTTCGCCTCAAGGATTTTCGCTACTATCAGGGCTAAAAAATCTTCGTACATTTGTAGTTCAAAATAACTTTAGAATTATGTTTGGAATTGGAGGAGGAGAATTCATACTCATCATATTAGTGGTACTCATGCTTTTCGGATCCGATAAAATCCCCGAAATCGCGAGAACATTGGGCAAAATGTTTCGTCAACTCAAACATGCAACCGAAGATATTAAGACTGAAATTTCAAAAAGTGCCGAGGCAAACGGGATAAATTCCAGTAGTCTAACCGGTGGAATAACAGAAGAAATTCAAAAAGTTAAAGAAGATTTAACAGAAGCTGTTAATCCACTTTCACAAACCGGAACCGAACAAATTGTTGAAGAAGTAGAAAAGGCAAAAGAAGATATTGAACAAATCACCGGACCAATTAAAAGACAGTTTTAAACGTGGAAGAACTCATTCAACTCGATAAAGACGTATTCCTTTTTCTAAACAATTTGGGTTCAGAAGAGTGGGATCGGTTTTGGTTGATTATCACTAAGCAGTTATATTGGACACCTGTTTTTTTGGTGATTTTCTATTTTATTATCAAAAAAATCGGTTGGAAACAATTTGGAATAGTCGTTTTGTTTTTAGCGGTTTTAATTTTAGTTACCGACCAGCTTACCAATTTTTTTAAATTTAGTTTTGAACGTCTTCGCCCTTGCAGTGATCCAAGTTTAGAAGGTCAGATTAGGGAAGTATTGACACGCAAGTCCTATAGCTTTTTCTCCGGACATGCATCCAATTCCATGGCAACCTCTACTTTTATTTTTTTACTGTTTCGTAAGCATTTTAAGTATGCATTTTTATTGTTCCTTTTTCCGTTGATTTTTGCCTATAGCCGAATTTATTTAGGATTACATTTTCCCGGAGATATTTTAACAGGATACTTATTTGGATTGTTTTTAGGAACTTTTTTTTACCGACTTTATAAAATAATGCAACCGAAATATTTTCCGGTTTCTTAAAGTACCCTACTCACGGTCAATCCATCTCGAATAGGTAACAAAACCGTTTCCACTCGCGGGTCATTTTTCAATCGTTGGTTGTATTCCAACAGAATTTTGGTGCTCAAATCACCTTCTTTAAGCGGTTCAACCACTTTTCCGGACCACAACACATTATCCGATAAAATAATCCCACCTTTGTTCATTTTTGGGACAATCAATTCATAATAGTTGAGGTAGTTTTCTTTATCGGCATCTATAAAAACCAAATCAAATGTCGTTTCTAATTTAGGAATAATCTCAATTGCTTCACCTAAATGTTGCTTAATATGACTTCCCCAAGGCGATTTGTCAAAATATTTTCGTTGAAAATCAACTAACTCTTCTTTGATATCAATCGTATGGACGATGCCGTTTTCTTGCATACCTTCACATAAACATAAAGTAGCATAACCGGTATAGGTGCCAATTTCCAAAATAGAAGTGGGTCGAATTAATTTGGATAACATACTCAAAACCCTTCCCTGAAAATGGCCACTCAACATGCGAGGCAACAATATTTTTTGATAGGTTTCTTTGTTCAGTTGAGCCAATAATTCAGGTTCATTTTGTGAATGAGCCGTCACGTAATCTTCTAAATCTTCAGAAAGGAAATGCATGAGTTTTGATTTTCGACAAAATTACAAATTACAAATCATTCATTTCCGTAAATAGTTCCTATTTTTGCACCATGAACACCATCAAAAAAGACATTCGGGCATTGACCAAAATACAACTACGGGATTTTTTTGTAGCCAATGGCGACAAAGCTTTTCGTGGTAATCAAGTGTATGAATGGTTGTGGAGCAAAAAAGTCTATTCGTTTGAGGATATGACCAATGTTTCTAAAGAAACCCGTCAGATGTTGGAGGATAATTTTGTTATCAACCACATCAAAGTGGATCAAATGCAACGCAGCGAAGACGGTACCGCTAAAAACGCTGTTCGTTTGTATGATGGTCTAGTGGTAGAGAGTGTTCTAATTCCAACGGAAACCCGAACAACCGCTTGTGTTTCCAGTCAAGTAGGTTGTAGTTTAGATTGTAACTTTTGTGCAACTGCTCGTTTAAAACGCATGCGGAATTTAAATCCCGACGAAATTTACGATCAAGTGGTAGCCATCGATAACGAAAGTCGTTTGTATTTTGAACGACCGCTTTCCAATATTGTTTTTATGGGAATGGGCGAACCGTTGATGAATTACAACAATGTACTCAAAGCCATCGAAATGATTACTTCACCGGAAGGGTTGGGAATGTCGCCTAAACGAATTACCTTGTCTACCTCCGGAATTCCGAAAATGATAAAAAAAATGGCTGATGATGAAGTGAAATTCAAATTAGCGGTTTCACTGCATTCAGCAATCGATGAAATTCGGTCGGAAATTATGCCATTTTCCAAAAGTTTTCCGCTGAAAGAATTGCGTGAAAGTTTGGAATATTGGTACCAAAAAACCAAAAGTAAAGTCACTTACGAATATGTGGTTTGGAAAGGCATTAACGACGATAAAAAATCGATTGATGCATTGGTTAAATTCTGTAAATACGTTCCTTGCAAAGTCAATTTGATTGAATACAATCCGATTGATGATGGAATGTTTCAACAAGCTTCTGATTCCGTTTTAGATGATTATGTAAAAGCGTTAGATAAAATCGGCGTAATTGCCAAAGTCCGAAGAAGTCGCGGAAAAGATATTGATGCAGCATGTGGTCAATTAGCGAATAAAAACGAAGCAGTTTCCTAGTAATTCCAGTTGTGATTTTCTAACTTTCTACCTATCTTTGAACTTTCATGAAAATCACCGAGCAAATTAAGCAGCCCATTAGTCAGGAAATGGAACTTTTTGAAAAAAAGTTCTATGAATCGATGTCTTCCAAAGTAGCGTTGCTTAACAGAATCACCTACTATATCGTCAACCGGAAAGGGAAGCAAATGCGACCGATGTTTGTATTCTTAACCGCAAAAATGGTTTCGGAAGGTTTAGTAAATGAACGTACCTATCGCGGTGCTTCTGTAATCGAATTAATTCACACCGCAACCTTAGTACATGACGACGTGGTGGATGACAGTAATCGTAGACGTGGATTTTTCTCTATCAATGCCTTGTGGAAAAATAAAATTGCCGTTTTAGTAGGCGACTTTTTATTATCCAAAGGATTGTTGCTTTCCATTGACAACAACGATTTTGATTTGCTGAAAATCATCTCCGTTGCTGTTCGTGAAATGAGTGAAGGCGAATTACTACAAATTGAAAAAGCCCGCCGTTTAGACATTACCGAAGACATTTATTATGAAATCATTCGCCAAAAAACGGCCACCTTAATTGCCGCTTGTTGTTCACTTGGAGCGTGTTCCGTTTTGCCGGAAAATCAGGAAATTGTGGAACGCATGCGAAAGTTTGGCGAACTCATCGGAATGGCTTTTCAAATCAAAGACGACTTATTCGATTACACAGAGGAAGCCATCGGAAAACCAACCGGTATTGACATTAAGGAACAAAAAATGACGCTTCCGCTGATTTATACGTTAAATAATTGTTCATCTGAGAAAAAAAGCTGGTTAATCAATTCCATTAAAAACCATAACAAAGACAAAAAACGTGTCAAAGAAGTCATCGCATTTGTCAAACAGAGTAACGGATTAGCTTATGCTGAGCAAAAAATGATTGTCTTTCAACAAGAAGCCCTACTATTATTGAATCATTTTCCAAATTCTCCCTATAAAGAAGCTTTGACTTTGATGGTGAATTATGTGATTGAAAGGAAGAAGTAATTTAGTTGGGAGTTGATAGTTGGGAGTTTTCAGTCACAGTCTCTGTTGCAGTTTTGTCATTTTGCTAGATGACTAAGTCGAAATAAAAATCTCCTACGAAGTAGGCAAAACTGTTTTTTATTTAATTTAAATCTTTGATTATAAATAAATTACAATTTTTTTTAGATTTTTTTAAAACGTCATGCAACCTTTTTTCAACTTCATTCGTCTATACCAATAGAAACTATATTTAATTAATTGTTAAACGGAAATGACCAATCATCTATGACCATTTACCAATTACCTTAAAAAATGAAAGTAATCAACTTACATCAAGACGAGAAAAACTTAATCCGATTGGCTGTCGAAAATAATCGCCATGCTCAACATCAGATATATACTAAGTTTTCGCCTAAAATGTTAAGTGTTTGCAGGCAATACATTAAAGATTTGCAACAAGCCGAAGATGTCATGATTACCGCCTTTATGAAAGTTTTTTCGAGTTTGAAGAATTTTGAACACAAAGGCAGTTTTGAAGGTTGGATTAGACGAATTATGGTAAATGAATGTATTTCATTTATCAGAGTTCAAAAACAAGTGAAATTTATAGAAGATGAAACTTTTTTTGAAGAACGATACAACGATATAGAAAGTAAATTTTCAGTGGATGATATTCAGTTTCTCATCGATAGTTTACCGGATGGCTACAAAATGGTTTTTAATCTCTATGCCATAGAAGGTTATAAACATCAAGAAATCGCAGAGATGTTGGGCATTAATGAAGGAACATCCAAATCGCAATTATCGCATGCCAGAAAGATGCTTCAAAATCAGATTAACAAATTAAAAAATTACGAAAATGGAACCGAATAATATAGAAAACCAAATCAGAGAAAAGTTGACTCAACGCGAGATTCAACCTTCTGCCAAAGCCTGGGATCGTTTGGACGCCATGCTTTCCGTGGAGGAACAAAAACCGAAAAGAAATTTTAAATGGCTTTCAATTGCAGCCATTTTTATGGGTTTTACGTTGATTGGTATATTTATGATGAATAATGAAAATTCGGTTAAAAATGCAATTCCATCTAACCCAATTGTTTTAGAAAACGAAACTAAATTAATTGAAAAAAAAGTAGTTACTGAAGTTGAAAACAAATTGCAAGTAGTTAAAGAAGAGAAAGCGATAGTTTATCAACCCAAAAAAATAGAAAAACCATCCACTGAAATTAATCCTAAAAAAGATTTTCTGTTGGATAATCATTCAAAAAAAGAGGAAGTAATAGTTGAAAATCAATCCAAAGAATTAACAAATAAATACATCAATGCTGAATCACTTTTAGCCGAGGTTGAGAAAGGCGAAAAGGCTGAAATCAAAAGTTTATCAAAAAAAGCAACTGTAAAAGTTGATGCCAATTCATTACTTTCATCAGCTGAAAAAGAAGTGAATGAAACATTTAGAGAAAAAGCAATTCAATCCTTTAATAAAAATTATCAATCGGTTAAATCTACGTTAGCCAATCGAAATTACGAGTAAAAACAATCAAATCACGAACAGTTAAATTTTAAAATTATGCAAAAAATTATTCTTTATGCTACGGTATTGCTATGTGCATTAGTAACTAAAATGTATGGTCAAGATACATTTGAAGGAAGAGCTAAAACCATTTCTGAAACCATTCAAAAAATCACACAAGAGGAAAAAGATGCGTTAAAAAATGAAGTGGAAGACATTAATAAGTTATTAGAATCAGGCGTTATAAATGCTGAAAAAGCGGATGCAGAAAAATTAAAAGCGGCTGAAAAAAGAGCTGCGAATATTGAAAAAAGAGTAGCTGAGGAGGAAGCCAAATTAAGTCAATTAGTTAAAGAGCAGGTTGATGGTAAAATTAATGCTAAAAGTAATTTAGAAACCGATACCGTTTGGATGGGTAAAAAACATCGCTTTTTAATTACGTATGATAGAGAAAATGAAAAGAAAGTAAAAACATATAACCCTCGATATGAAAAACGTACGACGTCACAATTTGTTTTTGCATTTGGTTTGAATAATCTTGTTACTGACGGTGATTTTAGTTCATTAGAAGATAGTGATTATCGTGTTTGGGGATCTCATTTTTATGAGTGGGGTTTTACAAATAATACCAGAATATTTAAAAATGATAACCTATTACATATTAAATACGGTTTGTCATTAATGTATAATAATTTACGGCCCACAGATAATCGTTTTTTTGTAAAACAAGGTGAACAAACTAATTTACAAGAATTTGGTTTGGATTTGAGAGAAAGTCGTTTTAGAAATGTTCATTTAGTTTTACCTTTACATTTAGAGTTTGATTTTACGCCTAAAACTATTGATAGTGAAGGAAAAAATAGGTTTAAATCGCATAAAAGTGTTCGGTTAGGTATTGGAGGATATGCCGGATTTAACGTGAAAACAAAACAAATTTTGAAGTATAAAGAAGATGATATTAGAGTTAAAGTGAAAGAAAAAGGAGATTTCAATACTTCTGACTTTATTTATGGTTTATCAACTTATATTGGATATAGAGATACCAGTTTATACCTTAAATATGATTTAAACCCAATATTTAAAAATAACACCATCGATCAAAATAATATTTCTCTTGGTTTACGTTTCGATTTTAATTAAAATTTGTTTGAGTTAAATACTTTTGTTTGAAAGGTGTTTCGTTAAGAAGCACCTTTTTTTATGCTTTTATTTCCTTGTTTTTAAAAACGGAATCGTATTTTTACAAGCTACAAAATTGTACCAATGATAAAGCAAAACACCATCGATTTAGTCTTTGAAACCGCTCGGGTAGAGGAGGTGATAGGTGATTTTGTGCAACTCAAACGAGCCGGAAGCAATCTAAAAGGCTTAAGTCCTTTTTCCAATGAAAAATCACCTTCTTTCATGGTTTCTCCTGTGAAGCAAATTTGGAAAGATTTTAGTACGGGAAAAGGAGGAAATGCAGTTTCGTTTTTGATGGAACATGAACATTTTTCATTTCCGGAAGCGATTCGGTATTTGGCAAAAAAATACAATATCGAAATTGAAGAAACGGTTTCCAGTGATGAAGATAAAGTTGCTGCCAATGAAAAAGAGAGCATGTATTTGGTTTCGGAATTTGCCAGCAAGTATTTTCAACATGTTTTATGGGAAGAAGAAGAAGGGAAAGCAATCGGATTATCCTATTTTAAAGAACGAGGATTTACGAATGAAACCATCAAAAAATTCAATTTAGGATATTCTCCCAACACATGGGATGCTTTGACCAAAGAAGCTCTTGGAAAAGCCTATAAATTGGAATTTCTTGAAAAAACCGGACTCACCATTGTTGGCGAAGATAAGCAATTTGACCGTTTCAAGGGGCGTGTGATGTTCCCTATTCAAAGTATGTCGGGAAGAATACTTGGATTTGGTGGTCGAATTTTGACGAATGATAAAAAAGCTGCTAAATATTTGAATTCTCCCGAAAGTGAAATTTACCATAAAAGCAATGTGCTTTACGGAATTTTTCATGCCAAACAAGCCATTGCGAAACTGGATAATTGTTTTTTGGTGGAAGGTTATACCGATGTGATTCAAATGCATCAAGCCGGAATTGAAAATGTGGTTTCTTCTTCCGGAACGGCGTTAACTTCCAATCAAATTCGATTGATTAATCGGTTGACTAAGAATATTACAGTGCTTTTTGATGGTGATGCAGCGGGTTTACGAGCTTCTATTCGTGGAATTGATTTGATTTTGGAAGAAGGAATGAACGTGAAAGTGTGTTCTTTCCCGGATGGCGACGACCCGGATAGTTTTGCCAAAAAAACACCCTATGATGAATTAGTGAAGTATTTGGATGAAAATGCAAAAGATTTTATTCAATTCAAAGCTTCTTTATTGATGCAGGATGCCAAGAATGATCCCATCAAAAAAGCCGAATTAATTCGGGATATGGTCATTAGCATTTCTAAAATTCCAGACCGAATCAAACGTGAAATCTACATCCAAGAATGTAGTCGAATCATGGATATTTCCGAAGATGTTTTGTTTAGCACGTTGGCACAAATGGCTCAAAAAGATTTGTCAGAAGCCAACAAAAAATTCAAACAAGAACAAAAAGCGTTTGAGGTTGTAAAAAATGAATCAACTGAAACCATCGCTAAAATTGATGTTGTTACACTTTTAGAGAAATCAATTTTGGAGATTTTACTTTTATATGGTCATTACGAAGTAGAATTTGAAAATGTTTTTATTCAATTTGATGAAAATGGAAAGGAAATTGAAACCATTGAAAAAGTGCAACACAAAATCTATGAACGCATTTATTTGAGTTTACAAGAAGATGAAATTGAATTAGCCAATCCAATTTTCAATGCCCTTTATATTGATTTAGTTGCTCAATTCCATCAAAATGAAGATTTTGATAAGAATCACTACCTCAATAATTTAATTCCTGAACATGCCGAAGTGGTCACCGATATTTTAATGAATGATGAAAAATATCAATTGCATGGATGGCTGGATAAAAAGCAAGTTTTTGTAAAGGAAAAAGATGATTTAGAAATTCTATCTCGATTGGTTACCGAAACAATAGTTACGTTTAGAGAATACCTAATCAATAAACTAAATCATGAATTAATGCTTCAAATTCAAGCAGAAGAACCGGAATATTCTCCAGAAGAAATTTTCACAATGATAAATGATTATAATAAACTAAAAGTAAACATTACTCGCCGAATAGGCAGAATGCGATCGGATTATAACTAAAAAAGACCCCAAATCGAGGTCTTTTTTCTAAGTATTTTTATACAATCTCTAATGTTTTTGCTTTGTTCACTAAGTCTACCAAATTGGTTACATTCAGTTTTGTAAGTAATCGTAATTTATAGGTACTAATCGTTTTTTCGTTTAATCCTAAAATTTTGGAAATTTCGTTGTTCTTTTTTCCGTCACTTAAAAAACGAAGTACCTCAATTTCTCTGTTAGAAAGTTTTCGGTACAATCTTTCGCTTTTGTTTTGTTTAGCAATCATGGCTAAACTTTTCTTAATTGCGTCATTAAAAATCACAGCTCCATTATTTACTTTTACGATAACATTACCAAGCGTTTCCAGTTTGGATGTCTTGTGTAAATAGGCTGAAACCCCGGCTTTTAAAGAGTTTGGTGCATAAATGTTTTCAGAGAGATTACTGAAAATAATAATTTTAGTGTTAGGAAACTCTTTCAGTATATACTTAACTAAGTTAATACTAGTTAGCCCTTCAAGTTCCAAGTCTAATACTAAAATGTCTATGGGTTTAATTTTAAGCATGTCCAAAATCATATTATAGTTCCCAACATGGCCTACAATACTTATTTCAGCATGGTCTTTAAAGTACGATTTCACTCCGAAGTGCACAACGGGTTGATTATCGGCTAAACAAACTTTAATCATGATAAGTGGTATTTAGTTAAAAAATGATTAATATTTTTTTAGGGCTGTTAAAGATACTATTTTTATTTTTAATGGAATGTAATTCTGACAAATAATTTTAAGAAATATTTTAGATTTGTCTTAAATCTTTAGGAATTTCACAAACTGGTATTGGATTCATCTTGTGTTTATTAGCATTATTGAGCCGTTTGTATATGTTAAAGACTTCTAAATTACGTCCGTCAAAATCTGTAGTATTTTTACCTTCTTCATCTTGAAGCATTGCCCATTCTAATTCATCATAACTTGCACCCAATTGGTCTTCATCCGAACGATCGTCGCCAAATAAACCATCCGTTGGAGCCGCCTTTAAAATAGATTCCGGAACTTGCAAGAACCTTCCAAGTGCATAAACCTCTGATTTCATTAAATCAGCAATCGGACTCAAATCGACACCACCGTCACCATATTTTGTATAAAAACCAACGCCAAAATCTTCCACTTTATTTCCGGTTCCTGCAACAAGCAAACCATGTATTCCTGCAAAATAATATAATGTTGTCATCCGCAATCGTGCTCTTGTGTTGGCAAGTGATAAATTTAATTTCGTTTCGTTTTTAGAACTTGGCACATCTTTTTTAAATTGTTCAAACGTATTACTTAAATCAACAGATTCACTTTCAACATTTGGGAATCGCTTTTTTAACTGGGCGATATGCTCC
Organism: Flavobacterium piscinae; assembly: GCF_004122145.1. Taxonomy (GTDB): domain Bacteria; phylum Bacteroidota; class Bacteroidia; order Flavobacteriales; family Flavobacteriaceae; genus Flavobacterium; species Flavobacterium piscinae. The sequence continues at coordinate 101,150 of NZ_SBKQ01000013.1, forward strand.
TTTTTTCTGCTTACATGTGAAGCAGCTTGATGGATAGGCAATTCAACACAAAGTGTTTTTAAACCGGTTTGAGCACAAAGTGTAGAGGTTACGGCACTGTCTATTCCGCCGGATACTCCCACAACAAAACCAGTCACTTTTGCGTTTTCAGCATACGTTTTTAACCAATTTACAATGTGGTTGTTTACTTGCTCAACTTTTATTGTTGCATTTTTTTGTATCATCTTTTTGACGTTATACGATTTGGCAATGTATATTTGCAATTCAATTTTATTTGGTAAAAGTAGGAAATCCAATTGATTTTTTAAATCAAATTATAGTTATCATAATTCCATTTTATAATGAAAAAAATCTTAGTAGTTTTTGTGTTGATTTTGTTAATTTCATGTGATAAAAAATCAAAGATAGAAAAGCAAATTGAAGAAATTCCTGTTTCACTTTCTGTAGAACGTTTTGATAAAATTTTTTATGAAACTCCGGTAAAAGATTTTCAAAAAATGAAAAATAGCCACCCGGCCTTCTTTCCCGATCAAATTCCGGATAGTGTTTTTATCAATAAAATGAAAGATCCTTTATACCGAGAATTGTATAGCGAAGTACAAAAAATGTATGGCAATTTCAATCCTGTACAAGAGGAATTGGAAGAAGTTTTCCGTCGAATAAAATTTTATTTTCCCAATCAAAATACGCCTTCCAAAGTAACCACATTGATTTCGGAAATGGATTACCAAAATAAAGTGATTTACACAGATAGTCTTTTGTTGATTTCATTGGATTTATATTTAGGAAAGGAGCATAAGTTTTATGAATTTCCCGATTATTTTGAGCAAACCTTTCAACGTTCACAAATTATGCCCGATGTAATTTCTGATTTTTCTACACGCGTAATTGCTCAACCTCGTGAAAAAACGTTTTTAGATCAAATGATTTATTTTGGTAAAGAAATGTATATCAAAGATTTAATTCTTCCCACTTATGAAGATTTTGATAAAATCGGTTATTCAAAAGAGCAACAAATTTGGTGTGAAGAAAACGAAGGTGAAATTTGGCGATACTTTATTGAAGAGAATATTCTGTATGATTCCGATACCAAATTAGTGCAACGTTTCATCGCACCGGCCCCTTTTTCAAAGTTCTATCTTGAAATCGATAATGAGTCTCCCGGAAGAACAGGTGTTTGGATTGGGTGGCAAATTGTGCGTTCGTTTATGAAAAATAATGAAGTATCTTTGGCTGATTTTTTAGCCATGGATGCCAAAGAAATTTTTACGCGTTCAAAATATAAACCCAAAAAATAATAAGTTTGATGACTTCTGAAATAAAATTCGACGTTACGTTAGATGAAAATAAAGTACCTGAATCGTTAAAATGGACAGCCAAAGATGGCGGTGTAGAAAACCAAGAAACCAAAGCCATTATGCTATCTGTTTGGGATTCAAAAGCAAAAGAATCACTTCGAATCGATTTATGGACTAAAGATATGCCTGTGGATGAAATGAAAATTTTCTTTCATCAGACATTAGTGGCCATGGCAGACACGTTTCAACGGGCTACAACCGATGACAAAATGGCTGACACCATGCGTGATTTTTGCGAATATTTTGCAGAAAAATTAGAGTTAAAAGGCTAAAAGGAATTGTTCTTAAACATTTCCTGATTGATTTCATCAATAAAAGAAAGTAGTTCCTCTTTTCCGGTTGATTCTGTGGCAGAAGTGATAAAGTGTTGTGGCATTTCTTCCCAGCCACTGGCCAAAACTTGTTTTCGGTAGGCGGCGACATGAGAATCGATTCTCGTTTTCCCAATTTTATCCGCTTTTGTAAAAATAATGCAAAAGGGAACTTCTTTCACTCCCAAATACGTGAAAAATTCTAAATCAATTTTTTGAGCTTCTAAACGGATGTCAATCAATACAAAAGCACATACCAATTGTTCTCTTTTTTCAAAATAATCGGTTACAAATTGTTGAAAAACTTCTTTGGATTTTTTAGAAACTTTCGCATATCCATAACCAGGTAAGTCGACCAAAAACCAATTGTTATTGATTTTAAAATGATTAATCAATTGTGTTTTTCCCGGTTTTGATGAGGTTTTTGCCAAACTTTTGTGATTGGTCAACATGTTTATTAATGATGATTTCCCCACGTTCGATCTTCCAATAAAAGCATATTCCGGTAGCGGATCTTTCGGGCATTTGCTCACTTCTGAATTACTGATAACAAATTCGGCAGTAGTAATTTTCATAGTATTTATTTAAAAACAAAAAAGTCCATTCGGACTCTTTATAGTTTATTTTTTTCTAACCATTCCAACATGATTTGGTTAAATTCATCCGGATGTTCCATCATGGCAGCATGACCACATTTATCAATCCAGTATAAATCGGAATTGGGTAGCAATTTGTGGAATTCTTCGGCTACTTCCGGTGGTGTAACCTTGTCGTCTTTCCCCCAAATCAAACAAGTTGGGGTTTGCATTTTTGGCAAATCTTTTGCCATATTGTGACGAATAGCACTTTTGGCAATGGTTAAAGTTTTAATGACTTTTATACGGTCATTAACAATTGAAAAGACTTCGTCAACCAATTCTTTAGTAGCCATTTCGGGATTATAAAAAACATTTTGGGTTTTTAATTTAATGTATTCATAATCACCTCTTTTAGGATAACTGTCGCCCATCGCACTTTCGTAAAGTCCTGAGCTTCCGGTTAATACCATGGCGGCTACCTTCTCCGGATACATTTTGGTGTGGTACAAACCCACATGTCCGCCTAAAGAATTTCCTAACAAAATAACTCTTTCAAATCCTTTAAAGACAATAAAATCTTTCACAAATTTTGAAAAAGCTTTTACGTTGGTTTTTAAAATATTTTGTGTGTATAAAGGAAGTTCGGGAATAACGACTTTGTATCCGTTTTTAGGAAAAAAATCAGCTACTCCGCCAAAATTACTTAATCCACCCATCAGACCGTGTAAAACAATAATTGGAGTTCCTTCCCCAGCTTCAAAATAAGTATATTTTCCTTCTTTCTTAAAGTTTTCTTTCATCAAAATGAGCTATTTCAATTCATCACAAATATATGATATTATCCATAAAAAAGAAGAATTGTACTGTTTATTTGAAATGAAATTAGGATGATTTCAAAAAAAAATACTCAAGTTTCATAAGTGGTTAATTATCAACATTTTTTTTTCGCCGATTCAGTTTATTTAAAATTCCAAAAATCATATAAAATCTGAAGTGACTTTGTTAATCTGTTGCATATTTTCTTTTAAACGCTACAATTACAAATGTTTTGTTAAATAATGTGCAATAATTCAGCTGATTAACTTGGAATAGTTTTGAATAGTAAAGTGGTAAAACTTATTAACAAAGTGGTATTTTGTGGTAAATTGTGGTAAAATGTTTTTATATTTGCTTTCAAACCATCAAAATTGTAACTCATTGAATACCATTGTTGGAACATATGAATGTAAAGTCGATGCCAAAGGAAGATTGCTTTTGCCTGCTCCTTTGAAAAAGCAGTTGGCTTCTTCGTTGCAAGATGGTTTTGTTTTGAAAAGATCGGTTTTTCAGCCGTGTTTGGAATTATATCCCATGGCAGAATGGAATGTGTTGATGAATAAAGTCAACAAGCTTAATCGCTTTGTAAAAAAGAACAACGATTTTATCAGACGATTTACTGCCGGTGTAAAAGTGGTCGAAATCGACGCATTGGGTCGTTTGTTGGTGCCAAAAGATTTAGTGGTTTTTGCTTCTATTTCCAAAGATATTGTGCTTTCTTCGGCGGTTAATATTGTGGAGATTTGGGATAAAGATTTGTATGAAAAATCAATTGATGATGCGACAATCGATTTTGCTGATTTGGCTGAAGACGTAATGGGAAATGTTAATGAAGATGACAATGGACTATCATAATCCGGTTTTGTTAAAAACATCCGTGGAAGGTTTAGCAATTAAGCCGGATGGAGTTTATGTAGATGTGACTTTTGGAGGAGGCGGACATTCAAAAGAGATTTTGAGTCAGCTAGGTCAGGATGGAAAATTGTTTGCTTTTGATCAAGATGAAGATGCCTTAGCGAATGCTTTGCTGGATGAACGTTTCAAATTGATAAATGAAAATTTTAGAAACATCAAACGCTTTTTAAGATTCTATGGTGTGAAAGAAGTGGATGGAATTTTGGCTGATTTAGGAGTTTCTTCACATCAGTTTGATGTGGCAGAAAGAGGTTTTTCAACCCGATTTGATGCGGAGTTAGATATGCGGATGAGTCAAAAAGGCGAGTTGAATGCTTTTATGGTGGTGAACGAATATGATGAAGCTACACTCAAAAAAGTGTTTGCTGAATTTGGAGAATTATCCAATGCAGGTGCAATTGCCAATACCATAATAAATGCAAGAAAAGACATTCCGATTAAAAATACGGAACAATTAAAACAAGTTCTTTCAAAATTTTTGCCGGCTCACAAGAGCCATAAAATATTAGCTCAAATTTATCAAGCGATTCGAATTGAAGTAAATCAAGAAATGGAGGTTTTGAAAGAATTCTTAGAGCAATCATTAGAAATTTTAAAACCCGGCGGCAGATTAAGTGTGATTTCGTATCATTCTCTTGAAGATCGTTTGGTGAAAAGATTTATGAAAAACGGCATGTTTGAAGGAGAGCCGGAACGCGATTTCTTCGGAAATTATTCAGTCCCATTTAAATTAGTAGGAAAGTTGATTGTTCCTGATAATTCTGAAATTAAAACAAACAATAGAGCACGAAGTGCCAAATTGAGAATCGCTGAAAAAAAGTAAATGAAAGCCGGTATATACGACATATTAAAAGCAAAATTTCTGGTTAATCAGGATGCCGTTAAAAATTGGCGATTTATCGTTTTTCTCATTGCCTTAGCGATGATCATGATTGCTAATATTCATCATTACGAAAAAAAAATTTTCAGGATAGTTGAATTAAATAAAGAAGTAAAAGAACTGCGATCAGAATTTGTAGATCGTCGTTCAGAATTAATGAAACTAAAAATGGAAAGCACCATTTCAAAAAAAATGGAAGAAAAAGGAATATTTCCTTCCAACGTGCCTCCGACAAAAATAAAAGTGGTTAAACCAAAAGAGAAAACATTAACAGAGAAAATATGGAAGTAACAGATAAACATATCTCTTACCGAATTTATTTGGTCGCTGTAGTCATCTTTTTGATGGCTATTGGGATTACTGTTAAATTAACCAATATTCAGTGGGTAGAGGGTGAATATTACAGAAAGTTAGCCAAAGAACGAAGTGTGAAAAATTTCGTAATCCCGGCAAACAAAGGAAATATCTATTCTTCAGACGGAAGTTTATTAGCTACTTCTATTCCAAATTATAAAGTTCGTTTTGATGCGATGGCTCCTAAAAAAGAAGATTTCGATAAAAACCTTCAACCGCTTTGTGATTCTTTGTCTAAGCTGTTAGGAAAACCATCTCAATTTTACAAAACAGAATTCCTTCGGGCAAGATCAACCAGAAATCGGTATTATTTGGTAGCTAGGAATTTAAGCTATACCGAATACATGAAAATCAAAAGTTTTCCTCTGTTTAATAAAGGAGCTTATCGAGGAGGAATCATCACTGAGCAAAAAACCGTACGTGAGCATCCCATTGGATTGGTGGCAGAAAGAACTATTGGTTATGAGCGAATCAGACCAAACGGAACACCGGACGGAAAAGGAATCGAATGGGCATTCAGAGATTATTTGAATGGTAAAGATGGAAAGCGACTCATGCAAAAAATGGCAAAAGGTCAGTGGAAACCCATTCGCGACGAAAATGAAGTTGAACCCCAAGACGGTTATGATATTATTTCAACTATTGATGTATATATCCAAGATATTGCTCACCATGCTTTGCTAAAGCAGTTAGAATACTATGAAGCTGAACACGGTTGTGTAGTGGTTATGGAAACTAAAACCGGAGAAGTGAAAGCCATTTCTAATTTAGGGAGAGATAAAGATGGTAATTACAATGAAACGGTAAATTATGCGGTAGCTGAATCACACGAACCCGGTTCTACCTTTAAATTAATAGATCTAATTGCTCTTTTTGAAGATAAGGTGGCCGACACAAGTGATATTTATGATACAAAGGGTGGTGAAATCACTTATTATAACAGAAAAGTACGCGACTCTAAAAAAGGAGGTTATGGTAAAATTTCTCTGGGTAGAGGATTTGAATTATCATCAAATACAGTTTTAGTTCAAGCGGTATTTGACAATTATAAAAGTAATCCTCAAAAATATGTGGATCATATCAAACGACTGAAATTACATGAGCCGCTAGGTCTACAAATAAAAGGAGAAGGCAAACCAAAAATTCCACAACCGGGTGATAAAGATTGGTACGGAACCACTTTACCATGGATGGCTTATGGTTATGGCGTTTCCATGACTCCCTTGCAAACCTTGACTTTGTATAATGCCGTGGCTAACAACGGTGAAATGGTAAAACCATTTTTCGTTAAAGAAATTAAAGAATGGAATAAAACCATCAAAAAGTTTGACAAAGAAGTAATTAATCCAAAAATAGCTTCTCAAGAGACATTGGATAAGATAAAAGCGGTTTTAGAAAAGGTAGTCAAAAAAGGTACTGGTTCAAAACTGTATTCCAAAGATTTTTCAATGGCAGGAAAAACAGGAACAGCTCAAATGGGTTATTCCGACAAGGCAAATTTGTATTATGCTTCCTCTTTCGTAGGTTATTTTCCGGCAGATCAACCTAAATATTCGTGCATTGTTGTGGTTCATAAACCCAGTAAATCAAAAGGATATTACGGTGCGGATGTTTCGGGGCCGGTTTTTAAACGAATTGCTCAAAAAGTATTTACCGATGTTCCTTCGACTAACGAAGTGAAAAGTTTGGAGAAAAATATTCCAATTCAAGAAAAAAATTATGACACCTATTATGCCAATTCTTCTAAAGACTTAAAAACAATTCCAAATGTAAAAGGAATGTCCGGCATGGATGCAATTGCCTTGTTAGAAAATTTAAAAATAAAAGTAAAAATCATTGGAATCGGAAAAGTAAAAAAACAATCCATTCAACCCGGTGAACCATTACTAAAAAACAGCACTATTATATTAGAATTATCGTGATAACGCTAAAAGACATATTATATAAAGTAAGCATTGAAGCGGTAAAAGGGTCAACAGATGTGGCTATTGGCAAAATAGAGTTTGATTCTAGAAAAATAGAATTGAATGATGTTTTTGTGGCCATTCGCGGCACCATTTCCAACGGACACGATTTTATTGAAAAAGCTCTTAATCAAGGTGCCGCTGTAATTGTTTGTGATACTTTTCCTGAAATAATTGTCAATGGTGTAACGTATATTCAAGTAAAAGATACCAATTTGGCCTTGGCTTTTTTGGCATCAAATTATTATAACAATCCGTCTCAAAATTTAAAATTAGTTGGAATCACCGGAACCAATGGTAAAACCACTATTGCTTCCTTGTTGTATCAATTATTTAAAAAAGCAGGTTACAAAGTCGGATTGCTTTCCACAGTAAAAATTTTGGTTGATGAAGAAGAATTTCCTGCTACTCATACTACTCCCGATTCATTAACTATCAATTATTATTTGGCAGAGATGAATAAAGTGGGCGTTGAATTCTGTTTTATGGAAGTCAGCTCACATGGTATTCATCAAAAAAGAACAGAAGGATTAATTTTTTCGGGTGGAATTTTCACTAATCTTTCCCATGATCATTTAGACTATCATAGTTCTTTTTCCGAATACAGAGATGTGAAAAAATCCTTTTTTGATCATTTGCCCAAAACAGCTTTTGTGCTAACGAATATTGACGATAAAAACGGCACTTTGATGTTGCAAAACACAAGGGCAAAAAAATTAACCTACGCTCTAAAATCGTATGCTGATTACAAAGCTTCCATTTTAGAAAATCAGTTAAGCGGATTATTATTAAAAATTAACGGAAATGAAGTTTGGGTAAAATTAATCGGAACATTTAATGCCTATAATTTATTAGCAATCTATGGAACTGCTGTGGAATTAGGCTTGGATAGCTTAGAAGTTCTTCGGCTGTTATCTGAATTAGAAAGTGTTTCAGGACGTTTTCAATTCATCGTTTCAAATGATAAAATTACTGCCATTGTGGATTATGCACACACACCGGATGCATTGGAAAATGTGTTAGGTACGATCAACGACATACGAACCAAAAATGAGCAATTAATCACAGTGGTAGGTTGCGGAGGAAACCGAGATAAAACAAAGCGACCAATTATGGCAAATATTGCTTCCAATTTGAGCAATAAAGTGATTTTAACCTCTGATAACCCACGTGATGAAGACCCAACCGATATTTTAGTGGATATGGAAAAAGGTGTTGAACCACAAAATCAACGTAAAACGCTATCCATTTTAGATAGAAAGCAGGCAATTAAAGTGGCTTGTCAGCTTGCAAAACCAAACGATATCATCCTCATTGCCGGAAAAGGTCATGAAACCTATCAGGAAATTAAAGGCGTCCGTCATCATTTTGACGACATGGAAACCGTAAAAGAGCTATTAGAAGAACGTAACCAATAGAACCGATATGCTGTATTATTTATTTGAATATTTAGACAAATCACTCGATGTTCCCGGAACAGGAGTTTTTCAGTACATCACATTTCGTTCCGGTTTGGCGGTTCTGTTGTCATTATTAATTTCTACTATTTTCGGAAAGAGAATCATCAATTTTCTACGAAATCAACAAGTGGGCGAAACGGTTCGTGAACTAGGTTTAGAAGGTCAAACACAAAAAGCAGGAACACCTACAATGGGTGGTTTAATCATCATTATGGCCACTTTAATTCCGGTTATTATGTTGGCAAAATTAGATAACATTTATATCATTTTATTAGTTGTTACCACACTTTGGATGGGAACCATCGGTTTTATTGACGATTATATCAAAATATTCAAAAAAGATAAAGAAGGTTTAAAAGGAAAATTTAAAGTTATTGGTCAGGTTGGATTAGGTTTGATCGTGGGTTCTGTATTATATTTTAACCCGGGTGTTACTGTTCGAAAAGATACACAACGGACAAACATTTTACAACAAAATACCGAAACAATGATTTCTTCTGTTCCATTAGAAGAAAAATCAACAGCAACAACCATCCCATTCTTTAAAAACAATGAATTTGATTACGCCGATTTGTTGTCGTTTTTAGGTGAAGGTTACGAATCTTGGGCATGGTTGATTTTTATTCCAATTGTAATTTTTATCATCACAGCCGTGTCCAACGGAGCCAATTTAACCGATGGAATAGATGGTCTCGCCGCCGGAACTTCCGCTATATCAGTGCTTACTTTAGGGATTTTTACTTTCGTTTCGGGTAATATCATTTTTTCCAATTACCTCAATATCATGTACATCCCGAATTCGGGTGAAATGACGGTGTTTATTTCCGCTTTTGTGGGAGCACTCATCGGATTTTTATGGTACAACAGTTATCCGGCAGCCGTATTTATGGGTGATACAGGAAGTTTAACCATTGGTGGAATAATTGCCGTAATCGCTATCGCCATTCGAAAAGAATTACTAATTCCGGTTATCTGTGGTATCTTCTTAGCCGAAAATTTATCAGTCGTGTTACAAGTCAGTTATTTTAAATATACCAAAAAGAAATTTGGTGAAGGAAGACGAATTTTTCTCATGTCGCCCCTGCATCATCACTACCAGAAAAAAGGATACCATGAAAGTAAGATTGTAACCAGATTCTGGATTGTTGGAATTTTGTTGGCTATTTTATCCATCGTAACCTTAAAACTAAGATAAGATGCGATTGGTAGTACTTGGCGGAGGAGAAAGTGGAGTAGGAACCGCCATTTTAGGGAAGAAAAAAGGATACGATGTTTTTCTATCCGATTTTGGTAAAATAAAAGAAAATTACAAAGAAGTTCTGTTGATTAATGAAATAGATTGGGAAGACGAAAAGCACACCGAAGAATTGATTTTGAATGCCGATGTAGTAATGAAAAGCCCCGGAATTCCAGATAAAGTGGCAATTGTCAAGAAATTGAAAGATAAGCAAATTCCCGTTATTTCAGAGATTGAATTTGCCGCTCAATTCACCGAAGCAATAACCATCGGAATTACGGGGAGTAATGGTAAAACGACTACCACAATGCTAACGTACCATTTGCTAAAATCAGGGGGTTTAAATGTGGGATTGGCTGGAAATATAGGAAAGAGCTTTGCTTGGCAAGTGGCTGATGAAGATTTTGATGTGTATGTGCTGGAATTAAGCAGTTTTCAGTTAGACGGAATTATTAATTATAAACCGCATATTGCAATTCTTACTAACATTAGTCCGGATCATTTAGACAGATATGAATATAAATATGAAAACTATATCGCCTCAAAATTTAGAATTACAATGAATCAAACGGAAGATGATTATTTCATATATGATGCAGACGATGAAACAACAACAAATTGGTTGAAAAATAACAAAACAAAAGCACAATTAATTCCATTTTCGCTGAAACAAAAGCACCAAATGGGAGGATTTATAAACAACGACACTATGGAAATGTATATCAACGAAGAAGAATTTACAATGGAAACCAAAACAATGGCATTGGAAGGCAAACACAACATGAAAAATGCGATGGCAGCCACTTCGGTAGCTCAATTGATGCGAATCAGAAAGCAAACGATCAGAGAAAGTTTGTCCAATTTTCAAGGGGTAGAACATCGTTTGGAACGTGTGTTGAAAATTCAAAATGTGCAATACATCAATGATAGTAAAGCAACCAATGTAAATGCAACCTTTTTTGCTTTAGACAGTATGTCTACACCAACCGTTTGGATTGTTGGAGGAGTTGATAAAGGAAATGATTATTCTGAATTAATGTCGTTGGTTCGTGAAAAAGTAAAAGCCATTATTTGTTTAGGTGTTGACAATAAGAAAATTATTGATGCTTTTGGAAATGTGGTCGATGTCATGGTGGAAGTCACGACTATGAGCGATGCCGTTCGAACAGCTCAACATTTAACCGAAAAAGGTGATACGGTTTTATTATCACCGGCTTGTGCGAGTTTCGATTTGTTTGAAAATTATGAAGACAGAGGAAGACAATTCAAACAAGCCGTTCGTAATTTATAAGAATTGAATTTGATTTTTGACATTGAAATTGACATTTTAAATATGCTAGCACTAATAAAAAGTTTAAGAGGAGATAAAGTCATATGGGCATTAATAGCCCTATTGGCTCTGTTTTCCTTTATGCCTGTTTTTAGTGCTAGTAGCAATTTGGCTTATGCCGGAAAAGGCACAGGAAATACCGTAAGTTATTTAATAAAACACCTTGTACACGTAGCACTCGGATTTTTCATCATATACCGAATTCACAAAATACCATACCATTATTTTAGAAGCATTTCGAGAATTTTATTGCCCTTTATTTGGCTATTGCTTGGTTATACGCTATTTAAAGGAACCGTGATTGCCGGTGCAAATGCAAGTCGATGGATTCAAGTGCCTTTTGTTGGAATTTCGTTTCAACCGTCTACTTTAGCGTTTATTGTGTTGATGATTTTTGTAGCTCGTTATTTATCAAAAACCAGAGAAGAACCACTCTCATTCAAATCATCATTCATTGATTTGTGGCTTCCTGTTGGAATTACATTGATGTTCATTTTGCCGGCTAACTTTTCAACAGCCGCATTAATTTTTTCAATGGTTTTAATGTTGGTTTTTGTCGGCAAGTATCCACTGAAATATATTGGGGCCGTGTTGGGAATTGGAATCGTATCGTTTGCCTTCTTTATTTTGATTGCTAAAGCATTTCCAAATCCATTAACCTCTCGCGTGAATACCTGGGAAGCACGTATTGAACGTTTTTTTAACGATGAAGTCAAAGATTCCGACGAAGTTTATCAAATAGAAAGAGCCAAAACAGCCATCGCAACCGGTGGAGTATATGGATTGGGGCCTGGAAAAAGCGTTCAAAAAAACTTTTTACCCCAATCTTCTTCCGATTTTATTTATGCCATTATTGTGGAAGAATTCGGTTTAGCGGGTGGTTTAGCCATATTAGCCATATATCTTTTACTTTTTTTCAGAATTGTAATAGCCGCTCACAAAGCCAATACGCTATTCGGAAAATTAGTCGTCGTCGGTCTCGGCTTTCCTATCGTATTTCAAGCGATGATAAACATGGGGGTTGCGGTTGAATTATTGCCCACAACCGGTCAAACATTACCTTTAATTAGTAGCGGCGGGAGTTCGATTTGGGTGACTTGTTTGGCCTTAGGAATCATCATCAATGTAACCAAAAAAGAGGAGGAAATAGCAGCCGAAAATAAAGAAAAAGCCGTGCGTGATGCTGCTCTTCAAAAGATGATTGATAAACAATTAAAAGAAGATGAAGAGGCTCTTCAAAAAGAAGAGAATAATAAAGAAAATCCGGAGTATTCAATCGAAGATAACCCTATGAATGCAGTTTTAAACAAAAGTTAATATGAGTACTTTTAAATTCATACTTAGTGGTGGAGGAACCGGTGGACATATCTACCCGGCGATTGCTATTGCCAATGAATTAAAGGCTCAATTTCCCGATTGCGAAATTTTGTTTGTAGGGGCAAAAGATAAAATGGAAATGCAAAAAGTACCACAAGCCGGCTATCCAATAAAAGGATTGTGGATTGCAGGTTTACAACGAAAATTAACCTTGCAAAATTTAATGTTTCCTATTAAAGTGATTGATAGTTTAATAAAATCAAGACGAATTGTAAAATCATTCAAACCGAATGTAGTTATCGGTACCGGAGGTTTTGCCTCAGGACCTTTATTGCGTGCAGCAGCTGTAATGAATATTCCAATTGTGGTGCAAGAGCAGAATTCTTATCCGGGAATTACCAATAAAATTTTAAGTAAAAGGGCTTCTGTGATTTGTGTGGCCTATGATAATTTAGAACGTTTTTTTCCAAAGAATAAAATAAAATTAACCGGAAATCCGGTACGTGAAGATTTGATTTCTATTGATACTAAACGATTGGATGCGTTGACTTACTTTGCTTTAGATGCAACAAAAAAGACCTTGTTGGTTTTGGGAGGAAGTTTAGGTTCAAGAAGAATCAATCAACTTATTGCTAAAGAGTTAGATTTTATTACCAGTCAGAATATTCAAGTGATTTGGCAATGTGGTAAACTTTATTTTGATGAATACAGTCATTTTAATGAAAAGTCCAACGTAAAAGTTGTTTCATTCATCGACAGAATGGATTTGGTTTATGCCGCAGCCGATATTATCATTTCACGAGCAGGTGCATCGTCTGTATCAGAGCTTTGTTTGGTGGGTAAACCGGTCATTTTTATTCCTTCCCCCAATGTGGCGGAAGATCATCAAACCAAAAATGCAAAAGCAATTGTAGATAAAAAAGGAGCAATATTATTAAAAGAAAGTGAGTTGGACGAAAAATTTCAATCTGTTTTTTCTCATTTAATCGAAGATGAAAAACAGCAAACCGAACTAGGGAATCAAATAAGAAAATTAGCAAAACCAAACGCAACACAAGATATCGTTAAAGAGATTAGTAAACTAATGAAAAAGTAAAGAAGACTTTGTGTCTTTTAGCCTTTGTGGCAAAAAAATATGAATCTAAATCAAATCCATAACGTTTATTTCATCGGAATCGGAGGAATCGGAATGAGTGCTCTAGCCCGTTATTTCAACTTTTTAGGAAAAGAAATTGCCGGTTACGACAAAACCGAAACTGAACTGACCAAAGAATTGGAAGCGATTGGAATGCAGATTCATTTTGATGATAGTATAGATAAAATTCCATCTCATTTCAATAATGAGAATACATTAGTTATTATCACCCCGGCTATTCCAACTTCGCATAGCGAATGGAATTACTTTAAAGAAAAAAAATATGTTATCAAAAAAAGAGCAGAAGTCTTAGGAATAATTACCAAAGACACTTATTGCTTTGCTGTTGCCGGAACACACGGAAAAACAACTACTTCCTCAATTCTTGGTCATATTTTGTATGAGTGTGGTGTGGATGTCACTGCTTTCTTGGGCGGAATTGTAGAAAATTATAATTCCAACCTTATCGGAAACGGAAAAACGGTTACTGTGGTAGAAGCCGATGAATTTGACCGCTCGTTCTTGCATCTTTATCCTAACATGGCATGCGTTACCTCAATGGATGCCGATCATTTGGATATTTATGGAAATTCGGATGCTATAGAGGCAACTTTTGTTGAATTTGCTGACAAAGTAGAAGATAAAAAAATGCTTTTCACACCCAAAAGTTTACCACTAGATGGAATGAAAATTGCCATTAATGAAGAAGCAGATTTTACCGCCATTAATATTAGAATAGAAAATAGTGCGTATGTTTTTGATGTGAAAACCCCATCGGAAACAATTAAAAATATACATTTCAATTTGCCGGGAAGACACAATTTAATGAATGCTCTCATGGCTTTGGCAATGGCCAAAACATATGGATCCCCAACCGACGGTATTGCCAGAGCTTTGAGTACATTCAACGGTATTAAAAGACGTTTTTCCTATCAAATTAAAACAGAAAAATTGGTTTTTATTGATGATTATGCACATCATCCTACTGAAATAAATGCGGTTCACCAAGCCGTAAGAGAATTGTATCCCAAACAAAAAGTGTTGGCTGTTTTTCAACCGCATTTGTTCAGTAGAACGAAAGATTTTGCCGATGATTTTGCCAGAAGTCTTTCGCAATTTGACGAAGTCATTTTATTGGATATTTATCCTGCCAGAGAACTTCCAATTGAGGGAATTACCTCCCAATGGCTATTGTCTAAAATTGATAACCCTACTAAAAAATTAGTAACAAAGAATAATTTGATAGAGACAATTTCCGCCTCTGATGCAACGGTAATTGTAACCATCGGAGCAGGTGATATTGGCGAATTAGTTAAACCGATAAAAGAGCGATTAAATGAAAAAGTATTTTAATTGGACAAATCTGCGTTTAGTGCTGATGCTCATGCTTTTGGTCTTTCTGTATTCATTTACATCCAAAAGAAATGAGAATAGAAAATTGCAAAAGGCCACTGTTGAATTTCAAGATGGGGAGCAACTTTTTATAACACATGAAACGGTTAATAAATTGTTAATAGAAAATAAAAAAGATGCTTCCAGTATACGGAAAGTTACTTTAGATTTGAATAATTTGGAAAATACCATCAACCAGCACGACATGGTAGAAAAAGCAGAAGTGTTCGTGAGTGTAGATGGTCATTTAAAAGCAGTTGTCAAGCAGAAGACACCGGTTGCCAGAATATTTGAAGGTAATGGTTCGTATTATATTGATTATAAAGGAACTAAAATGCCATTGTCAACTATTCATACTGCACGTGTTCCGCTTGTATCAGGGGGGATAAACGACAAAAATAGAGAAGATTTAAACAAATTATTTCGAATGATTCACGATGATGAGTTTTTGAAAAAAAATATCATTGGCATTCAAGTTTTGCCATCCGGTAGCTTGAAAATGAAGAATAGAAATTTTAATTACGATATCGATTTTGGAAAAACCATTAACATGGATAAGAAATTTAGGAATTATAAAGCCTTTTTTCAAAAAGCTGTTCAAGACAGTTCCATATATGGTTACCAATTAATTAATCTGAAGTTCACGCAACAGGTAGTTTGCACAAAATAGAAGCACATGAAAAACGAAAACATCGCAGTAGGTTTAGACATTGGTACCACAAAAATTGTGGCCATGATTGGTCGTAAAAACGAGTATGGCAAACTCGAAATCTTAGGTGTGGGAAAATCCAAAAGTTTGGGTGTTCACAGAGGAGTGGTTAACAATATTACGCAAACTATCCAATCAATCCAAACAGCGATTGCAGAGGCAGAAGAAAATTCGGGCTACATGATTAAAGACGTTGTGGTGGGAATTGCGGGTCAACATATTCGCAGTATTCAGCACAGTGACTACATCAGCCGTAGTAATCCGGAGGAAGTAATTTGCGATAAAGACATCGAGCAATTGATTGGTCAAGTTCATAAATTGGCTATGCTGCCGGGGGAAGAAATTATTCATGTGTTGCCACAAGAGTTCAAAATTGACGGACAAGCTGAAATCAAAGAACCTATCGGGATGTATGGCGGTCGATTAGAAAGTAGTTTTCATGTTGTAGTAGGTCATGCCGCTTCTATCCGAAACGTAGGTCGTTGCATCCAAAGTGCTGGAATCGAATTGTCAGGATTAACTTTAGAACCCTTAGCGTCGTCTGATGCAGTTTTAAGTCAAGAGGAAAAAGAAGCAGGTGTTGCGTTGATTGATATTGGAGGTGGAACTACTGATTTAGCTATTTTTAAAGATGGAATCATTCGTCACACAGCTGTAATTCCTTTCGGTGGAAATGTGATTACGGATGATATCAAAGAAGGTTGCTCAATTATCGAAAAACAAGCTGAATTATTAAAAGTTAAATTCGGATCAGCTTGGCCGGGAGAAAACAAAGACAACGAAATTGTTTCTATTCCCGGGTTAAGAGGGCGTGAGCCAAAAGAAATTTCATTAAAAAACCTTTCAAAAATAATTAATGCTCGCGTAGTTGAAATTATTGAGCAGGTTTTTGATGAAATTAAATCCTACGGATGTGATGACCCTAAAAAGAAACTAATTGCCGGAATTGTTTTAACAGGTGGTGGTTCGCAATTAAAACACATCAAACAATTAGTAGAATACATCACCGGAATGGACACTCGGATCGGTTATCCGAATGAACATTTAGCCGGAAACTCTGACGAAGAAATGTCAAGTCCGTTATATGCTACTGCAGTCGGATTAATGATGAATAGCATTAATAATAACACCAAAAGTGCTATTTTGATGTCAGAAATGGAACAATCGCTTCCAAAAGAAGTAGTTGTTGAAGAGCCTAAAAATGAGCCTGTTGCCGAAGCCCCAAAAGCAGCAGCCCCAAAAAATGAAAGTACCGAGAATAAAATCAAACGTTCTTTCTTTGATAAATATGTAGAAAAGATTAAAGAATTTTTAGATAATGCAGAATAGACCTAGTTCTGTATGATTGAGAAATTTAGAATGAATTAGAAAAACCAAGTAGTATGATAAGCAACTCAGATTTTGGAAGCATTTCATTTGATTTACCTAAAAATCAATCAAATGTAATTAAAGTAATTGGTGTTGGCGGTGGCGGAAGTAACGCCATCAACCACATGTTTAAACAGGGGATTAAAGGAGTAGATTTTGTAGTTTGTAATACGGACTCACAAGCACTTCAAAACAGTCCCGTTCCTAATAAAATTCAGTTGGGCGTAAATCTAACCGAAGGATTAGGTGCCGGTGCAAATCCGGAAGTAGGTCAGCAGTCTGCTTTAGAAAGCATGGAAGACATTGATAAATTATTAGATAGTAACACCAAAATGATTTTCATCACCGCAGGAATGGGTGGTGGAACCGGTACTGGTGCTGCTCCTGTAATTGCTCAAATGGCCAAAGAAAAAGATATTTTAACGGTAGGAATTGTTACCATTCCTTTTCAATTTGAAGGAAAAGTTCGCTCCGAACAAGCGATGTCCGGTGTAGAACGTCTGCGTAAACAGGTTGATTCACTTATCGTTATCAATAATAATAAATTAAGAGAAGTATATGGTAATCTTGGTTTCAAAGCAGGATTTTCTAAAGCTGATGAAGTATTAGCTACTGCATCACGAGGTATCGCCGAAGTAATTACGCACCACTACACGCAAAACATCGATTTAAAAGATGCAAAAACTGTTTTATCCAACAGTGGAACTGCCATCATGGGTTCTGCTATTGCTGAAGGCGAAAACAGAGCCAAAGATGCTATTGTTTCAGCATTGGATTCACCGTTATTAAATGACAATAAAATTACAGGAGCCAAAAACGTATTGTTGCTTATCGTTTCTGGTTCAACTGAAATTACAATTGATGAAATCGGTGAAATTAACGACCATATTCAAGCGGAGGCAGGTTATAATGCCAATATCATTATGGGAGTTGGTGAAGATGAATTATTAGGAGATTCCATCGCCGTAACCATTATTGCTACGGGTTTTAATGTGGAACAGCAAAAAGAGATCGTAAATGCTGAGCCTAAAAAAATAATTCATTCGTTAGAAGAGAATCAAACCAATACGATCGACTTGAGTCAAAAAACAGTTGTTCCGGTAGCAGCAGATGTTTCTTTTGAAAATGAAACACCAAAAGCTGTAATAGAAGACAAAATTGTTTTTGAATTGATTGAAGAACTAGAAGTTATTGAACCTAAAATGGTTTCAGAGTTAATTCCAACAACCGATTTTATCAAGGATATTGAGGTAACGTATGAAATTGTTTCACCCTTTTCAGAAAATCAATTGTTTGTTACAACACCGGAAGTCCGCGAAATTATCGTAAAAGATCCTGAATTTGTGATTGTTGAAAAAGACCAAGTAACCTTGTCTTTTGATTTGTCAATTGATAAAACAACGGAAGAAGCTGAAGCAGAAAAAACAGTTCTTTTTGAACTTGACCCAATTGCGACTAATGAAATAATTGTGAATGAACCAAAGCAGGTTATTCCAATGACCGAAGTAAATGAAACAGGCGTAGTGCGTTACTCTTTGGAAGAATATATGGAAGTGGAATCCGAGTTGTTGAATTCCAAACCAATTGTGAATGTGGTAGAAGAGCCAATTAATGAAGAAATGAATATTACGATGAAAAAAGTTGACACACCTTCTTCATTTACTCCTTCATTTGACGAAATTAATCCAGTAACAGAATTAACCATCGAGGAAACGTTGAAAATGCGTGCCGATGAACGTAGAAAAAAACTAAAAGAATTCAATTACAAGTTTCACAATAATTCATCTCGTTTGGATGAGATGGAAAAAGTACCGGCTTATAAAAGAATGGGTGTAGATTTACCATCAAATACACCAGTTAATAATCAATCTAAGACTTCACTGGGAACGGATAGTAATAATGATGCTCAATTGCGATCAAACAATTCTTTTCTTCACGATAATGTGGATTAACTAACTCAAACAAATCCTTTTTAACCCGAAAATCAGCATATGGTTTTCGGGTTATTTTTTTTATCTTTGCACTCCGTTTGGAGCGAGTTTTAAAAGTAATCTTTTTAAAAAAATAGAAAGCATGAGTCTGCAAAGCCAAATTAATGAAGAAATTAAAAATGCAATGCTTGCCAAAGACACATTGGCATTAGAAGCATTACGAGCTGTAAAATCGGCTATATTGTTAGCTTTAACAGAAGGCGGATCAAAAGAGGAATTAGCTCAAGAAGATGAAATTAAGTTGTTGCAACGACTTGTCAAACAACGCAAAGACAGTGCGGCTATTTATGTAGAGCAAGGCAGACCGGATTTAGCCGAGCCGGAAGTGCAACAAGCAGCAGTTATCGAAAAGTTTTTACCAAAACAATTAAGTGAAGCAGAAGTGGAAGCAATTGTTGCTCAAATCATTGCGGATAACGGATTTTCAGGTTTGGCAGCAATGGGTCAATTGATGGGAATAGCTTCTAAAAAACTAGCTGGAAGTGCAGACGGAAAAACAATTTCAACAATAGTAAAAAAGCTTTTAGCATAATATAAATTATTGTAGATTCGCACTTCGAAAATACAAATGGCTGCGTAGTTCAACTGGATAGAATATCAGATTTCGGCTCTGAGGGTTGGGGGTTCGAATCCCTTCGCGGTCACGAATAAAACCAATAGGGTAAATAAAATTTCCAAGCTTGCTTGAGAATTTTATTTACCCTATTGGTTTTTCAAAGCGGAGCTTTGAGGGATGGCAGTAAGCAATTCTGTGGAGAATAATAAGAAAGCATATTCCAAAGTATATCGAATAACGTTTTTTTATCAATAATTTTTTCAAGATAATTATTGATAAACCATTAAATTGTATATTTTTACTACACTAATCAAAATTAAAACAATAAACAAAATGAAAAAAATTATTATTGTAGCAGCAATCTTTGTTTCTACTATGCTAAATGCACAAGATATGAAAGTTCTTAAAGGCGATTTCGGAGCTTTGAAAGGACAAACTGAAGTTAATGTTGAATTCGACTTTTCCAAATTAACATTAATGAAGGAAGAAAAAACAGAGGCACAATATGTAGAAGAACGTGCGAAAGAATTAAACGAAAAAAACAAAGGAGTTGGCGATGTATGGAAAAAGAAATGGGAATCAAGTAAAGAATTGATTTGGAAACCAAAATTTTTAGAATTAATCAACGTTGTGCTTTCTAAAGACAAAAAAGATTTAACTTTCCAAGAAGGATTGACTTCTGCAAAGTATACTTTAATTGTTGAAGCAGTTTGGATTTACCCTGGATGGGATGTGGCCATGATGAAAAAACCGGCTAAAGTAACTACTTTGATAAAACTTGTGGAAACCAATAACAAGTCAAATGTTTTGCTTGAATTGTCCAGCAAAGAAGCTCCCGGTGACCAATGGGGAAGCAATTTTAGCAACGAAAGCCGTATTGGTGAAGGCTTTGCTAAAACCGGGAAATCAGTTGCCAAAATGATTCTTAAAAAGATATAAGTTACTTCTTTGAAGATAAAAAGCAGTTGGAATTTAGTTTTCAACGGCTTTTTTTTATGTCTGGATGAAGAGTTACTTTATTCCCTTTGGTACGTGGTGATTTTTATATATCATTCGATTTAAGGCATTTTCAAATGTAAAAAAGACGAACTTTACTATTCGTCTTTTGGTTTTTTTTGATTTACAAATGGTTAATTTGTTAATTTTGGAGCATTATTAATTATGGAACGTTACCGCGTGTATGTTTGAACTTACTCTAATACAAACTTCCTTTTTCTTTGTTTTATATTTATTTCGTTATCTATTACTTCAATCCAAATATATTTTCCGTTTTTAATATACAATAATGTATCTTTTTTTAAAACTCGAGTAAACTGTTTATCAATCACTTCAATAGTTCCTTTTGTCTCAATTTTAAGCTCAACAGAACTTGCATCAAAAGAAAATTGATTTTTAACGTCTATTCCTAAAGCTCTATCTGTATTAATTTTTACATTATTTAAGATAATTGAATCATTTATTCTTAAAAAAATCTCTTCATTATCATACACCGAAGACAAAACGAATCCAAAATTTTTGCAAGTTAGAATACTCGAAATGAGAAAAAATATAACAAATAAATTATTTTTGAATACCTTTATTAATATTGCCATTTTCTATATTGTATATAATAGTTGATATTTGATTAATTGTTAATTTATTTCCTGAAACGGAATTCCCCAGATAACTATGGTTTTACCAAATTAAAATTGTTAAATATTTCGTCATTTTTTATAAATAATTCAAAAGCTTAGAAAGAAAAAAAACAAAAGTCTTGTGAAGGGAAGAAGTATATTACTACTCTCCTTT
>NZ_SBKQ01000014.1 GCF_004122145.1 Flavobacterium piscinae
TATTGTTGTAGAATGTGACGGTACAGGTAATGAAAGTGATATTGAAGCTTGGTTAGCTTCCAATGGTGGTGCTACTGCTACTGACAACTGTTCTGATGTTACTTGGACAAACGATTTCAATACTTTAACGAACGATTGTTCAACGTCTATAACTGTAATTTTCACTGCAACTGATGCATGTGGAAATACCGCTACCACTTCAGCTACTTTTGCTGTACAAGATAGTACTGCTCCTGTGGCTCCTGAAACTCCTGCAGATGTAACTGTAGCTTGTGCTTCTGAAGTACCGGCAACCATTTCATTAACCGCTACGGATAATTGTGCCGGTGAAATCTCGGCAGAAGGGGTTGATACAACTGTGGCAGGTGATTGCCCGAATTCATTCGTAATCACTAGAACTTGGACATTTGTGGATGAATGTGGTAATGAAACTGTAATTTCGCAAACAATTACTGTAAACGATACTATTCAACCCGAAATAACTACCGAAGCAACTAGTCTTGTTGTGGAGTGTGACGGTTCTGGTAACCAAGAGGCTATTACAGCTTGGATAAATTCTAACGGTGGAGCTACTGCTACTGACAACTGTTCTGAAGTAACTTGGTCGAATAATTTCAGTGAATTATCAAATGACTGTTCTACAGCAATAACTGTGATTTTCACTGCTACTGATGCGTGTGGAAATACTGCTACCACTTCAGCTACTTTTGCTGTACAAGACAATACTGCTCCTGTGGCTCCGGAAGCTCCTGCTGCTGTTACTGTGGCTTGTGCTTCTGAGGTACCGGCAACCATTTCATTAACCGCTACGGATAATTGTGCCGGTGAAATCACTGTGGAAGGTGTTGATACAACTGTAGCCGGTGATTGTCCGAACTCGTTCGTAATCACTAGAACTTGGGCTTTTGTAGATGAATGTGGTAATGAAACTGCAATTTCTCAAACGATTACAGTAAATGATATAGTTGTTCCTGCTTTCGTAGAAGAGCTCCCTGCTACAGAATTAACTGTAGAATGTGATGCTATCCCTGCAATGGCTACCCTTACAGCTATTGACAACTGTGGTACTGCTTCTGTTGTCGAAAATGTAATTACAGAACCAGGTGATTGTCCGGGTAGTTATATGATTGTTAGAACATGGGAAGCAACTGATGAATGCGGAAATACTGCAACACATCAACAAATGATCACTGTTATTGATACAACCGGTCCGGTGGCATCTGAATTTGATAGTGAAATAACTGTTAATTGTGATGCAATTCCTGAGGTACCGCAATTATTATTCACTGATGCTTGTTCAGGTATTGATGATGTAAACATCCTATTTGATGAACAAATTACAAATGAGTCAAGTGCCTCTTACACGATAGTTAGAACATGGATTGTAGGTGACAACTGTGGAAATAATTCAGAATTTACACAAACAATCACTGTAAACATTCAAGACAGTTTAATTAGAATTGATGCAGAATCATGTATCGGTGATATAACGACAGTTAATTTAGACAATTTACTTCCTGTGGGAACTACCGGAGGTGTTTGGGTAGATGTAAACAACACTGGAGCATTGAATGGAAATATTTTCAGCCCTAGTGAAGTTTCTTCAATTGGAAATTATATCTTGCAGTATGAAATTACTCAAGGGGATTGTCCAAGAGTTTATGAAGTTACAATGAATGTAAACGACGACTGTCTGGTGTTCCCATGTGATGCGATTGAAATAAACAATGCATTTACACCAAATGGTGATGCACTTAATGAATATTTTTCTATTAAAAACATTGAAAACACTGAGTGTTATACAAGTAACACTGTAGAAATCTATAACCGTTGGGGCGTGTTAGTATATGAAGTAGAAAACTATAATAACAATGATAGAAGATTTGAAGGAATCTCAGAAGGTAGAGCAACCTTAAACAAAAATGCAGAACTACCAACTGGAACTTATTTCTACATCATTAATTATACTACTGTAGATGGAAATGTTGTAAACAAATCCGGTTATTTATACCTAACAAGATAAAATTAAAAACTCCTGAGGGTTACCCCACCCTCAGGTTTCTAAAAAAAGAAACAAAATGAGAACAAAATTTTTATTAATCGCTTTGATGTTTACAGGTTTTGTAGCACTTGCCCAACAAGACGCTCAATATACACAATACATGTATAACACAATCAATGTGAATCCGGCCTACGCGGGATCTAGAGGAGCAATGAGTATTTTCGGTTTACACCGCACCCAATGGGTTGGTTTAGACGGAGCACCTACAACAAACGCATTCTCTGTTAACACTCCTATTAACAATAGTAATCTTGGAATAGGATTGTCATTTGTAAATGACAAAATTGGACCTACTAGCGAAAATGCAATTTCTGCTGACGTATCATATACTGTTAAAACTTCGGAAACTTTTAAACTCTCTTTTGGAGTAAAAGGAACTGCGAATTTATTTAATCTAGACGTCTCTAAACTTACTCCTGCCGATGGGAGTGATGAATTATTACTCACTAATATCGATAATCAGTTTACTCCTAACATTGGAGCTGGTGTGTATTTTCATTCAGACAAAATGTATGTTGGACTTTCTGTACCTAATTTTTTTGAGACTAAAAGATACAATGATAACGATGTTGCATTAAATGCTGAACGAATGAACTTCTACCTTATCGCCGGTTATGTTTTTGATTTAACTTATAATCTGAAATTCAAACCTGCTTTATTGACCAAAGCGGTAGAAGGTGCACCACTGCAAGTAGATGTTTCAGCAAACTTTTTATACAATGATAAGTTTATGCTTGGAGCTGCTTGGCGTTGGGATGCTGCCGTGAGTGCCATGGCTGGTTTCCAAATTACAGACGGGCTTTTTATTGGTTATGGTTATGACCATGAAACAACTCGATTAAGACGTTTTAATTCAGGTTCGCATGAGATTTTCTTACGCTTTGAATTATTCAAAAAACACAGTAAAATTGTATCACCTAGATTCTTCTAATAAAGCAACAGTCATGAAAATTAAATTTATATACATCGCCTTGTTTAGTTTAATTGCTGTAAATGTTTACTCGCAAAAAGCAGGTGAACGCAAAGCTGATAAAAACTACGACAAATTCGCGTACATAGATGCCATAAAAACCTATGAGCGAATTGCAGAAAAAGGATATAAAAATCCTGATATGTTGCAAAAGATTGCAAATGCCTATTATTTCAATGCCGATTTAGTTAATGCAGAAAAATGGTATGGCGAATTGTTTGCTATGACGCAAGATGTGGAAGCAGAAAATTATTTCCGTTATGCCCAATCATTAAAAGCTGTTGGCAATTATACTAAAGCGGATGAAATGATGGCTGCATTTAATGTCAAAAGCGGAAATGATAAACGTGGGCTTTTAGCCAAGGAACAAAAAGATTACCGCGAAGCTATCAAAAGAAATTCAGGTCGTTATAACATTGAGGATGCGGGAATTAATTCAGAGTATTCCGATTATGGACCGGCTTTTTACATGGATAAAGTGGTTTTTACTTCCACGCGTGATACCGGAAATTTCTCCAAAAGAAAACACACTTGGACAGATCAGTATTTCTCTAATTTGTATGGTGCCGATTTGAGTGCAGAGGGTGCTCTTTCGAAC
The DNA here is from genome assembly GCF_004122145.1 of Flavobacterium piscinae. Lineage (GTDB taxonomy): Bacteria > Bacteroidota > Bacteroidia > Flavobacteriales > Flavobacteriaceae > Flavobacterium > Flavobacterium piscinae. The sequence continues at coordinate 3,631 of NZ_SBKQ01000014.1, forward strand.
ACTGACCGTTATGGAAAAAAATTGAACTCAAAATTCCATGAATCAACACCGGCATTTACTAAAGATGGTAAAACAGTCTACTTTACCAGAAACAATTACTTGGATGGTAAAAAAGGAAAAGATGCCAATAAAGTAACTTTATTGAAAATTTACAAAGCTACTTTAGTGGATGAAAAATGGACAAACATTAAAGAACTCCCTTTTAATAGCGATAGTTATCAAGTGGCTCACCCTACATTGAGTGCAGATGAAAAAACATTGTACTTTGCGTCTGACATGCCTGGTACAAAAGGATTGTCTGACATATACAAAGTGGATATATTAGCTGAAGATTCTTATGGAACTCCGGTTAATTTAGGTGACATTAATACCGAAGGTCGTGAAACATTTCCTTTCATTACTTCAGACAATGAATTGTATTTTGCTTCAGACGGTCATCCCGGTTTAGGTGGTTTAGATATTTTTGTTACTAAATTAGAAAAAGACGGTTCTTTTCAACAAGTACACAATATTGGAGAACCAGCCAACAGTCCATTTGATGATTTTGCCTTGATTATCAATAAAGCCAATAAAAGAGGATTTTTATCTTCTAACCGACCAAATGGTGTAGGAAACGATGATATCTATAAATTCCTTGAAACAAAAGAATTACAATTTGATTGCGAACAATTGTTAGCCGGAATTGTTACCGACGAAGAAACGGGAGCCATTTTACCAAACACAAAATTGACTTTGTTTGATGAAAATTTCAACAAGTTAAAAGAAACAGTTTCAGGTCCGGATGGTCGTTATGACTTTGGTGAAGTTGAATGTGAGAAGAAATACTACGTTCGTGCTGAACAACCGGAATACACCACCAAAGAAGTACCTGTAATTATAGCTAAAGAAAGCGGCTCAACTGAATTGCCGATTGAATTGGAAAAAGCGGTGAAAAGCATTCCTATTGGTGGAGATTTAGCCGATGTATTTGGAATCAACTTGATTTATTTTGATTTAGATAAATGGAACATTCGTCCTGATGCAGCGGTTGATATTGCCAAAATATTAGATGTTTTAAATGAATATCCAAACATGAAAATTGATATTCGTTCACATACAGATAGCCGTCAAACACACCGTTACAACGAAGTGTTGTCTGACAGAAGAGCAAAATCTACCCGTGATTGGTTAATCAAAAACGGTATTGCACCGGAACGCTTAACTGCAAAAGGTTACGGAGAAACACAATTGGTAAACAAATGTGCTGATGGCGTAGAATGTACCGAAGCCGAGCACCAATTGAACAGAAGAAGCCAATTCATTATTACTGCTTTATAAATACTTGTTAATTAGATTACCTTTCGAAAACATCCCGTTGATTTTAGCGGGATGTTTTTTTATATCTCTGATGTAAATGAAATTGCGTGAGGGATTGAAGTGGAAAGCCCACAGGACAAAGGTTGAGTTTTTGCGGGTTGTGATGGCGACCAACGGAAGCCAAGCACAACCCGACAAAAACTCAACCTTTGGACGAGGACTTGTAACGAAAAGCCCGACCCTTGTGGTCACGCCCAAATTATTTTTACAGCTTATTTTTCGATTTCGCGAAGGTTTTCCATTTTTTTCATGGCCAAGAATCCTTTGATGTCTTCAAAATGCTCTTTCACACGTTTATTACCAAATTCGAATACTTTGGTTGCCAAACCGTCGAGGAAATCACGGTCGTGGGAAACGAGTATCAACGTACCGTCAAAATCCCGCAACGCCTCTTTGATGATGTCTTTGGTTTTCATATCTAAGTGGTTCGAAGGTTCATCGAGAATGAGTAAATTAACCGGTTCAAGCAACAATTTTATCATTGCTAAACGTGTTTTTTCACCACCGGAAAGTACTTTTACCTTTTTAGTAATGTCATCCCCTTGGAACATGAACGCTCCAAGTATGTTTTTAATTTGTGTGCGAATTTCGCCTACCGCAATGGTATCTATCGTTTCAAAAATAGTCAAATTCTCATCTAACAACGAAGCTTGATTTTGTGCAAAATAGCCAATTTGAGCATTGTGTCCGATCTCAACACTTCCGCCGTTGATTTCAATTTCTTTCATAATGGCTTTAATCATGGTCGATTTTCCTTCTCCATTTTTCCCCACAAAAGCAACCTTCTGCCCTCTTTCTATCACAATATTGGCATCTTTGAAAATAACTTTGTCATCATAACTTTTGTGTAAATCTTTCACCACTACCGGATATTGACCGGAACGAACCGAAGGCGGAAATTTCAACCTCAAAGCGGAATTATCAATTTCATCAATTTCAACGGGAACTAATTTTTCGAGCATTTTTACGCGTGATTGCACTTGGAGTGTTTTGGAATAGGTTCCTTTAAAACGCTCAATAAACTCCATGTTTTCCGCAATCATTTTTTGTTGTTCATCGTAAGCTTTTTGTTGATGAACTCTTCTGTCTTTGCGAAGCTCTAAATAATGTGAATATTTAGCTTTGTAGTCATAAATACGACCCATCGTTACCTCGATAGTTCTATTGGTAATGTTATCCACAAAAGCTCTATCGTGCGAAATCACAATCACCGCCTTGGCCGAATTAATTAAAAAATCTTCTAACCATTGAATACTCTCAATATCCATATGGTTTGTGGGCTCATCCAACAAAATCAAATCGGGTTTTTTCAATAATATTTTTGCCAATTCAATTCTCATTCGCCAACCTCCGGAAAATTCTGAAGTGGGTCGGGTAAAATCTTCTCTTTCAAAACCTAATCCTTTTAATACTTTTTCAACCTCAGCTTCATAATTTACTTCTTCTATCGAATAGTATTTCTCACTCAATTCCGAAACCCGTTCGATTAACTTCATGTAATCGTCGCTTTCATAATCGGTTCGAATGGTTAATTGATCATTCAATGCATCGATTTCAGCTTTCATGTCAAAAACCTCAGCAAAAGCTTTTGAGGCTTCTTCCATTACGGTTGCTTCATCTTTGGTTAACAAATGCTGAGGTAAATAGGCAATAACCGCTTCCTTTGGAGCAGAAATTGTTCCCGAAGAAGGTTTAGAAACACCGGCAATAATCTTTAATAATGTAGATTTTCCGGCTCCATTTTTTCCCATCAAGGCAATTTTGTCGTTTTCATTGATGGCAAAAGAAACATCGCTGAACAAAGTGGTTCCGCCAAAGTGAACGGAGATATCGTTTACTGTAATCATTTTTAGATTGTTGGGTTTTTGGATTATTCGATTGTTCGATTTAAGGAATATTCGATTTTTTCAAGGTGCAAAGATAATCGATTTGTGGAATCTTGAAGTTTGAAAATGATAATAAATAAAACGATTATTTTTGAATTTGATAAAATGCATTTACAATTGTTGAAAAACAAACAAATCGTTCGTCAATCTAATCAAAAGGGAGTCAAAACACTATTTTTTGGTTAATTTTGCTCACTCAAAAAGCGAATTCATTTTATGCCTCTATTTGATTATAGTTTTTTAAGAAAGATTATTCCGCAACAAAAGCATAAAAAAACCTATCGTAAAGCCAAGCAGTCATATTTAAATAGAATTCGTTTGGCGATGAGTTTCTTTTATTTTGGAATGGGATTTTGTTTTGCTTCATGGGCCAGCAGAATTCCGGATATTAAAACTACATTACAACTAAGCGAAGGCGAACTGGGAACACTTCTTTTTGCACTTCCCATTGGACAACTTTCTGCTATGCCATTTTCCGGAAAAGTGGTTACGCGATTCGGAAGTCGTAAAGTATTACTCCTATCCTTACCATTTTATGCCTTTAGTCTAACCAATATTGGTCTGGTTTCACAAGCTTGGCAATTGGCTCTAGCTTTGTTTTTATTTGGAATAGGTAGTCAATTTTGTAATATTTCAATGAATACGCAAGGCTTTTTCACCGAACAAATTTTCAAAAAACCGATCATGGGCTCTTTTCATGGTTCGTGGAGCTTAGCAGGATTTTGCGGTGCTCTTGTTGGGCTAGGTATGATGGCTCTTAAACTAACTCCGCATCAACATTTTATCATCGTTCTACTTTTAGTAGGCTTTTTAATATGGGCAAACTATCGTCATTTAGTAAAAGTTAAATCAAATGCTAAAGAAGTTTCTGGACCCAAATTCAAGTTTCAACTACCTGATAAAAATTTAATTTGGTTAGGCATAATTGGTTTTTGCTGTATGGCTAGCGAAGGAATTATGTTTGATTGGAGCGGTGTTTACTTTAAAGATATCGTCAAAGCACCGGGAGCACTTGTTATTTTGGGTTATACCTCCTTTATGATTACAATGGCTTTCGGACGATTTTTAAGTGATATTTTGGTTCGAAAATTTGGAGCCAAAAATATATTGATTGTCAGCGGAATTACTATCTCAACGGGATTATATACAGCCGTTGTATTCCCCTTTTTAGTTCCTTGTATGTTGGCCTTTATGCTGGTTGGTTTTGGGGTTTCGAATGTTATCCCAATCATCTACAGTACAACCGGAAGAAGTTCAACCATCCCAACAGGAGAAGCTTTAACAATTGTTACCGGTATTAGTTTTATTGGATTTTTGTTGGGTCCGCCCGTAATTGGACAAATTGCAGAACTAACAAGTTTGCGGCATTCGTTTGGTTTTATTGGAATTTTTGGGGTGTTTATTTCGGTTTTGGCTTATTATTTGAAGATTTTCAGATAAATTCATCTTAAATACTCATCCTAAATTGTTCTATCACCGGAGCAACTTTGGCATAATAACGTTCATCAACAAACAATTCTACTGCCAAATCCAAGTTGCCAAAACCTCCCAATCGTGCAGATTGGATATTGTCTTTTTGAAGCACTTCTACTCCTACTTCCTCTATTTTTTTTCTCAAAGCGGAAGCTAAAATTTCACTTCCGGAGAATACTTTCATCATCCCCATCTTTATAGTATTTAGTGATTAGTAAATAGTAATTCGTAAATTAACGTTGTACATCCATGACAATCGACAACAGAATCTATTCTGCCTCAAAGAAAACTGGTTCTATCATTATTTTATCGGCCAAAACTTCTACTCGTTCCGTAATTGTAGAACAAAAGAAAAGACGTTGGGTTTTTTCTACACTCAAAGATAGCCGCAAAATGATGGCATCCATACGATTTCGGAATAAAACATCGGCATCATCCACCACAAACATTTTAATGGTATTCATGTTGAATCCGGCAGAAGAAAACATATCGTTAATTTTGGTTGGTGTGCCAATTAACACATCCATTCCTAATGATATTTGATTTTTATCGTAATCGATATCGCCTTTTTCGTGCACCCCAATCACACGTAAATCAATATAATTTCCAAATTTTTGGAATAAATCAACCATTTCTGAGACCTTTTCTTTGTTTTCTACAATGACCAAAGCTCGTGTGCTTTCACCTACCGGTTTTTCTAATCGCTGAATCACATTCAAAACTATAGTTGTTGATTTTCCGCTTCCGTTTGGAGATTGAATGACCGCATCTACTCCACTTTTTAAGGTAGAAAAGGTATCCTGTTGTATTTCATTCGCTTCAATCAAACCAGTTTCAATGAGGGCTTGTTGAAGTTTTGGATTTATTTTTTTTAGTTGCATATTGATTATCTAAAAAAATGAAAAATCTAAAAAATCTAAAATTTTTTCATCCTTTTTTTAGATTTTTTTGATTCTTTTGATTTTTTTAATTCTTATGTTTTCATCACTTACTCGCAAAAAGCTTCACATCATTCTCCGAAATTTCACTTCCGCCAAGAATAATCAAGCGTTCTACCACGTTGCGAAGTTCGCGAATATTTCCGGTCCAATCGTATTCTTGGAGCAATTTAATCGCACTAGCCGAAAATTTCTTAGCTACATTGCCTTGCTCATCTGCAATTTTATGAGCAAAATGTGCTATTAACAACGGAATATCATCCCTTCTGTCGTTCAAAGCCGGGACTTTAATCAAAATCACCGCTAAACGATGGTATAAATCTTCGCGAAAACGACCTTCAGCAATTTCCTTTTTCAAATCTTTATTGGTAGCGGCTATTACGCGAACATTCACTTTGATATCCTTATCCGCCCCCACTCGTTGCACTAAATTTTCCTGCAATGCTCTCAAAACTTTCGCTTGAGCAGCTAAACTCATATCGCCAATTTCATCCAAAAAAATCGTTCCGCCATCGGCTGCTTCAAATTTTCCGGCACGGTCTTTAACCGCAGACGTAAACGCTCCTTTCACATGACCAAACAATTCACTTTCAATCAATTCGGAAGGAATGGCAGCACAATTCACCTCAATAATCGGAAAAGCAGAACGCTCACTTTTTTCATGTAGTTGATGAGCCACCAATTCTTTTCCGGTTCCGTTTGGACCGGTAATCAACACTCGAGCTTCAGTGGGAGCCACTTTTTCAATCATTTCTTTGATATGGTTAATCGGTTCTGATTGACCAATCATTTCATAATTTTTGCTGACTTTCTTTTTGAGAATTTTATTTTCTACAACCAATTGTTTTCGGTCTAACGCATTGCGAACCGTATTCAACAATCGATTCAAATCGGGTGGTTTTGAGATGTAATCAAACGCACCTAATCGCATGGTGTTGACAGCCGTTTCCAAATCACCATGACCGGAAATCATCACCATCGGAATTTCGGGTTTTATTTTTTTTACCGCTTCCAACACTTCTACCCCATCCATTTTAGGCATTTTGATGTCGCAAAGTACCAAATCGTAGTCTTCGTTTTTAATCTTTTCTACTCCGGATAATCCGTCTTCGGCTTCTTCTACTTGGTACGTATCACTTTCTTCCGAAAGAATTTTGGTTAATACTCTGCGGATGGCTGCTTCGTCTTCTATAATTAATATTTTAGGCATCTTATTTTATTCAATAATTGTTTTACTTATCAGGTGTAAATCTCTTTGTGGGAAAGGAATCGAAATTTTGTTCGCTCTAAATTGTTTATCAATTTCAAATCGCAAATCACTTTTAACATTAGGCGATGCAAAAGCATCATCTACATAAAAGAAAAGTTCAAAGTCTAATGAAGAATCCCCAAAATTATCAAAAATAACGAGCGGTTCATGCGTTTTTAAAACACTTGGATTGTTTTTTGCACAATCAATTAAAACCTGTTTTACTAAAGCTGTATCAGAACCATAAGCAACTCCAACCGAGACGCTTTCGCGGATTACCGTACTGTTCTGAGTCCAGTTGAATAAAATATCACTCAAAAACTTATGATTCGGTATCACCATTACCCGTTGATTTCGAGTAATTGCCTTGGTAGAACGCAGGCTTATTTTTTCAACTCTACATACTTTGTCTTCAATTTCAATGATATCGCCTACGTGCAATGACTGGTCTAAAATAATTAAAATCCCCGAAATTAAATCTTGAAACAATTGTTGCAAAGCAAATCCTAAGCCTAAAAAGATTGCAGCAGATGCGGTAAGTAACACACTAATATTAACGCCGGAAGCGTTCAACGTAAACATAATCACAAATAAATACACCAAGTATTGAATAAACTGAAAAATACTGATGAATTTATTTTTGTCTTCAGATGGTAACTTTCGGGTAACAATTCTTCGAATCATTTTGAGCACAATACTCGTTAGCACAAATGCAACAACAAGAGCTACAACCGCACCTACGGTTAAATTAATGTCTTTGGTTTTAATTAAACTTAAATTAAAAAAATCAATAATATCTTGAATCATTTCCATACTAATACTTCATCCATTTATACAATTCTTTCCAAGATGGTTTTTTGCCATACATCAAAATACCAACACGGTAAATTTTGGCTGCAAACCAAACAACGGCTAAAAAAGTCGCAAAAAGTAAAACCATTGATAGCAACAATTGCCATATTGGCACACCAAACGGAATCCGCATCAGCATCACAATCGGCGAAGTGAGTGGAACAATCGAAAAAACCGTTGCCACCGTTCCATGCGGATCATTCAACACGGTGAAAAATCCAATGTAAACACCTAAAATCAAAGGCAAAATAATCGGCAACAAAAACTGTTGTGAATCCGTTTCATTGTCTACTGCCGCACCAATGGCAGCATAAAACGAACTATATAAAAAGAATCCGCCCACAAAATAAATCACAAAGGAAACCAATAACGTTACTAAAGGTAATTGTTTAAACTCATTGATATACAACGGTAATTTTTCAGCAAAACCACTAGGATTAACTTGTGCAACCGCTTCCGGAGAAACCGCAGAACCGGCTCCCATTTGCATGCCAAAAACAGTAGAAAAAATGAAAAACAAAATCAATCCCAAAATCGTCCAAATCAAAAATTGTAAAATGCCCGCCATCGAATTCCCGATGATTTTTCCCATCATCAACTGAAAAGGTTTGACGGACGAAATAATAATCTCAATAATGCGATTCGTCTTTTCTTCAATCACACTTCGCATCACAAAATTGCCGTAAATCACAATAAACATCATGATTAAATAACCAAAAATTCCTCCTAAAAACAATTTGATTTCATTCAACCCTTTTACCGTTTCTTCACCGGAAGCTTTTTTCAACACAATATTTACATCGGCTTTAGCCAAGTTGATTCGTGCCGTATCAATGGCTAATTTTTCATAATTGTAGTCGGTTATTTTCTTAGCAATGATATCTTCCACATCCAAAATATAATCCATCGACGGACTATCATTCGAAATAAACTGCACTTGGTTTTGCACCGTAGACAAACTATCTGTTTTCGGAATATAAATCAACCCTTCGTAACTTTCACCCAGCACACTGTCTTTCACCAATTGCAAATCAATTTTCGACAAATCATAGTAGGCATATTCTTCATCGTTCACAAATTCTTTGACAAAATTACCGCCTTCATCATGAATGGCAATGCGTTTTAAATCGGCTTTCATCGAAGCCAAAAACCCAACAAAAACAGCAATTCCCACAAACAATAGCGGACTCAAAAAAGTCATCACTATAAACGATTTATTGCGAACCTTGGCAATAAATTCTCTTTTGATTATTAAACTTAAAATACTCATTAGTTTTGACTTACGGTTTTAATAAAAATTTCATTGGCGGTTGGAATTTTCTCCACAAAATGCGTTACTTGTCCGCGTTGTGTTAATAGACTCAACAGCTCATTCGGGTTGGCGTTTCCTAAACCGATTTCTAACTTCAAATCGTCGTTGAGCGATTTAAATTCAGCCGGATTCACCGTGAATTTTTGCGTCAAATCATACATTAATCCTTCCACGTTGGAAGTCAAAATTCCCACTTCAAAATGGTGCGTTCTATACTCGCGTTTGACATCGGTTAGTTTGCCTTCAATCAGCTTATTCGACTTGTGAATCAAGGCAATATCATCACACAATTCCTCCACACTTTCCATGCGATGCGTCGAAAAAATAATGGTTGAACCTTGTTTTTTCAACTCCAAAATTTCGTCTTTAATGATGTTCGCATTCACCGGGTCAAACCCTGAAAACGGCTCATCAAAAATCAGTAATTTGGGTTTGTGTAAAACGGTGACCACAAACTGTACTTTTTGAGCCATTCCTTTGGAAAGTTCTTCAATTTTTTTGTTCCACCAGCCTTCGATGCCGAGTTTTTCAAACCAAAAATCCAATTGTTTTTTGGCTTCTTGTTTCGATAAACCTTTCAACTGAGCGAGATACAAACACTGCTCGCCTACTTTCATCGATTTATACAAACCGCGTTCTTCGGGCAAGTAACCAATGTGTTGAATATGTTTCGGGTTTAGTTTTTCACCATCCAAAAACACCTCGCCACTGTCCGGCATGGTAATTTGATTAATAATTCTAATTAACGACGTTTTCCCGGCACCATTCGGACCCAAAAGTCCATAAATACTTCCCTTTGGAACCGAAAGCGAAACATTGTTTAAGGCCGTATAATCGCCATATGTTTTCACTACATTCCTAACTTCTAAGATGTTGCTCATACTCTTTTTTGCGTTTGGGTAAATATAGGAAATAACAGCCAAAACCGAAATAAAACCCCGTAAATAAAGTACATTTTTTTTGTTTGGGCGTGCCCCCGTTGCAAGAAATCCAAGTACAGAAAAAGTAGTGGAGAGCAACGGGGTCGGGCTTTCCGCTACAAGTCCTCATTTCGCCTCCGCAAGCTTCGGCTACATTCCGGGCTTTCCGCTGCAATCCCTCACGCGGGTTCTATACAAACAAGTGATTTAAATATGACATTTTAAGTTTAAAAGATAAAATTTATTGTATTTTAGTGGAATAGTTAATATTTAAATTTCTATTGTATAGTCAATAATTGATTTTTAGACAGGTTTTATTTAATGAATGAAAAAAATTGATAAAAAAAATAAAATATGTATTTATCTTGACCAATTTATTGTTAGTAATCTTGTAGAAGAAAACAATGATTTGTGGAAAGAAATAAGAAAATTACTTGAGATTTGTCACATTAATAATTTTATATACTGTCCTCTTTCACATCAACATTTTTTTGAAACAGCAAAAAAAGAATTAAATAATGCTGTTATTCATGATGAATATTTTAGAAAATTATCTGATAATTATTTTTTTAAAGACGAACTATTTCTTACTACACAATTAATTTCATCGTTAATTCGACATAATAAATTTACTGTAAAAACTTTTTTACATAATCATGATTTGAAAAAATTTGAAGATTTTTATTCGCATATTAATCAAGTAAATCAAGTATTCAATGAAAGTATAAATTTTAGAATTTCGCGACAAAATGAAATTAGAAGAGTTCTTAACAATAAAAATATTGAACCAAAAATTGAAGAAAAATTATTTAATATAATTAAAAAAAATGAAGTTAATTTATTTATTGATAGACTTGAGGAATACATAAAACTAAAAAGAATTTTCATAAGACCTGACAACTATGGTAAACATGATTTCCCTAATTGGATTGATCAAATATTATATCAATTAACATACAAGCATTCTTTTAAAGAAAATCAATTTAAAATATTACTAGATGAACTAAAGAGAAATGGATTCGAAAGAATTCCAACATTAAATATCAGATTTTCAATTGGAGCATATTTAACAATAAAAGGTAAACAAGAAAACATTAGTGATCATATAGACATTATGAGAATAACAAATGGTCTAATTACGTCAGATATATTTTTTACTGATAAAAGACGTAAGTTTGAAATCAAAGAACTTAACTTAGATAAATTATACAATGCAAAAGTTTTATCCGGCAAAGAAAGTGATCTTTTAGAATTCAGGGAAATTTTGAACAATTTATTAAAATAAATAATCATTGATGGTTTATTTTCTAACTAAGAAATAATTTTTTATAAAAAATTAAAAAAATGATTCAAACAAAAATTACATCTGTAAATCAATTTCTAGAGTGTATACCTAATAGAACTTCTATACTTTTTCAACCAGTCTATCGTGGACAAGGAGATAAAGATTGGAAACTTATTCCATCATTTTACAGACAAAAATTAGAAGTTTATGACAATTCAAATTATAATATTATTCCAAACTATGATCTAGTAGAGGAGACAATGTTAGATATGTTTTATCAAAAAGGAATATCACTATTAAAAAGGTATAAAATAAAAAATAGATTGGATTTAATGGTTATTGCACAACATCACGGTCTTCCAACACGTTTACTTGATTGGACTGAATCACCTCTTTATGCTTTATTTTTTGCAGTAGAAGATTTAAATAATAAATCAGATGCATGTGTTTTTGAATATTTACCCTCAACTTTTGGTTCATACGATGGAGTTGCGAAAGAAAAATGCTTTAAAAATGATTGTCATTATAGTTTCATTTCTCCTAGACATATTAATGAACGTGTAAAGGCACAAGGCGGATATTTCACTCTTCATCCATTATTAAAAAAACTGGAAATCAAACCATTAGATGTTCTAATTTCTGAAAGCACAAATAGCTATGGACTTAGAAAAATCATTATTCCATACAAATTTAAAGAATCAATAAAAAAAGATTTGCATAAACTAAATATTAATTGCTTTTCTATTTATCCAGATTTGGATGGTTTAGCCCAAAAAATTAAAGAAGATTTTTCTGAAATTCCTTTATTATTCAAAGGACATCAGTATAAATCAAACAATTAACTAATTAGCATAATAATTACTTTAAGTCCTTGCCTTAACTCTTCAAGTTTTATCGTGACTTTTGGCTTTCAACAGCAATCCCTAGTTTGGTTCGGTTTGAAGAAAAGAAAAAATAATTAAAATAGAGTTTAAGAAAAAAGTTTATTTATAATAATTTAATTATTTTAGCTTAATTTAGATTAAAGTGGAATTACTTATTATTTTTCATTTTTGTTATCAATTAGTCTGATTATCTTAATACAATATTACATTTTTATCTTTTTTATCTAATGAATGTTTATGAAATGCATGTTATGAAAAAAATATTTACCACTCTTTTAGTTTTTATAATTTCAATTCAAAGTTTTCCTCAAAAAATAATTGAAATGATACAAATTGGTGGAGTTTATCAAATACCTTGTAAAGTAAATGGCATTCCAATGAATTTCATTTTTGATACTGGTGCAACAGATGTTACAATCTCAATTACTGAAGCTAATTTTCTATTGAAACAAGGATTATTAACAAAAGATGATTTCATCGGAAATTCTAGCTACATTCTTGCAAATGGTGATATAGTTGAAGGGTCGCAAATCTATATTAAATCAATTGATATTGATGGTAAAATATTACAAAATGTTAAAGCTAGTGTAATTAATAAAAACAATTCACCTCTACTTTTAGGTCAATCTGCAATAAAGAAACTAGGCAAATACTCAATTCATGATAACTTGTTGATTATTGAAAATGAAGAAAAAAAAGGGGAAATTATAGAAAACACTTCAAAAAAAAACATAAAAGAAGCTGTAAATTACATAAGTGAATATTTGAGTTTGAAAACATGGGGTCCCATAATAGATAATAAATTAGAGTATAATGACTATTCAAGAACTTTAACATACAAATCATATACAAAAATGAATAATTCATCAAATACAACAATAGAAATAGATTTTACTTTTGGAATAGATGATGTAATTAATATAAAAGAAGTGATTTTCAATAATGATGAAGATAAAATACTAATTTACAGAATATTTTTAAAAAATAAAATATATAAAACTACATTAGAAAAAAGTGACAATAACTCGATCCCAATCATAAAAAGTGAACTCATTGATTCTGTGGTAATTAATCCTCTAAAAAAACTTACAATCTCTGATATACAAAATATTGGTATTGCTGTTAGAGACATCTTTCAGAACATAGAAATAGAAACTGAATATATTAAAAATTAAAAAAATGGTAAATAGCTTATTAAAAGAAAGTAATGAATACTTGAATCATAGAAAAATTCAATTAACTGCACAATATCATTACGATAATTACAAAAAAATTATTAATAAAAACTCTTCGTTATCAAAAATAATCATTGATTTTAAAAATGAGATAAATTTTTATTGTGAAAATAATTTTGATGATTCAACTAGATTAACTTTGAATTTTAGAAAAAGTAAATATTGTATTGTTGAATTTTATAAAAATTTAATTGAAGAAAGATTCATCAAGGTTAGTGTAAATTATAAAATTTAAACCCCCGCTAGTGCGAGCGTCACGCTCGTTCCCGCAATCAAAATCAATCTTTAAAAAATAGATAATTAAATAGTGTACGAGCGTGACGCTCGCACTAGCGGGTACGCAGGAGAAATCACATAACACTAAGCAAAATTCGTCAACAACTTTATGTGATTTCTCCCTCTGGTCGAAATGACACGGTGAACACAGGTCTACGGAAGTAAATCTCCTCTCTCCGAATTCTCCCGACTTCTGAGTATCGCAAAAACCGCTCACTCAACAATTTATTTCACCCCATTTTTTTGTACCTTCCGCCTTGCAAATACTTATTCATTAAACATGAAGATAAAATTACGCTTAGTTGGATTGTTTTTTTTAAGTTGTTTTTCCATCCTATACGGACAAAACAGTACGAAACGCACCCTGTTTTTGGGCAACAGTTATACCGCTACCAATAATTTACCGCTAATGATTGACAATGTTGCCAACTCCACCGGCGATGATTTGATTTATGACAGCTACACACCGGGGGGTTACACGTTGATGGGGCACAGCACCAATACTACTTCGCTTAATAAAATAGCACAAGGCAATTGGGATTTTGTGGTGCTGCAAGAACAAAGTCAACTCCCTTCTTTTCCCGATTCGCAAGTTCAAAACCAAGTATATCCGTACGCTCAACAGTTGAATAATCTTATCAACCAACAAAACCCCTGTGCGGAAACCGTTTTTTACATGACCTGGGGAAGAAAAAACGGCGATGCTTCCAATTGTGCCAATTGGCCACCGGTTTGCACCTACACCGGCATGGATGATTTATTAAATGAACGCTACCGTTTCATGGCGGAAGAAAATGAAGCGATACTTTCTCCTGTAGGAGCCGTTTGGCGATACATCAGAGATAATTATCCCACCATCGAATTGTATTCCGCCGATGGAAGTCACCCTTCCGTGGCCGGAACCTATGCCGCTGCGTGTAGTTTTTATGCCACTTTATTCCGAAAAAATCCTGAACAAATTACCTTTACTGCCGGACTTTCAACTGAAGTAGCCACTGCTATTCGAACGGCTTCTAAAGTGATTGTTTTTAACCAATTGTTAGAATGGCACATTGGCGAATATGACCCGATGGCTAATTTTGTGGTTGAAGAATTGAGTAGCAGTCAATTTTCGTTGACCAACACCTCAGAAAATGCGACTTCTTATCTCTGGGATTTTGGGGATGGAACGACCTCAACAGAGATAAATCCCATTCATAATTATACTTCAACTGGAACATTTACGATTGAATTAACAGTAGAATCATGTGGAAGAACGGCGACTTATTCACAAACTGTTACAGTCAGTACTTTGTCTTTGGGAGAAGTAAATCATCCCAAAAAAGAAATACAAATTTACCCGAATCCGACGCCTGATTTCATAACGATTGAAACTTCAGATGAATACATTGGAAAATCCTTCTATTTAACTGATATGATGGGAAGAATAGTTCTGAAAGCGAACCTCAACTCGCTCAAATCATGGTATGATCTTTCCAATTTAACGGATGGTATTTACTTTTTAAACGTTAATGACAGCTCAAATACTACGGTTAAAATTGTGAAAAAATAATAGTATTAAGCTTTTACAACATAAAACTTTGTGTTTTCCTTCCTTCATGGTAAACAAAAAAAAACCCACCCTTATTTGCACAAGGATGGGAAAAATTGCTATGAAAAAGAATCTACTAGTTTCCTAGTAAAGTTCAAATGTAAAAATATTTTTCAAATTACGAAAACATATCCTTAACTTTTTCAAAAAAAGATTTATCTGTTTTTTCAGGATGGGGAATGAAGTTATCATCCGTCAGCATTTTCTCAAAAAACTGACGTTGTTCTTTGTTTAATGTCTTGGGTGTCCATACATTTATGTGGACTAATAAATCACCATTTCCATAGGAATTAATACTCGGAATTCCTTTTCCTTTCAAGCGTAAAATCTTTCCGGATTGGATTCCTTCTTCCAATTTAATGCGAACTTTTCCACCCACGGCTTCAATTTCTTTGGAAACACCTAAAGCGGCTTCCGCTACACTGATATATAAGTCATAATGAAGGTTTTCCCCTTCTCGTTTTAAAAATTCGTGTTCAATTTCTTCAATCGCTACTATCAAATCACCCGGAACTCCGTTGCCCGGTGCATCATTTCCTTTTCCGGAAACTTTTAATTGCATGTCGTTTACTACGCCTGCCGGAATTTTAATCGAAACGGTTTCATCCTCCAAAATCATTCCTTGTGCATCGGCATTCGCTGGTTTAGAGCTAATGGATTGTCCTGCTCCCCCACAGGTTGGACACGTAGTTGCCGTTTGCATTCTACCTAAAATAGTGTTTGTCACACGCAACACCTGACCGGAACCGTTACACGTTCCACATGTTTTATACGATACCCCCGGAGCTTGAATTTTACGTTTAACTTTAACTTTCTTTTCAACACCATTGGCAATTTCTTCCAACGTCAATTTCACTTTGATGCGGAGATTACTTCCTTTCATACGACGTTGACCTCCGCCACCGCCAAAACCGCCGAAACCACCAAAACCACCACCAAAAATATCGCCAAACTGACTGAAAATGTCATCCATATTCATTCCGCCACCGCCACCAAATCCGCCATTGCCATCAAAAGCAGCGTGACCATATTGATCATATTTTGCTTTTTTATTAGGATCGCTTAACACTTCATAAGCCTCGGCTGCTTTTTTAAAATTTTCTTCCGCTTCTTTGTTTCCGGGGTTTTTATCAGGGTGATACTCGATTGCTTTCTTGCGGTACGCTTTTTTAATTTCGTCTGCAGAAGCACTTTTGGAGATGCCTAGTATTTCGTAATAATCTTTTTTCATAATTTAAAATCCAAATTTTCAATTCCTTTTCCACAAAGTAAGGTCGTAATAAAATATTACTGACCAATGACAACTTTAGGAAAACGAATTATTTTATCACCTAATTTATATCCTTTTTCAACCACATCCACAATTTTGCCTTTCAAATCTTCCGATGGTGCAGGAATTTGTGTAATGGCTTCCGCAAAATCAGCGTTAAAATCGTCGCCTGCTTTTATTTCTACTTGCTCTAATCCTTTTGAAACAAGCGTTGATTTTAATTTTTCGTGGATTAATTCTACTCCTTTCAACAACGTTTCATCTTCTGTTTTCGAAATTTGAATCATTGCTCTGTCAAAATCGTCCATCACCGGCAACATGGCTTGTAAAACTTCTTGATTGGCAGTTTTAAATAAATCGATTCGCTCTTTGGCAGTTCGTTTTTTGAAATTTTCAAATTCGGCAAAAAGGCGTAAAAACTTATCTTTTTCTTTGGCTAATTCTTCTTCTAACTTTTCTTCATTGGTCATTTCTATTGCAGGAATCTCAGCATGCTCTTGGTTTTGCTCAGCTGCAATTTCATTATCCACGACTTCTTTTTCTATATTTTCGGTATTTTCCTGATTCATTTTTTTAAACATTTTTTTAAACATTTCCTCGATTAATTTTGGATTGCAAAAGTACTGCCATTTGTTTAAAAATGTCAAATTGTCAGCGTAATTATTTTCATTTACCCTTTTTTCTTCAACAGTAAACAAATAAAATTTAATATTTCTTTAAGAACAATCTCCTAGTTGGTTTTCTACTTTTGTTGAAACTTAAATATTAAAACTATGAAAAAAATCATTTTAAGCTTAGTAATCTTGACTACACTTTCTTTAACTTCTTGTAAAAATGACAAAGCTGAAACAACAGAACCGGTAGAAGATGCTGCAGTTGCTGCTGAAACAGCGACAACGTACAAAGTAGATGCAACTAAATCTACTATCGAATGGATTGGTTCAAAACCAGCCGGAAAACACAATGGAACTATTGCCCTTTCAAGCGGCGAATTATCCTTAAACAATGGAAAAGTAGAAAGCGGTAAATTCACGATTGACATGAATAGTATTACTGTTTTAGATTTAGCAGCAGGCGACGGGAAAGAAGATTTAGAAGGTCACTTGAAAGGATTAGGAAAAGAAGAGGATGCCGATCATTTCTTCAATACTAAAAAATTCCCTGAAGGAACTTTTGAAATTACTGCTGTTGAAACAGTTGATGCGGTAACTACAGTTTCCGGAAACTTAACTTTAAAAGGAATTACTAAACCGGTTTCTTTTCCTGCAACCATTTCAGTTGATGGTGATATGGTAATGTTAAACAGTGAATCATTTAAAATCGACAGAACACAATGGGGTGTAAATTATGCTTCAAAATCTGTTTTTGATGATTTGAAAGATAAATTTGTTGATGATGAAATTGAATTAAAAGTGAGTGTTACTGCTGCAAAATAATTATTACTTCATCTTACTTATAACAAGAAGCTCCTCAATTCGAGGAGCTTTTTTTATGTTAACAAATTATCTAATGTTTTACTTATATCGCGGTAACGAAATTTGAAACCGTTTTTCTCAGCTTTGGCAGCACTCACATTCTGACTGGAAAATAAGAGCTGATGCATTTCACCTAAAATCAATTTCATGGCAAATTTCGGGACATTTGGCATAAAAACCGGTTTTCCGAGTGTTTTGGCAATGGCTTTGGTAAGTTCAGTATTGGTCACCGGATTAGGTGCCACGGCATTAAAAGTCCCCTCCCATTGATTTTGAAGAGCAAAATAAAACATTGCTGCTAAATCGTGAATGTGAATCCATGACTGCACTTGTTTTCCCGAACCAAACGGAGAACCAATACCTAATTTGATTGGTTTTATCATTTCGCATAAAGCTCCCCATTTGTTTGAGAGTACCAAACCAATTCGAAGCTTACAAACTTTTAGATTCAATCGACTGAAAACATCAATGCTTTCCTCCCATTTAACCACAACTTGTCCTAAAAATCTATCGTCAACGGATTTATTTTCTTCGGTATAAACTGCAGTTAAACTGTCGGGATAAATTCCAATAGCTGAAGCAGAAATTACTTGTTTCACTTGATTGGGATGATTTTTTAAACACGTGTATAATAAATTGGAGGAAAGTGTTCTACTCTCAATAATTTCCTGTTTATAATTAGGTGTCCATCGTTTTGAAACGGTTGCCCCTGCTAAATGAATGATGGCATCCACGCCCATTAAACAATTTTCATCTATGATACTTTGATCCGGATTCCAATAGAACCCCTGAAAATGCGGTTTACTTTCTATTTTTGATTGAGATGTGGTAAGGTAATGAATTTCATTTCCGTTTTCTAATAACAGGGCAATCAATTCTTTTCCAACCAGTCCGGTAGCTCCTGTGATTAATATTTTCATAACATATTTTTGTACAAAGTTACCGTTAAAGGGTCAAAAAGTAAAGTTAATTAGGATTAGTTTAAGGGTTGTTGTAGGTGATTTTCAAGAGTTTTAATGTTTCAAACGTACACTCCATTCAAAATCCATTTCAGAAACTTGATCACCTTTTTCATCTTTACCGATCGATTTCATCCAAAAAGTTTGACCTTCTCCGGTCGCTATTGTTCTTTGAATGGCTTGCTCAATTAAATGTCCGTCTTGACAAACAAAAGTGATTCTTCCGGTAGCTTTTTTGGTGAAATTTCCTTTATTGTTAGCGACCAACATTGAAATTTTCCTTCCGCTTTTTTTAATCTGATACATCACTAACGCACCTGTTGAAAGTTCTGCTGCCATAGCTTGAACTGCAAAATACATCGAATTAAACGGATTTTGATTAAACCATCGGTGTTTAACTGATACTGTACATTGATTGTTATCTAATGTTTTGGCTCGCACACCGCACCAAAAGGCAGAAGGTAATTTAAAAAACAAAAATGTATTAATCTTTCCGGCTGTAAACTCCATAAACATTGATTTTTTTGGTAAATATAAGCTTTATTTTATTACATATCATTTGTTAATATTTTGTTAAATATTAGTACTATGCGTAACATAATACCTTCTTTTAGACATATATTTGCATAGGATATTATTATATACTTTTAATTATGACTACACAAAACGAAAAAACAACAGCAGCATTATTGCATTTGAGTGCATTTGCAAAGTATCTTATTCCCTTTGCAGGAATAGTAGTTCCCTTGATTATTTGGCAAACCAAAAAACATCAATCAGAATATGTTGATGAGAATGGAAAATCGGTTGTCAATTTTCATTTAAGTATTTTGGCTTACAGTATTGTGATTGCCATTGTATTAGGTATCTTTTTTATTGGCTCAATAGTAAAATACATCGAAATTGAAAACGCAGGTGGTGAAGTGATTCCGATTGATTTAATCACCGTTGGTATTATCGCAGCATCCGTTTTAGGGATTTGGACCATTGCAGAATTCGTTTTGGTGATTTTAGGAACCGTTCGTGCCAACGAAGGAACTGTATACAAATATCCGTTTACTATTAATTTTATTAAATAAGAGTTTCAATCATCAAATCAATCATCGCCGAAAGGCAAATCAATCAAATCAAAAACGAATCAGTTAAACTAAAAATCTAATCATGAATTATGAATATTGAAAACACAAAAGCCCAGATGCGAAAAGGTGTTTTAGAGTTCTGTATACTTTCTGTCTTAAAAGAAAAAGAAGCCTATACCTCTGAAATTTTAGACACCCTGAAAAACGCAAAATTGTTGGTGGTAGAGGGAACTGTTTATCCACTGCTAACCAGATTAAAAAATGACGGATTACTCAACTATCGTTGGGAGGAATCAACTTCGGGACCGCCAAGAAAATACTACGCACTCACCGAAATAGGAAAACAATTTTTAACTGAACTTAATGGCACTTGGGGAGAATTATCCAACGCCGTGAACACCATAACCAATCAAAACTAATCGTCATGAACAAAACAGTAAATATAAATTTAGGAGGTTTATTCTTTCATATCGACGAAGATGCCTTTCAAAAATTAAATCGTTATTTCGATGCAATAAAACGTTCGCTTTCTAACTCATCCGGTCAAGATGAAATTATGAAAGACATTGAAATGAGAATTTCGGAAATTTTTACCGAAAAGAAAGAAGCAGACAAACAAGTAATCAACTTGAAAGATGTGGATGCTATGATTGCTGTAATGGGTCAACCCGAAGATTACCGGATTGAAGAAGAAGGAGATACCACTCAATCAAACTTCAATAACTCGACAAAATCGTCTAAAAAACTTTATCGCGATATTGATAAAAACATTTTAGGTGGTGTTTCTGCCGGATTAGGGCATTATTTTGGCATTGACGCATTATGGATTCGTTTGGCTTTAGTGTTAATTGTAATTGCAGGAGTTGGATTTCCAATCTTTCTATACATTTTATTATGGATTTTAATCCCAAAAGCACAAACCACTACAGAGAAACTTCAAATGACCGGAGAACCGGTAAACCTGAGTAATATCGAAAAAAAAGTTCGTGAAGAATTTGCTTCCTTTTCAGATAAAGTCGAAAATGCTGACTATGAGAAAATGGGAAACGCAGCAAAATCAGGAGCTGAAAAAGTAGGTTCTGCTATCGGTGAAGTATTCATGACTATCTTCAATATTTTTGCTAAATTTATTGGAGCCATCATTTTAATGTTTTCCATATTTGTACTTGGTGGAGTATTGATTGGTGGGTTTACATTCGGATCAACAACTTTTGTAAATATGCCATGGCAAAGCTACTATGATGCCGTAATCGTTAGTGAGTTTCCAATTTGGTTGGTCGTAATTTTAAGTGTTTTGGCAATTGGAATTCCATTTTTCTTCCTACTTATTTTAGGACTAAAACTACTGATTACCAATATGAAATCAATCGGAAATGTAGCAAAATATACTTTATTAGCATTATGGTTAATTGCAGTTGGAGTTTTAATTTCTTTTGGAATAAAACAAGCCACTGAAATTGCTTATGATGGAAAAACTGTGCAAAAAGAGACCTTAAATTTGATGCCAAATGACACGTTGGATATTCAATTTAAATTCAACGATTATTATACCAAAGATTATCATTTTGAAGAATTTGAAGTTACACAAGACGAAAACGGTAATGATATTATCTATTCTAATCAAATCAGCATTGAATTAATTTATACCGAAGAAGCTCAGCCTTATTTACAAATTGAAAAAAGAGCAGAAGGAAAATCAATCACAGAAGCCAAAAAAAGAGCAGAAAAAATAAATTATGCTTTTAAATTTGAAGGAAATAAATTAATTTTAGACAATTATTTTATTACCGATTTAAAAAACAAATACAGAAATCAGGAAGTAGAATTGTATTTATATCTCCCTCAAGGAACCATCATTAGACCTGATAGCTCTGTTCAACGTTTTGATTCATCAAACAATGGTTTTTTTAATCTCCATTACAGTTCAGACCAATACATTTATAATGTTACTAAAGAACAAATTAAATGCCTAAACTGCCCAATTGATGAAAACGAATACAACGACGTTCAAATTAATTCCTCTGAAGATTCTGTTACTTCTATTGTAACAATCAACAAAGATGGAATACATATCAAAGAGACTAACAAATCGGAAGAAAAAAGGAAATTTAAAGGTTTAGAAATTAATGAAGAAGGTGTAATTATAAAAACAAATTAATCATGATCAAGTTTATCGTTTACCTTACCAAAACCCTAGTTGCATTAATCACTGCTTTGTTATTTGCATCCTGTCAATATTCCATTGATTTGACAAATGCAGTCAAAGGCAGTGGAAACGTTACAACAGTAAACCGACCTGTTTCCGGGGAATTCACTAACATCGAAGTATCACACGGAATTGATGTAGAAGTAACCCAAAGTGATGCAAAATCAATTGAAGTAAAAGCCGATGATAACATTATTGACTTAATAACAACTGATATTGTTGACGGAACCCTGAAAATAGCTTTGGAAAAAAGTGTCAAAAACACCAAATCAAAATCCGTTTTTGTGACATTGCCCAACATCGAATCCCTCAGAACTTCAAGCGGAGCCTCTCTAAAAAGTAAAAACACACTTATTGTGAGTTCCCTTGAAACAAAAGCATCTAGCGGAAGCGAAATAAAACTTACCGTAGAAGCCGAAAAAATCACTTGTGATTCGAGTAGCGGAAGCGACATCGAAGTCAAAGGAAAAGCCTTAAAACTAGAAGCGGAATCCTCGAGCGGAAGCGACATTGAAGCCGATGAATTGCAAACCAACGATGTCGTTGCCAAATCATCCAGTGGAAGTTCCATCGATGTATATCCCATCTTGAGTCTAGACGCTAAAGCTACAAGTGGGAGCGACATCAAATACCACAACACGCCCAAAACGGTGTCCAAAGTTACTTCGTCAGGCGGATCAGTGCGTTCAAATTAATTCGGAGCTACCCGAGCGATAGCGAATAGGCGAAGCAATGGCATGGGCTTCTATGCCATCCATGTTCCAACCCTCCGTATTATCCACGCCAAAGCGAAGGATGCCGGTCGGTCAGGACTACAAAGTGAACTGTAGGTTACTAAAAGTGTGCAAAAATCATATCTTTACAACATCCCGTTTAAAAATCGGGATGTTTTTTTATATTTGCTATATAAACCCGATCGAAATGAAAAAAAATCTTATCCTATTTGTAGTCCTACTTATTTCCACAGTAACCTGGAGTCAAAAAAAAGAAAAACTCAAAGCCTCTAAAATTGTAACCATTTCACAAAAAGAAATTGGAAATTTCGATAGTCTCGAGGTAGAAGATGAAATTGATGTTTTTATTGTAAAAGGAGACCAACCTTCCATAGAAATTGAAGCCGATGACAACACACACGAGTCATTCGACATCAAACTAAACGGAACAACGCTTCGTATTGGATTAGTGCACAATATTTCCGGAGCAAAAAAAACAAGTGTACGTGTAACTTATACTGACGAATTTAAAATGCTCATTGCCAAAGGTGATGCTAATGTAACCGCCTTAGCCGATGTAAAACTTAGTCAAGTTACTTTCAAATGCTATGACAATTCACGTTTATTTTTAAATGCAGATTGTGCCAATTTTACTTTAATTGCTAACGATAAAGCTAAAATTGAACTGAATTTAAAATCGGATGATGTCATTTTTGAATTAAGTAAAAATTCAAATTTAAAGGCACTCATTCGTTCTTCCAAATTTAAATGTGATATGTATCAGAAAGCTTCAGCAAACATTGAAGGTGACATCAACGATCTACAACTAAGAATGGATAACAACTCCGATTTTATTGGAAAAAATTTAGTTGCTCAAACGGCTACTGTTATTGCCGAATCAAGTGCAAAAAACAGCATTCAAGTAGCCAGCAATCTCGTTTTAGAATCTTCGGGAAAAGCCGAAACAAATTTATATGGTAACGCAACTATCGAAATCAAACGATTTGCAGATGAATCATCACTCAATAAAAAACTACTGAAATAAGAGCATAAAAAAATCCAACTTCTTCAGTTGGATTTTTTTCATTACTGTATTTTGTTATTCTTTACTTGCTAAATAACGTTCAGCGTCCAAAGCAGCCATACAACCGGTTCCGGCAGCAGTAATCGCCTGTCTGTACACATGATCAGCAGCATCACCGGCAACAAAAACACCCTCTACATTAGTCAATGCTCTTCCCGGAACATTGATGATATAGCCGGTTTCGTCTAGGTTCAAATAATCCGCAAAAATGTCCGTGTTTGGTTTGTGACCAATGGCTACGAAAAATCCGGTAGCCGGAATTTCGGTTTCATTGCCTGATGTTCTTTCTTTTACCAAGATTGAACTGACTACTTGACCGTCACCTTTTACCTCAACGGTTTCGGTATTTAATAAAATTTCGATGTTTTCGGTTTTGCGAACCCTGGCTTCCATAATCTTAGAGGCACGGAATTTTTCGCTTCGCACCAACATCGTCACTTTTTTACATAATTTTGATAAGTAATGAGCCTCTTCACAAGCAGAATCTCCGGCACCAACAATTACTACTTCTTGACCTCTATAGAAAAATCCATCACAAACCGCACATGCCGAAACTCCGCCACCCATTTGCAAATAATGCTGTTCAGAAGGCAATCCTAAATATTTTGCTGAAGCACCCGTTGAAATAATTACGGTTTCACAGTGAATCTCTTTTGTATCATTCACCCAAACTTTATGAATTGGTCCAGAAAAATCAACTTTAGTTACCCAACCATCACGGACATCTGTTCCAAAACGCTTGGCCTGTTCCTGCAATTGAATCATCATTTCAGGACCAGTAACACCATCTGGGTAACCGGGAAAATTTTCCACTTCATTGGTTGTAGTCAATTGTCCACCGGGTTGTGTTCCTTGGTACAAAACAGGAAACATATTGGCTCTAGCCGCATAGATGGCAGCGGTATAACCTGCCGGTCCGGAACCTATAATTAAGCACTTTACTTTTTCTATTGTATCAGACATAATTTTGTTTTCTAAATTTCATTGCAAATGTAAGTTTTAAATAAAAACTAAAACTTAATTGTTGATTAGTTTTAATAATTTTTGAATAGCCTAATTTTATTTATTATTTGGTTTGGTAAAACTAATTTTAGTTCTATATTTGCACCCTCATTCAAATTATGAATTCGGGGTGTAGCGTAGCCCGGTTATCGCGCCTGCTTTGGGAGCAGGAGGCCGCAGGTTCGAATCCTGCCACCCCGACCAACAAAATCCTTTCCACATTGTGGGAGGGATTTTTTGTTTTCAGATCCGTCAAGCTTGCTTGTAAGGTTTGAAAAAAAATAACTCAGAGCGAAGCTCAAAGGATTTTGGTGAGCAACATTTCCAATAGTCAGGTTCATGGAATAATCCTGCCACCCCGACCAACAAAATCCTTTCCACATTGTGGGAGGGATTTTTTGTTTTCATAACCGTCAAGCTTGCTTGTAAGGTTTGAAACAAAAAATAACTCCGAGCGAAGCTCAAAGGATTTTGATTAACAACATTTCACCAATTCAGGTGCATGGCTTATACCTTAAAATTTTATTAAAAATTAATCCAAAAAAAACAACTTTTCTGCACTTATAATTTTTAACTTTGTTATTCTTAAACAAACGATAAAGAAACATGTTGATTATTGGTATCGCAGGTGGAACCGGAAGTGGAAAAACAACCGTTGTACACCAAATTATGAATGAACTTCCTGAAACAGAAGTGGGCATCATTTCTCAAGATTCGTATTATAAAGAAACGCACAATTTAAGTTATGAAGAGCGAACCAAAATAAATTTTGATCACCCGAGAGCAATTGATTTTGATTTATTAGTTCAACATTTAAAAGAGCTTAAAGCAGGAAAAATCATTGAACAGCCCGTTTATTCTTTTGTTACTCACAACCGAACAGAAGATACGATTATGACCCATCCCAGGAAAGTTATGATTATAGAAGGAATTCTAATTTTAGCTAATCCTGAACTTCGCGATATGTTTGACATAAAAATCTTTGTCCATGCCGATTCCGATGAACGATTGATTCGCCGATTAAAACGCGATATTGCAGAGCGTGGAAGAGACATGGAAGAAGTGTTAAATCGTTATCAAAACACGTTAAAACCCATGCATCAACAATTTATTGAACCTACTAAAGCTTTTGCCGATATTATTATTCCGAATGATAAATACAATACAGTAGCCATTGATGTTGTTCGAGCTGTTATCAACCAAAGAATTTTATAAAAATGAACTTTATTCAACGCTTAAAAGAAAAATATCCTTGGTTTAAATATATCGGTAACCGATACGTTCTGGTGTTTCTTTTTTTTGCGGTTTGGATGCTTTTTTTAGATAATTATTCCTACATAGAGCATCGGGTTTTGAACAAAGAACTCGATGAATTGGAAACCAATAAAAAATACTACCAAGACGAAATTAAAAAAGACTGTCTGGATATTAAACGTCTCAACAATCCTGATCAAATTGAAAAATACGCACGCGAAAAATATTTTATGAAACGCGACAGCGAAGATATTTATATCATTGAATTTGAAGAGGAAATGTTAGAGGAAGAAAACAATAAATCGCTATAAATTATGGCAAAAGAATTATTCAACAAGTTTGATCCGGTTTCTTCGAAACAATGGAAGCAACAAATTCAATTTGAACTGAAAGGGGCAGATTACAACGAAACGCTAGTTTGGGAAAGTCCGGAAAGTATTAAAGTGAAACCTTTTTATCACAACGACGAAAGTGAAGTCAAATTACTTACACCTCTTTCAAATGGATTTAAAATTGTTCAAAATATTTATGTTTATGATGTAAAAAAATCGAATGAAAGAGCGATTGATTCATTACATAGAGGAGCGGAATCTGTTCGGTTTACTATTGAAAATGAGGTTGTTTTTTTAAATGATTTGATGGAAAATCTTCCAAAAGAAAATGTCACATATTATTTTAATTTGTTATTTCTTTCTATTGACTTTGCAAAAAAAGTTGCTGCTTATTCAATTCAAAATCAATACAAAATTATCATTTTACAAGATGCTGTGGGACAATTGGCTAAAGACGGAAATTGGTTTACCTCATTAGAAAAAGATTTTAGCGAACTGAATTTAATTTCAGGTTTAAACATCCCGTATTTAAGTTGCAAAATTGATTTGTATCAAAATGCCGGAGCGAATATCGTGCAACAATTGGCTTATTCTTTAGCTCATGTAAATGAATATTTCAATCGGATTGAAAACATTTCTTCACCAATTACTTTTGAAATTACTGTTGGCACGAATTACTTTTTTGAAATGGCTAAATTGAGAGCTTTACGTTTACTTTTCAATACTTTAGCAAAAGAATACAATCATGATTTTGATTGTTATATAATCGCAACGCCTACCAAACGCAATAAAACCTTATACGATTATAATGTGAATATGCTTCGTACCACAACCGAATGCATGAGTGCCATTTTGGGTGGAGCTGATGCCGTTTCTAATTTAGCTTATGATGCCATTTATCACAAAGACAATGAATTTGGTGACCGAATTGCTCGCAATCAATTGTTGGTTTTAAAACACGAAAGTTATTTTAATCAAGTTCATAATCCGGCTGATGGTGCCTATTATATTGAAAGTTTAACGGAACAATTAGCCGAAAAATCATTGGCATTATTCAAAGATATTGAAGCCAATGGCGGTTTCATTACACAATTAATTGAAGGAACAATTCAACGGAAGATTAATGAAAGTGCTCAAAAAGAGCAAGAACTTTTTGATTCCGGAAAAGAGGTTTTGTTGGGAACGAACAAATATCCCAACAAAAATGACAAAATGGCGAATGAATTGGAATTGTTTCCTTTTGTGAAAACCAATCCGAGAAAAACATTGATTACACCGATTATTGAAAGAAGGTTGGCGGAGAAATTGGAACAGGAACGTTTATCTTCAGAAAAACTATCATGAGAAAAAACATCCAACATATAAAATTAGAAGGTAGAAATCAGAGTTTCGAAAATCTTCAAACAGATAACTTTCAAACCGCTGAAAACATCGAACTCAAATCGTTCTTTACAAAAGAAGATGTGAAGGATTTAAAACACCTTGGTTTTGCTGCCGGATTTGCTCCTAATCTTCGTGGTCCATATGCAACGATGTATGTTCGCCGACCGTGGACCATTCGTCAATATGCCGGATTTTCTACTGCCGAAGAAAGTAATGCCTTTTACCGAAGAAATTTAGCTGCCGGACAAAAAGGACTTTCTGTTGCATTTGATTTGGCTACACACCGTGGTTACGATTCCGATCACGAACGTGTAGTAGGTGATGTGGGAAAAGCAGGTGTTGCCATTGATTCGGTGGAAGATATGAAGATTTTGTTTGACCAAATTCCGTTAGACGAAATGTCGGTTTCCATGACAATGAACGGAGCGGTTTTACCCATTATGGCGTTTTATATTGTCGCTGCCGAAGAACAAGGTGTAGCTCCTCATTTACTTTCGGGAACGATTCAGAATGATATTTTGAAAGAATTTATGGTACGAAATACCTACATCTACCCACCTACTCCTTCCATGAAAATTATTGCCGATATTTTTGAATATACGAGCAAGAATATGCCAAAATTCAATTCGATTTCGATTTCGGGTTACCACATGCAAGAAGCCGGAGCAACCGCCGATATTGAATTGGCTTATACCTTAGCCGATGGTTTAGAATACATCCGAACCGGATTAGCAGCCGGAATGGATATTGACACTTTTGCCCCTCGCCTTTCATTTTTCTGGGCCATTGGGATGAATCATTTTATGGAAATCGCCAAAATGCGTGCCGGTCGAATGTTGTGGGCAAAATTGCTCAAACAATTCAATCCGAAAGACGAAAAATCATTGGCGTTGCGTACCCATTGTCAGACTTCAGGTTGGAGTTTAACGGAACAAGATCCGTTTAATAATGTGGCTCGAACATGCATTGAAGCCGCAGCAGCTGCTTTTGGCGGAACGCAATCATTACACACCAATGCGTTGGATGAAGCGATTGCCTTGCCGACCGATTTCTCTGCTCGAATTGCTCGAAATACACAAATCTTTTTACAGGAAGAAACTAAAATTTGTAAAACAGTTGACCCGTGGGCAGGAAGTTATTATGTAGAAAGTTTGACAAATGAAATAGCTCAAAAAGCATGGGCTTTAATTGAGGAAGTAGAAGAATTAGGTGGCATGACAAAAGCCATTGAAGCCGGCATTCCGAAATTGCGAATTGAAGAAGCGGCCGCAAGAAAGCAAGCCCGAATTGATAGTGGACAGGATATCATTGTAGGCGTGAACCAATTCCGTTTGGAGAAAGAAGATCCACTTATGATTTTAGAAGTGGATAATCAAACCGTTCGTAAACAACAAATTGCTCGATTGGAACAAATTAAATCGACTCGCGATAATGCTAAAGTGAATGAATGTTTAGCAAAATTAACCGAAGCAGCAAAATCTGGAAATGAAAATTTACTATCTTTAGCCGTAGAAGCTGCCCGAAATCGAGCCACTTTAGGTGAAATCAGTGATGCCTTAGAAGCCGTTTTCGGACGTTATAAAGCACAAATCAGAACATTTAGCGGCGTGTATAGTAAAGAAATCAAAAATGACGAAAGCTTTGAAAAAGCGAAACAATTAGCCGATGCTTTTGCTAAAAAAGAAGGTCGTCGCCCTCGTATTATGATTGCGAAAATGGGACAAGACGGTCATGATCGCGGAGCAAAAGTTGTCGCTACCGGTTATGCCGATGTAGGTTTTGATGTGGACATTGGCCCACTTTTTCAAACACCTGCCGAAGCCGCCAAACAAGCCGTAGAAAACGACGTACATATTTTAGGTGTTTCTTCCTTGGCTGCCGGACACAAAACCTTGGTACCCCAAGTGATTGAAGAACTTAAAAAATATGGTCGCGAGGACATTATGGTGATTGTGGGTGGTGTAATTCCAGCTCAAGACTACCTATTTTTGTTTGATGCCGGAGCGGTTGCTGTTTTTGGACCCGGAACGAAGATTAGTGAAGCGGCGATTAGTATTTTGGAGGTGCTTTTGGAGGATTAGTTTTCAGTCGCAGTTGACAGAAATATAGAATTTTATAAAACACTGGCTGAGAGGTTGGTGTTTTTTTTACCTTTACAAAAAAACAAAATGCTCACCCTCTCCTTCACCCCTTTCCCTATCCTCGAATCCAATCGTTTGCTATTGCGTGCGGTAACTGTTGATGATGTCAACGAAGTAATGGAGCTTCGAGGCAACCCGGAAACGATGAAATTTATTCCACGACCGTTGGTGACTTCACCCGAAATGGCATTGGAACACATTGCCATGATTTCCGAAAAAATAGAAAACAACATCGGAATCAATTGGGCGATTACAATAAAAGGGAATCCAAAATTATTGGGTATCATTGGTCATTATCGCATTCAACCTGAAAATTACCGTTCAGAAATTGGGTATATGTTGTTACCGGAATATCAAAACCAAGGAATTACAAGTGAAGCCATTAATATCGTTTTGGATTATGGTTTCAATGTGTTGAATTTTCACTCGGTGGAAGCGGTAGTTGACCCCGAAAATTATGTTTCTTGTAAAGTGTTAGAGAAAAACGGTTTTGTCAAAGAAGCTCACTTTTTGGAAAATGAATATTGGGATGGAAAATTTTGGGATTCTGTGGTGTATTCGCTTTTGAAACGGAATTTTGTAAAGAAAAATTACTAAATTTAACCATACAAGTCATATAAGTTAAGTCACTTTAAAACTTATATGGCTTTTATGGTAAAAAAATAAAATTCATGTTAAAACTTCCCAATACATCCATTAGTATTTTCACGGTGATGTCTAAAATGGCAAACGAATATCATGCCATTAATCTTTCTCAAGGTTTTCCGAATTTCCCAATAGATGTTCGAATGACAGATATTGTAACTCGTCTAGCCAAAACCGATATTCACCAATATGCTCCGATGGCCGGTTATCCACCTTTGTTGGAAAAAATTGCTCAGTTGACTTTGGAACATTATCAACGAAAAGTCAATCCATCCACTGAAATTTTAATCACTGCCGGAGCTACCGAAGCAATTTTTGCCACCATTCAGGCATTTGTGCAACCGCAAGATGAAGTCATCATTCTCGACCCAAGTTATGATTGCTATGAAATGCCAATCATTTTGAGTAATGCCAAACCCATTCGGATTGCGTTGAAAGATGATTATTCACCCGATTTTGATTTAATTAAGAAGCATTTATCGTCAAAAACTCGAATGCTGATTTTGAACAATCCACACAATCCTTCGGGAAAAATTTGGACAGAACATGATTTTATTCAATTGGAAAAAATCATCGAAAACTTTCCTAATTTATTGATTTTATCAGATGAAGTATATGAATTTATTACATTTGAAAACAAACATATTTCCATCAACACCCGAGAAAAATTAAAAGAGAGAAGCTTGATTGTGTCTTCTTTTGGAAAAACATTACACCTTACCGGTTGGAAAATCGGTTATTTAATTGCTCCTGAACATCTGCTGAAAGAAGTCAAAAAAGTGCATCAATACTTAGTATTCAGTGTAAATAGTTTGGCACAGGCTTCCATCAATGAATACTTGACTATTTTCGATGTGCATGAAGTAGCTCAACTTTACCTTCATAAAAGGAATTTCTTTCAAAACCTTTTAAAAGAAACCGCTTTTGATTTGTTGCCGTGTGAGGGAACCTATTTTCAAACAGCTTCTTATCAAAACATTTCAGATGAAAAAGATTTGGATTTCACGAAACGATTAGTGACTGAATTCGGTGTGGCAACCATTCCACTTTCCGTATTTTACAAAGACAAAACAGACTTAAAAAGAATTCGTTTTTGCTTTGCCAAAGAGGATGAACTATTAATGCAAGCAGCGGAAAGATTAATAAAAATAAAGCAACAAAATATATAACAATTTTGTTAGTTACAATTTTGTTAGTTACAATTTTGTTAGTTAATTAAAAAATTGTACTTTTGTTATACAATTCATTAAAAATGAACTTACCATTCAAATACGGAAAAATAATTGATGATGATTTTTTTGTCAACAGAACCCGTGAAATAGAATTTTTAAAGAGAAACATTACATCAAAAATTAATCTTACACTTATCTCACCCAGACGTTGGGGTAAGTCGTCGTTGGTTTCAAAAATTGCCCGAAGCATGGCAAAAGACGAAAAAAAAATCAAATTTTGCTTTATCGATTTATACAACGTTAGAAATGAGGAAGAATTTTACAACTATTTTGCAACTGAAATTTTAAAAGCAAGTTATTCAAAATGGGATGAGCGTGTTGAAAACGCAAAATTATTTTTCAAGCAAATAATCCCTAAATTTAGTTTTGGTTTAGACCCAAATCAAGAGTTCTCACTGTCATTTGACTGGGAAAACATTTCAAAAAATCAACAAGAAATTTTAGATTTACCGGAAGTTATTTCTAAAACAAAAAACATTCAATTGGTTATTTGTTTAGATGAGTTTCAAAACCTTTCTTTTTTTGATGATCCATTAAGTTTTCAGAAAAAAGCAAGAGCAAGTTGGCAAAAACATCAAAATTGCAGTTATATTTTGTATGGTAGTAAACGGCACATGATGACTGAACTTTTTGAAAATAAATCCATGCCATTTTACAAATTTGGTGAGGTAATTTTACTTTCAAAAATAGAGACGAACCACTGGCAAGAATACATCATTGAAAAATTCAAATCTACCAAAAAAAAAATTTCAAAAGAATTAGCAGAATTTTTGACTGAAAAAGTGGAAAATCATTCGTATTTTGTGCAACAATTAGCAAATGCGGTTTGGTTAGAAGTTAACAAAACCTGTACAAAAGAGGATATTGAAAACGGATTAGCAAAGCTTCTGCTTCAATATGAACTGTTTTTCAGCAGAGAAGTTGATGGACTCTCCAATCTACAACTCAATCTTTTGAAAGCCTTGGCGGCAGATGAAAAAGAATTGAGTAGTAAAAAAACAATAAAAAAATATAATTTAAGTTCTTCCGCAAGCGTAAACCGTTCAAAAGAAGCACTCGTTCAAAAAGAAATTATAGACGTTTTTGAAAAAAAAACAGAATTTATTGACCCCATTTTTAAAATTTGGATTAACAACACTTATAACAAAAGAATATGAATTTTTCAGCAAAAATGCTTCGCGATAATGCCTTAGAAGGCAAAGTAATTGTGGTAACTGGTGGCGGTAGCGGACTTGGAAAAGCGATGACTAAATACTTTTTAGAGTTAGGTGCAAAAGTCGCCATTACCTCGAGAGATTTAGACAAATTAAAAACCACCGCAGCCGAATTAGAAAAAGAAACGGGAGGAAAATGTTTACCATTGCAATGCGATGTTCGTCACTACGAGCAAGTAGAAGCCATGCATGATGAAGTGATAAAAACCTTCGGAAAAGTAGATGTTTTACTAAACAATGCAGCCGGAAATTTCATCTCTCCTACTGAACGATTATCAGCCAATGCGTTCGATACGATCATTGATATTGTACTAAAAGGAACCAAAAACTGCACTTTAGCTTTCGGAAAACATTGGATTGATTCCAAACAAGAAAGTTCAGTGATTTTAAATATTGTGACGACTTATGCTTGGACTGGCTCCGGTTATGTAGTACCGAGTGCCACCGCAAAAGCAGGCGTTTTGGCTATGACAAGAAGTTTAGCTGTAGAATGGGCGAAATATGGCATCCGAAGTAATGCCATTGCTCCCGGACCATTCCCAACCAAAGGTGCGTGGGATAGGTTGTTACCGGGAGATCTAGCCGAAAAATTTGATATGGCAAAAAAAGTTCCTCTTAAACGCGTAGGCGACCATCAGGAATTAGCCAACTTGGCCGCTTATTTAGTTTCTGATTTTTCAGCCTACATTAATGGAGATGTGATTACCATTGATGGAGGTGAATGGCTAAAAGGAGCGGGACAATTCAATTTGTTAGAAGAAATTCCGGAACAAATGTGGGACATGTTGGAAGCCATGATTAAAGCGAAAAAAAGTAAGTAAATCGTTTGTTGAAAGCTAAATAATTGTGCTTAAAACTATTAACATTTGTTAACAACTTGAACTTGAAAAACCCATAAATAATCGTAATTTTACGGCTCAAATTTAATCGAATCAATGGGCAAAATTATTGCAATTGCGAATCAAAAAGGAGGCGTTGGAAAAACCACTACTACAGTGAATTTAGCCGCCTCATTAGGTGTGTTAGAAAAAAAAGTATTACTAATTGATGCTGACCCTCAGGCGAATGCCAGCTCTGGGTTAGGCATTGATGTGGATACCGTTTCTATTGGCTCCTATCAAGTATTGGAACACAGTAATACGCCAAAAGAGGCCGTTGTGAAATGTTCTGCACCTAACGTAGATGTTATTCCGGCACATATTGATTTGGTGGCCATTGAAATTGAATTGGTAGATAAAGAAAATCGGGAATACATGTTGAAAGAGGCGTTGGCTTCTATCAAAGATCAATATGATTATATTTTAATTGACTGTGCTCCTTCATTAGGTTTGTTGACGTTAAATGCGTTAACCGCCGCTGACAGTGTGGTCATTCCGATTCAATGCGAATATTTTGCTTTAGAAGGATTAGGTAAATTATTGAACACCATCAAAAGTGTTCAAAAATTACATAATCCGGATTTGGATATTGAAGGTTTATTATTAACCATGTACGATTCCCGTTTACGTTTATCGAACCAAGTGGTGGAAGAAGTACAAAAACATTTCAACGATATGGTTTTTAAAACCATCATTCAACGAAATGTAAAATTGAGTGAAGCTCCAAGTTTTGGCGAAAGCATCATTAATTTTGATGCAACCAGCAAAGGTGCCAACAATTATTTGAGTTTAGCAGAAGAAATTATCAAAAAAAATAGTTAGGATTTTATGACACAAGCCACAAAAAAACAAGCCTTAGGAAGAGGATTATCGGCTTTATTGAAAGACCCCGAAAACGACATTAAATCGGTTAATGATAAAAATGCCGACAAAGTGGTTGGGAATATTATTGAGCTTGACATTGAGGCCATTGAAATAAATCCGTTTCAACCGAGAAGTAATTTCAATGAGGAAACACTTCAGGAATTAGCTTCGTCTATCAAAGAATTGGGTGTCATTCAACCGATTACTGTTAGAAAATTAGAATTCAACAAATACCAGTTAATTTCGGGTGAACGAAGACTTCGTGCTTCTAAAATGGCCGGTTTAACTGTTATTCCTTCATATATCAGAATTGCCAACGATAACGAGTCGCTCGTGATGGCGTTGGTGGAAAACATTCAACGTCATGATTTAGACCCAATTGAAATTGCACTTTCGTATCAACGCTTAATTGATGAAATTCAGTTAACACAAGAACAAATGAGCGAAAAAGTGGGTAAAAAACGTTCGACTATAGCCAATTACCTTCGTTTATTAAAATTAGACCCTATTATTCAAACCGGAATTCGGGATGGATTTATTTCGATGGGTCACGGTCGTGCGTTGATTAATATTGAAGACGAAGATGCTCAATCAGACATTTACCACAAAATCATTAGTCAGAATCTTTCTGTTAGGGATACTGAAACCTTGGTGAAAAATTATCAGGAAGGTTTAAAACCAAAATCCGGAAAAGCGGCAAAAACGGCTTCTGCTTTTGTCATTTCTGATGCAGATAAAAAAG
The DNA here is from genome assembly GCF_004122145.1 of Flavobacterium piscinae. Taxonomy (GTDB): domain Bacteria; phylum Bacteroidota; class Bacteroidia; order Flavobacteriales; family Flavobacteriaceae; genus Flavobacterium; species Flavobacterium piscinae. The sequence goes on from NZ_SBKQ01000014.1 coordinate 39,361, forward strand.
AAATCGGAACTGCCTTAGGGACAAAAATTGACGTGAAAATTGATGCCAAAGGAAAGGGGAAAATAACCATTCCATTTAAATCTGAAGCTGATTTTCAACGGATTATTGCTTTAATCAAAGGATAGTGGTGGTTGCTAGAATCATACTTTTTTCTTTTTTCCTTTTAGGAATAAATACTGCCTTAGCCCAAGTTCAGTTTGAAGATGTTACAATTGCTAATGACTCTACCTCTTACAAACCCATTGACCCGCTAACTCCAGCTAAAGCGGCTTTTTATTCAGCGGTCATTCCGGGTTTAGGACAAGTATACAATAAAAAATACTGGAAAGTGCCTATAGTTTATGGCGGTTTAGCCATCGGTTATTATTTTTATAATGATAACAACAAAAAATATAAGGAATTCAGAAACATCTACAAAAGACGTTTAGAAGGTTATACAGATGATCGTTATTTCGGAGTTTATTCTGATGCGGTTTTAATAAATGCCCAACGAACTTTTGAACGTAATCGGGATATTTCTACTGCGGTCATGATTGGATTTTATGTCCTGAATATAATAGATGCCAATGTAGATGCCCATCTAATGCAGTTTAATGTCAACGATAATTTATCGCTTGCTCCAGACTTCAGTCGAAATGAAATTGATTACAAATACAACATCGGAATAACCTTGAATTACAGATTTTAATGAAAATTGCACTGTTAGGATACGGAAAAATGGGTAAGGTAATCGAACAAATTGCTATGCAACGTGATCATGAAATCGTGTTGCGAAAAACAAGTTCGGATTCCTATGAAGGCTTAGAAAAAGCTGATGTTGCAATTGATTTCAGTGTGCCTGATTCTGCTGTAAACAATATCTCCACTTGTTTGGAAAACGGAATACCGGTAGTTTCAGGAACAACCGGATGGCTTCAAGATTATCATAAAATGGTGAATCTTTGCAAAGAAAAAAACGCTGCTTTTATTTATGGTTCAAACTTTAGTTTAGGCGTAAATATATTTTTTGAATTGAATGATTATTTGGCCAAAATGATGGCAAAATTCAATCAATATAACGTTTCGATGGAAGAAATTCATCATACACAAAAATTAGATAAACCCAGTGGAACAGCAATTTCTTTAGCCAATTCAATCATCAATCATACCGACAAAAACAATTGGAGTATCGAAAATCCTAATGCAGATGATGTGTTTATTGACGTGAAACGAATTGATGCTGTACCCGGAACGCACAGCATTTTCTATCAATCAGAAGTTGATACTATAGAAATTAAACATACCGCTCACAACCGAGATGGATTTGCTTTTGGTGCTGTGATTGCCGCCGAATGGATTATAGATAAAAAAGGAGTCTTTACGATGAAAGATGTTTTAGATTTAAAATAAGCATGATAAAACAACATAAATAAACGTTAAATTGGTAACGTTTTATATTTTTGACAACTAATTTAGAATCTGTCTTTAATATATTAACAAAAACGAAATTAATACAACATAAAAATGACATTATATCAGTGGTTTATATTCTTTTTAGTGTTACAAATTGTACACTATTTAGGAACTTGGAAATTATATCAAAAAGCAGGTAGAAAATCGTGGGAAGCTGCTGTTCCTGTTTATAATGCCTTTGTTTTAATGAAAATAATAAACCGCCCCTGGTGGTACACTTTTTTGTTATTTATTCCAATCGTCAACTTAATTATGTTTCCTGTTATTTGGGTTGAAACCTTGAGAAGTTTCGGTAAAAATTCGCAAATGGACACCATTTTGGGAGTTGTAACTTTTGGGTTGTATATCTATTATGTCAATTATACACAAGATGTAACGCACATAAAAGAACGTTCGTTACACCCAAAAAATGCCACAGCTGACTTTATAAGTTCAATTCTATTTGCAATTGTAGTGGCAACAACGGTTCACACTTATGTCATGCAACCGTTTGTGATTCCAACCTCTTCCTTAGAAAAATCATTATTAGTTGGTGATTTTCTTTTTGTTAGTAAATTTCATTACGGAGCCAGAACTCCTACAACTGCAGTTGGTTTACCAATGGTGCATGATTCTATTCCTTTGGTTGGTACAAAATCTTATTTAAGTTGGCCTCAGCTACCTTCCTTCCGTTTTCCCGGTATTGAATCAATTGAAAAAAATGATATTGTCGTGTTTAACTGGCCCATTGATACGGTTTATAAATTTAGAGATAAATCCGGCAAAAGAGTTGACAAGCCAATAGATAAAAAATCTAACTACGTAAAACGCTGCTTAGGAACTCCGGGGGATAGTTTACAGATTAAAAATGGTGACGTTTATGTGAATGGAAAATTGCTTTTATTACATGATCGTCAAAAATTACAATACTCCTATACGGTTGAAACGAATGGCTCTACTTTTAACAATGACTATTTAATTCATGAGCTTCAAATCACGGATCCTTTTGGTCAAATTGCTCAAAATGAATACTATTTTAAAGCATTAACCGATGAAAATGCTAAACGATTAAAAAACAACCCCATTGTTAAAAAAGTTACTAAAATTGAAGAAAAAGAAGGTGATTTATTGATGTTTCCTCATACAAAACCAAATTGGAATACCGACAATTTTGGGCCAATTTACATCCCTCAAGCCGGAAAAACTGTTGTTTTAAATAGCGAAACATTACCCTTTTACAAAATGATCATCACCGATTATGAAAAAAATGATTTACAAGTAAACGGGGATGAAATTCGTATCAATGGAAAAGTTGTTAAAAACTATACCTTCAAAATGGATTATTACTGGATGATGGGTGATAACCGCCATAACTCAGAAGACAGCCGTTATTGGGGTTATGTTCCTGCCGATCACATCGTGGGAAAACCGGTATTTATTTGGATGAGTTTAGATCAAAATATTCCTTGGAGCAAAGCAATTGATAAAATACGTTGGAATAGATTGTTTACAACTGTGGGTGGAAGTGGCGAACCGGTTTCTTATTTCATTTATTTTGCTATTCTTCTTGCCGGATGGTTTGGATTTGATTTCTATCGAAAAAGAAAGAAAAAAAATGCTGATTCTTAGAAATGAAAGTTCTTATTCATCCAACCTATTTTCCGTCTATTAGTCATTATGCTGCGATGGTGCAAGCCGAACAAGTTGTGTTTGAATGGGAGGACAATTTCCAAAAACAAACCAATCGCAATAGGATGTATATTTACAGTCCTAACGGAATTCAACTCCTTAACATTCCTATCAAACACAATAAAATAGCACATCAAAAATACAAAGACGTTAAAATTGAACCGGAATTCAATTGGCAAAAACAACATTTCAAATCGTTAGAAGCGGCCTACCGCACTTCCCCTTTTTTTGAATATTTTGAAGACGATTTAGCTCCTCTATTTCAAAAAAAACATACTTTTCTAATGGATTTGAATTTAGAAATTTTTGAACTACTCAATCATTGTCTTGGCATTTCCATAACACCTGAAAAAACAATTGAATATTTTCACGAAGTGAGTGATTGCAAGGATTTTCGTTTGTTTGCCAATGGAAAAAAAGACACTACACTATGTGAACCCTATACACAAGTATTCGGAGAAAAACACGGTTTTATCAATAATTTAAGTGTTTTAGATCTTCTTTTTAACGAAGGTAGATATGCCCTTGACTATTTGAGAAATCAACAACTATAATCTATTTTTCTTTTTCAAAAGCCAATCGGGCAACAATCGGAAAATGGTCTGAATTTTTAAAATTCGGAAACGAACTAAACTGTTTGACTTCAAACTTTTTATCGGTAAAAATATAATCAATCCGTGCAGGAAAATATTTAAAGTTATACGTTGATCCAAATCCGGAACCGGCCTCTTCAAATGCATCATTCAAATCGCCCTTTACACTTCGGTAAACAAAGGAAAACGGACTATTGTTTAAATCTCCACAAATAATAAGTGGATAGGAACAATCTGATTTGTGCTTTTTAATTATTTCTGCTTGCTTCTGTTGCGAAGTAAACGAACTACTCATTCTACGAAACATACGTTTGGATTTATCTTGCGAAACACCTTGAATATTTTCATCAATTTCATGAACATCCGGTGTGATTTTAATCGACTGTAAGTGGATACTATACACTCGAATGGTGTCTTTTCCGCGTTTAATATCCGCATAAATGGCATTGTTGGTAGAATTTGGAAACGGAATAACACCCTGATTTACTATCGGATATTTAGAAAATATTGCCTGACCAAGTTTTGTGTTCTTTCCTTCTATAAAAACGTATTTATGTTTGTAAACTCTAAAATCAACATTATTTTGATTAGAAAATTCCTGAACACACAAAACATCCGGAGTTTGTTCCTTTATAAAATCTGAAATAGACAAACTCACGTCTCGGTCAATCCAATCATACAAGTTAAACAACCGAACATTGTAACTCATTACAATAAAATCGTCTTCTTCAATGGGTGTATTCGTTTCAGATAATTTATAAAACTTAGTAATAAACGTAATTCCGAGCAACAAAACAATCCCTGACAATAACATTTGTCGCTTAAACTGAATGACCCAATAACCAAAAAATATTAAATTTAAAATCAACATTAATGGTAAAAAAAGCGTTAAAACTGAAAGTATCGGGAACAGTTTAGGAGCCAAAAAAGGTAAAATATAAGCAACGAAAGTCAATACAGTAAGCACTATATTCAAAAAAAATATGACTTTATTAAACCAACCCAGTTTTTTCATTTACTTCTGTTAACCATTCAAAAATCGAAAATCATCAATCTTAAATCAATACTAAATATGTGCCTTATCCCGCTTTCCACTCCAAGATTTTTTGTCTTGTTGGCATTTTCTAAACCAAAAAATGTGCTCCCAAGGTCGCAATTTTCTGGCAAGAAAAATGTCCACCAATCCTTCAAAATGCTTTCCGCTGCAATCGGGGGCAGAATTCAAACAAACTTTCAAGAACTAACAAACCTGAAACCTGAAACCTGAAACCTGAAACCTGAAACTTTCAACCCTCTAACGCTTCCCTGCCTTAAACAAAAACTCTTTCTCTTCCTTCGTCAAACTATCATAACCTGATTTACTGATTTTGTCTAAAATCTCATCAATTTGTTGTTGTGTTTTATCTTTAGGAGCAGGTTTCGGTTTGGAATAGGATTCATTTTTATGTACTTTTTTAAAGGGAGTAGATTTACTTCCTCTAAAAATATTTACTAAACCATCTACAAAAGAAGTAAACGGTTTTGTGATATCGCTTCCATTTTTAAGTTGTGTACTATACAAATAGCCAAACAAAGCACCACCCAAATGAGCAATATGTCCGCCGACATTGGAAAAAGGAAGGCTAATTAAATCCACTACCAAATAAAAAAAGGCGATATGCCAAATTTTTACATTTCCAATCAATAATAATCTTACTTCCATATAAGGTGCATAAGCCGCAACAGCAAATAAAACAGCCATAATTGCACCGGATGCACCTACCATCTGGGCATTTTGATTTATTAAAGCCGGAAAAATTAAATAACTTAGCAGGTAAATCAAACCGGCAAATATAGCTCCCGTCATATACAAACTCAACAATTGCTTTTGAGTAAAAAATGTCATAAACAAACGCCCGACAAAATGGAGAATGATTAAATTAAATAAAATATGAAAAATGCCGGCATGAAAAAAAGCATAGAAAAGAATTGACCATGGCTTCCACAATAAATCCATTGGATTCGATGATAAACTAACATAGTGAATATAATTAAAATTTATCCCAAACAAAAACAAAATTCCACTGAAAATCATTGGAATTGCAAATAAACCAATGTTCCAGTAGATTAACTTTTCAGTTACGCCACCCATCAAATACTGCTGTTTTAAATCTTTTAAGATACTCATACTACCACCTTTTATCAATTACTTCACTAATCCCACCGTTTATGATTAAACTGATTTTTCTTCCAAAACCACATCATCAAAAATCCAGTTACAGCACCGCCTACGTGAGCAAAATGAGCTATTCCGCCACCGCCAAAAATAGAGTTACCGCTAATTCCCATAAACAAATCTCCTAAAACCAATACCGGTACAAAATACTTAGCTTTGATTGGAATTGGAATAAAAATCATCATTAATTCTGCGTTAGGAAACATAAATGCAAAGGCAACTAAAATTCCATATAATGCACCGGAAGCTCCTACCGCTCTCCCATCTGCAATGATAGCAGCATCAAATAGTGCTTTAAAGTTTACATCATTCAACAGTTGATACTTTCCGAGTGGATCTAAAATTGGTTTAATATTTTCAGCTAATAATTCACCTTTATATACACTTCCTTCTCGAAACGGAACATTAATTATTTGATTAATAGTTTCGGAAGAAAGCTGTAAATCAGCCGCTGATTCTAAAACTTTTTGAAATTGATAATACTCCATTCCCATATGAATTAAAGCAGCACCTAAACCACAGGAAATGTAAAAGAAAAGAAACTTTTTCCATCCCCAAAAATGCTCTAAGGCCGAACCGAACATAACCAAACCAAACATATTAAAGAAAATATGCATTAAATTGGGTAGTTCAGCATGCATAAACATATGCGTGATAGGTTGCCACCATCCAAATTCATTACTTAAAGGAAAATGAATTGATAGCAAATCATTTGCCGCAGGTGCAATCGTGTTTGCACCAATGTAAAAAAGTACATTGATGATCACTAATTGCTTTACTGTTTCGGTCATTCGCATCATATCGCAAATTTTTTATCTAAATCATCCACGCTAATCGTGATGAAAGTGGGTTTATTAAAAGGCGAAATATCCGGCTCTTTGCAGGCAAATAAACCATTTACAATATTTTCCTGTTCTTTTTCAGTTAAAAAAGTTCCGGTTCGCACCGCTAAACTTCTGCCCATCGACTTGGCAATACTGTCGTTTAAGCTAAAACTACTGTCCGGTATGCCGTTTTGTAAATCGTTCATCAATTCCTCCAACACAATAGCGACTTCACTTTCTGTAACAGAAACTGGAATTCCGGAAATAGTTATTTTATCATTTTCAATTGTATCAAAAACGAATCCGGTGCTTTCCAAAGACATTTTTAAATCTCTTATTAATTCTATTTCGTTCACCGAAAAAAATAACTCAAGAGGAAACAACAAATGCTGACTCGACGCTTGTTGAATCGTAATATTTTTTAAATACTGTTCATACAAAATCCGCTGATGAGCCCGCTGCTGATCGATGACCATCATACCCGATTTAATTGAACTGACAATATATTTTTTGTGTATTTGATACGTTCTGTTTTTGCTATCTTCAATCTCATTGTCATTAAATAGCGAACTCGTCACAGCGTCATGTTCAAACGTGATTTGTTCAATCTCTTGCGTGTCATTTTTTAAACCTATATATAAACTTTCCCAATTAGTAGTTTCCGTTTTTCTCTCTCGAAAACCTGAACCTGAAAAAGATTTTGTTGGTTTATCTTGTGCAAAAGGATTAAAATTTGAATCCACTTGAATCAATGGTACCGAAGCATCTTTTTCTTGATAATGATACGGAGTATCCAAATTTGGATCACGCTCAAAATCCAAGACCGGAGCCACATTAAATTGACCTAAACTGTGTTTCACAGTGGAACGTAAAATCGCATAAAGTGAATGCTCATCGTCAAATTTAATCTCGGTTTTGGTAGGATGAATATTGATATCGATGGTATTGGGTGGTACATCCAAATAGATAAAATAGCCGGGTTGCATACCGTCTTTCAGTAAACCTTCATAAGCCGCCATGACCGCATGATGCAAATAACCACTTTTGATATACCGGTTATTGACAAAAAAGAATTGTTCGTTGCGATTTTTTTTTGAAAACTCAGGTTTAGAAACAAATCCTTGCACTTTCACGATTTCGGTTTCCTCTGAAATAGGGACTAATTTTTCATTGGTTTTACCTGCAAAAAGATTAACAATTCGCTGGCGTAAATTGGAAGAAGGCAGATTAAACAATTCGCCACCATTGTGAATAAACGTAAAATGAATAGTAGGATGTGCTAATGCAACTCGCTGAAATTCGTCAACAATGTGTCGATGTTCAACCGTTTCCGATTTAAGAAAATTTCGTCGGGCAGGAATATTGAAAAACAAATTCTTAACCGCAAAAGAAGTTCCTTTTGGCAAAACCGAAGGATCTTGCGAAATAAACTTACTTCCTTCAATAATAATGTGAGTCCCTAACTCGTCTTGCTCTTGTTTTGTTTTTAACTCAACGTGAGCAATCGCGGCAATAGAAGCCAAAGCTTCTCCCCTAAACCCTTTTGTGTATAGCGAAAATAAATCTTCAGCATGTCGAATTTTGGAGGTAGCATGCCGTTCAAAACACATTCGGGCATCAATTACATTCATACCCAAACCGTTATCAATTACTTGAATGAGTGAGCGACCGGCATCTTTCACAATCAATTTAATATCGGTTGCCTTAGCATCCACGGCATTTTCCAATAATTCTTTGACCACAGAAGCAGGTCGCTGAACGACCTCTCCGGCGGCAATTTGGTTAGCTACGTGATCGGGAAGTAATTGAATGACACTCGACATTATCTTCTAAATATGGATAAATCGAAATCGATAACAAATAAAAATAATAACACTAATACTAAAACGATGGCGATAAGTCGGAAATTTATCTCTCTGTTTCCGCGATGACGGCTTTCACTTCGTGCCTCATTCCAATGTGAACGATAGTCGTTGTAATTGACCGTATCGCGATTTTTATGAAACTTTGAATCAAAATCATACAGATTACCCTGCTCCTTTCCTTCATAATAGCGAGGAGTATAATTAAAACTTTTGTTTTTAGGCAACTTGAATAACGATCTTTTGAGCATGTTTCAGTATTATCATTCAAAGTTAATGAATTCTAAAAAGACTAGAAAATATAACCGTGTGAAAGTTTTGTTAGTTTTTAGCTAAAAAACAAAATAAAACGAAGTTAGTTACAAATTATAATGGTATACCGGATTTAATAAGCGGTCATTTTAATCGCCGCTACAGCAGCTTCTACGCCTTTATTACCATGCTTTCCGCCACTTCTGTCAAGAGATTGTTGCATATTATTATCGGTGAGTACACAAAAAATAACAGGTATTTTTCCTAATATATTCAAATCTTTGATGCCGTGTGTGACGCCTTCACATACAAAATCAAAATGTTTGGTTTCACCTTGAATCACACTTCCTATGGCAATAATTCCGGCTAAATTTGGAAATTTATCCATCATTTTTTTACAACCGTAAATCAATTCGAAACTACCGGGCACATTCCATCGAATGATGTTTTCAGGACTCACCTTGCAATCCAAAAGTGTATCTAATGCTCCTTGAAAAAGACCTTCTGTTATGGTTTCATTCCACTCTGAAACAACAATCCCAAACGAAAGTTGACTAACGTTTGGGAGTGTATTTTTATCGTATTGTGATAAATTTTTATTTTCGGTTGCCATATTTATTGAGCCATTCCGATTAAACCATCGATGTTTCTGGCTTCTGGAGCCGATTGATATTTTTCTTTAATTTCTGTAAAATAGTTCAATGCATCCGCTTTTTGTCCTAAAGTATAGGCCGTTTGACCGGCTTTCAATAAAAATCGAGGAGTCGTTAGATCGTTTTCATTCATTTCAGCTGCTTTTACGTAATAATCCAACGCTTCTTTCAATTGATTTTTTTGAGCAAAAGCATCACCTATAGCTCCTTTGGCCAAAGTGCTTAAAATCATATCATTCGAAGAAAATTTGTCTAAATAAGTAATTGCTTCCGTATTTTTTCCGGTATTTAAATAAGCAATTCCGGCATAGTAATTCGCTAGATTTCCGGCATCAGTTCCAGAATATTCCTCTGCGATTTTAATAAAACCGTATTTTCCTTCTGCTCCGTTTAATGCCAAATTAAATAAACTATCTTGACCGGTTGTGGCGTCAATTGCTTTTTGAAAATTTTGTTGAGCCACAAACATTTCATCTGCTGCTTCTAATTGTTTTGGTTCAACAACAAATTTTTGATACAAAAGGAAACCAACTGTAACCAAAGCGATAGCTCCAACGATACCAAAAATATACTTTTGATTTCTCACTACCCACTCCTCTGCTTTAGAAGCTCCAACGTCTAACGTATTGAAAACTTCTGCCGTAGTACTGTCTTGAACATCAATATCTACATTCTCTTCAATATCATCTACTACTTCTTTTGGTTTAGGTGCTTTAAAGCCTCTTTTATTGTATGTTGCCATTTATATTTAATTTAATGAGCCGCAAAAATAAAATTTTTATTCATATTTAAAAGTCATTTTTTTGGATATTTTTGAATAATTTTTGTCACTTCACATTTAAACCGCATTAATTCCTTTAAAACAGTTTATTTTTGCAGTGCTAAAATTATGATTTACGTTAACGTATAAACCTATTCACCTTGTTTTTAAAACACATTTCACTTTTTAATTATAAAAATTTTTCTGAAACTCAATTTGAGTTCGACAGCAAAATCAATTGCTTTGTGGGAAAAAACGGCGTAGGAAAAACCAATGTATTGGATGCAATCTACCATTTGGCTTATGGAAAAAGCTATTTTAACCCCACGGCAATACAAAATATCAAGCATGGGGAAGATTTTTTTGTAATTGACGGAGAATTTGAAAAAAACGAACGTAACGAACAAATTGTTTGCAGCGTAAAAAAAGGACTAAAAAAAGTATTAAAAAGAAACGGTAAAGTATATGACAAATTCTCGGAACATCTCGGTTTTATTCCGCTAGTCATTATTTCTCCCGCCGACACGGATTTAATTATTGAAGGAAGTGAAACCCGCCGAAAATTCATGGATAGCGTAATTTCACAATTGAATTCGGTTTATTTAAACCAATTAATTCACTACCAAAAAATAATTGTTCAACGCAATGCTTTGTTAAAATATTTCGCTTTAAATCAGGTTTTTGAAAAAGATACTTTGCAAATTTACAACGAACAATTAAACGAGTTGGGTCAGTCGATATTTGAAAAAAGAAAAGAATTCATAATAGAATTTCTGCCCATTTTCAACAAACATCATCAAACGATTACCAATTCGGCTGAAGAAGTTCAATTGGTTTATGAAAGTCATCTTTTCGAAAAAAACCTACAAACACTTTTAGACGAAAATTTAGCAAAAGACAGGGCGTTGCAATACACGAGCGTTGGCATACACAAAGACGATTTGTCCTTTGAAATTTCGGGTCATCCAATTAAAAAATTTGGTTCGCAAGGCCAGCAAAAATCATTTTTAATTGCCTTGAAATTGGCTCAGTTTGAATTCCTAAAAAAACAAAGCGGTCAAAAACCTATTCTATTATTGGATGATATTTTTGACAAACTAGACGAAACCAGGGTCGGAAAAATTGTAGAAATGGTGAACGAAGATGAATTCGGGCAATTATTTATTTCAGATACACATCCGGAACGAACTGAGAAAATTGTAAAATCAACCCATCAGAGTTATAAACTTTTTCATTTGTAAATTAATATCTTTACCAAACTATTGTAAAAGATAAAAACCTTTACCCAAACAGAGCTAAAATGGCACGAAAAGAAGCACTCCAATTTATAGAAGATTTAAAAAACAATAATAACAAAGAATGGTTTCACGAAAATAAGAAGCGATACGAACTTTTTAAAAAAGAATACCAAAACATCATTGCTGAAATTCTACAGGAAATGAAACCTTTAGACCCATCATTAGCCAATTTAGAGATAAAAAACTGCACCTTCAGAATCAATCGAGACATTCGTTTCTCTAAAGATAAATCGCCATATAAAAGTAATATGGGCATCTGGCTTTCAACCAATAAAAATATTAAAAATTCTCCCGGATACTATATTCATTACGAAAAAGGAAGCAGTTTTATTGCCGGTGGATTGTATTGTCCGGAAGCCGAAGAGTTGAAAAAAGTGCGGAAAGAAATTGCTTTTTTTTACGAAGATTTGGAAAAAACTACATCCAATGCCACTTTCAAAAAAGAATTTGGAGCTTTAGACCGTGATGAAACCAATATGCTGAAAAAAGCACCTAAAGATTACGATCCTAATCATCCCGCCATCGAATTCTTAAAATTGAAAAGCTATACCGCCACTCAAAAAATCGACGATGAGTTGTTTTCCGATAAAGATTTTGCTAAAAAAATCACGCAAAAACTCATTGTCTTAAAACCTTTAAATGAATTTTTAAACAGAGCTTTAGAAACAGTTGAATAACTTTCCGTCATGCAAATCCACACCAATTTTTCGTTAAAAAATTATAATACTTTTGGTATTGAAGCCAAAGCTAAAGAATTTGTTTCTGTTCATTCCTCCGACGAATTAATTGAAATTCTGCAACAAAAACCAACTTCTAAAAAATTTATTTTAGGTGGCGGTAGCAACATGTTACTTACACAAGACATTGATGCTTTGGTTATTCATTTGGATTTAAAAGGTAAAAAAATTATTGATGAAAACGACGATTTTGTTTGGGTTGAAAGTCAAGCCGGCGAAAACTGGCATGAATTTGTATTGTGGACCATTGATCAAAATTTTGGTGGTTTAGAAAACCTTTCGCTCATACCCGGAAATGTAGGCACCACGCCTATTCAAAATATCGGTGCATATGGTGTAGAAATTAAAGATACCTTCGTTTTATGTGAAGCCATTCATATTGAAACGCAAGAATTGCTGGTGTTTACCAATGAAAAATGCAAATTCGGTTATCGAGAAAGTATTTTTAAAAATGAAATAAAAGACGAATTTGTTATTACTTCCGTTGTTTTTAAACTAACCAAACGCAACCATATACTCAACACTTCCTACGGAGCGATTGAAGCGGAATTGGAAAAACAACACATCAAAAACCCAAGTTTGAAAGACGTAAGTAACGCTGTCATCGCCATTAGACAAAGTAAACTCCCAAATCCTAAAGAACTAGGAAACAGTGGAAGTTTCTTCAAAAATCCGGTGATTTTGAAAAGTGATTTTGAAAAAATTCAACAAAAATTTCCCGACATTCCTCATTATGTTGTGTCGGAAACCGAAGTGAAAGTCCCTGCCGGATGGCTCATTGAACAAGCCGGATTTAAAGGAAAACGATTTGGCGATGCCGGAATTCATAAACATCAAGCCTTGGTTTTAGTAAATTATGGTCATGCAACCGGTCAGGAAATTTTAGAAGTTTCCAAAACCATTCAAAAAACGATTTTAGATACCTACGGAATTGCAATTGAAGCAGAGGTGAATATTATTTAAAATTATCCAAATTCAAACTGTTAAACAAACTCTTTTTTGTACCTTTGCGGTAGAAAAAAAATTCAATTGTACAATGAAATTGATTCTCCTTAGCATCGGATTACTAGCCATTGCTTTCGCCGGAATAGCCATTAAAATTTGGGCAAAAAAAGACGGGAAATTTGCCGGAACGTGTGCGAGCCAAAGTCCGTTTTTAAATAAAGATGGTGAAAACTGCAGTTTTTGTGGCAAAACACCTGAACAAATGAAAGATTGTTCAGAACCCTCTCATTCTTAAAATTTAAAGATACATTATGTTGGACATATTGTTTTATGTTTTGATTGGTGTAACGGTCATTCAGTTGCTGTATTATGTACTTGTTTTTGGAAAATTTTCGTTTTCAAAAGTTCAAAAAAGCAATCCAAAACGTATTCCTATTTCAGTAATTGTTTGTGCCAAAAATGAAGCTGAACAAGTCAAAAAATTTGTCCCCTTATTGGCTGAACAAAATTATCCGGAATTTGAAATTGTGTTAATTGATGATTCGTCTTCCGATAATACTTTGGATCTTTTTGAAGAATTTGAAAAACAGTATTCCAACATCAAATTGGTGAAAGTACAAAACAACGAAGCTTTTTGGGGCAACAAAAAATTTGCATTAACTCTAGGAATTAAGGCCGCAAAAAACGATTATTTATTGTTTACGGATGCCGATTGTTACCCTACTTCGAAAGAATGGATCAAAGAAATGAGTTCAAACTTTACACTCAAAAAAACAATTGTGCTTGGCTATGGTGCCTATGAAAAAATTCCCGGTTCATTTTTAAACAAACTTATACGTTTTGAAACGTTATTAACCGCTACACAATTTTTTGGATGGGCGAAAATTGGTAAACCGTATATGGGTGTAGGACGCAATTTGGCTTATAAAAGAGACGAATTCTTTCGTGTAAACGGATTTATTGATCACATGAAACTGCGTTCCGGTGATGATGATTTATTTGTGAATCAAGCATCAAATGCCGAAAATACAACTGTTTGTTTTTCTAAAGAAAGTTTCACCTATTCCATGCCCAAAACCAGCTTCAAAGAATGGTTTGATCAAAAAAGAAGGCATGTTTCAACAGCTACTTATTATAAGTTTTTTGATCGATTCCAATTGGCTTTATTTTTCTTTTCACAATTATCTTTTTTAATACTGGCAATCATATTGTTAGCTTTTCAATACCAATGGATGATAGTATTGCCAATTGTTTTGTTTCGTTATTTATTTACTTGGACATCTTTAGGTTATGCAGCCAATAAATTAAACGAAAAAGACGTTATCTATTGGTTTCCAATTATGGAAATGGCGTTGATTTTTACACATTTGAATGTATTTTTTACCAATATTTTTTCAAAACCGGTACATTGGAAATAAAAAAAATCATAGAAAAAGCCACGAATGGTGACCAAGTTGCCTTTACTTCCCTTTTGGATATGTATTGGAACGAAGTGTATGGTTTTATGCTCAAAAGAACAGAAAATGAAACGGATGCCGAAGATATTACCATAGAAACTTTTTCAAAAGCTTTTGATAAAATAGCCCATTACAATCCTGAATTTCAATTTAATACGTGGCTGATTGCAATCGCAAAAAACGTCCACATTGATATGCTTCGCAAAAAGAAAATTTCTCTTTTTGTCGATATGAATGATGAGGAAGATCATCAAGCGTATAATGTAGCAGATACCACGCCATCTGCCGAAGACAAATTGATTACAGAACAAAACTTATCTCGCCTGTTAGAATACATCAAGGAATTAAAACCGCATTATCAGGAAGTTATTCAACTTCGCTACTTTCAAGAAATGAGTTACCAAGAAATTGCTGAACAATTAGATGAACCGCTCAGCAATGTTAAAGTAAAACTACTTCGGGCAAAAAAATTACTTGCTGAAATCATTCAACAACGATAAGACTATTTTGTTATTTTTGTTTTTCTCAACAAACAAAAAATGACAACTTTTACCCGAACTGAAAAACTCAAACACCTTTTAAGTCTTCCTGTTATTGTAGCTGCATTAGGCTATTTTGTGGATATTTATGATTTATTGCTTTTCGGAATTGTTCGAGTACCAAGTCTTATTGAATTAGGCATGAATGTTGACCAAGACGGAACAACAATACTAAATTTTCAGATGACCGGTTTATTGGTTGGCGGTATTCTTTGGGGAGTGCTAGGCGACAAAAAAGGAAGACTTTCTGTTTTATTTGGTTCCATTTTGGTGTATTCACTAGCCAATATTGCGTGTGGATTTTTACCTCATTTTCCAATAGAAGACAAAGTCATGCTGTATGCTGTTTTACGCTTTATTGCCGGAGTAGGTTTAGCAGGTGAATTAGGAGCAGGCATCACCTTGGTTGCCGAAAGTTTACCGAAAGAACTTCGAGCAATTGGCACTTCCATTGTGGCAGGTTTTGGTCTGTTAGGAGCGGTAGTCGCTCAACTTACAGTTGAACTAGCCGGAAGTTGGACCATTGCCTATTTTATAGGTGGAGCCATGGGCTTAGCCCTTTTACTTCTTCGGATTGGTGTAGTGGAAAGTGGTATTTATAAAGACATTCAACATCAAAACCAGGTTTCCAAAGGGAATTTTATCTCTTTTTTCACCAATAAAAATAGATTTATTAAATACTTACGATGCATTGCCATTGGTTTACCTACTTGGTTTTGTATTGGAATTTTAGCTGTTATGGCGAATCAATTTGCTGATGTGATGGGAATTGATTCCATCCAACCCGGAAAAGCTATCATGTGGGCCTACATTGGAATTTCTGCCGGAGATTTTGCCAGTGGATTTATTTCTCATGCTTTGCATTCACGAAAAAAAGCCATACTATATATGATGCTTTTCACCATTATTGGTGTAGTACTCCTTTTGTTTAGTGGTCAAAAATCCGAAAACATGTATTATTTCTATTGCCGCTGGCTCGGATTAGGTACAGGATATTGGGCCATGTTTGTAACGGTTGCAGCAGAACAATTTGGTACAAATATTCGAAGTACAGCTACCACTACTGTTCCCAATATGGTGAGAGGATTATTACCGGTAATGCTCATTGGATTTGATTTTTTTAAAGTGGATTACGGAGTGATTTGGTCCGCTGCAATCGTTGGAACAGTTGTTTTTGGACTGGGAATTTATGCCACATTAACCATTGCTGAAACGCACAATTCCGATTTAGATTTTATTGATTAAGGTCACTTGATTCAACAAATAATAAAGAAATCCTAATTTTTGAGTTCTTGGGTTTCCATTTCGTTTTTTGTTATCTTTGTACTTCAATAAAAAGGATATGAATACTGTTTTAGACCATGTACAACCACCGGTTGGAAAACCAAAATGGCTGAGAGTAAAATTGCCAACGGGACAAAAATATACCGAACTCAGAGGATTGGTGGATAAATATAAATTGAACACCATTTGCACCTCCGGAAGTTGTCCGAATATGGGAGAATGTTGGGGAGAAGGCACGGCAACCTTTATGATTCTCGGAAACATTTGTACGCGTTCGTGTGGATTTTGTGGAGTAAAAACAGGTCGTCCGGAAACAGTAGATTGGGACGAACCTGAAAAAGTGGCTCGCTCCATTAAAATCATGAACATCAAACATGCGGTTGTGACTAGTGTGGATCGTGATGACTTAAAAGATATGGGGTCAATCATTTGGTATGAAACCATTCTAGCCATCCGAAGAATGAATCCAAATACTACCCTAGAAACATTGATACCTGATTTTCAAGGAGTAGAAAGAAATATTGACCGAATTATAGAAGCCAACCCGGAAGTGGTTTCACACAATATGGAAACCGTTCGCAGATTGACACGTGAAGTACGAATTCAAGCAAAATATGACCGAAGTTTAGAAGTTTTACGCTACTTAAAAGAAAAAGGAATCCGAAGAACCAAATCAGGAATTATGTTAGGTTTAGGCGAAACAGAGGAAGAAGTGATTGAAACCATGAAAGACCTTCGTTCTGTCAATGTTGATATTGTGACAATTGGACAATACCTTCAACCCAGTAAAAAACATCTACCCGTAAAAGAATTCATCACACCGGAACAATTCAAAAAATACGAAGAAATCGGGAAAGAATTAGGTTTCCGCCATGTGGAAAGTGGAGCTTTGGTAAGATCTTCTTATCATGCTCAGAAACATATACTTTAATAAATTTGTTTCAGGTTTCAGGTTTCAAGTTAATTCCCGAAAACCTGAAACCTGAAACCTGAAACCTGAAACCTGAAACCTGAAACCTGAAACTTCAATCTTGAAAACAAAAATAGCTATCAACGGTTTTGGTCGAATCGGACGAAATTTATTCCGATTATTACTCAATCATCCCAGCATTGAAGTAGTTGCCATTAACGACATTGCTGACACGAGAACAATGGCTCATTTACTAAAATACGATAGCATTCATGGTGTTTTGCCAAACGAAGTTACTTTTGATGAGGAACATATTTTTGTGGATGGAAAATCATATTCCTTTTTCAGAAAAAAAAATATCTCCGAGTTGAATTGGCAACCTGTTGATGTTGTGATAGAAAGTACCGGAAAATTCAAAACCTATGAAGAAGCCTATCAACATATTGCTAGCGGAGCAAAAAAAGTAATCCTCTCTGCTCCACCCGAAGAGGACAAAATAAAAACAGTCGTTTTAGGGGTAAATGAATCCATTTTAGATGGCTCAGAAAAAATCATTTCCAATGCGAGTTGCACCACTAACAATGCAGCTCCAATGATTAAAATCATAGATGAACTGTGTGGCATTGAACAAGCCTATATCACTACTGTTCACTCCTACACTACCGACCAAAGTTTACACGATCAACCTCACAAAGACTTACGAAGAGCACGTGGTGCGGCACAGTCCATTGTGCCAACCACTACCGGAGCTGCCAAAGCGTTGACTAAAATATTCCCGAAATTAGAGGGCAAATTAGGAGGAAGCGGTATACGTGTTCCGGTTCCAGACGGTTCGTTAACCGATATTACGTGCTATGTTTCCAGAGCCGTTTCGATTGAAGAAATAAATGCCGCTTTTCTAAAAGCATCCCAAACAAATCTCAAAGGTATCCTTTCTTACACAGAAGATCCGATTGTTTCTGTTGATATTATCGGCAATACAAATTCCTGCCTTTTTGACGCTCAATTGACCTCAGTTATTGATAAGATGGTAAAAGTAGTGGGGTGGTATGACAACGAAATCGGTTATTCATCGAGAATTATCGACTTAATTGGGTATATTTCAAATAAATAGTTAATTTTATGCCATTAAAAACAACCATTTTTTGGTATGAAATATTTTACTTTAGTAATTATACTTTCTCTTACTCTTTCTGTTTATTCGCAAAAGAATTCTTCTATCAAAAACGTAGAAGTTTTAGACAGTACTAACTATTTTATTGAATTAGCTAATTTTCATAAAAAAAATAACAACTACCGAAGTTCTCAAGACTACATTCAAAAGGCTATTGAATTTGCTGAAACCAATCAAGATTATCAAGCTCAAGCGGATGCCTACTCATTTCTTGGAAATGTCTATTTTGAATTAAAAAAATATTCCGATGCCATTCAAACCTATAACAAAAGTATTTCCTTATATAATAAACAAAAACCATCTTCCAATCAGGCCTATACTTTTTATAATTTAGGGTTGTGTTATGTAGACAAAAAAGAATATTCTAAGGCGGAATATTATTTTAAAGAAGCTGAAAAAATCTATGAAATAATTGATATTCCCGAAGCCACAAAAATGATAAATTTACAAAAAGGTATAGTTTATCGGGCAAAAGGTGAAAACCAATTGGCATTGTCTATTTTAAATACAATTGTCGTAAATCACGACGAAGAAGACCATTTCAAAACTAAAGCGGAAGCATTATACAATATTGGGCTTATTGAAGCTGATGACAATCGCTATAATTTAGCTTTGAATTATTTAAATAAAGCTCTTGACTTAAGTTCCAAAAATAAAAATCTTGAACTTAAAGCAAAGATTGCACGAACATTAAGTGAAGTTCATGAAAAAGTAATCGATGTTGAAAATTCATTTAAATACATGAAACTTCATCTTCAGATCAGAGATAGTATTCAAGATCTAAACAGTAAAAGAATTGGAACAGAAGATTTTTTGAGTTTTAAAGAAGCCGAGCGTTTAAAGTCAATTGAACAAATGGACCGTGAAAACAAAGAACAACAACGAGCCAATAAATTCTCAAAATTAATTAGTATTTTAAGTATTGCATTGATTTCAATTCTTTCGTTATTGAGTTTATCCTTATACAAAAATAACATTATCAGAAGCCAATCCAATAAGTTACTTCAGGAAAAAAACCAGGAACTTTTGTTAGCCAAAGAAAAGGCAGAAAAAGCATCCAAAGCCCGAGCGGAATTTTTATCTACCGTGAGTCATGAATTGCGAACACCATTGAATGCAATCAATGGAATTACACATTTGTTGATTGAAGAAAACCCTAAGAAATCGCAATTGCAATACCTCACTTCACTCAAATTCTCGGGAGATTATTTGCTGACTTTCATCAATGATATTTTAGAAATCAACCGGGTGGAAAGTGAAAACATCGAAATTGAAAGCATAAATGTGAATGTCAAACAATTATTGAGCGATTTACACTATTCGTTTAAAGATCTTGCAAGTAAAAACAATAATGATTTTGAATTAGAACTTGACACCTCAATTCCGGATAACCTGATAGGCGACCCCACAAAACTTTCTCAAATTTTTATCAACCTGATTAATAATGCGTTGAAGTTTACAAAAAACGGTAAAGTAAATGTTTCGGCTAAAATGTTGAAAAACGAAAATAACATTTCCACTATTCATTTTGAAATTGCAGATACGGGAATTGGGATTCCGCTTGAAAAACAAAGTACAATCTTTGAAAGTTTTTCACAAGGTTCTGTTGAAATAAACCGTAAATATGGCGGCACCGGCTTAGGATTAGCTATTGTAAAACGACTGGTTAATCTGTTGGGCGGCGAAATTAAGCTAACCAGTGCAGAAGGAATTGGTTCTACTTTTTCATTTGATGTTGATTTTGAATTGGGCCAACAAACATTTGAAGAAGTTCGAAAACAATACAACGAAAATATTTTTGCAAACAAAAAAGTATTGATTGTCGAAGACAATAAAATCAACCAGATGATTACCAAAAAAATGCTTGAAAACAAAGAAATTGTCTGCGAATTGATTGATAATGGCGAAGAAGCCATTGAAATGATTCGCAACAATAGCTACGATTTGGTATTGATGGATGTGCATCTTCCCGGTATTAACGGAACGATTGCCACCGAACGAATCCGAGAATTCAACAAAAAACTTCCTATTATTGCCTTAACAGCCATTTCGATGAACGAAAATCGTGAAATGTTACTTTCTTTTGGAATGAATGATGTGGTGACTAAACCTTTTAATCCGGATAATTTTTATAAGGTGATTGCTCAGCAGTTGGGGTGATTTATGAGTAATAAACTATATTAATAGAAAAACTTGAAAATTTTAAATAGAAATGAAGTTATTTGGCTTCTAGTGACAATAATTTTTATTCTGTTAATTTACTTTCTAATTTTCGGAAAAGAAGGCTTTAAATCTGAATCAACTTTTGACCTAAATACGTATGATACATATTTAGTTATTTCCAACATTCACTTTATTTTTACATTAAGTATATTATTATTTTTTGGAGTTTATCTTGTTAGATCATTAAATACAAAATTCAAAAATTTAATAGTAAATATAATTTTAATGATTTCTACAATATTATTAATAATTACTTTAATGAATATATTTCCATTTATTGAAATCATTAATGAAAAAAAATCTGGTTGGACTATTAATCCACCTTTAAGTGTTAATGATTTAAAAATAGAAAAAAAATTTGAAAAAAATAATATTAGAATACTATCTTATATAATTTTTATTTTTCAAATATTTTTAGTCATATTTCTAGTATATTTAGTCTTTATTACAAGGCGAAACTTTAGAAAAACTCTGTAATCGACAGGTAAAATAACCTACTCCTCTTGAGGTTAGTATTTTTTAAAGTTCTTCTTCTGTAATTTCGAACTTTTTTACAGTCAAAAACCCTCACATTCTCCTTTTTAATACAATTCCCAGCCCGGGTAGCAGTGGAAACCCCGCAGTACAGCAAGCTAATTTTTCTTTGCTTTTTGAGGCGACCAACGAAAGCCACGAAAAAGCAGTAGAAAAATAGCTTGGAGGCCGTCCCGATAGCTATCGGGATGCAACGGATGACCGGATGAGCTGCCTAATAATTCAGAATAAATTCTTTGATTAATTTTCGCACGTGTGGCTCGGCTTTTCGGGCGGCTTCAAGCACCTCATCATGGTTCACCTCATCAATATTTTCTTCATCGCCCATGTCGGTAATCACGGAAATTCCGAGGCAATCAACTTCCATGTGACGAGCTACGATGACTTCGGGAACGGTGGACATTCCGACACAATCGGCACCGAGAATTTTGACCATTTTGTATTCAGCTAAGGTTTCAAAAGTGGGACCTTGCAAGCCTAGATAGATGCCGTCTTTGAGTTCGATAGCATTTTGTTGAGCAATTTCTTTGGCTTTTTGCATCATGGTGCGTGAGTACGGTTCGCTCATGTTGACAAATCGCGGTCCGAAACGTTCATCGTTTGCCCCTCGCAACGGATGATCGGGAAATAAATTAATATGATCTTTGATAACAACCACATCGCCTACTTTGTACGTTGGATTTACACCGCCGGAAGCATTGGAAACAATGAGTTTTTGAATACCTAAATACTTCATCACACGCACTGGAAAAGTCACCGTTTGCATATCGTAACCTTCATAAAAATGAAATCGGCCTTGCATGGCAACTACGCTTTTAGTTCCGATTTTACCGAAAACTAACGCCCCTTTATGTCCTTGCACAGTGGAAACCGGAAAGTTGGGAATTTCGGAATACGGAATGGTGAATTCGATGTTGATATCTTGCGTAAATGAGCCCAAACCGGAACCGAGAATGATGCCGTATTCAGGTGTATAATTGGTTTTCTCTTTAAGAAATTGGACGGTTTCCTGTACTTTGTTCCACATAATTGTTTATTTGTTGATTGAAATTTTCACCGTTGGAAAGAAAAATACTTTGTATCGGTAAATAGAATAATTGAGCCGGATTTATTCTTCCTTTTAAGCGAACAAAATCTTTTTCGGTGGTAATAATCGGTTTATTTTTTGATTTTTTCTGAATGGTTTGGATATCACTTTCTGTAAAATCGTGATGGTCGGGAAATTCCAATTCCTCATCGTTGCCATCTTGTAAATGATTGAAAAATGGTTGGGGTTTAGCGATTCCGGCTACTAACAGTTTATCAGTGTTTAGTAGTGAAGCTACAGAACACCTTTCACTTTCGGAATAGAGCATTACATCGTATTGAATGGCCGAAAAATAAAGCTGTTGATGAGCCAAAAGGTGTAACTTTTGACGAATTTGATTTTGTGCTGCTTCGGTAAGTGTAGGCGGACATTTGGTAACAACCACCACATCAGCTCTTTTTACTCCACTACTACTTTCACGCAAATTTCCGGTGGGTAAAATAAAATCATCTGCATACAAATCGTTATAGGCTGTCAATAATATATAAAACCCGGCTTTTACTTTACGGTGTTGAAAAGCATCGTCAAGTAATATGATATCCGGTTTATTTTCTAAAGCTAACAATCGTTCAATTCCATTTTTGCGGTTGGCATCCACAGCTACTTGAATACTTGGGAATTTTTGATGCAATTGAAATGGTTCATCTCCCAACAATTCAGCGGTTGAAGCATAATCAGCCAATAAAAAACCGGATGACTTGCGTTTATAACCTCTGCTTAATACAGCGATTTTATAATTTGGAGAAAGCAATCGAATTAAATATTCAATTTGTGGCGTTTTGCCTGTTCCGCCAACACTGAGGTTTCCAACAGCAATAATCGGAATGGGAAATGAATACGATTTTAGAATACCTTTGTGATAAAACCAATTCCGAATAGTAGTTATAAAACCATATAAAACGGCAAAAGGAAAGAGTATTTTTCGCAAAAGAATCATACAACGAAGATAGGATATTTGAAGAAATATTTAGTAGTTTTGAAGATGGATTTTTATTAACAGAAACGAAAATAATAATCCTTATTAAACTTCAAATGTTCAAATGGAAAATTCAAAATAGAAAACTAGTTAATCATTACTTTTAATTTATCTTTAAATCTACCTATTATGTTTACAATCGAACAAATTAAAACCGCTCACAGTAAAGTAAAATCCGGTGCCGACTTTCCCGCTTACATTCAAGAACTTAAACAATTGGGCGTTGTTTTGTATGATACTTTTGTTTCCGATGGACACTCTAATTATTATGGTAAAAATGACTTTAAAGTTAATTCCGAAGCAAAATATGATGCTTTAACTATTCATAATAATGCGAATGAAAATCAATTCAAAGCCGACTTAAAAGCCCATCAACAAGGAAAAACAGATTACCCCACTTTTTGCAGTGATTGTGCCAAATCCGGCATAGAAAAATGGAGAGTAAACCTGGAAAAAATGATTTGTACTTACTTTGACCTAAAGGGAAATGAAATGTTAGAGGAAAAAATTCCGGGTTAATATTGTTAACCCCATAAAAACTAATATATGAAAAAACACATTGTTATTTTACTCTTCTTAGGAATTTTTTGGACACAAGCCCAAACTACAGAATACAATACGAAAGTAAATCAACCCTACTATTCAACTGCAATCAACCAAAAAGATGCCTACATCAAAGAGCGATGTGTGTTGGATATCTACTACCCAACCAATCAAAAAAACTTTGCAACAATAGTTTGGTTCCATGGTGGAGGATTATCAGGGGGTAACAAATACATTCCGGAAGCTTTAAAAAACAAAGGCGTTGCGATAGTGGCTGTCAATTATCGACTTTATCCAAAAGTAAAATCGCCAACCTACATTGAGGATGCCGCTGCCGCTGTGGCTTGGGTGTTCAATAACATCGAATCATTGGGTGGCGATGCCAGATCCATTTTTGTATCGGGTCATTCTGCCGGAGGCTATTTAGCCGCAATGGTCGGATTAGACAAACGTTGGCTAGCCACTTTCAACATTGATGCTAATAAAATTGCAGGCATAATTCCGTTTAGTGGTCATACCATTACACACTTTACCATTCGTGAAGAAAGAGGTATTGATGGCAAAAAACCTATTGTTGACGATTTAGCCCCACTGTATCATGTGCGTGCAGATGCTCCGCCACTTTTGTTAATTACAGGCGATCGCGAGTTGGAATTATTGGGAAGGTATGAAGAAAATGCCTATTTAATGCGAATGATGAAAGTAAACGGGCATCAACATACCCAATTATTGGAGTTGGACGGTTACGGACATGACATGACTGAACCCGGATTTCCATTATTACTCAATGAAATAAATCGCGTTTTAAAGAACAAACCGTAAAGCTTTTACTGTGTAAAAAAGGATTCATTTTATAATGTAAAGATACTTTTCATGAATAATTACTTAAATTTGTGACTTAATTATTTTCAATGAAACTTCAAACCATTCTCCCGATTTTAGAAGAACTTGCACCTTTGGCTTATGCCGAAGATTTTGATAATGTGGGGTTGCTTTTAGGAAATCCAGATCAAGAAATTAATGGAATGCTCGTTTGCCATGATGCCTTGGAAAACGAAGTGGACGAAGCCATCGAAAAAAACTGTAATTTAATTGTTTGCTTCCACCCTATTGTATTTTCAGGATTAAAAAAAATTACCGGAAAAACCTATGTGGAAAGAGTAGTCTTAAAAGCCATCAAAAATGATATTGCCATTTATGCTGTGCATACCGCTTTGGATAATCATCAAGATGGCGTAAACAAAATTATTTGCAATCAATTAGGACTTCAAAATACCAAAATCTTGGTTCCGAAAGAGAAATTCATTCGAAAATTAGTGACCTATACCATTCCCGAAAACCATCAAAAATTGCGAAATGCATTATTTGATGCCGGTGCCGGAAACATTGGAAATTATGAAGATTGCAGTTTTAACTCCAGAGGAATCGGAACCTACATGGGCAATGAAAACAGCAATCCCGAAATCGGTGAACGTTTTGAATTTGTAGAAAATGAAGAAATCAAAATCGAAGTCACTTTTGAAAAGCATTTGGAAGCCAAAATTTTAAAGGCACTGTTTAAAAACCATGCTTATGAAGAAGTTGCTTATGAAATTTACGAATTGCAAAACCAACACCAAAATATCGGTTTAGGCATGATAGGTGAACTGAAAAATGAAATGAACGAAAGAGATTTTCTACAATTTGTAAAGGAAAAAATGCAATGTGATAGCATTAGACACAGCATTTTTTTGAATAAAAAGATAAAAAAAGTCGCCGTATTAGGTGGTTCAGGTAGTTTTGCGATTGCTCAAGCGAAACGACTGGGTGCCCATGCGTTTTTAACCGCTGATTTAAAATACCATCAATTTTATGAAGCTGAAAATCAGCTACTTTTGGCCGATATTGGACATTATGAAAGCGAACGGTACACAAAAAATTATATTGTTGATTTTCTTATCAAAAAATTTCCTAATTTTGCAATCATTTTATCAGAACAAAATACAAATCCAGTTAAGTACTTTTAGATTATGACAAACGTAAAAGAAATGAGTGTAGAAGAGAAGTTAAGAGCACTCTATGACTTGCAGTTAATCGACTCAAGAATTGATGAAATCAGAAACGTAAGAGGTGAATTGCCACTTGAAGTACAAGATTTAGAAGACGAAGTAGCAGGTTTAAAAGCACGTAACGAAAAATTAAAAGCCGATTTAGAGCAAATTGATGACCAAATCAAAGCGAAGAAAAATGCTATTGAAGCTCACAAAGAGGGAATTAAAAAATATACTGAACAACAAAAAAATGTTCGTAATAACAGAGAATTCAACTCCTTAACCAAAGAAATTGAATTTCAGGAATTAGAAATTCAATTGAATGAGAAGCACATCAAAGAAATGAAAGCTTCCATTGAGTACAAAAAACAACAAGTAGCCGATTCGCAAGAAAAATTAAGCTCAAAACAATCGCATTTAGAGCACAAAAAAGCTGAATTAGGCGATATCATGGCAGAAACACAAAAAGAAGAAGAGTTTTTAACTAAACTTTCTGCCGAATATGCTGCTAATATCGAAGAGCGTTTACTGGCAGCTTATCACCGAATTCGTTCAAGCGTGCGTAATGGTTTAGCAGTGGTTTCCATCGAAAGAGGTGCGTCTGCCGGTTCCTTCTTTACAATACCGCCACAAACTCAGGTTGAAATTGCTGCTCGCAAAAAAATCTTAACCGATGAGCACAGTGGAAGAATATTGGTTGACAATGTTTTAGCCGCTGAGGAAAAAGAAAAAATGGAAAGCATCTTTGCAAACATATAATACACAAACCCCGGATTCGGGGTTTTTTTATGAATAAAATTTTCACTTCATTACTGGTTAAAACCATTGGTTTTTATATCAACTTTTTAAGTTTTGTTTTTCCTGAAAAAGCAACATTGTTGGCATATAAATTTTTTAGTGAACCTCGTTCCGGAAAACTTTCACCGGAAGCCATTCCGGATATTTTAAAAAAAGCGGAGATTGAAATCATCAAAGTAGAAAAACAATCCTTCCCGATTTATAAATGGAAAGGTAATGAAACAAAAGTGTTGTTGGCTCATGGTTGGGAAAGTAATGCATCACGATGGGAACCTCTTTTTCCATTTCTACAAAAATCAGGTTACACCATCTTAGCACTCGATGCTCCGGCTCACGGCCTATCATCCGGAAAGGAATTTAACGTATTGCAATATGCCCATTTTATTCAAACTGTATTTCAAAAATACGAACCACAAGTGCTTATCGGTCACTCAGCCGGTGCCTTAACCGGTTTATATTTTCAGCACCACTACAAATTTGCTTCCTTAAAGAAAATGGTTTTATTAGGCTCTCCCTCAGATTTAGAAATAATTATCCGAAATTATGCCAATTTACTCGGGTTAAACAACCGGGTTATTCTATTGATGCATCAGTATTTTATGAAACGCTTCAATATCAATCCAATAGACTTTTCAGGAAAAATATTTGCGTCCTCACTATCCGTTCCAGGTATGCTGTCACATGATATTGATGACAATATGGTGAAAATTGAAGAAAGTAAAAAAATTGAATCCACTTGGCAAAACGTTCAATTTATCGAAACCAAAGGATTAGGTCATAGTATGCATGATCCAACATTGTACGAACAAATCGAAAAATTCTTGCTTACTGCTTAATTATTTTTTTGGTAGCCGATTGATTCCCGTCAGATACTTTGACAAAGTACATGCCACTGGCTAAAGTTGACACATCAAGTTCTTTAGTAGTAGGCATTTTAGATAAAAGCACTGACTGTCCTAAGGCATTAAAAATTTCAACAGCAGCATTTTCAGATAAACCTTCTTGCGTTAAAAACTTCAATTGATGTTGTACCGGATTGGGAAAAACCGAAAATTCAGTGTGATTGACTACATCCAAACCCAACAAATAATCATCATAAACCCGTTGCACAGCTGCCTGCATATTTGGAAATGGACCAATATTTCCTGCAGTTGGATTCCCTTGAGGAATTCCCGTTTCATTTAAAATGGTTCGCAATTGGGGACCGGTTAAATAATTGCCCGTTAAATCGTGATAGTAAGACTGTAAAACAATTGCACAAGCTGCCACCATTGGCGTTGCCGAACTGGTTCCTGAAAAATTAATATAACCTTGATTAATATCACCATTAATCATAGTCAGCGTTCCGTAACCACAGGCAAAAACATTTTGAGACCAACCTTGCACATCCACTCTGGAACCATAAGTGCTATAGGAAATTCTGTTATGAGTAAGATTAGGCAATCCACCACCCACAATAATTGCTCCGCTATTGCCTCGGTTCATGTAACTGGTGTAAAGTGTTCCATCTAAATTTTGATTA
The DNA here is from genome assembly GCF_004122145.1 of Flavobacterium piscinae. GTDB lineage: Bacteria > Bacteroidota > Bacteroidia > Flavobacteriales > Flavobacteriaceae > Flavobacterium > Flavobacterium piscinae. The sequence goes on from NZ_SBKQ01000014.1 coordinate 67,697, forward strand.
CCATTTCCGGCTGCCGCTACAATCACAATACCGGCATCGGATGCTGCTTTCGTTAAATCCCAAATGACATTATTATACTCAGCCGGTACATAATCTTGAAAACCGGCAGCAGCCCCATCTTCCTGCATTTCATACAGAATTACATCTCCAGCTGTAGAATTTTGAATGGATTGATTTACTGCATTTATTCTGTTATAACCAATTTCCTGCCATTCCGGAAACAGAATTACTTCTGAAGCTTCATGTGCTAAACCAGTCATCCCATAGCCGTCATTTCCGGCAATAATAATTCCAACAACAGCTGTACCGTGTTGAGAATATTCTAATGCCTCAGCTGCAATTGTCATTCCGGGAGCTAAAAATGCATTTACTTCATTCAAATCTTCATGGTTTTTGTTAAAACCATATTCCACATCACGCACCCGAATTCCTTCGCCTTTTAACCCTAAATCCCAGGCATATTGCATGTTTAAACCCGGATTTGGACCAATATACGTTTGATTCACCATAAAATCAGGGGTGGTGGGAGGAATGTCAAAAGGTGGAGTAAGGGGTTCTAAGGAAATTAAACTGGCATAATTCACTGCATTCCATTCTTCAAAAGCAGAAGCCAAGAATAGTAATTTTTCGTTGGTTGGATTCGGTACTACTACTTCAAATATATTTTTTAATTGATGTACAGCAGAAGAATTCCCGGCATATTGTTTAGCATTCCTTTCTAAATCTGTCCATTTTTCCTCTGAAAAAGAAATCGTTTTTTTAAAATTCAATTGAAATTCATCGGAAAGTGAAGCTATTTCAGGAAATTGTGAAAGAATGGCTTCTTTGTCTTTCAAAACTAGGTCAGAATGAAACGAAACATGCAAGGCATGTCGAGTACTATTGGCGTTCAAATGAAATTGATTTTTTCTATTTTGTGCTGTTACAAATAGTGAAATCAGGAAACTAAAAATAAAAAGTAGTTTTTTTATCATATCCGTAAGTTCTTGATAATAGGCAATTTTTGTGCAATTTACTAATTTTCCCTCAATTAGAATAAAATTGATAGGTATGATTAATCCACAAAATAAATTTACTTTTGCAGTATGGAAGATTCAGGAAAACGCATCAATAAATTTTTATCAGAATCCGGCTTTTGTTCTCGCCGTGAAGCCGATCGATTAATCAGTGAAGGTCGCGTAACCATTAACGGTCGAGTGCCTGAAATGGGTACAAAAGTGCTTGAAACTGACGAAATTCGTGTCGATAACAAACTCATACGCGAAAACAGAGACAAACCCATTTACCTAGCGTTCAACAAACCGGTGGGTATTGAATGTACCACCAACCAAAGTGTCCGTAATAATATTGTGGATTATATCAACTATCCGGAACGTATTTTTCCCATCGGCCGATTGGACAAAGCCAGTGAAGGGTTGATTTTTATGACGAATGACGGTGATATTGTGAACAAAATTCTCCGAGCTCGAAACAACCATGAAAAAGAATACATCGTTACGGTAGACAAACCGATTACCGACCGTTTCATTCAAAAAATGGGCAATGGCGTTCCGATTTTAGACACGGTTACAAGAAAATGCAAAGTGGAACAAATCAGCAAATACATTTTTAAAATTGTGTTAACGCAAGGTTTGAACCGTCAAATTCGCAGAATGTGTGAGTATTTAGGCTATGAAGTAACGGCTCTAAAACGCATCCGAATCATCAATATTTCTTTAGATATTCCGGTCGGAAGATACCGTGATTTAACCCCTGCTGAAATCAAAGAATTGAATCAATTGATTGAACCTTCGAGCAAAACAGAAGAAGCGAGTTTACCGAAAGTAGAGGTTCGAAGACCTAACATAATTAAGAAAAATAAAACTTAAATTTACTTAATTTTATTTGGATTTTTCTTTGCAACAAATAAATAGACGACTGTAATTCTGTCTCCGTTTATCTCGTAAAATATAGTTGTTTGTTTACTTAAAACAGCCTTTCTCAATCTAGGTTGAAATTGAGAAATTGGAAAAATTTCAGGAAACGACAAAATGATATCGATTTGTTTGCGGAGTTTTTCTTTGAAAGCTTCTACTTCTCTGGGTGTCCATTTCTTATTTAAATAATCTAAAATATTTTCTAGATTATCTAATGATTCGTTGGACCAATATAACTTATACTTTTTATAAGCCATATTTATTTTTTACAACTTCATGAGAAACTACTCTGCCTGATTCGATATCTTTTATTCCTCTTTCAATTCCGGCTTTTTGTTCATCAGTTAACTCATCCCACCAATCTGTTTGTGAGGTAGTTTGATCTTTAATCACTTTTAAATAATGAAGCATATCGTTATTATCAACATGTAATAACCAATCCAATAGTTCTAGTTTTAAAGCCTCTGCTCCCATTCTATAAAATTTACTGCTAAGATAATCATTAAAACGAATAAACCCAAGCTCATCACTTGGGTTTTATTATTTATCTCATCTTTAATCGTTTCTGTTCTCTTGCCAATAACGTGTTTTTCAATAACATCGCAATCGTCATAGGTCCTACTCCTCCCGGAACCGGAGTGATGAAAGAGGCTTTTTTACTCACATTTTCAAAATCTACATCACCGGTAATGCGGTAGCCTTTTTCAGTAGAATCATCGGCAACTCGTGTGATTCCCACATCAATTACCACCGCGTCATCTTTTACCATTTCGGCTTTTAAATAATTGGGGACACCTAAAGCCGTGATGATAATATCCGCTTGCGTAGTAATTTGAGCAATGTTTTTGGTATAACTATGTGTTAATGTAACGGTAGAATTCCCCGGAAAGCCTTTTCTTCCCATCAAAATACTCATCGGTCTTCCCACAATATGACTTCTGCCGATAACAACCGTATGCTTTCCTTGTGTTTCCACACCGTAACGTTCCAACAATTCTAAAATGCCAAATGGCGTAGCCGGAATAAATGTGGTCATATCCAACGCCATTTTCCCGAAGTTTTCCGGATGAAATCCATCCACGTCTTTACTGGGATCAATCGCCATTAACACTTCTTGCGTATCAATTTGTTTCGGTAAAGGCAACTGCACGATAAAGCCGTCTATATCATCGTCTTCGTTTAATTCTTTGATTTTTTTTAATAATTCCGTTTCCGAAGTGGTGTTAGGCATTTTAATCAATGTGCTTTCAAAACCTACGCGTTCACAGGCTTTTACTTTACTGCCCACATACGTTAAACTCGCTCCGTCATTCCCCACAATAACGGCGGCCAAATGGGGTACTTTCTCGCCATTGTCTTTCATTTTCTGTACTTCGGCAGCAATTTCATTTTTAATGTCTTCGGAAACTTTTTTACCGTCTAAAATCTTCATAGTGTGTTGTTTTGGTTGTGTTGTGCTAAAAAAATAAGACGCGAATCATCGCGTCTCAGATATATTTTAGGGTCGCATTCCTTTCATGCCGCCCATCATTCTGGCTAGGTTTTTACCGCCGCCGCCTTGCATCATTTTCATCATTTTACTCATTTGATCAAATTGCTTCATCAATTGGTTCACTTGTTCTACTTTCGTACCGGAACCTTTGGCAATTCTGATTTTTCGCTTTCCGTCTATAATCGCCGGTTTACTTCTTTCCGTGGGTGTCATCGAATGAATAATGGCTTCAATATGTTTGAACGCATCGTCTTCAATTTCCACATCTTTCAAGGCTTTTCCGGCTCCGGGAATCATCCCGACCAAATCCTTCATGTTACCCATCTTTTTGATTTGCTGAATTTGCACTAAGAAATCATCAAAACCAAATTCGTTCTTGGCAATTTTCTTTTGCAATTTGCGGGCTTCTTCTTCATTATATTGTTCTTGGGCTCTTTCTACCAACGACACCACGTCTCCCATGCCCAAAATTCTGTCGGCCATACGGGAAGGATAAAACACATCAATGGCTTCCATTTTTTCACCGGTACCAATGAACTTGATGGGTTTATTCACCACTGATTTAATCGTAATCGCCGCTCCACCACGTGTATCACCATCTAATTTGGTTAAAATTACTCCGTCAAAGTTCAATCGGTCGTTGAATGCTTTGGCTGTATTTACTGCATCTTGACCCGTCATGGCATCCACCACAAACAAAGTTTCTTGCGGCTGAATGGCTTTATGCACATTCGCAATCTCATTCATCATTTGCTCATCAATGGCCAAACGACCTGCGGTATCGACAATGACAACATTGAATCCATTTGCTTTGGCGTATTTAATTGCGTTTTGAGCTATGTCAACCGCATTTTTATTTTCAGGTTCAGAATATACTTCTACCCCAATTTGATCTCCTACCACATGCAACTGATTAATTGCCGCCGGACGATAGATATCACAAGCCACCAAAAGCGGTTTCTTTCCTTTTTTGGTTTTTAGAAAATTAGCTAATTTTCCGGAAAAAGTGGTTTTACCCGAACCTTGCAAACCGGACATTAAAATCACAGACGGATGACCGGAAAGGTTAACGCCAACTTCCTCGCCACCCATTAATTCGGTTAACTCGTCTTTGACCAATTTCACCATCAACTGACCGGGTTGTAACGAAGTCAATACGTTTTGACCTAATGCTTTTTCCTTGACGGAATTGGTAAAATCTTTGGCAATTTTAAAATTCACGTCGGCATCCAACAACGCACGTCGTACTTCTTTCAGAGTATCCGCTACGTTTACTTCGGTAATCTTACCGTGACCTTTTAAAATATGGAGAGCTTTGTCGAGTTTATCGCTTAAATTACTGAACATAATTTGGATTTTCTTTTAATGAAGTGCAAAGATAACATAAAGCAAATAAGCATCAAAAAATGATTTTAAGTAATTTTTTAAAATTTCAGGTAGGGTAAATTGAAAGTAAGTTGTTTCATCACTATACAACAAAAATTTACACACTATGAAAAACAAAAAAATTCTTTTAGGCCTTTTAACAATTATTTTTTCAACCGTTTCTTGTAGTAACGACGAAAGTTCTTCGAATGATTCGAATGACAATTTAACGATTCTTGCCAAAGCTTCCTATTCAGGAAACACGGGCAGAATGGAAAATGCAGTGAGCATTTCCGACTTTAAAATTAATTTAAAAGAAATTGAATTTGAATTAGATGATGATTTTTATGACGATGACGACGATGATTATGGCGATGGGTTTTATGGTGATGACGATGAATTTGAATTAAGAGGTCCGTTTGAATTGGATTTATTAAGCGGACAAACGACCATCACAACTATCAACATTCCTAACGGCGTGTATGAAGAAGTGGAATTTAAAATGGCTAGAAATAACAATGCTGAAAGTGAGTTGTTCAACAAGTCTGTCTTAATCAAAGGTACCATTGGTTCTACTCCCTTTGTGTTTTGGCACAATATTGACGAAGATTTTGAAATTGATTACGAAGATGCCGGTCAAAACTTGGTTATAGCTGATAATGCTGCAACCTTGGTGATTGATTTTAATTTAGATGCGGTTTTGGCCAATGTTGATTTATCGAATGCAACCGATGATAACGGTGACGGTTTAATTGAAATTAGCCCTAATGATACTGATGGCAACCAAAGTTTGGCCAATACCATTAAAGATAAAATTGAAGAATATACTGATTTGTTAGATGATTAAAGTTAGTTAGTTTCCAAATACCACATTTAACCTACTACGTGAAAAAGCTGTACAAATCGTACAGCTTTTTTTTAGTAGAATCAATTTTTAATCAACTTTTGCTTGTGTATTTTTCCGTTTTTATCAACGATTATAATGATATAAATTCCACTCGAAATAGCGTTCAACTCTAGGCTTGCATTAAATCCTGTAAACTTATCCTCGTAGATTAATTTACCGGATAGATCATAAAGAGCTACTTGTTTTTCTCCCTCATCAATAAAGGATTGAATTGTGAATGTGGATGAAAATGGATTCGGAAAAATAACAAATAGAGCAACCTCAGTCGTATTTATGCCCAGTGGAGCTTGTCCGAGTTTTGCTGTTGTTCCACCTACCACATACACCGAATTATCGCCTGCTAATACAAACGAACTCGCAGAATTACTTCCGGAAACCAATCCTACCCAACCATTTGTTCCATCGGCGTTGATTTTGCAAACCGCCATATTAAATAAATTGCCTGCAGAAAGATAAGCATTATTGGCTGCATCCAATTTCAATTGACCGTGCAATAACAAAATTTCAGGTCCGTCAGCGTTTAGGTTTTGCCAAAGTACAGAGCCTTCGGACGTATATTTCATAAAAGCGGCTCCTCCTGTTCCTGAATTTGGAAAACCGCTGATGAGAGGATAATTATCAGAACCCACCTCCACTCGGCTTCCTGCCATGGCATTGGTGTCTGACCATAGTGTATTTCCGGCACTATTCAATTTTTCAAGAATACTACCCGCATTTGAAACTACATCTTCGCCATTAATGATATAAGCATTACCCATGAGATCACCGGCAATATCGCCCACAGTGGGACTGGTTATACCTGTTTTACTCCAAAGTAAATTTCCTTCTAAACTCAGTTTTAAATAACCATTGATGATTCCGGTGATGCTTCTGCCGGAAACGACCAACGCATTGTCGGGCGTAAATTTCATGTTGATGGGTGCTCCTACTCCATTTGTATCATAGTAATTCCAAACGGTTTCACCATTTGAGTTGAATTTTTTTATTCTGGTGACCATACCATTCGGTCCCATTCCCAATCCTAATACATAAATATTATCTGAAGAATCAACTAGTATTTTTCGGGTGTATGACCCTTCAAAGGAATCTTCAAACACCACTCGCCACAGTAAATCGCCTTGCGGATTATATTTCATTAAAAGACTGGCTGCATTAACCGGATTGGAAAAACCGGAGCGAATGGTTCCCGAAACAAGACAATTATTTTGACTGTCGGTTTCAATCCAAGTCGCGACCTCGTGTCGGGTGTTATCCACATTATCATACGTAGCCTCCCATAAAATCGTACCGGAGGAATTACGTTTGGTTAACGTGATATCACCGCCCGGATTATACTCCCAATTCACCGAATAGACTTCGTTTAATGGATTAACCGCTACGGAAACGCCACCGGGATAATTGGACCATTCTACATTGACTTGACCATTTGAAATAAAAGACAAGAAGAAAAATAGTTTAATTATACCTTTCATGGTTTTTTATTTTTGTTAGGACAAGTATTGATACTAAATAAGGGATAAATGGGGCAAAAGCTAATTAAACTTGTAGCCACTAAAATGATGGCAAAAACTAAAACCACTATCCCCAAAACGCCACTTACCGTGTTGGTGAGATAGAGCGTTCCAAGAACAATAGCCAATATGATTCTGATTAATTTGTCTGTGTTGCCAACGTTTGCTTTCATAAAATTTTGATTTTAATTGGTTAATGAAGTAAAGGTAAATCAATCAAAATCAAAAAAATGTGACAAAAGTCACACCTACAAAAGTTGAATACCATTAGGAGTTTGCATCACTTTTGCTTCCGCTTCTAATTTTTTTAAAATTCGGGTAATTACTTCGCGGGAAGTACCCATATCGTTGGCAATCTCTTTGTGAGAAATGGTTAGAATAGTTGTTTGGTGTAAATCCATTTTTTCTTTTAAATACAAATACAACCTTGTATCTAATCGATCAAATAAAACATGATTTAACGTATCGATTAAATCAAAATAACGCTCGTTAAATAAATTAAAAAACATGGCGTTAAATTGTGGATACTTTTTTATCCATTGTTGCACTTTTACTGCGGGCAACAGAAGAATTTCACTGTCTTCTTCTGTTTTGGCAAAAAAAGTACTTGGCTCATTTTTTTTACTGACAATAAACGATAACACACAACTTTCGGTAGGTTGAATATAATACAAAAGAAATTCCTTTTCGTGGTATTTTGTAAACACTTTGACCATGCCATTCAATACGATTGGAATCGAGTTGATGTATTGACCATCGCGAATGAGTTCCGTGTCTTTTGGTACACTTTTTAGTATACCCTCTTTCTCAAAAGCGTCTATTAATTCATCATCAAATTGAGCCAAGCTACTTTTCATACAAGCGATTTAATTCTTCTCAAAAGTCAACAAATCAGTACTTCCGTCTCCACCGCTCACGTGTTTCAGTTCCACTTTTGTGGCTGTAGCTGATAAAATCCGCCAATCTTCGCTTATTTCTTCAAACGGGCCATTGGTTGCACTGAAATTGATAATGAATTTCGGTGTGCTGTCATCCGTTCCTGTTGTCCAAGTTCCGCTCATGGTCGTGCTGCCGTTTTCAGCAGTAACAGCACCATTCGTACCAAAAACAAAATCATAATTTGAAAATTGTGCCGTTTGGTTAGAGCCATCTTCAGAAAACAAAGTCACTCGCCAAGCTCCGTTCACCAACGTATTTTGTGTTTGTGTAATAATGGCACTCGATGAATTATTGTCATCGTCGTCATTACTATCATCGTCATCGTTGCTGCAAGTGGAAGCAACATTCAGCATAAAAACGCCGAATAATAAAGGAATTAAAAAAAACTTTTTCATGTTTAAAATTGTTTAGGTTAAGTAATTAAAAAAATAAAATATAAATCAACAGTACATTAAACACCCAAATGATTGCCTGCGTGAGAAAATAAACCACATTGCTTTTCCCAAAAAGAAAGTTTCGAAAAAGTGTCTTCATGTTCATGCCTTTTAAATTTTAGTGAAACTCAAATATTCATCATCTCCTTCCTCTTTCAACTGAATTAAAGTAGAGGAAAACTCCAACAATTCCCAATCGTCATCCAAATCATCCAACGGATCATCTTGAAAATCAATTTCTAAAAGATCAACACCATCTTCTTCATAAAAAAGCCAAGTTCCGGTAAAGGTTGAACTGTTTCTGGTAATCGTAATGGTATTGTTGGCATTGAACGTAAAAACATAACCGTTATATACACTTGTATCATCCTCATCACTATTATGATAATACGAAATACGCCAATTCCCTGAGGTTAAAACATCAATAAAATCATCCGTTGAACCCGAATTGGAACCGCATTGACCGATGGCATTTTCAATCACATCCCTTAGTTCTATATTGGAATTAATCACCACATTTTGATTGTTCGGATTAATTACCGAAATCGGATAATTGATGGAATAAAAAACACCATTGTTCAAAGAAAGTAGGTAATTAATCAACTGCGAATCACTGTTTATCGTCAAAATATCGGCAAGCTGGTTCGCACTATCATACTCATTAATGGTAATCGGATAGACAATCGTGACACAACTGATATCACTCAAATCTTCATTTTGTGTTATAATCGTATTCAATTGTGTCAAATTATTGACCGTAATCTCTTCAAAATTTCGCAACGAAACCGTAATCGGATATACATACGTCACTATATCATCATCCGAATTGGATGCATTTTTTAAATCGGCTACAGTGGCATAATCTGCTTCGGTTGCTACGGTTATATTCACATCGTTTAAATTAATATCCACCGGTAATTTCAACCGAAAAACACTCGTTTCATCCATCACATTATCCACCGACGTATTATTTTGTGCGGCTCTCGCTAAAAATTTAGAAACGGGAGATGCTCCATTCAAATTCTCTGTTGTATCCTGCACAATCGTATTTTCTTCTTCCTGACAAGAGCCTAAAAAAAGGAAGCTCAACATTGCCACATTAAAAAGTAAAATTCTTTTCATAATCATTTCGTTTTATTAGAAAACAAATTAAAATTAAAATACCCTACCTTGGTTCTCTTTTTTTTTATAATTTCACAAAAGTTTTATAAAAGTAAATGAAAAGTACATCACTTTCCGGAATTTGTGAAGAACTCATCTTTTCAAATTTTTTCAAAAACCACGTCAAAGCACTCCGCAATTTTATGTATTACAAATTCGGAAATGCCGAGCAAGCCGAAGATGTTACGCAAGAAGCCTTTATCAAATTATGGGAAAACTGTGAAAAAGTACCGTTGGACAAAGCCAAATCCTATTTATATACCATTGCCAATAACACCACACTCAACCAAATTGCTCATCAAAAAGTAGTATTGGAATATGCTAAAGCCGCTCCCAAACAAGACAAAACGTTTGAAAGCCCTGATTTTCAATTGGAAGAAAATGAATTCAAAGTAAAACTGCAAAAGGCAATCGATAAATTAACCGAAGGCCAACGCACCTGCTTTTTAATGCACCGCATTGACGGAAAAAAATACAGCGAAATTGCCGAAATTTTAGGCATTAGTGTCAAAGCAGTAGAAAAAAGAATGCACTTAGCCTTACTCGAATTACGAAAAGAAATCAAGCAATTGAAGTAGGGTTTTTGAAATCCAACCTGTTATAGATAAAAATCCAATGATATGGAAGAAAATTACACTTTAGCGAAATGGCTGAATAATGAATTGGAAGGCGAAGAACTCAAAGCGTTTGAAGCCTCCGAGGATTTTGCCGTTTACCAAAAAATAAAACAGTACTCGGGCGAGTTAACCACACCTGCTTTTGATGACGATAAAATGCTCCAAACCATTTTACAACGCAAAAAAAACAAGACGATTTCAATACAAAAAGTCTTGCTTCGCATCGCAGCTGTTTTTATTCTAGGTTTCGGAATCACGTTTGCCGTGAAAAATTTTACGAATTTCACCGAGTTTTCGGAAAATGGAGCCACCACAGCCTTTGTACTGCCGGATGATTCCAGTGTGTTGCTTAATGCCGGTTCGTCTGTGGAATACAAAAAATGGAACTGGAACAACGAACGTAAATTAAAACTCGACGGCGAAGCCTATTTTAAAGTAGCCAAAGGCAAAAAATTTGAAGTCGCTACCGCGTTGGGAACGGTTTCAGTGTTGGGCACACAATTCAATGTAAAAAATCGTGCAACCCGCTTAGATGTGACTTGCTACGAAGGAAAAGTGCAAGTGAACTACCAAAACCAACAAGTGATTTTAACCAAAGGAATGATGATTTCGTTTGAAAACGGCACTCAGATTTACGCTGGTGAAACCAAAAGTCTTGAACCCGAATGGCTGAAAAAAGAAGTAAACTTTTCCAAAGAAAATTTACAAGCTATCTTGGATGAAATCAACCGACAATACAATGTTGTAGTTGAGTACAAAGGAAAACCTACTAACCAAGATTTCTCCGGAACGATTCCGATGAATGACCTTGCTGTTGCTTTAGAAATAATTGCCACCACCTACCATTTACAAATTATAAAAAGTAATGATTCAACATATACGTTACAGTAGGTAAATGAATGTAAAACAATGGGGGTTCGCCCTGCTCTGCTTTTTCCTGTGGGTGTTGCCTCTTTGGAGTCAAGACCAAGGACAAGCTTTGCCGTTAAAGGAAATTTTAATCGCCATTGAACAACAACACAACGTAACGTTTAATTACATCGAACAAGAAATTATTGTATTTAATATTCCGGCTCCCAATCCAAGTACTACAATAGAGCAAAAAATCGATTACATTCAAACCCAAACCAAGTTAAGGTTTAAGTTTATAAACGACCAGATTATTACCATTTCCAACAACCAAAAACTGGACAAACCGCTCTGTGGCTATTTGGTCGACAGCGAATCCAATCTGCCCGTTTTTAATGCCACCATTCGCATTTCCGGCACCAATGTATTTGTGCTTTCCGACGAAAAAGGCTTCTTTCAATTGCCGGTGGTTTCCTCCAATCCTATCGAAATTAGTCACGTGAGTTATGCCTCTAAAACGGTACTGGTCAATGAAATTTATGTGGACAACTGCCCTACTTTTCCATTGAATTTAACCGTTCAAGAGTTAGAAGAAGTCGTCGCTCAAGTCTATCTGACAACCGGTATCCGCAAAAAAACCGAAGGCACGTTTGAAATCAAACCTAAAAAATTCGGTATTCTTCCCGGATTGGTGGAACCCGATGTGTTGCAAACCATGCAGCAAATTCCGGGTATCATCAGCACCGATGAAACGATTGCCAACGTGAATGTTCGCGGCGGTACGCACGACCAAAATTTATTTCTTTGGAACGGCATTCGGCTCTTTCAAACCGGACATTTCTTTGGGTTAATCTCGGCGTTAAATCCCAATTTGGCCCACACGATTCAACTGTCTAAAAACGGCAGTTCGGCTTTTTATGGCGAAAGTGTATCAAGTGTCATTGATATTTCGTCCCGAAGTAATTCCGTTGAAAATACCAGCAGTACCATTGGCGTCAACATGATTAACGCCGAACTTTATACCAAAGTAAAAACCGGTGAAAAATCATCCGTTGAAGTGGCTGCACGGCGTTCATTTACCGACATGCTCGCTTCGCCTACGTATAAAAATTACTTCAATCGTATTTTTCAAAATACGGAAGTCATTGACGTGACCAACAACCAAGACATCAATTACAACCACGAAGAAGACTTTTATTTTTACGATGTCACGTTGCAATACCATCAAAAAATCGGTCAAAAAAGTGAACTGTTTTTTGATGCGTTGGCTATTTCCAACGAATTAACCTTCAACGAAAGTACCTTGGTCAACAACCAAACACTTGCCAGAAACAGCCAATTGAATCAGCAAACCTTGGGAGGCAATGTAACTTGGAAAACCAATTGGAACGCCAAAAACAGTTCCGAGTTGAGTATTTATAGTTCCTATTACCAATTGGATGCCAACAACCAATCGGTAGAAAACAACCAAATTTTGTTGCAGGAAAACACGGTGTTAGACAATGGCATTCGGTTAAAAAATTCCCATCAACTGTCGGAAACCGTTAGGCTCACCAACGGTTATCAATACAACGAAATCGGTATCCGCAGTTTTGACGATATCAACATTCCGCAATTCACCCGCACCGTGAAAGAAGTGTTACGAAGCCATGCGTTGATTGCCGAAATCGACTACCGCTCCAAAAACAACCGCTTGTTTACCCGACTGGGAGCACGTGGCAATTATTTTGAAAAATGGTCGCTTTTGCTCCTTGAACCGCGTTTGCATCTCAATTATGCCTTGACCGATCACCTCAACGTGGAACTTTCCGGAGAGCAAAAAAACCAAACCGCTTCGCAAATTATCGATTTACAACAAGACTTTTTAGGGGTAGAAAAACGCCGTTGGGTGTTGGCGAATAACGAAAGTATTCCGATTCAACAAAGTAATCAAGCCTCGTTGGGATTTGTATTTCGAAAAAACAATTGGCTCATTCATCCCGAAGCGTTTTATAAAAAAGTAGAAGGCATCACCAGTTCTGCTCAGGGTTTTCAGAATCAATTGGAGTTTGTGAAAGTCATTGGACAATACGAAGTATATGGCGTGGAACTGCTCATTCAAAAACAGATTAACCAATTCACCGCTTGGTTCAACTACAGTTTTAACAACAATGATTATACGTTTGAAGGCTATCTTCCGCCGCAATTTGCTAACAATTTTGAAGTGAACCACAGCATGGCCTTCGGGGCAACCTATCAATGGAACAACCTTAAAGTGGCGTTGGGCAGCAAATGGTTTACCGGACGACCCAATACGATTCCGTTGAGCAACGAACCCATCTTTCCTACACCCGATAACCCGGAAATTGTGTACAGCCGCCCGAACCAGGAAAACTTAGACGACTATTTTCAAGTGAATTTTTCCACTGCTTACTCGGTGGAGCTGGGCAAAAAAACCAACCTTTTTATGGGAGTTTCGGTGTTGAACCTGTTCAACCAACACAACATTATCAACCGCTTCTACCGACTCAATCCGGACAGTAATGCGATTGAAGAAGTGAATACCTACTCCTTGGAATTGACACCGAATGCGTTTTTGAAGTTGAATTTTTAAAAAAGTTGACTTTTTGTAAGAAGTAATTCCTTTTTTGCTATCTTAGTAATTCCAAAAACGAATTTGCCGAGTGGCAGAGGAATTTCCTATTTATTTTTTTAGTGGTTTACGGGAATCTGTGAAAGTTGGAGTTGTAGATTTTGTACTTTGAAAAATAAATTTGAATATCAATTGCTTTTGAAAAAGATTTTAAAAATATTTGACTATAATTTATTTAATATACTATTAACACAAAAAAAACAATTTCAATAAAAAATGAAAACTAGAGAAGAGCACCTAGAGTATTGCAAAATATGTCTTAATAGAAAATTGGATTATCAGAAAGGATTAATTTGTAGTTTAACGGATGAAATTGCTGACTTTGAAGAAACTTGCATGAATTTCAAAGAAGACCCAATCAAGAAAAAAGAAATTGAAAACGTTGCTCCTTTAATCCAAGAAACAGAACTTACAAGACAAGTAAATACAGGTTCAAGTTGGTTTCTTTGGATATTTGGTTTGTCAACAATCAACACTTTAATCTTATTCTTTGGGGGACAAGTATCTTTTATTTTTGGACTAGGTCTGACTCAATTATTTGAGGGATTATACATAGGTTTTTTTGGGCAATTAGATGTTTTGGGAGTGTTATTTAGTTTGTTAATATCTGGTATATTTTTGATTATTTGGCATTTTTCAAAAAAATTAAGCAAAACAGCATTTTTTATAGGAATGATTATATATGGTATCGATGCATTGATACTATTAATTTTTAAAGATTGGTTGAGTTTTGGTGTGCATATTTTTGCACTATTTGCAATTTTTAAAGGCTTTCAAAGTGTTGATGATATAAAAAAAGAATAATCTTTTAGTTTTGAACATCTTGGGAATTTTTAAAAATGTTTAACCTAAAAATAAAATACTATTGAAAGATTTAAAAAAATACCATTTAAGAGCTGCTTACAACGACTCAATCCGGACAGTAATGCGATTGAAGAAGTGAATACCTACTCCTTGGAATTAACACCGAATGCGTTTTTAAAGTTGAATTTTTAAAAAAGTTGACTTTTTGTAAGAAGTAATTACTTTTTTGCTATCTTAGTGTTTCCAAAAACGAATTTGCCGGTTGGCAAAATCATCCCCATTTATTTTTTTTAGTGCTTTACGGGAATCCGTAAAATGGTTTGGTGGGGATGGGTTAGGTTTGTGGATAAAAGAGTTTTTAAAAAATAAAAAAATACACAAGTCAGGATTAGTATTGTTCCGACAGTTCTTTTTCTGTTGAAAAATTAAAAAAGTTATATAAAGTTGTGTATATTTACTAGTTGTAGTGCATTTACAACTCAAACTCAGAAAGTAATTGAATAAACATTTTGTGACCTTTTGGGGTTAAAAAAGGTCGAAAATGGCAAAGAAAAAGCCTTGCATATTTCTTTATACTCGATTGCGGATACTGCTCATAAACTTGCGAAGAAGAAACCCAATAATCGCTAAATATGCGGATTTGAGAGATTAAATCAGCATATTCGTTTTTGTATACTTCATTTCTAAAAATTTCCTCATCAATCATTTTGGCAATTTTTACCTCATATAAATTATATCGAAATGCTTCAATCTCTTTAATTTGTTGATGTAATTCCTTGTTTTCTAATAAAATAGAATTGAAATCAATCATAAAGAATCTAAAATCATAAATGATTTTGAATCCTTTAACAGTGCTAATGAAAACACTTTTTAAGGTGTTTTCTTCTTTGCTAATTTCTCGATTTATTTCAACGGCAGCATCCAAAATCTGTTGATGCAAATGAGTCAAAAGTAAATTTTTGTCTTTGAAATGGTAAATTAAGTTGCTATGACTAATTCCAATTTCTCTAGCAATTTCTCGGATTGAAACATTTGAAACTCCTTTATCATTGAAGAGTTTCTTGGCTTGGTCTAAAATTTTTAATTTAATATTTTCCATAAATTAGTCCACGTGGTAAAATTTATTAGTACATTTGGACTAAATTACGAATTAAAATAAGATAAGATTATGAAACGAAAACAAATTACACAAATAATAAACGTTCGTTGGTTTCCTAAATTCTTAAAAACACTAGTTGCAGAATTTTTAAGTTGGTTTGTTTTAAAAGTTAATGCTACAAAACCATTCATACCAGTAATTGAAGATATCCTCAACAAAACCTATAATAAAAGGATAATCAATATTGAATTTGGTATAGGTGCAGGAATTGAAACCGTTAAACCATTTTTAAATGATGGAGTTAAAGTGGATTCAATTGCTATTTCAAATTTTAATACATCGGAAAAAGGAGTTTACCTCTTTGTTAACTCTTTCCATCAGCTAAATGCCTCAGAAGCTAAAAAGATTTTACAAAATATTGAAGAAAGTGGTAATCCGGTAGTGGTGGTTGAAGGCAACAACGACAGTCTTTGGCAAATTGTAGGGATGACAGTATTTGTTCCACTAACAGTATTGTTAACTGCTTTTTTTGTAAAACCATTTAGAATTTCGCGAATAATCTTTACATATCTCATACCAATACTTCCTATAGTTATTGTAATTGACGGATGTATTGCTTTATTAAAATTGTATAACCCAACTGATTTATTGGCATTGACATCCTCATTAGAAAACAATAATTACGAGTGGAAAGCAGGAAAAAACGACAATGGAAGGGGCGGGAAAATTATGTATTTAACAGGCAGAAAATTACAATAATATGAAACGCATTCACTTATTTGAATTTGAAGATTTTCAATGGTTTCCAAATTTTTTAAGAAACTACATGACCGATTATTTACAATTTATATCTAACAAAGCAAAAGTTTATTCGCCAATATCGGATTTGCTCATAGAAAAATTAAAAGTAAGTAACTCCACCCATATTTTAGATTTGGCTTCTGGTGGCGGTGGCGGACTATTATGGTTGAATTCTGAAATTATAAAACAAATTCCTGAACTAACAGTTACCTTAACAGATTATTACCCTAATATCAAAGCATTTGAAGAAACTAAATCAAGAGCTAATAATTTTAGTTACCATACGGGAAGTGTTGATGCACGAAATGTACCTGAAAAGTTGAAAGGTTTTCGTACTCAGTTTTTATCACTTCATCATTTTAGACCAACAGAAGCAAAAAGAATACTACAAAATGCAATAGATTCAAATACAGCAATTGGAATTTTTGAAGCTCAAGACAGAACTTTACCTAGTTTTATAGGAATGTTGCTTTCGCCAATAAGCGTATGTCTCACAACCCTATTCATTAAACCTTTTAAATTTAGTAGGATCTTCTTTACCTATATATTACCTATTATTCCGATTGTCGTTTTATGGGATGGAATTGTTTCTTGTTTGCGAACTTATTCTGTATCTGAAATGAAGGATTTAGTAAGCAACTTGGCACACAAAGACAAATTTGATTGGGAAATTGGTATGAAAAAGCAGGATATGAAAAAAGTATTGTATTTAATTGGCACACCAAAAGCCTAAAGTTGTTATATCATGTATAAAAAAACGAATTATTTAATACTCTCTAGTTTTTTTTCTGATTGCGTTTTTAGTATTGGAGTTTACAGACATATACGGAGACTCAAAATGGTTTAAAATATATACACTTATCTTATTTTCAACATTTTTAATTAGTGGATTAAGAGTAAAAAGAAAAGAGTAATTTTGATTAATTTGTATAGTCGTTGAAATTAAATTTCGAATAATAAAAACGCACTACAATCGAGTAGACTGCCCTGCCAGAAACTGACAGGAAGAGCCTCTCACACCACCGAGCGTACGGGTCACGTACTCGGCGGTTCGCAAAGAGATGGGTTGAGTTGAATGTAGCATTCCATTAAGGTCTC
>NZ_SBKQ01000015.1 GCF_004122145.1 Flavobacterium piscinae
AAGGAGAGTAGTAATATACTTCTTCCCTTCACAAGACTTTTGTTTTTTTTCTTTCTAAGCTTTTGAATTATTTATAAAAAATGACGAAATATTTAACAATTTTAATTTGGTAAAACCATAGTTATCGAGGGGCAATCTTTTGTTTGACAAACGATGGAGTCTAAGGAAAATGGAAAATTACTACATATTAATATAAAATATTGAATATATGGGTTTTAAATTAGCAATGCAACAGTAAAACTTTTATTATTTTAAGCATTTTAACAGATTTTTAAGTATTTCAACGGGAAAATAATCGATTTAAAAAAAAACTTTCATATTATTAGTAACATTAAATGAAGTTATTAATCTCTTATCTATAAAAATGAAAAAACAAATTTTACTTTTCATCGTATTGCTTCTTACAGCAATCGGTTATGCTCAACAACCGGAAAAAAAGAATGACTGGGTTGAAAATTACTTTAGTTATTCGCCTGATGGTAAACAACATTTTACTTTGAGTGAGGACCAAATTATTATTAAGTTTTTACCCGGTGTCAGTTTTGAACAACAAGCCGATATACTTAAAAGAGAGACCTTATTAAAGCCACTCTCTAAAGACATGTTGTTGCCTGCTCCGGCCGTAACTATTGCTCAAGTGAACGGGAATGTAGGAGCTGAACAGTTGAAAGCTTTATTGAAGAGACTAACACAACAGGATATGGTAGCCTATGCCAATCCGTTTTTACTCTATAAAGACGGTACTAAACAAGGTATTACGGATAGGTTTATAGTCAAGTTAAAGATGGATTCTGATATTGCCATTTTGAATGAAATGGTGAGTCAAAATGGACTTTACATCCTTGAACAGTATCACTATGATCGTAAAGTATATATTGTAGAAGTTCCAAAATCTACCGGTTTTAATGCTTTAGAGATGGCCAATAGATTTTTTGAAAGCGGAAAGTTTTCGTCAGCAGAGCCTGATTTTTTATTGTTACTCAATAGGTCAGCAAACCTTTCAACACTTATGCGAGATGAATCTGCAACTGTGAACACTAACGATACTTTTTTAGATTATCAATGGTCGTTAAATAATACGGGTTCCAGTATTCAATACAATGGTACCCCGGGTAGTGATATGAAAGTTTTTGATGCTTGGGGAATTTCTACCGGATCGGCAGCCATTAAAGTGGCCATTCTGGATGAAGGTGTTGATTTGGTTCATCCTGATTTACTGGCTAACTTATTGGCCGGTTTTGATGCAACCGGATTAGGTTCAGGCGGTGCTCCCTCGGGAGATGATGCCCATGGAACTGCTTGTGCGGGTATTGTTGCTGCTTCCGGAAACAACAATTTGGGTATTTCCGGAATTGCCTACAATTGTAAAATCATACCGATACGTATTGCTTATTCAAATTCATCCGGCAACTGGGTAACGTCCAACGCAACGATTGGTACCGCTATTGATTGGGCTTGGGATAACGGTGGGGCAGATGTGTTAAGCAATAGTTGGGGTGGAGGATCATCGTCCAGTTTAATTAATGACGCCATTGACAGAGCGGTTACACAAGGAAGAGGCGGACTGGGTGCTCCCGTCCTTTTTTCCGCAGGAAATGGGAATGGAGCAGTAAATTATCCGGCCTATTTACCGAACGTAATTTCTGTGACGGCTATGAGTATGTGTGACCAAAGAAAGAGCCCTTCCTCCTGTGATGGGGAAGCATGGTGGGGGTCAGATTACGGAACCAATACTGACGTATCCGCTCCCGGAGTTAAAATTTATACGACCGATATTAGCGGTGCAGCGGGTTATTCTTCAGGAGATTATGCCCCAACCTTCAACGGTACATCCAGTGCTTGCCCCAATGTTGCCGGTGTCATGGCTTTGATTCTTTCGGCTAATTCAAACTTAAATATGCTTGAAGCACGTCAAATACTGGAGTCCACCTGTAGCAAAGTGGGCGGATATACCTACAATACCAATGTAAGCGGACAACCAAATGGAACTTGGAGTAACGATTTAGGTTATGGAAGGGTAAATGCGTTAGCTGCATTGCAATTGACTACGGTTGCTTGTACCAGTCCTCCGGTTGCCGGAGCCGCAAATGCTTCTCCTTCCTTTTTATGTCAGCCTGCTCCTGTTTCACTTTCATTAGAAGGAGTTGTTTATTCTATTGATCAAACCTATCAATGGCAGAGCAGTACGAATGATATTGACTGGACCAATATTACGGATGCTACTTTATCTTCTTATAGTACAACAGTAGCTACTTCTACTTATTTTAGATGTTTGGTTACGTGTAGTGGAAGTACCAGTGAGTCCATTTCTACGCTGGTTACCGTTGCTCCTTTTAATCAAGTTGCCGTTGTTGGCAATAGTGTTGAAAGTATTTGTGCCGGTGAAAGTGTTTCTCTAAGCGTTACCGGTGCCTCCGAATATAGTTGGTCGCCGGCTACAGGACTTAATCAAACAACCGGGGCGACAGTCATTGCCAATCCAACAGAAACGACTGAATATACGATTACGTCAACAAATGTTGGTGAATGTTCTACGTCTGCCACCATTACAGTGATTGTAAATCCATTACCCCCAACCCCTGTGATTAGTTCGAATAGTCCTTTAAACGTGGGAGAGACATTAAATTTGACGGCAGAAGTTGCACCTGCAGAGGGATATGTACTCAATCCAAATAGTGGCGTTTCATTTATTGATATTAGTGCCACCGGAGAACCAATTGTTGCAATAAGTGATGATAGCAGACATTTAATTACTATTCCTGCTTTTACTTTCAATACAATTGAATACACCAGTGCATTGGTCAGTGCTAATGGATATTTTGTATTTGGTTCGAATACTACCGGAACTACTAATAATTTTACAAATTTACAATTACCCACCACTATTTTTGCTACAACCGGTTCATCAGCCGGAGTTTGTGCCTTCTGGGATGATTTATTTCCAACAACAGAAAGTTCTATTGTGACAGAAACGATTGGAAATGTTTATATCGTTCAATGGAATTTATTTAAGCCCTATGATTTGAGGACTGCACCGGAGTCTATCACCTTTCAAATACAATTCAACTTAGCCACGGGGCAAATTAATTTAGTATACCCTGATGTTTTTGTAGATAATGCAACCTATAATTTTGGAGCAAGTGCAACGCTTGGATTGAATTATTCCGGAACGGAAGCGTTACAATATTCGTATAATACCGCAAGTTTACAAAATGGACAAAGTTTGACCTATACGCCTAAAGAATATATTTATTCGTGGACGGGACCCAATAACTTTACTTCAGACGAACAGAATCCTTCTCTAGCTAACGTTACACTTAATGCAGCAGGCACTTATACTTTAGCACTTTCCAGTGAGTCCGGCTGTAGTGTTTCCTCTCAACTAGAGGTTACTGTTATAGGAACTTTTACAACCTATTATGCTGATGCTGATGGGGATGGATTTGGAGATGCATCCGCTATGTTAGAAGCGACCGAACAACCGGAAGGTTATGTGTTAGATAATACCGATTGCGATGATACCAATGAAACAGTTTACCCCGGAGCAATTGAAATTTGTGATGGGTTAGATAATGACTGTAATGGACTTACAGATGATGAAAATATCAACCCAATTCCTATTTGTAATGATATTACAATTGTATTAGATGAAACCGGAAATTATACGTTAACACAAGCTGATATTGATGCGATTGGTGCAGGTAGTTCAGATAATTGCAGTGCCATAACACTGAGTGTTGATACGACTACTTTTGATTGTAGTAATGTTGGGCAAGCTAACCCAATTACAATGACAGTTACTGATGGAAATAACAACTCAGCTACTTGTACAGCAACTGTTTTTGTTACAGAAACTCAACCACCTGTTTTGGTCTGTGAACCGGCCATATTCATCAGTAATACACCGGGCCTTTGTTCGGGTACAACCATTTTAACAGAACCAACGGTCACTGATAATTGTACGACCAATGCAAATTCATTAAAATTTGATGGAATTAATGACCGTGTAACGCTTCCGGAATTTAATATTGGCACATCGGATTTTACGATAGAAACTTGGATTAAGCCCAACGCTAACGTTGCCGGTTATTTAGTTAGTAACCGAACTAATGAACCTAATCAACAGGGGAATTGGTTTGTACTTTCTCGTCAAGCATCCGGAAATATTGCATTCGAAATGGCAGCATCAGGTTCACCTTCTTATTTGCCAATGGTAAGTAATAGTTCTACGCCACCAAATACATGGACCCATATTGCCGTTTCCAGACAGGGAACAATGGTTACGCTTTATATAAATGGTGTGGCAGATAGTAGTGTAAATGATAGCTTTGTACGTAATTTATCTACAGGTAATTTTTCATTATTAGGAGGTTTTCCTGCTTTTAATGCGGCATGGTTTAATGGGAAAATGAAAGAAGTTAGGATTTGGGAAGTGGCAAGAACAGCAACAGAAATTAACACCTATATAAACAGTGCAATAACACCACAAGCCGGATTAAAAGCGGTTTATCATTTTAATCAAGGGACAAATGGCTTAGATAACACCGGTATAACCAGTTTGATAGATGATTCAGGGAATAATTTAAACGGTACATTAGTTAACTTTACACTTAATGGCACATCTTCAAATTTTGTAAATGATATGTTTATGTATAATGATGCCCCTGCAATTTTTCCTTTAGGTGATACCCTAGTAACTTGGACAGCAACTGACGATTCCGGAAATTCAGCAACATGTACACAATTGGTAACCGTTAACGATACAGAAGCACCAATTGCTCAATGCCAACCTGTAACGGTCACTCTTGATAGTAATGGCGTAGGAACGATTTCGGCGACTGATTTAAATGATGGATCAACTGATAATTGTGGCATTCAAAGTATCCAAATTGGTAATGTCTTGTCGCAATATCTAAAAGACGGTAATTTTAATAATATTGGACATGGCCAATCTTTTACAGCGAGTACAACTGGATATTTAAAATCGGTTAAGATTTTGGTGCAAGGAAACCAAACAGGTAAAACGATTCATTTTTATAATAGTGGTACTGGAAGTGGTATTTCAGGATCTGTAGGCACTCCTGTTTATAGCGAAACCAATGTTGCATTTGTTGACAGTGCAAATGGAACGATTTGGACAGAAATAGTCCTTTCGACCCCTTTTCCTGTTATTGCCGGTAATCAATATAGCTTTGTGATTGAAGAATTTTCACATGTTTATTATACAGGTTTTGGAAATTCATACAGTGGAGGTAGTTTTATTTTTAATTATGATTTATCATCAGGGTGTTGCTCATGGGGTGATATGGCTTTTGAATTGTCATTTCTTGAAGATGAAGCCACTTTTGATTGTTCCCATTTAGGAACCAATACAGTCGCTTTAACCGTAACCGATGAAAGTGGTAATATGTCTAGCTGTTTTACTACAGTAACAGTAATTTCTACAAGTGTTTATTATGCAGATGCTGATAATGATGGATATGGAAATCCTGCTGTAAGTTATGTAGGATGTGCTCAAGCGGGTTATGTCTTGGACAATACTGACTGCGACGACACGAACAATACCGTTTATCCGGGAGCCACAGAAATCTGTTATGATGGTCTGGATAACGATTGTGATGGCATCATCGACAATGGTTGTACGCCAATAGTATCGGTTGTTCAACCAGCACAGTGTGGAATAACGTTATCAACCCTTGACAGTTATGTTTATGCCAACTTGGTAGCGGGAGCACAAGGATACCGTTTTAGAGTAACCAATTTATCAACCAATGAAGTACAAACCATTGACAGAGCTTTACGTGTTTTCCGATTTACACAATTAACAAGCTATGCTTTTGCTACCGAATATTCGGTTGAAGTTTCTGTGAGAATCAATAATGTATGGCAACCGTTCTACGGCACACCATGTACTGTTTCTACACCGGATACCACTACGCAAATTCAAGCTTCTCAGTGTAATACCGCTATCAGTAACTTGAACAATTCAATTTTTGCTGATATTGTACCTTTTGCAACGGGTTACCGATTCAGAGTAACGAATACGTTGAATCCAATCGATGTACAAACCATTGACCGTCCGATTAGAGATTTTAGAATGACTAATTTGGCTACTGTAGAATTCAACACCACGTACAATGTGGAAGTAGCAGTTAGAAATACAGACGGAACGTATTTATCATACGGACCGGTTTGTAACATTACTACACCTA
Organism: Flavobacterium piscinae; assembly: GCF_004122145.1. Taxonomy (GTDB): domain Bacteria; phylum Bacteroidota; class Bacteroidia; order Flavobacteriales; family Flavobacteriaceae; genus Flavobacterium; species Flavobacterium piscinae. The sequence goes on from NZ_SBKQ01000015.1 coordinate 6,213, forward strand.
TGTTCCCAACTGTTGGTTTGGAAGATGCACAATGTGATGAGTACTTAGTAAGTTCTAACACAGAAACATTATTTGCAGAATCTTACCCTGGTGTTGAACAATACCGATTCTTATTGGAGAACATCAACCTACCCTACAACCAAACAGTTGACAGAGCCACAAGAACAGTTACATTGAATAATTTCACAGGATTAGTACCGGGAGAAATGTATACCGTACGTGTTGCAATTCGCTTAAATGGTGTTTGGGGACCTTATGGAAAATCGTGTAGTATCATTACTCCTGGTGGAGAAATCATACTTATCCGAACAGAGGAATCAACTAACGAAACAGGCTTTAGAGCAATAGCATATCCAAACCCATTTGCAACAAGCTTTACTCTTGATGTGAGAACATCCAACACTGAAGTAGTAAGCTTGACCGTGTATGACATGGCAGGAAGACTTTTAGAAGTGAGAGAAGTAAAAGCACAAGACGTTACCAACTACCAATTTGGTGACCGTTATTCATCCGGAGTTTACAATGTGATTGTAACACAAGGAGAAGAAACGAGAACTGTGCGAGTGGTGAAACAATAAAACAAAGTTGCTGTGGGACCGAGGTTCTAAGGTACTAAGTTAACTAAAGAGAAACCTCCGAGCAATCGGAGGTTTTTTGTTTAGGATGCTTTGAGAAGTTTGATTATTTGCAAAATCAAAAGGAAACTTCGTAGGAGAAATGAACTCACTATTTTATATATAAATAGTAAGACCCATGAAATTTAAAGAACTACTACAAAATAATGAATAATCATTAATTTCATAACTTTACTAAAAAAAGTGATGAAAAAATGCATAACTCTCGTGTTTGTGTACTGTTTAGGAAGCCTATTCCTCTCCTTTAGGATTCCCACTAAAGAAGCAACGGCTGCCAAAGGAATTGATTTTTTTAAAGGCACCTTTCAAGAAGCGTTGGCTTTGGCTGAGAAAGAACAAAAGTATGTATTTGTTGAGGTGTATGCCACCTGGTGCGGTCCTTGTAAACAATTGAAACGAACGACGTTCAAGGACAAAGAAGTGGGGGTGTATTTCAATAAAAACTTTATCAATATTGCCATTGACGGCGAAACGGAAGAGGGCGACAAAATCCTTAGTCGATATAACATCCGTTCGTATCCCACGTTGTTGATTTTGGATGCCAAAGGACGAGTGCTAACCCGACAAACGGGTTTCATGAAACCGTATATTTTAATAAATTTCGGGAGAAGGGTTGTGCCTTAAATTATATTTCTAATTCTAAATACATTATCCAAACACAATTTTTATTTTCAACCTTTCTTATTTTTTCAACAATCGTTAGCATTCTTATTTTTATATAGAAAAGTATCTTTTCATTAAAAAACTTGTTTCTTCAATTGTTATATCGTAATATTGCAATATAATAATTGAAACAACATGGGAGCATCAAAATCAGATTCTTTTTCGGTGGAACAGAATGAAATGGCTACTTTATTTAAAGCACTTTCACATCCGGCACGGATTGCGATAGTCGATTATTTATTGACAGTTGACACCTGTATTTGCGGCGATATTGTTGAGGTTCTGCCTTTGGCTCAGCCCACAGTTTCACAACATTTAAAGGAACTTAAAAACGCTAATTTTATCCAAGGAACGATTGAAGGAACCGCCATTTGTTATTGCCTAAATCCGGATACGATTGCTCAAATTGAACATCATTTTGGTGCGATTCGTCAAAAGTTGAAGAATAAATGTTGTTAATTCAATTCCAAAATCTTAATACTTAATACTTCAATCTTACTACTTTTATAATGAAACTATCACAAATAAAATCAGCTTTAAAAAACCTTTCTACCATTACTTTTCAATTGCCAAGTGGCGAATTAGTACCCCGTCATTTTCATGTGACAGAAGTGGGAAAAGTGACTAAGCATTTCATCGATTGTGGCGGAACCGTTCGTACCGAGGAAGTCATCAATTTTCAGCTTTGGGAAGCGAATGATTACGATCATCGCTTACATCCTGACAAACTGTTAAACATCATTGAACTTTCTGAAAATACATTGCACTTACCTGATGCAGCCATAGAAGTAGAATACCAAATGGCAACCACCATTGGTAAATTTCATTTGGATTTTGATGGTACCAATTTCTTATTGACTTCCAAACTAACCGATTGTTTAGCGAAAGACAAATGTGGCATTCCGCCTGAAAAGTTGAAAGTAAAAATAGGGGAGTGGAAACCGAAGGCTAACTCATGTTGTACACCGGATTCGGGTTGTTGTTAAATTTAAAATCTAAAAAATCTAAAAAATCTAAAATAAACCTTTTGCGAACTTAGTGCCTTCTTTGTGTGCTTTGTGGTTAAAAAAATGAATATGTCAGAAAAAAAACAACAATGGGAAACCGTCTTTTCCACTAAACAAGAAACAGAAGTGAGTTGGTATCAAATTAAACCTACCACTTCACTTCAATTCATTCAAGCTTGTAGGGTATCAAAAGATGCCAAGATTATTGATGTGGGTGGAGGCGATAGTTACCTGATTGACCATTTGTTAGATTTAGGTTATACTAATTTAAGTTTACTGGATATTTCTGAAGCTGCTATTGAACGAGCCAAAAACCGATTAGGAGAGGAAGGAAAAAATGTCACTTTTATTGTTTCGGATAGTTTGCATTTTCAATCCGATGAAAAATTTGACGTTTGGCATGACAGAGCTTCTTTTCATTTTTTTACGGAAGCTGACGATATTCAACACTACAAAGCCAACGTAATCGCCAATACAACTCCAAATGCTCATTTTATTTTGGGGACTTTTTCTGAAAATGGACCATTGAAATGTAGTGGACTTCCTATTACACAATATTCAGTTGAAAAAATGGAAGCGGTTTTTGGGGATGATTTTACATTGGAAGATTACTTAACCGAAGACCATCAAACGCCTTTTGATACGGTGCAGAATTTTATTTTTTGTTATTATATAAAACGATAATATGTTTGAAAATTTAACTAAAACCATTGAATCAATCGCTAAAATTGAAGTGCCAATTGAACGCAAAGACGTTTTACAACCCTTAATTGATTACCTTCAAAATAAAGTAAAGGCAAATGAAGAAATTCGTTTAAACTTTATTTGTACGCACAATTCCAGAAGAAGTCATTTGTCACAAATTTGGGCAAAAACGATGGCGTTTCATTTTGGGATTGAAAAGGTTTTTTGCTATTCCGGAGGAACGGAAGCCACGGCAATGTTTCCCAAAGTAGCTGAAACTTTAGTAAGTCAAGGTTATCATATTCAACAATTGAGTGAAACTGAAAATCCGGTTTATGCGGTTAAATTCGATGACAATCAACATCCGATTATCTGTTTTTCCAAAGCGTATTTTGATGATTTTAATCCGAAAAGCAATTTTGGAGCCATCATGACCTGCAACAACGCCGACGAAGGTTGCCCCATGGTTTTTGGAGCAGATGCTCGATTTCCCATCAAATACGATGACCCAAAAGCCTTTGACGGCACGGAACTTATGAATGAAAAATATGCCGAACGCAGTTTACAAATTGCCAGTGAACTCTATTATGTTTTTTCTCAACTAAAAAAATAATATGTCAGCAACCAATTGTGCACCCGCAGTCAATCGAAAAAAGTTAGGTTTCTTAGACCGCTATTTAACCCTTTGGATATTTTTAGCCATGTTAATAGGCGTGGGAATCGGCTATTTTATTCCGAGTTCCTCCGGATTTATTCATTCGTTTTCCTCGGGAACGACTAATATTCCGCTGGCAGTCGGATTAATTTTAATGATGTATCCGCCTTTGGCGAAAGTCAATTACAGCAAAATGGGCGAAGTGTTTCAAAATACCAAAGTTTTAGGAGCTTCTTTACTGTTGAATTGGGTAATTGGTCCTATTTTGATGTTTTTCTTAGCCATACTTTTTTTAAACGGTTATCCTGAATACATGATTGGAGTAATCCTTATAGGTTTAGCTCGATGCATTGCCATGGTAGTCGTTTGGAATGATTTAGCTGAAGGAAATCGAGAGTATGCCGCCGGTTTGATTGCGTTGAACAGTATTTTTCAAGTGTTGTTGTATAGCGTTTATGCCTACCTTTTCATTACCGTATTACCTCCTTATTTTGGGTTTGAAGGTTCGATTGTGGACATCAGTATCGGTCAAATTGCAGAAAGTGTGGGGATTTATTTGGGTATTCCCTTTGCCTTAGGATTTTTAAGTCGTGCTTTTTTGATGAAAATGAAAGGGGAAGAATGGTTTCAAACGAAATACGTTCCCATTATTTCACCCATCACCTTGATCGCTCTTTTGTTTACCATTGTCTTAATGTTTAGTTTAAAAGGTGAATTAATCGTTGAAATTCCGATGGATGTGCTTCGAGTTGCCCTACCATTAGTGATTTATTTTACCATTATGTTTATGGTTAGTTTTTTTGTAGGCAAGTATTTTGGAGCCGACTACTCCAAAGCTACTTCTATTGCTTTTACCGCTACAGGGAACAATTTTGAGTTAGCCATAGCGGTAGCAATTGGCGTTTTTGGCATCAACAGCGGACAAGCATTTGCTGGAGTCATTGGTCCTTTGGTGGAAGTACCCGCTTTGATTGCGTTGGTGAATTTGGCGTTTTGGTTTAGGAAGAAATATTACGTATCCAAATCATAAAAAATGAGAGCATTTATATCAATTGATTTATTTTTTATCTTTGATTAAATGATTTTAGTATGGCCAAAAATAAAACAGCTGAAACAACAGTCTATGTGGAGGATTTTATCCATTTATTTGTAGATAACGACCAAAAAAAGGCTGATAGTTTTCAGTTAATCAAGTTAATGCAGGAATGGTACGGTTTTGAGCCGAAAATGTGGGGACCCACTATAATTGGTTTTGGCAGCTATCATTACAAATATGCTAGCGGTCACGAGGGTGATGCTCCCCTGCTTGGTTTTTCTCCCCGTAAGGCGGAATTTTCATTGTATGTGTTCTCACCAAGAGAAGACAACAAACAGTTGCTGGACAATTTTGGAAAATACAAAATGGGTAAAGCGTGCCTTTATATCAAAAAACTAGCGGATATTGATATTTCTGTCTTAGAAGCAATGTGTCGGGATTCGATTGCGTATTTAGAAGAACATCATGCGTGTGCGTGTAGAAAGTAAAACACTAAAAGTATAATGAAATGAATACAAAGAATATTTTTTTGCTTTTAGCACTACTTCTGTCCTCCTTTCTCAATGCCCAAGTAGCCAAAGATTCCGAATTGTTTTTAGCTTTAAAAAAACACGACAGTCTTTTTTTTGAAAAAAGCTTTAACGAATGTGATTTAGCGTTTTTGGAGAAAGCTATTCATCCTGATTTGGTTTTTTATCATGACCAAGGGGGTGTTCAAAACAAAACAACTTTTTTAGAAAGTGTTAAAAACAATATTTGTTCCAACCCCAATCAAAAACCCATACGGAAAGTAAAAGGCGATAGTTTAGCAGTTTTTCCATTATATGAAAATGGAATTTTATATGGAGTATTTCAGCAAGGAATACATGAATTTTACCTGCGAGAACAAGGGAAAAATGATGTTTTGACAAGTACTGCTCGCTTTACTCATGTGTATCTATTGATAAATAATCAATGGATTTTAAGAGAAGTATTAAGTTATGATCATCAATAAAAAACAAATATGGTAGTAGCAAAAGGGATAGTAGTGCTTTTTGGAATAGTATTCCTTTTTGCGGGTGGTGTCATGTTGATTCGACCCACACTTTTTCGCAGTTGGATAGCCAAAGCCGGCAGTACTCCACTCATAAATTATGGAGAAATTACGATTCGTTTGATACCTGCTATTGCGATGGTGTATGTGGCTCCAGAAACTAAATTGCCACTGTTTTTTCAGCTTTTTGGAGGGATTATGATAGTGACTTCATTGGTTTTGTATGTCACACCTCGAAAGGCACACCATCAACTTTCGTTAGGTTTTGCAGAAAAATTAAAGCCGGTTTATTTGCAATGCATTGCTCCTTTGGCTTTTGTGATAGGAATGGGTTTGATTTATTTTTTATTTTAATTTCCGCCCAAGGTGAGCCAAAAACACCAACCGCCAATTCTGCCCAAATTAAAATTAAAACAAGTAAAATTATACCGCAAAATAAGATACGTTTTTTGGTTGAACGAATGGTTCTCAAGACCAATTCAATCGCTAAACCGGTTCCAGCTAAAAGCGTTCCGGCTACTATAAAATCAAAAGTAGACCAGTTTACTTCATCCGTCAATTGCATGGCTATGAACGGAATACTTAAAATGAGGAGTACTATGCCAAAGATTATCAATATCCTTTTAGACATATGCTTTTACTTTTTCAGTGTTTATCATTTAATTTTATCAAAAATGTAGCCACCTTTTACGGCACCCCACACTTGTTTGCCGTCTTTGTCAAACCCTTGGTCCCAAGAAAGAATTTGGGTAGGCGTTACGGTTACTTTTGAAGAAGCGTATGACGCTCCTCGCAATTCACTCGGACAGGTTTTTTCACCGGTTTGCCCGATGAACGTGCCGTCAGCTTGCTTTTTTAAAATGACTTCACAGCCGGGTTTGAGTTCTATATCGGATTCCGCTAAGTTATCAAACACTTCCGGAGTTTTCCATTTGCCAATCCACTCTTTTTCGTTTTTGAGGGTGTATATTTCGCTGATGAATGCATCATTGCGTTGCGATACCTTATAAATCCGCACCCGATACGGACTGTCTTGTTTTTCAAACATGGCTTGTTCGACATAGAGGTAATGACCCTTACTTTTCCATATCGGCGTCATGCGAAGAGAAATGTTGAAATATGCTTTGTCTTCTATTGATTGTTTTTCTGAGGAGTACGTTCCTTGCATGATGGCAACAAGGTATTCTAAATCCGTTGCTTTCTTTTCTTGCGTTGATTTACATCCGAAAAGGATGAAAAGAAAAAATAATGATATGATTTTCAAGTTCATGGCTATGTTTCAGGTTTCAGGTTTCAGGTTGATGGCTATTTATTTTATTTTCAAAGAAAAAGAAAATTTCTCAAATTTTTCAAATCTGTGTTCCAAAAAAAGCTTGATTTATTCTATTTCGCAATATTCCGAATCATCCCACCAAAAATAAAAAAATGAAACGGCACTAAGCTATACCAATATAATCTACCGAAAAGACCTCTTGGGCGAAAGGTGGCAATTTGATGTAAAACATTGTGTTCATCAATTCTAAATTCAAGCCAGGCTTCGCCGGGTAGTCTCATTTCGGCAAATAGAAGCAATCGTTTTTCTTCTTTGTTGGCTAAAATCACTCGCCAAAAGTCCAAAGAATCACCATTGTCTAAATGGGTTGGGTGTGTTCTGCCTCTTCTTAATCCAACGCCACCAACCAACTTATCAATAAAACCCCGCAATTGCCACATCCAGTTGCCGTAATACCAGCCTTTTGAACCACCGATTGTCCAAATGTTTTCCAGGACTTTATCCGGATGTTCAATTTTTATTTTCTGCTCATCTTTTAAACAACCAAAGGTAGGGACTTGTATAAATTCTGATAAATTATATTGAAATTCGCTACTTACCAAACTGTCTTTCCAACTGGAAATGACCAGGTTTTGTTCGATTTTGATAAAGGCTAATTTGATGGCATCGTTATAGGAAATGGGTTTGATGCCCAACATTTTTTGTAACCGATTGTCTTTACAAATGACTTCCATTTTCATGCTATCCACCAAGTTCATGGCAAGTTTATACGAAGTTGAAGTTACAAAATACAACCAATACGAAGACAATTTGGGTGTCATGACCGGAACGGTAAATATCCAATTTTTGAATCCTCTGGTTTTGGCGTATAATTGCATCATTTGTTTATAAGTGAGCACATTGGGTCCGCCAATATCAAAGGATTCATTGTAACATTCAGGTTTGAGTAATACGCCAATCAAGTACTGAATTACATCGCGAATCGCAATAGGTTGGGTTTTGGTGAGTACCCACTTTGGCGTAATCATCACGGGTAATTTTTCACACAAGTCCCGAATGATTTCAAAGGAAGAACTACCGGAGCCTACAATAATTCCGGCACGAAGAACGGTGACATTATAATTCCCTTGGTATAAAATATCCTCCACATTTTTTCGGGATTGTAAATGTTTAGAAAGGGAATTATCGTTGACAATCCCACTCAGATAGATGACTTGTTTCACCCCGATATGATTCATGTATAAATTGAAATGCTCGGCTGCTTTGGCTTCCATTGTATCAAAAACTTGAGTGGAAGATGACATGGAGTGAATTAAGTAATACGCCACATCGATGTTTTTAGGAATATTTTCGAATGACACTTCTTCTAAAAAATCTACCTCCCAAATGGTGATAGCGTTCAGCGTTGTAATGTCTAATCCCAAACGATTCTTATCGCGAACACAACAAATGATTTCGTGATTTTTGGACAAAAGTTCGGGAAGCAATCGTCTGCCCACATAACCGTTGGCACCTGTCAGAAGGATTTTCATAGCCGCTATTTTTTAGAAAGATACTAAGAAAAACGCTTGAACAATCGTTAAATTGTTTTAAAGATGTTGACGATTGAACTGCTGATGTACTGCACACCTATGGCAATCACAATGAAACCAATGATTCTGGAAATCGCTACGATACCTGATGCACCTAATATTCTGGAAAGGTAATGAGCACTTTTTAAGACTAAGAAAATGACCACTGCCACGCCTAAAATAGCTAAACACGCAATGACTTTTTCACTTATTTTGGTGTAATCTTGATAAAATGCTATTAACAGTGAAATGGAACCGGGTCCGGCTAACATTGGAATGGCCAAAGGCGTTAAGGCAATTTGGTTACGCGTCTGGGCATCGCTCTCCACTTTTTTATTTACTCCGCGGGTTTTGTTAAAGTTTCCGGTGAGTAAAGAAAAACCGGAACTAACAATAATTAGTCCTCCGGCTATCCGAAGAGCATCAATACTGATACCGAAAAATTTCAAGACATATTCTCCAATAAAAAAAGAAATCACTAAGATGATAAAAACATTTAAAGCGGTTAACAGCGATACTCTGGATCGTTCCGCTTTGGTGTAATCTTGCGTTAAACCCACAAAAATGGGGACGGCTCCTAAGGGGTTGAGTACCGAAAATAGAGCCGCAAAAATGTAAATAAATAATTCCATTGTTTTTTTGCAAAAATAAAGACAACTCTAAAACGAAGGGTTATCAAATGAATAAAACAAAGTTACTATAAATCGTCGATATAAGTGGGAGAATTATTCGTTTTAAAATTATTTAATTTTTCGATAAAGCTATTTACACTTTTGTTCTTGGGTGGAGCATCAATCGAGATATAATGATGATCCATGTGGAATGTGTAGGAATTAGCCGGTTTAAAAATGACTAACTTATAAAATGGAATCACCAAGGAGAAGGTTTCCAAAAGCGATCGAAACCGAATGATTATTCCTTTCGGACGCAATTCAATATTACAAAAATTACGGTTATTGTCATAGGAAAGCAACGTTGCAATTTCCTCACTCGTTTTGATAATATCTAATCGGGGCGAACCAATTCCGTTTAATTTGATGTTATCCATCAACCCAAATGGTTTTCCTACCAAATCGTTTATTGCTTCGTTAATTTTTTTTTCGTTATAGGAAGTGTTTACGAGCATTTTTAATGTGTCAATTTGTGAATGTGTCAATTAGTCAATTTGACAATTTGACAATTTGACAATTTGACAATTTGACAATTTTAAAATAAAGTTACTTGGTAAAATTAATCAATTGAATTCATTGAAATCATTGAATTAATATAGGTTTAAGAATTGTTCTATTTATAAAGTGTAATGAAATTTGTAAAAAGCATTACCTTTGCCACTTAGAACAGTAATATGAAAAAAACCTTAGTGATAGGTGCTTCCACAAACCCGGAACGCTATTCTTTTATGGCAATTAACAGTTTAGTTAAAAAAGAGCACCCCGTAGTAGCCATTGGTCAAAAGTTGGGTGAAGTAGCCGGTGTAAAAATCCAAACCAAACAAATTCCGTTTAAAAATATTCATACGGTCTCGTTGTATTTGAATCCAAAAGGGCAACGGGATTATTACAATTACATTGTTGGGTTGCAACCCAAACGCGTTATTTTTAATCCGGGGACAGAGAACCCTGAGTTTTATGCGTTGTTGGGGATAAATAATATACAAGTTGAGGTGGCTTGTACGTTGGTTTTGCTTTCTACGAATCAGTTTTAAGCGTTGTCTGTTGTCTGTTGTCCGTTGTCCGTTGTCTGTTATTTGTTGTCTGAACGTTGAAAACTGCGACTGCCAACTGCGACTTACCGTCTTCGAATGAGCATTAATCCTATAAAAGTCAGTAAACCATTCACGATTAGGATTTCGAATCCAAATTCAAATTCGAACCAGGCTTTGCTTTTTAGGTTGAGTACAACGGATGAAATGACTGCGAAAATGGCGACCATTGGTACCCATTTGTCTTTTACGTTCCATTTGGTAAATAATCCAAAACTGTAAAGTCCCAAAAGTGGACCGTACGTAAATCCGGCAAATTTTAATACTTTATCAATGATGCTGGCATCTTCTACAAAGTATTTGAAACCTAAGATAACCAGAACAGAAACTGCGACAAACATTTTGTGAATTTGTTTTCGGATGACGACTTGTTTTACGGAATCATACTTCTTTTCAATTTCTAAAATATCAATGCTAAAAGAGGTAGTTAGCGAAGTTAACGCACTATCCGCACTAGAATATGCTGCCGCAATTAATCCCAGAATAAAGAAAAAAGCCACGCCAATGCCTAAATATTCATTGGCCAGAATAGGGAAGAGCTGATCTTTGTGGGCATCAATGTTATATTTTAATGCATATTCGGTGAATAACAATCCCATGACTAAGAATAAGAAATTCACAAACGTGAGCACAATGGTAAACCAAAACATATTCTTTTGAGCATCTTTTAAGCTTCGGCAGGTGAGGTTTTTTTGCATCATATCTTGGTCGAGACCGGTCATGACGATGGCTATAAATGCACCCGATAAAAACTGTTTCCAGAAATAATTAGGCGAACTGATGTCTTCAAAAAAGAAGGTTTTAGAAAAATCACTTTCTGCAATAAAACCTGAAATGTTAGTAATATTTAACCCTAAATCCTGAGAAACCGTAACAATACAAAACACTACTGCAATGAGCATAAAAAGTGTTTGCAGTGTGTCTGTCCAAATGATGGTTTTGATACCGGATTTATTGGTATACACCCAAATGAGTAAAATGGTGACGGTGACAGTAATCCAATACGGTACATTTAATTTATCAAAAACCAATGTTTGCAAAACATCAGCTACTAACATTAATCGTAAATTGGATCCTACCGTTCGCGAAATAATAAAAAACCAGGCTCCGGTTTTGTAGGCATTTCTACCAAATCGGTCACCTAAATAAGTGTAAATTGACGTAAGATTTAATCGGTAGTAGAGTGGCAGTAAAACGGTTCCGATTACAAAATACCCCACAATATAGCCCAGCACCAATTGAAAATAAACAAATTGAGACGCTTCTACTTTTCCGGGAACGGAAATAAACGTAACTCCGGAGAGTGAAGCCCCAATCATTCCGAAAGCTACCAAATACCAAGGGGAATTTTTGTTGGCTTTAAAAAAGGCGTCGTTTCCTTCGTCTTTTTTACTGATTAAAGAGGAAATTAAAATGAGTAATCCAAAATATCCGAGAATGAGTAGAAGAATAGCAATCGGTTCCATTTGTAATTTTTAATTGGTTTGCAAATTACAAAAAGGAACCGGTTTTTAAATTAGAACTTATTTTTATTTAAAAATTCCTTCCAACGGTTTCAGTTGTTCCATGTCGATGTCCGATTTTTGAAGGGCACTTAAGAGTGTCATAAAATCCTCAGGATTCATTTTGTCACCTAAAATGCGAACTACAGCAAAGCCATTTTCGTCTTTACTTCCGTAGAGTACAAATTCTTCGATAGCATCGTCTTTTCCCACAAAATAAATGGACGCACCTTCTTTACCCGAACCAAACTTCATTAATTCCTGGTATTTTTCATCTTTTAAAATTTCTTTCACTTTGGTTCGTTCGCCATCAAATTTTGCTTTATTTTCTTCATTGATTTTAAAAGCCAAAACATTCATTTTTTTAAATGTTTTTAAGGCTTCTTGCTGTTCAATGGACAAGGCATCCGGTTTGATATTCAAGATGCTTGGTGACATATCTACCGAAATAAAATCAGTAGATTCCGTTTTTTCCACAAAATATTTTTGTAAGCTGGGTTCTTTTTCACAAGCGATGAAACTCATCAGCACAAGTGAGAACAATAATTTTTTCATATTATTTACTTTTTAAAGTTTGTAAAATCCGTTCTTCATTTTCAGAGAGAGGCAAGGTGCTATTGGTTTCCCAGAAATTTTCTGTAAAGTTCATGCCATTGGAATAAAGGTTTCTCTCTTTAAAAATTTTATTTTTTTCAGGTTGTGTTGTAACATTATCATTAAAATCGGTAACAACCAAATCACTAATACTCATCATTCGATCATTCATTTGTTTACCAAATTTAATGTGTAAATCAAGTAAGGATTTTCGATAACTTGGAATATATTTACCATTTAAGTACTTGTATGTTTGTTTAATTTGTATGTCATGAATGGTAAATTTCATGATTAAAGCATTGATAGTTTCTACAAATTGTTTGTGATTATCTGACATTTTTACATCAATATCCAACACAACTTTATGGGTTGGGTCATACGTAATTTTACCGACCAACAATGCTTTTTCAACAGAGGCTCTTGGTTTTATGTAAATCACTTCCAAAGCATTGCCAAATTGATCTTTTTTAGAACGCAATTCAAATTCGTAATTCTCGTTGGCTTTGTCTGCTGTAAGTCTATCTATATATTCATAGGTAAAAAAACCATTGGCTGCTTTTTGAATATCAAAAAAAGAATCTATTTCAGATAAATCTGCTTTTCCTTTTTTCTCTATTTCCTCTGCATTAGCCAATTGAAAGGCACGACTTTGATTTACTAACAGTTTGCTTTCAATTTTTTCTTTCTTTTTGGGTAGAACATAAAAATCAATTAAGCCATCTGCGAATTTAGAATAGTTGTCATTGATTTTTACAAATTCACGGTAATAGGTTTCTAGCTTTATACTTTTATCCAATTGATTTTTTGAGTTCGCTAAAATCCCAGCCAGTATTTGATGGATAGGTTTGTTGGTTACAATCACTTCCTCCAACGCCATTTCGTCTGCTTCAAGTTCAATGTTAATTAGTTCAGCTTTAATTTCTGAAACTAAAAAAAGTTGAGTTTTATACCCAATATGACCAATTTCAATTTTTTCGGCCCCATTTGGAATATAAAATTTGAATACACCATCGTCATTTGAAATTACACCTTGAGTAGAATTTTGAACAAAGATGTTCGCATACGGTATACTTTCTTTTGAACTTTTGTCTACAATTTTACCTTCAAAAATAACGGTTTGTGCATTTAATGACAGTGAAATTAATCCGAAAAGAAACAAATAAATTTTTTTCATGTGTTGATATAAGTTAGATTTTGTGAGGCACCAAGGTAAATATTTTCAATAAAAAAACTTTGCCAAAATTGGCTTTTGACAAAGTTTCATCATTTTTCTTCCCCCGATTACTTATTCCCTTTTGATGCTTTTTTCAAATTTTCGCCACCGGGTAGATTCATTTGCTCGGTTAAGGCTGAAATTTCATCTAAGTTGAAGTTACCGGTTAATGAAAACAAAACGGTTTCGTTGTCTTTTGCATTTCCTTCGATGAACATAAAGAGTTCTTTTACGATGGAATCATTGGCACCGGATCGCATGTAGATTTTTACGTTTTTTCCACCATCAGAAATTCGCATTAACTCATCCATGCCGGCTGTTTTCAAATATTTTTCTGCCGTGGCACGCATTTCAGCAGTTTGTCTTGGGCTCGAAGTAATGAACACTTTAAGGTTATCCAATTTCTTGAGTAAGTTCACATACTGTTGCGTTTCTTTATCATTGGCTTTCACTTTACTCATCATTTCAAACATTTTTTTGTTGACAATGATGGTTTTTATATCTTCCGGTCCGTCAAATTTGTCAAAGACTGACTGACCAAACAGTACTTGTGAAACAAATAATGTTACAAATAAAATTAACGAGGTTATAATTCTAGACATTTTTTTATTTTTTAAAGATTAAATTTTTTGAGTTTTCGTATTCATTAATATAGTTTACACTTTCCATGCCAATGTTTACATTTTGAGATAAAAGTGCTAATGCTTTTTGCGTTTCTTCAAAAGCTTCTTCCGGTGATTCAAAAGAACCTAATTCAGATTTTGCAAGTTGTTTTTGTTTGGTTGGCGGATAATTTACAAGGGTTATTACACCTACTAAGAATACTACACTTGCTGCGATTGCTATCCGGGTAACAGGAAATCGTTTTTTAGTTTTTAGGGATAGTAATGGCGTAAATTTTTCTTCTTTTTCAGTAGTAAGATAACCAAAGAGCGGTTTGTATTGCTCTAAATGAGCGGCTACTTTTTCAGTTGAAAAGTACTGTTTCAACTGCGTTTCTTCTGCAATGGTGGTTTCTCCTTCGAAGTATTTTTCTACTAATTGTTCTATTTTAGCTAATTCCATAATGATGGGTTTTAGTCATTTTTTCTCTAATTGTTTTTCGTGCTCTGGATAAGTTTACTCGAACAGCTGTTTCATTCATATCGAGAATTTTCGCGATTTCTTCAAATTCATATTGCTCGATATCACGCATTTGAATGATTAATTTTTGCTGTTCCGGTAATTCGTTAATCATTTTTTCAACCCAATGCCAACTGTCTTGATCTTCCACTTTTTTTTCTAACGATGCTTCTGTAGATGTAAAATTGTTATGTACAATTTTCATGTTTGATGCTCTTTTTGATTTTAATTGGTCCAAACAATAATTTTTTGTCATTGTCATCGCAAAGGCTTCTACGCTTGCATAATTAGTTAAACCATTTTTATTATCCCATAATTTTACCAAAATGTCTTGCGTTGCATCCTGAGCTTCTTCATTGCTAACCAATAAACGCTTAGCAAGTCGAAAGACCTTATCTTTAAAAGGAGCTATTAGCGTTATAAACTCATTTTGGTTCATTGGTCAGGTTTAAAACTTGGTTATATAGTCAAGACGAATGACAATCTTTTTTGTTACAAAGAAATTGAAATTAAAACTAAAGTTATTAAATTTACGTTCTTAAAAAGAAAAAGCTATGCGAATATTTTCAAAAATGATTGCCTTTGTTTTCTTTTCACTTTTGGTTTTTCAATCGTGTGAAGATATTGATGATAAGCCGGTTCCGTCGGAATTAGAAATTAAAGATTTTATTTGGAAAGGTTTAAATCTATACTATTTATGGCAAGCCGATCAACCTAAGTTAGCCGATGATTTATTTGAAACGCAACGTGATTTAAATGTTTTCTTGGAAAGTTATGAATCTCCGGAAGCTTTATTCAGCGATTTAAAAGTAGCTCCTAATATCGACCGATTCAGTGTAATGTTTAGTGATTACAGGGTGTTGGAAAATGCCCTTCAAGGAGGTTTTAAAACAAACGGAATTGAATTTAGCTTACGTTTTAAAGACGCCTCACAAACCGATATTTTTGGCTATGTGCGTTACATTTTGCCAAATACAAGTGCATCAAATCAAGGCGTTGAACGCGGAATGATATTTTATGCTGTAAATAATATTCCAATGTCATCGTCCAATGAATCTGTTTGGCGAGCCGCTTTTGCTGAAGATACTTATACCTTACAATTTGCCGATTTTGATGGAGGAAACATCACGCCAAACGGAGTTTCGTTAAGTTTTACTAAGGCTCAATATACTGAAAATCCGGTTTATATTACTAATGTAATTGAAGTGGATGATAAGCGAATCGGTTATTTAATGTATAATGGATTTTTCTCCAATTTTGAATCCCAACTCAACCAAGCTTTTGGGCAGCTGAAAGCAGCAAATGTTACCCATTTAGTCTTGGATTTACGTTACAATTCCGGTGGCTCTGTAGATACCGCTACAAGATTAGCCAGTATGATTACCGGTCAATTTAATGGTCAAGTGTTTGCCAGACAAGTTTGGAATCAAAAAGTGATGACATTTTTTAACCAAGAAAATCCGGAATTATTAATTAATCGATTTACTAATTCAATTGGGAATGGCAATACCATTAATAGTTTGAATTTAAATAAAGTGTATGTGCTCACAACGGGTTCAACTGCCTCTGCCAGTGAATTAATTATCAATAGTTTAAAGCCCTATATTACCGTTGTTCAAATTGGAACTACAACCGTTGGCAAAAACGACGGGTCAATTACATTATACGATTCGCCAACTTTTGGAAGAAATAACAGAAACCCAAACCATCGCTATGCCATGCAACCATTGGTTTTAAAAATAGCGGATAAAAACGGAAATGGCGAATACCAAGACGGTATAGATCCTACGCTAGAACAATCTGAAAATGTGGCCAATTTAGGTGTGCTGGGCGATCAAAATGAACCTTATTTAAATACCGCTATTAATGATATTTTAGCGAACGGAAGAGTTGGGAATCGATATGTTGAATCAAAAGATTTACAAGTTGATAACAGTAAATCAATGCGAAAATTTAGCGACGAAATGTATATCGAAAAAGTTCCGGAAGGATTGTTTAAAATTTTATAATAAAAAAGGCTCTTTATTGAGCCTTTTTCTTTTTAGAATAAAAAGTTGATTCCGAGTTGTACATTTCGACCACGGGTATTGTACCCCACGGTTTCCACAAATTTTTCGTTTAAAATATTGTTAACTGCTCCAAAAACAGTCAATCGGTTTTTCATTAGTTCATACTTAATCAATCCATTTACCAGTTGATAAGAGCCTAAAAAGACATTGGTAGTTGTAAATGTTCCGCCATCAAAAAAAGCATCTCTTCTGCCATCAACATATTGATAGTTGATAGAAAACAACGTTCGCTCATTTGCCTTAAAATCTAGTGCAAGATTTCCTTTATGTTTGGGAATTAAACGGTTCAATTCTTCCGGAATATCCGTAAACGAATAATTTCCGGTCACTCTCAATTTAGAGGAAAGCTGATAACTCAACGTAGTTTCAAATCCACGTACTTTATTTTCTCCCTCCACATTCACATAATAGGAAGCAAAGGTTTCCGGATCAAAAAAGAAACCAATCGAATTCGATTCTTCTCTGTAAAAACCAACCGCATTAAACGTCATTTTTTTGTTTAAGAAAGTCGTTTCAAAACCTACTTCGGCTGTTACATTTTCTTCCGGAGTCAACACTAAATTTCCGTATGGCGAATACAATTGGTACAAACTGGGCGTGATGTAAGCCGTGCTATACGAAGTAATAATTTTTAAAGGAAAATTTTTAAAATGATACGACGGATTGACATTATAAACCAATTGATTGTCATAAACCGAATGCAAATTAAGTCGTGTTCCGGCATTAATGTGTAATCCAAATTTTGAATTAAAAACTGCCGTTACGTAAGGGTCAATCATATTAAATTTGGCATTTTCCCTATTAATCTCATCAAAAGGTGTTTGAGTGTACATGTCGTGAAACTGAAATTGTGTCCCCACCACCATAAAAAAGTTTTTGTTGAAATTGTATTTATTAACGGCATCAACCACCACACTTCTGGAAGTATAAACATATTGATCCGTAGTTCCTGAAAAGGAGCTGAATTCATCATAACTTCTTTCCAACAAAGTAAAACCGGAATTTACAATAAATTCCCCTTTTTTGTATTTGTATTTCGGATTAAAGCCAAAACGAAATTGCTCTGAAAGCGAGACATTTTCCAACACATCCGGATTGTTTACATTGTCAAACGGGCCATCATAATCCGTTTTCATGCGGTCGTAATTGGCAAAAAAATCCAACTTCAATTTTGAAGTAGTTTGAAAGCCTATCTTTGCCAACGCATTGACTCTCGAAAACCGGTCTTCTTCAAAATTTTCACCGGCTGCTTGCGAGATACCTTTGGTTTCCGTGCTGTTTAGTGAAGCATAATAATCCACTATGTTCACCATACCATTTAACCCAATACCTTGATTGAAATCTTGCGGATTCGCCTTAAAACTTTCCGCAGTATTCTGTGTGCCAAAATGCATGTACGCATTTCCGGCAATTACTTTTTTTGCCGCTTTTTTCAAGGTAATAGTAATCACTCCGGAAGCCGCACCGGTGCCATACAAAGTGCTCGCTGCACCTTTCATGATTTCAATGCTTTCCACTTGTTCTGCCGGAAGCAATCGCAAATCATACTCTAAATTAATTCCCGAAGCATCCGTCATTGGAATACCATCAATCACAATCAATACCTGACGATTTCTTCCGCCACGGATAAAATAGCTCAAATTTTTTCCATTTGCACTCTGGTTGCCATTGACTTCCAAACCAACGGCTTGACTTAAAATGGTGGCCACCGATTGACCGCTGTTTCGTGCCAAATCCTCTGCCGTGATTTTTTCAATAATTTTACCTGATTTTTCTTTGGACTGCCCAAATTTAGTGTCCGAAATAACGACTTCTTTCAACGAAATCGTGTCTTGTTGTGCCAAAGCACACGTTCCCCATAACGCCAAAATAGCGGAATAGTACCTGAATTTTTGATTCATTTTAAGTTAAAAATAAATTTACTAAAATGGGAGAAAAGCATAGAATTTACCCATACCCAAACCTTTTTTCCCGAAAGTTTGTTACTCAATGTATTAGGCAGGTCTCCTGGCTTGCGTCTTGTTGTTGGCCTTCTCATTCGCCTAGGCGAACAATGGCATGAAAGTGAACAACAAGCTGATTAGCTCACAGTTGCGGGTACAGCTCAGGATTTAAATTGGAGCAACTAATTTTCTGCTTACTGAAAACTGTCACTGCCTACTTTTTACCTGATTCCCTTTTAATGCTCGGCCTAAAAAAGGCGTTGCAACCAAAATACTCGACAAAACTAAACATTTTTAAGTAAACAATTCTTAATTTTTTTTTCAGAAGCTTTTCCGGCTTTCCGTTTCAAGCTTTTTTGTCTTGTTGCTTTTTTCTAAGGCACAAAAAGAGCTTCCTTTGGTCGCTTTTTTGTGCCAAGAAAAAATGCAACAATCCTGCAAAAGGCTTTCCACTGCAATCCGGGCTAGGGGAGAGTGCTTCTAAAAACAGAATTAAGATTTGTCATTTTTCTTATTCATCTTCATCCACAACCAAATAAATCCTACCACAAAGTGAAGCAGAATTACTCCTCCAACGATGTACATAAAGGTGTTTGAATCCCGCATTGTATTTTTTTTGTAAAGTTAAAAAGTCAGAATCTTCCAAAAGATAACATTTGTTACAAACGCTTACCTTTGTAAAAAATAGATCAATGAAAAAATATAGTTTGCTTTTTATCTTCACCATTTTGTTTATTTCCTGTCAGCAAAACCCAAAAACTAAAATTGACATTACTTCTCCAGAAAACTATATTCGCTACGCCAGCGGACTTTCTATTCAAAAATATGCTGATTTTTCCATTGTATCTGTTTCTAATCCTTGGCCCACAGCCGATAAAAAGTATACTTATATTTTACATAAACCAACCGCTGTAATTCCGGATAGTTTAAAGCAATATTCCGCCATTCAAGTGCCTGTAAAATCCATCGTAGTCACTTCCACTACACACATTCCGGCTTTAGAATTATTAGAAGTTGAAGACAAATTAGTTGGATTCCCAAACACCGATTACATTTCTTCCGAAAAAACCAGAACTTTAATCGAAACCGGAAAAGTAAGAGAAATAGGTAGTAATCAAAGCTTAAACACCGAAGTTTTACTCGATATGCAACCCGATGTCATTATCGGTTTTGGTGTAGATGGCGAAAAGAAAACCTATGATAATTTACTACAAAATGGGTTAAAAATCCTTTACAACGGCGATTGGACCGAACAACATCCGTTGGGTCGTGCCGAGTGGATTCAACTTTTTGGTATTTTGTTTGGGTTAGAAGAAAAAGCAGACACCGTATTCAAAACCATTGAAAAAGAGTATCAAGAAGCTGTTAAATTAGCCCAAAAAGCCACTTCAAAACCCACTATTTTGAGTGGAGCCATTTATCAAGATCAATGGTATTTGCCACAAGGAAAAAGTTGGGCCGCTCAATTTCTAGATAATGCGAACGGAAATTATCTTTGGCAGGATTCCGATGGAACCGGTAGTTTATCCCTTTCCTTTGAAACCGTTCTCGAAAAAGCCCAAAATGCCGATTTTTGGATTGGTCCCGGTCAATTTACTTTGTTTGAACAACTTGAAAAAGCCAATCCCAACTACAAACATTTTAAAGCCGTTCAAAACAAAAATGTGTATTCCTTCAGTTCCAAAAAAGGAAAAACCGGTGGGATTATTTATTATGAGTTAGCTTCCAATCGTCCGGATTTGGTTTTAAAAGATTTAATTAAAATTTTGCATCCGGAATTAATGGAAGAGTATGAATTGTACTTTTTTGAGAAATTGAAATAATTTATCAATTACAATTTTATTTAAGTCTTAGTATATTTACGCCATACTTAATGTTCCTTAATTTCTTAATGGTTTAAAAAATTGCCAACTCAAAAACATAAAATACTATTCCTTTTATTAATCTTCGTGTTAATCGGAACGTTTTTGCTAAACCTCAGTTTAGGTTCCGTTTCTATTCCTACAAGCGATATTTTTAATTCCATTATCGGTAATGAAATTAAATCGTCTTGGGAAATTATTCTATGGAATTTCCGTTTACCAAAAGCTATCACCGCCATTTTAGTGGGGATGGGCTTATCGGTTTCCGGATTGTTAATGCAAACCTTGTTCAGAAATCCACTTGCCGGACCGTATGTATTGGGTTTAAGTTCAGGTTCCAGTTTAGGTGTCGCTTTTATGATTATGGGAGCAAGTTTTTTACCCTCTTTTTTAGTTTCCGATTACGGAATTGTTTTGGCTTCTTCCATCGGGAGTTTTTTGGTTTTATTGGCGGTTTTAATCGTTTCTCAAAAATTACGCGATACGATGGCGATATTAATTGTCGGACTCATGTTTGGTAGTTTTACGAGTGCGATTGTGAGTGTGTTGAGTTATTTCAGCACCGCACAAGAATTGCAAAAATTCACTTTTTGGTCAATGGGAAGTTTGGCAAATTTGCCATGGAGCTCTATTCTCATTTTAGCCATTTGTTGCGGAGTAGGATTGGTCTTGAGTGTTTTTAGCATCAAACCTTTAAATGCGTTGTTATTAGGAGAAAATTATGCTAAAAGTCTTGGTTTAAATTTCAAAAAAACACGATTGATTATCATCATTGCTACCAGTATTTTAGCCGGAAGCATCACAGCTTTTGCCGGACCCATCGCCTTTATAGGATTGGCTGTTCCGCATTTAGCTAAGTTGCTATTTCAAACCAGTAATCATTTTATATTATTTTGGAGTACGTTATTAATTGGTGCCATTATAATGTTGGTTTGCGACAGTATTGCTCAACTTCCCGGCAGTGATTATACATTACCCATTAATGCCATTACTTCCATGGTTGGAGCTCCGGTTGTGGTTTGGCTTTTAGTTAGAAAAAGGAAAATAATGATTTAGTATAAACCACATAGAAACATAGCTTATGATAACGCAAAAATATTTAGACGAATTGACTTATGAAGTCGTTGGTTCAGCGATTGAAGTTCATAAATTTATGGGTAGAGGATTACTAGAAAGTGTTTATCATCAATGTTTAATTGAAGAGTTGAAACATAGAAAAATAAATTTTTTAACAGAGATGAAAGTCCCTGTAGTATATAAAGGAAAATCTTTAGATATTAATTTTAGGTGTGATTTATTTATTGAAAATTGTTTAGTAGTTGAAATTAAGTCTGTGATTGATATGCGTAAAATTACTGAAGCTCAACTTTTAAATTATATGAATTTATTAAAAGCACCTAAAGGAATTTTAATTAATTTTAATTGTAAAAACATTTTTAATGAAGGACAAAAAACCTATGTAAATGAATATTTTAAAAAATTACCCAAACAATAATTCTATCAATAAAGCTTGCTTTATCAACTATGTTTGGACGCATAGAAATTCCTATGTCTCTATGTGGTAAAAATAGTAAAATATAAACTCAGCAACTCAGTATCTCAGTAACTCAGCAACTCAAAAAAAATGATTCTCCAAACCCAAAACCTCTCCATCGGCTACACTTCCAAAGCAACCACCAAAACAGTTGCCTCTGAGATTTCTATACAATTGGAACAAGGAAAATTAATCGGTTTAGTGGGAGCCAACGGCATTGGAAAATCCACTTTATTGCGAACGTTAACCGGTATTCAAAAACCCCTTTCAGGAACGGTTTTATTGAACGATAAACCAATCGAATCATTTGAACCTTTAGCTCTAGCTCAACAAATCAGCGTAGTATTAACCGAAAAGTTACCACCAAGCAATTTAACCGTTTATGAATTGATTGCCTTAGGAAGACAACCTTACACTAATTGGCTGGGTAAATTAACAGACGAAGATAAGATTCAAATTGACAAAGCCATTGTATTAACCGAAATCCCTCATTTAATCCATCAAAAACATTACGAAATCAGTGACGGACAGTTGCAAAAAGTGTTAATCGCCAGAGCATTAGCACAAGATACAACGTTAATTGTTTTGGATGAACCTACCACGCATTTGGATTTATTGCACAAGGTTTCACTTTTTAAATTGTTGAAAAAATTAACCGCCGAAACCCAAAAATGC
This sequence comes from Flavobacterium piscinae, assembly GCF_004122145.1. GTDB lineage: Bacteria > Bacteroidota > Bacteroidia > Flavobacteriales > Flavobacteriaceae > Flavobacterium > Flavobacterium piscinae. The sequence goes on from NZ_SBKQ01000015.1 coordinate 29,046, forward strand.
ATCTTGTTTTCTACCCACGATATTGATTTGGCCATTCAATTAAGTGACGAAATGATTGTGATGGATGGACAGACTGTCATTCAGGACCAGCCTTGTAATTTGATTTCACAAGGAGTTTTTTCTTCACTTTTTCAAAATGAGCATATTCAATTTGATGCAACAAAAGGGAAGTTTGTAATCAAATAAATATCAATTAAAATTATATTTTCCTTAATTTTACTTTTCTAAAAAATCATCGCCAAATGTCAGATATTATTCTTTTTACCATCGTATTTATTATTGCTTTAGCCACTGGAATTTATATTGGAAAACAACTTTTTACTGCTCAAGCCAAATCTGAGAAGTCAGGTTTGGAAGAACGAATTAATGGATTACAAGCTCAAATAGAGCAATTGAAAATTCGTTTTCAAGAAGAACAAAATCAATTTTCTAAAAATGTAGAAATCGAACGAAAAGAGAAAGAAGAAATTCGTCGCGAAAAAGATTCCTTATCTCTCCAACTCACCAAAAAGGAAGCCGATTTTGAAAATCTTTGGCAACGCAACCAAGAACAAAAGCAAGAAGTAGAAGAGTTACAGAAAAAATTTACCAAAGAATTTGAAAATTTAGCCAATAAAATTCTGGAAGAAAAAACCGTAAAGTTTACCGAACAAAACAAAGAAAATTTAAAAACTATTTTATCGCCTTTGCAGGAAAAAATTCAGCATTTTGAGAAGAAAGTGGAAGATACGCATAAGGAAAGTATCGATTATCACGCTGCTTTACGTCAACAAATTGTGGGGTTGAAAGAAATGAACGAACAGATGAGCAAAGAAACACTCAATTTGACCAAAGCCTTGAAAGGCGACAGTAAAATGCAAGGGAATTGGGGCGAATTAATTTTGGAACGCGTTCTGGAAAAATCAGGGTTAGAAAAAGGAAGAGAATACGAAGTGCAACAAAGTTTTGTAACAGAAGAAGGTAATCGCGTGCAACCGGATGTGGTGATTAATCTCCCGGATGGAAAGAAAATGATTGTTGATTCTAAAGTTTCCCTCACGGCGTATGAGCGATTTGCTAATGCTGAGGAAGATCAGGAAAAAGGGCAGTTTTTAAAGGAACATATCACGTCTATCAAACGCCATGTGGATCAATTGAGTTCTAAAAACTATTACGATTTATATCAAATGGAAAGTCCGGATTTTGTTTTGCTTTTCATTCCGATTGAGTCAGCTTTTGCCATTGCTTTAAATGAGGATAATTCGTTGTATAATAAAGCATTTGAGCAAAATATAATTATAGTAACGCCCACTACTTTATTGGCAACACTTCGCACCATCGACAGCATGTGGACCAATCAAAAGCAACAAGAGAATGCGTTAGAAATTGCCCGTCAAGCCGGAGCTTTGTATGATAAATTTGAAGGTTTGGTTTCTGATTTAATTAAAATTGGTAAAAAAATGGAAGAAGCCAAAACTGAATACGGCAACGCCATGGGTAAATTAGTAGAAGGAAAAGGAAATCTAATTGGCAGTGTGGAACGTTTGAAAAAAATGGGAGCGAAAGCGAAAAAAGCATTACCGGAGGCTATTATAAAAAGAGCGGAAGATGCAACAGAAGGTTAGTGTTTGATTTATAGCTTCGGCGACAAAAGTTGAAGATTATCGAAAAATTAAAAGTAATTAGACCAAAAATTTGTTCATTAAATAAATAATATGTTATTTTGAAGCATAAATAATAAAAGATGAAAAAGATTTATGGTGCTTTCACTGTTTTTTTAGCAGTAGCATTATTTGCCTCCTTTTTAATTTCTTGTTCTGACGATGATAAATACACAGAACCGGATGATTTACCTATTGCAACGGATGATGTTTCAACCTACACTGCGGGAAACACAGCTGTTATCAATATTTTAGACAATGATACTACCGGTGACCTTGTAAATCCGGCAAGTGTAAGTTTAGTTAATGGTTCAGATACTGATTCAAATGGGACGTTAGATCGAAGAGAAATTACAGGAGAGGGAATTTGGACTGTAAATGCCACCGGGGTTTTGACATTTACACCGGCAATGAATTTTTTATCAAGTCCAAATCCAATTACCTACACTGTTCAAGATAATCAAGGAAATATTTCAAATGCAGCAACGGTATCATTGACCGTTATTTCAGGCGTTACTGTAGATTTATCTTTAGTTCCTTACCCAAAACTTTCCGATTACCAATTTTTTGTGGGTGTGATGAAAGATCAAAATCCTACTTTAGGGGTTTTACCATATGAACCGGCAAGCTCATTGTTTACCGATTATGCGTTGAAAAAACGATTTGTTTGGATGCCTGAAGGAACGTTAGCAACATACAATGGCGATGGCAATGTTTTAGAATTGCCTGTAGGGGCTGTCATTATTAAAAACTTCTATTACAATAACGTTCAACCCTCGAATACAACCCGTATCATTGAATCAAGATTAATGATACGCAAATCAACCGGTTGGATTTTTGCAGAATATGTTTGGAATGATGAGCAAACAGAAGCCTTTTTAGACATGAATGGAAGTACAACCGCTATTTCGTGGTTGGATCAAAACAATATATCCCGAAGTACTAATTACCGAATTCCCTCTGAAGGAGAGTGTTTCGTTTGTCACAAGTCAAATGAAGTGGCGGTACCAATCGGTATTAAACCTCAAAATATTAATGTCCCATATAATTATATAACGGGTTCACAAAACCAATTGGCAAAATGGGTTCAAATGGGGTATTTAGAAAATAACTTACCCTCAAACATATTAACTACAGTTAATTATAAAGATGAGTCACAGCCTTTGGACTTACGTGCTCGTTCTTACATTGACATCAATTGTGCACATTGTCACCGAAACAATAGTCATTGTGATTACCGCCCGATGCGATTTGCATTTGAAGAATCGGCAGATCTAGTTAATATGGGTGTTTGTGTTGACACACAAGATATGTCAGGATTTCCTTCAGCTTTGGGAAAAATTGTTACACCCGGAAACATCAATCGTTCAATGTTACACCACCGCATGGGTTCAACCGATCCGGCGGTCATGATGCCTTTAATTGGTAGAACGTTGGTGCATGAAGAAGGATTGGCATTAATCGAGGCATGGATAAATTCTTTAGAACCTTGCGAATAAATTGAATATACTAATTAATTAACTTTTATGAAAAAAATTACATTTTTATTTTTAGTGATGGCCAGTATGCAGAGTGCATTTGGTCAGTCCACTTGTGCTGAACCTACTACATTAAGTGGTCCCGGCCTTTACGTTGTAGAAGGTATAAACGGGACGGATGTAGCTAATCCGATTTGTGCTGATAATGGTGTTATCACTAATAATGCAAAATCAGAGTGGTTTGTGTATACACCTACCGAAAATTTTACAGTAACGATAACAACAAATATAGATGAAAATACCCCTCGAGTTGATACTCGTTTTCATGTATACACAGGAAGTTGTGGAAATTTGGCTTGTTTTGCCGGTGATGATGATAGTGGTAGTAACTATTCATCCGTTGATACTTTTGTAGTTACTGCTAACACAACTTATTTAATAGCTTTTGATAACAGATGGACCTCGAACGGGTTTACTTTTCAATTGATTGAACAACCTTATGAAGAACCTGCGGGTAACCCGGTTAGTTTCAGTAATACTGGATTGAGTTCTATCAACAGTCAATACAATATTTGCGTTGTAGATATGAATGATGATGGTATGGATGATATTGTTGGTGTAAGTTCTACCAACATTCGTATCCACACACAAGGAGCAGGTGGAACATTCAGTTTTGTGGATTATCCTACCACGGCTGCAGAAAATATGCCTAGCTGGAGTTTAGCTGCCGGAGATTATAATCGTGATGGTGTAAATGATTTAATGTATGGTGGTGGAAGTGGAGTAACCTTCATGAAATCTACTGAAGGTGGAGGTTTTGAACAAGACAGCTTTGAACCTTATGTATTTTGTCAACGGACTAACTTTATCGATATCAATAATGACGGTCATTTAGATGCATTTTCATGTCATGATGTGCAACCCAATGTTTATTTTTTAAATGATGGAACAGGCGAATTTGATTTTTATCAATCTAACGTAACTCCCGGAGCTATATTATTAGGAATTTTTCCTTCCGGAGGAAACTACGGTTCTATTTGGATAGATTATGATAACGATGGTGACCAAGATTTGTTTATTGCGAAATGTAGAGGTGGATCCAGTGGAGCTAAGTACAATGAATTACACCGAAATAATGGTGATGGAACTTTTACGGATGTTTCTGTAGAATCTAATCTTCGTGACCCTGTTCAAACATGGTCTTCTGCTTGGGCGGATTATGATAATGATGGCGATATGGATGTTATTGTAGGTGCGAGTTCTACGGCAGACGGAACACACAAATTCATGCAAAACAATGGGGATGGTACTTTTACGGATATTACTGCCGGTTCAGGTTGGGATACAAACACCAGCACAAGTATTGAACATATTGCTCATGATTTTAATAACGATGGATTTGTTGATGTAATGGGTGGCGGTTCAAAAATTATGTATAATTTAGGTGATGGAACTTTTGAAGCTGCTTCAACTGGATTTGGTATTGGAGCTGTTGGGGACTTAAACAATGATGGTTTCCTTGATTTTCAAAACGGAAGTACATTACGTTTAAACAATGGAAATTCAAACAATTGGATAAAATTTAATTTGCAAGGTGTTCAAAGTAACCGTAATGGTATTGGTGCTCGTATTGAAATTTATGGTGCTTGGGGTAAACAAATTCGCGATGCCAGAAGTGGTGAAGGATTTGAATACATGAGTTCTTTAAATATTCATTTTGGTATTGGTGAAGCTACTGCCATCGACCAAGTTATTATTCGTTGGCCATCCGGAATTGTTGATACCATTGATAATCCTGATACAAATCAAACATTAGTTGTAGTGGAAGGTTCTACCTTATCTGTTGGCGATAACGCTTTTTCATCTTTTTCAGTTTATCCAAATCCTGCTTCTGATGTAGTAACAATTAAATCAAGCTCATTAGCTCAAGTTGTGAGTGCTGAATTGTATGATATGAATGGTAAAAGAGTATTTGAATCAGCAGTTGAAAATGATACAATTTCAATCCAATCACTTTCTTTAGGGACTTATATTCTTTTAGCTAAAGACAGTGAAGGAACATTATCAACACACAAGTTGATTAAACAATAATACCAAACTAAACTAAATTTTGAAAAGCCCTCCATTTGTGAGGGCTTTTTTATAACTTTGAATTTCAAAAAAACATCAAAATGAACTACATACTTTTTGACGGACCGGTTCGTAATGCACTTTTGCCCTTTACATTCACTCGTCCGGTAGCTGATATTCGAATAGGAATTTTAACCATACGTGAAAAATGGGAGAAATATTTAGGCTATACTACTACAACAATTACCGAAGAATACCTATCTGAAAAATACCCAATGGTAGAAATGGACGATAATATTTTAATCAACGCTTCTTTTCTACCCAACGAGGTTTTGGTTGAAATGATCAAAAGTTTAGAAAAAAACCAAGCGATTTTTAAAGGGGATGAGGTGGTTGCGTTCTATACAAATGATACGCAAGAAGAAGTGGATTTTGACACCTATGAAATCATTGATTATAATGAAGAAGGGTTACGCATCGAGCACACTTGGGATATTTTTGCCAAAAACGATGTCGCCATCCGTGAAGATTTTGAATTGCTAACCGAAGGAAGAACATCACAACCCATACCAAAAAGTGTGAATGTGATTGCTCCCGAAAATATATTTATTGAAAAAGGAGCAAAGCTGGAATTTGTAACATTAAACGCTTCAACCGGTCCGATTTATATTGGTAAAAATGCCGAAATAATGGAAGGTTCTGTCATTCGAGGTCCATTTGCCTTATGTGAAGAAGCTCAAGTAAAATTAGCTACCAAAGTTTATGGAGCCACCACTGTTGGACCTCATTGCAGAATAGGAGGCGAGGTGAATAACTCCGTTCTGTTTGGGTATTCCAATAAAGGGCACGATGGCTTTTTAGGAAATGCCGTGTTGGGCGAATGGTGTAACATTGGAGCCGATTCTAATAATTCCAATTTAAAAAACAACTACGAAGAAGTAAAATTATGGAGCTACGAAACCGGTGGTTTTGAAAAAACCGGACTACAGTTTTGCGGACTCATGATGGGCGACCACAGTAAATGCGGCATCAATACCATGTTTAACACCGGAACTGTCGTAGGTGTTTCCACCAATATTTTTGGTAGCGGATTTCCACGTAATTTTGTGCCGAGTTTCAGTTGGGGCGGAGCAGCCGGATTTTCAACTTATATTACCAGAAAAGCCTTTGAAACCGCTCGAATCGTCATGTCTCGTCGTCATGTGGAATTCACCGAACAAGATGCGAAGATTTTAGAGCATGTGTTTGAGGAGACGAAGAAGTGGAGGAAGGAGTAAATCTTACGCTTAACCGCAAAGTTCGCAAAGGTTTACGCAAAGGTCACAAAGGATTTATCAAACTTTTTTAGCGTTCTTAGCGTAAACCTTTGCGAACTTTGCGTTTAAATTATTATTTTACTTTATAAAAAAATCCCTCAATCCATTTCCAATTGTAATTGAATACATAAATAACAATAGAAAGCACAATCAAAAACAAAATAACTTTTACAATAAGCTTTTTTCGTTCTAGTTTTCGTTCAGCAAGCATTTTTTCTCGAATGGATTCCAATAATTCAGGTGTCGCTTGAATGTGATCCACAAACTCAGACGTTTCGTTGGACGTGTTTTCCAGACGTTTTAGTTTGTCAATATGACTTCTTTTGTTAAATTTAGTAAGCCACGTTCCGAATGATGCAAATCCAATTGACATTTATTTCTTTTTTACTTTCTTTAAAGATAACAAATTCAACGGATTAATCCCCAAACCTTCCACATTTTTTCTCGTAAACCGTGCCACTTTATCATAAAACAACGGAATAATCGGAGCTTCTTCTATGATGATTTGATCCATTTGTTGATACAATTCAAATCGCTTTGCATCATCCGTTTCTAAAAAAGCTTTTTCATACAACGCATCAAATTCTGCATTGGAAAAATGGGTGTAATTCGGTCCGTTAGGAGCAAAGTTTTTACTGTAAAAAAGCGATAAATAATTTTCTGCATCCGGATAATCAGCAATCCAACTCGCTCTGAAAAAAGTAACTTTCCCGGTAGCAATTGCTTGACGTAATGTCGAGGGCGGATTCACATCAATTTCCACATCCAACCCAATTTTTTGCCATTCGCGTTGCAAGAATTCGCCAATATCAATGTACGTCGCATTCGTACTCAAAACGATTTTAGGCTTTTTAATGCCGGTTTCTTTGACAAATTCTGTGACTAACGATTTGGCTTTTTCGGGTTCAAAATCATAGCCTTTTTGGTGGTTAAAACTCGGCATGCCACTTGGAATGATTCCGCTGGTGGCCGGAATTCCCATATTATTTCGCAAATAGGTAATCATCTTGGCTCGATCAAAACCATAATTCAAGGCTTGACGTATGCGTTTATCTAAAATCGTTTGATCTGTACAATCCATTCGAAAACCTAAATATTCGGTGTTGAGATAGGCTCCGCTAATCAAATTCACGTCTTGTTTATATTTAGGTTGCAATTCCCCTTTTTGTGTTAGAATTTCATCTTTATACGACGGGTCTAAACCGGAAACAAAATCAATTTTCCCTTGAATGAATTCTAAAAATCCACTTTGTTTATCAGGCAAAAATGTAATCGAAACCGCTTCTAAATAAGGCAATTGCTTTCCGTTTTCATCTTTCTCAAAATAAATCGGATTTTTTCGCAACACCAATTTTACATTTTCTTCCCAAAATTTAAATAGAAATGGACCGGTTCCGATGGGTTGGGTTCGAAAATCGTAATTCGGACTTTCGATAATTTCCTTTGGAACCACCGAGGCATATTTCATCGATAATAATCCCAAAAAAGCCGGAAAGGATTTCGTTAATTTTATTTCAAAAATAGAATCGTTTATGGCTTGAAAATTCTCTACATTTTGCAAAATCCATCCGCCGGGCGAAGCGATTTTTTCGTCTTTTAAACGGTTCAAACTGTATTCAAAATCAGTAGCTTTCACGGTTCGGGTGGAATCTTTCCCAAACAAATGATGTTTGTGAAAATATACATCCTTGCGAAGTACAAATTGATACGTTTTTCCATCTTCCGAAATTATCCAACGTTTAGCAATATCGGGTTGAATGTGCAAACTGTCATCCAACTGAACCAATCCGTTAAACAATTGATTACACGCCCAAATGATGTTTTGCGATTTGGAAAAGGCGGGGTCTAAGGTGGCAATGTTCGCACTTTCGTTATACCGAAAAACCAGATGGTCGAGCTCTTTCGATTGGTTTTTTCCACATGAACTAATCATGAGTAGGAGGTAACCAAATGATATATAACGAATTAATGATTTCATTTTCCCAATTATTGTGTGTAAATTTGCAACCTTTATTTAGGGTAAATATAAGGAATGTTACCCTTTTTCCAATTTAAGGGAATATAGATTATGACACCAAACGCCAAAAAAGTTGCTTTTTATACTTTAGGATGTAAACTGAATTTTTCAGAAACCTCAACCATTGCTCGAAATTTTCAACAAGAAGGTTTTGAACGCGTTGATTTTGAAGAAGTTGCTGATATATATGTGATTAACACCTGCTCCGTTACAGAAAACGCCGATAAACAATTCAAACAAATTGTCAAAAAAGCATTGAAAAATAACGAGAAAGCGTTTGTGGCTGCCGTCGGATGTTATGCTCAATTGAAACCGGAGGAATTGGCTGCAGTAGATGGAGTAGATTTGGTTTTAGGTGCGACAGAAAAATTCAAAATCACCGATTATTTGAACGACTTGACTAAAAATGATTTAGGTGAAGTACATTCCTGTGAGATTGAAGAAGCCAATTTTTATGTGGGAAGTTATTCCATTGGCGACCGAACCCGTGCGTTTTTGAAAGTACAAGACGGTTGCGATTATAAATGTACGTATTGCACGATTCCGCTTGCTCGTGGGATTTCACGTAGTGATGAATTGCAAAATGTATTGAAAAACGCTAAAGAAATTTCGCAACAAGGCATCAAAGAAATTGTGTTGACCGGAGTAAACATTGGTGATTACGGTAAAGGTGAATTTGGAAACAAAAAACACGAACATACTTTCTTAGAATTGGTTCAGGCGTTGGATGGAGTAGAAGGCATTGAGCGATTACGAATTTCCTCTATCGAACCGAATTTATTAAAAAACGAAACCATTGAATTTGTTTCCAAAAGCCGAACTTTAGTCCCACATTTTCACATTCCGTTGCAATCGGGAAGCAATGACATTTTGAAGAAAATGAAACGTCGTTATTTGCGTGAATTGTATGTGGATCGTGTGAATAAAATTCGCGAAGTGATGCCGGATGCGTGTATTGGTGTGGATGTAATTGTGGGATTTCCGGGAGAAACGGATGAACATTTTTTGGAAACCTATCATTTTTTGAATGACTTAGACATTTCGTATTTGCATGTATTTACGTATTCTGAACGAGATAATACCGAAGCAGCCGAAATGGAGGGAGTTGTGCCGATGAACATTCGCTCCAAAAGAAGTAAAATGCTTCGTGGTTTATCCGTCAAGAAAAGAAGAGCCTTCTATGAAAGCCAACTCGGAACTACACGAACCGTTTTGTTTGAAGCGGAAAATAAAGAAGGCTACATTCACGGTTTTACGGAAAACTACGTAAAAGTAAAAGCACCCTGGAATCCTGAGTTAGTGAATACATTACACGAAATCAAACTGACGAAGATTGATGAAGATGGTTCGGTGAGAATGGAGTTTGTTAGGGATGTTGTTTCAATATAAAATTTATAATTTTTCTCATTTTGTGTCATTTCGACGATAGGAGACCCGAGCGATAGCGAACAGGCGAAGCAAATCACATAATCTATGGCAAACTATTTTTTTTGGGTGAACTAAGCACTCTAAATGTTATGAGATTCCTCCTTCGTCGGAATGACAAAGCGGCGTGGGAAAACTGCTTCTGTAATCAAACTGCAAATTGCGACTCAGACTGCAAACTGCGACTGGAAACTGGGACTGCAAACTACCTCACAAAAACCGTCACTCTTCCCTCAATCGTAAAACTCGAAAAACCGATATTTTTAGTAATCCATTCCATTGTTTTGGGATGATAGAAAAACACGTGTGAATGGTCATTTTTGTAATACCACGTGTCAAAATTTTGGGTTTCGGAGAAAAAATCGGTCATACAAATGAGTTTTCCGCCGGGTTTTAGAAGTTGGTGGAGTTTTTTGAATTCCTCAAACGGATGATGAAAATGTTCAATTACCTCACAACAAGTAATATAATCGTATCGTTTTTCCAAAACTTCCGGTTGGTTGGAAAAGAACGGGTCGTATTCAACAATGTTATAGTTTTTATCTTTCAATAATTTAACGATGACCGAGTTGGTTCCGGAACCAAAATCCAAACCGGAATGCTTGGAGGAGAAATCTTTTAGCACTCTATTCACAATAGGCGAAGCAAATTGCTGGTACCCTTTATCGTTTACATCATTATTGTGAAATTCGTAGTGTTTTTTTTCTTCTGCTTCTGAAAGATAGTTTTTATCATCTAAAAAAACAGAAAAGCAATTGGTGCAAAAATAAAACTCACGGTGTTGGTGCGTGTAAAAATGATTAGATGGCGAAGAACAAAGCGGACATTTCATACTTTACAATTTGATACCGGGAGGAAGTAATTCTTTGTAAATCGGGTTTTTTCTGAAAAAATGAGCTACTTTCGGGTGGGTGGGTACCACTTTTAATTTTCGTTCTTCAGCTATTGAAAGTACTTCTATGATGAATTCGTTGATAAAGTCTACGTTTAGGTCTTCCGGATGGTTTAATTTTGTTAAAAACAACTTTCGTTCCTGCACGGCATACTCCATGACCAATAAACCGAGATCGGTTTGGGTTTCAAATTGTCTTAATAATTGATTGTCTTTGATTTCCATACTTTTGTTGGGTTAGGAAAAATAAAATTAGTTATGCAAAGGTACGGATTTTTAAATTTTTTTCTTTCATAAAGAATGTTAATGTCTGCTACTGTTAAAATTAGCACTAAATTAACGACCCATTCAAATTCAATTTCGCATTAAAGTTTTACTTTTAGAATTTAAATTAATGATATGGAAAAAATTCCGGTTTATTTCATGCCCGGTTTGGCAGCAAGTACCTCTATTTTTGAAAGAATTGACTTGCCGAAAGATCAATTTGAAATGTATTTATTAGAGTGGATTATTCCTCATCCCAAAGAATCGATTAAGGAGTACGTGACGCGATTATCGAAAAATATTGAACATGAAAATCCGGTTTTGATTGGCGTTTCGTTCGGTGGTGTTATTGTTCAGGAAATGGCAAAAGTGATTTCGGTGCAAAAAACTATCATTATTTCAAGTGTAAAATCCAATAAAGAATTTCCAAGACGTTTAAAAATTGCCAAAACAACCAAAGTTTACAAGTTATTACCCACCGGTTTAGTTCAAAATGTAGAAGCTTTATCAAAATTTGCCTATGGTGATACAGTAAAGCAACGTTTGAAATTATATGATCGCTATTTGTGTGTGCGAGACAAATGCTATTTAGATTGGGCAATAGAAACAATTATCCTTTGGGATAGAACGGAAGTTGATTCTACAGTAATTCATATTCACGGTGATGCAGATGATGTTTTTCCCATAAAATATATTCAGGATTGTACTGTAGTAAAAGGTGGAACGCACATCATGATTTTAAATAAATTTAAATGGTTCAATGAAAATTTACCAAAAATTATTTTAAATAATAGCTGAGTTGGACTGTTTTTTGTAGTTTTACAAATAACAAATAAATTAGGTTAGTTATGAAAAGGATAAAAAATGTAGCAATTGTATCGGTTTTACTAGTTTTGAGCGGACTTTTTGTTTACTCAACATCAAGGAAAATTGTGGTAACAGAAAAAAGAGAAGTTGTATCTCTTCCTTTGGAAATTGATTTCTCCGGAGAAAAAACACCGTTACATATAGCAGATGTAAGAGAACGTTTAGATAGAGAAATGGTTATTAACACCAATTTACATTCTTCGACTACCTTAATTTTAAAAAGAGCAAACCGAGCTTTTCCGGTGATTGAACCGATATTAAAAAAATACGGTGTCCCGGATGATTTTAAATACCTTGCCGTAATTGAGAGCGGCTTGGCTAATGTGGTTTCACCTGCCGGAGCTCGTGGAGTTTGGCAATTTATGCCACAAACCGCCAAAGAGCAAGGAATGGAAGTAAATGATTATGTAGATGAACGCTATCATTTAGAAAAATCAACAGAAGCAGCCTGCCGTTATCTTTTGGAGGCCAAAAATAAATTTGGAAATTGGACTTTAGCGGCGGCGTCCTATAATGCAGGAATGGGGGGAATCAATAAACAATTAACGAATCAACAAGTTTCTGATTATTATGATGTTTTGCTAACGGAAGAAACTTCTCGGTATGTATTTCGAATTTTAGCATTAAAAGAAATAATGCTCAATCCGGCTAAATATGGTTTTGAAATTCCAAATGAGCAATTGTATCATCCCATTGAAGTGAAGAAGATTGAAGTAGATTCTACCATAACTGATTTGGCGACATTTGCGAAAGACCAAGGTATTAACTATAAAATTTTAAAGTTACATAACCCGTGGTTACGAGATAAAAAATTAGAAAATAAATCTAAAAAAGTATATACTCTAGAAATTCCTACAGAGGGTTATTAATTTATACAATGAAAATGACAATTTCTACACTGCTTTTATTACTCTGTATCGGATTGTTAGCGGGATTGCTTAGTGGATTAATTGGCATTGGCGGAGGAATCATCATGGTGCCTTTACTATTGCTTTTAGGCATGTCTCAACACGAATCGCAAGGAACCAGCTTAGCAGTTCTTTCAGTTCCGGTTACTGCTTTAGCGGCATTTAACTATTATAAAGAAGGCTATGTTGATTGGAAATATGCAGCGATTATTGCCGTTTTTTTTGTAATAGGGGGTTATATTGGCAGCAAGTTCGCCATTCAAATTGACGAAAAAATCCTCAAAAAAATCTTTGGATTCATATTATTGCTGGTTGCCGGAAAACTTATTTTCGGGAAGTAATTAATTGGTGACCAAAAATTCTTTTTTATCTTGTTTAAATTTATTCAACTCGTCTAATCGTTCTTTAAACACTAAATAATTTATTTCTAATGCTTTTTTAGACGGTGTCTTAAAGTGTGTTGGCGTTGCACCTCTTTTTATATTGATTACTTGTAAATGCTCATCAATTAAATAGCATGTAGGAAAACCAAGAGTTTCTCTCATGCTTTCCACAATTTCATTATCATTTTTATAATTCTTATGTGCATAGCAGACTTCAATGTGGCTATTAAATTTTTTAGCAAACTTTTTCACCTCTTTCTTTTTACCCCAAACGATTACAATAAATTCAATGTCTTTATTTTCTTTGGCTAATTTATTCAAAGCCGGTATTTCTCCTTTACCGGGAACACACCAAGCAGCATATGTGATTAAAAATATAGGTTTTTTTACTTTACTTATTTTGAGTTTTCGGTTGGAAACTCTTTTTAAAGTGTAATCGTTAAATTTTGAGCCTATGAGTTGATTTTGAACTAAACTGTCAAACAAAAACTGACCCCTTTCAAAATCACCATTGCGATAAGCCTCATTACTTTGTGACTTATATTTGTGAAAGTTTGTACGAACAGCTTCAGTAAATAATTTAGGAGAATCCTCAACATTTTGACTCAGAAGGACTAAGTTTGAAGTAACAAATACTAATATGAGAATAATATTTTTCATATTTGAAGTAATTTGATTCAAACAAAGCTATTTAATTTTATTAACAAATCCAAAAAATATCGGTTAATAACCTGTTAATAAGTCAAATAGTAAATAAACTGCCACAAAAAAGACCTAAGTTTACTTCACAAGCATCTTTTTGACACTTTTTTTATTTCCTTGATAAACAGAAACAACATACATGCCTTTGGCTAAATTTTTAATATTTATGGGTTCATTGAAGGTTGAGGAGACTAAAACTAGCTTACCAATTAAATTGTGAATTTCTATTTTGTCAATCGCAACAGTTGAATTGATTTGCATGTATTCGTTCGCCGGATTTATAAAGGTAATTAAATCAATTTCAGTGGAAGGTTCAACAGCTAGTGTACAATCATCACCTACTACATAGGTAAAATACTTGGTTACAGATAATCCTCCTGCAAATGCAAATTTAACTGCGTAACTAATGGTAGAACCCATGGTTTGCTCTGTGATTGTATAAGTAAATATATTTCCTGAGACATTTTCCATCTGATATTCCGTAAATGGATTTTGTCTCCATAAGAAAGCAACCACACCCACTTTGTCTGTGTCTAATAACTCAAAAGTAATTTTTACATTGTTTCCGATGGTTTCAAAAGCATAATTATAACCAATTGAGAACGTACCTTGTTGGGTTTCGGTATCTATTCCTGAACAACCTGTTACCCCTGTTGTTGTGGCACTGAGTAGAATTGGGTTATTAATGAATTCATTTCCGGTAACATCGCTTGCGGAAACAGAAAAATCATAAGTAGTGTTCGGTGTTAAATTCGGAATGATCACTGATTTTTCCTCACCGGATGGATTTGCCGTTGTAATATTTTCATTACCATAACTTATAGTGTAGGCTACATTTCCAGAATTGTCATCGGCATTGAGTAACAATTCTATGGTTGAGCTCGTCACTTCTCCTACAGATGCTGTAAAATTTGTCGGTCCTTCGGTATCCTCCAATGTATTTTGATAAACTCTTACATAATCAATTTCCATAGTTGCTTGCGTAAAATTGGATGGAATGTTTCCGGCAACTCCACCCATCGCAATATTTAATAAAAGGTATTGTTCGGCATCAAAAGGCCAAGTTTCTGCATTTTTTACGGCTGGATTATAGGTATAGAAGGCTACTCCATCAAGCAAAAAAGTAATTTCAAAAGGCGACCAATTCATTGAATACACATGAAAATCATTACCTAAGTTTGCAGCAATCGTACCGCCGTGATTCACAGTGCTTCCAAATGAAGAGGGGGTGTGAATAGCACTTTGAATATATCCTTCCGGTTGTGATTGGGTGATTCCATGTTCCATGATATCAATTTCACCACAAGCAGGCCAACCAGTATTTCCAAATGCTGCATCAAAAAAACCACCGTCTTCGTTTACGTTTTTTCCTAACATCCATAGAGCAGGCCAAGTTCCTTGATTGGTTGGTATTTTTGCACGTATATCTACTCGACCATATTGAAAAGCAAATTTAGAGTTTAATCGTGCAGAGGTAAATTGTTTGGTAACGCCTTGATTGGTATAATTTTCTCTTTTTGCCACAATGTTTAAAAAGCCATTGTTTACAAAGGAATTGGTAATTAAGTTGGTATAATGTTGTACTTCGCCATTGAACCAGCTTCCACCGTTAGGAAGTTGTGTTTGATGATGCCATTTGGTGGAATTGATCGCTCCGTTTGTGTCAAATTCATCCGACCAAACTAAATCGTTGTACTCCACATCAACTTGTGCATTAGCTTCGTAAGTAGTTAGTATTATTAATAAAATAAGTACTAAAAATCGGCTGTTTTTTATACTAAATAAATATTTTTTCATAGCATTTTTTAAAAGGAAAAACCTTTAGTTTATCAACATATAGTATAAAAAATGGGGGTTTTTATTTTTTTTCTTGGTATTTTAATTCTTCGTTTTTATCCCACAATCCCCAGTAAGCACCTACTTCGCCTTCCGGCCCAACTTTCCATGATTCATCAAAAGAAGAAAAGTAGAAAATTTCAATGTCATTTTGCTCTGACCAATTTTGGGTATCGATAAAATATTTCATTGCATTTTCATTTGAGGCCACAGCTCCTTTTAGTGAGCCGCCTTGACTCGGCCAACCTGTTTCGGTGATAATTACACGTTTACCATTTCCTGCCTGTTTAGCAGATTCAAACATGCTTTTCATGTGATGGAAGGCATATTCAATCGGGCATCCTTCCCAATATGGATAGCAGTTGGTTAAAATTACATCACATGCTTCAGTAATTCTTGGACGATGTGAAAACTCGTAATACGCATCTACATAGCCAACCGGAATATTTGGAAGAGCTTCTTTCACACGTTGGATGTAATCCAGTAATTGATCTTCGGTTAAATCGTTACGGTACATTACTTCATTACCTACAGCTGCAATTGTTACACAGCCTTCGTTAGCTAATGCAATTAAAGCTTCGATTTCAATTTCATTTTTTTCTAAGTCATTTCCAAGCCATGCTCCAACTAATGTTTTCATTCCATTTTGATGTGCAATTCTTGGGATGTGTTCATTTCCTTCAATACAAGAAAAAGATCGCACCCATTTGGCATAGGGTTTTAAGATTTGAATACGACGGTTTACTTGTTCGCCATAAATAACATCACCCGGTTTTTGATGGTTTTCATACATACTGAAACAAATGCCATGCATTCCTTTTTTTAAGGTTTTTAACCATAATTTGGATAATTCCTCTGAAGTATACTCTGAGATTTGTATTTCCTGATGATTATTTTCTCCACCAGTATAATTTTTATTTTCATCGAATGAAAAATAATGACCTTCTCTAAATGACATACGTATCTGTTTTTAATTCAAATTTTAGCTTTTCGTTTTTATCCCAAATTCCCCAAGCAGTACCTACTGTTCCCTCTTGTTTTACTTTCCATGATTCGTCAAAAGAGGAGAAATAAAATAGTTCAAAATTATTATTTTTTGCCCATTCTTGAGAAGCTATAAAGTATTTCATGGCATTCATTTCTGATGGTAATGCTTCCTGTACATTTTCCCCCTTACTTGGCCAACCCGTTTCTGCTATTATAATTTTTTTGCCCTTAGAAATAGTTTGGGTTAGCTCCATCATATTTTGTAAATAGGATACGGAATAGTCATTGTTTGCACCTTCCCAAAAAGGATAGAAATTAACCAAAAGTACATCAGAAGTAGTTACCAATTCGGGTCTTTCTAAGAATTGGTAATAGGCATCTACATAGCCAACGGGAATGGTTGGAATGGCTTCTTTTACTCTTTTTATATAGGCAATTAGTTCTAGTTCTGAAATCTCATTTCGATGTAGCACTTCGTTTCCAACAGCAGCAATATCAACCAAACCTGCTTTTGCTAGTTTAATAAGGTTTTCAATTTCTTTATCATTTCTATTTCTATCATCACTAATCCATGCACCGACCACTGTTTTTAATCCTTTTTGATGAGCTATTTCCGGAATTAATTCATTTCCTTCAGTACATGAGAATGAGCGAATCCATTTGGTGTGTGGAGCAATAATATCCAACCTTCTTCTAATTTGATTGGCAGATAAAATATCTCCAACTTGTTGTCCTTCAACATATGGACTAAAACAAAGTCCATGAAGACCATCATTTAGGATTTCTCCATAACGATTTATTAATTCGGACTCGTTTTTAAGATTAAGTTCAGTTGAATTAAAATTGTTGTTTTTGATCAACGATTTTAATTTACCAGGGAGATAAGAAGATGATTCTATCAATTTATTACTTTTTCTTTTTTCTAGTTCTGCACTTATTTCTTTGGCTCTTTTTTCTGTAATGTCAT
This sequence comes from Flavobacterium piscinae, assembly GCF_004122145.1. Classification (GTDB taxonomy): domain Bacteria; phylum Bacteroidota; class Bacteroidia; order Flavobacteriales; family Flavobacteriaceae; genus Flavobacterium; species Flavobacterium piscinae. The sequence continues at coordinate 46,798 of NZ_SBKQ01000015.1, forward strand.
AGTTTCTCATAATATACATTGCAATCAAAGTACCTACTATTGGAAAAGCAGAGAAAAACAATCTCAATCCATCAACGGCACCATCCGGTTGGGTTGGAGCATTTGGTGTAAAATCAACTAAATACATTATTAATCCACTTAAACCACCAGCAATAGCAAATCCGAATTTTACCATCCACCAATAAATTGCACCAAAAATACCCTCTCTTCTATGTCCGAAGTTTAATTCATCTAAGTCGCAAACGTCTGCTGTCATAGACATCATTAAAGTAAACAAGCCCCCTATACCGAAAGAAAAGAATGGCAAGGCAAACAAAAAAAGATAAGGTTTTCCCGGAACAAAAAGAAACCAAAGTAAAATGTAGCCAAATATTGAAATACCTTGAGAGGTTAAAAAAGCATTCTTTTTACCCATCATTTTGGACATTCTTGCAACAATTGGTATTACTAAAAAAGTTGTCGCTAACGCACCAATGCTACCAAAAAGTGTTGGCCAAATCCAAGCAGCACCTGCATCTCCATTAAACAAGTAGTATACGATTATAAAAAATGAAAAAGAGGCGACAGTGTTAAATGCATTAAAAATGAAAAATGTAGCAATGCAAAGTTTTCGGAAAGGTTCTAATTTAAATGCTTCTCTGAAACCTTTGATAATTTCGTTAAAACTGGAACCAATGTTTTTCATTGTTAGCGGCTTTAAGTTATTGTCATTTAAAGTGGATTCACTTTTAATGAAAACCGCCGGAACAACAGCTAAAAGACCACAACCTATACCTACCCAAATTGCTAAAGTTTGTGCTGCTACATCTGCCGAAGAAAACCATGATGGATCATACATCACCACCCAAAACCAAGGTGCAATAACCCAAGCCCATTGACCAATCCATTGTGAAACTGCCATTATACTGGTGCGTTCATGAAAATCGTTACTCATTTCATATCCCATTGCAACGTATGGAACACTAAAAATCGTGAGCCCTAAATAAAACAGTAATGACCAAAGTAAGAAATAATAAAAATTATACGTTATCCCATCTGCTCTTTCTAATTGCCACATTAAAATAAAGGAAATAGCCATTATGATAGCACCAATGAATACATAATGTCGTCTTCGACCCCATTTAGATTTGGTATTGTCTGAAATAAAGCCCATAATAGGGTCGGTTATCGAATCGAAAACTCTTGGTAAAAAAAATAAAACGCCCCACATCCATGTTGGGAATCCTAAATCTTGCACTAAAACAACCATAAATATACCTAATGCAGCAGGGAACATTTGATTGGCCAACATTCCCAATCCAAATGCGATTTTTTGTCCCATTGCAACTTTTCCGTTAGAAATATTATTTGACATAAATTGTTGTTTTAATTTGTTATTATCTATTTTTTAATACTAAAGTTTGCAATGCTCTTGCACTTATAGTTAAATTTTTCTTTTGATCCCCTATATTCACTTGAATACCATGAGGCTTTTCAGTCGGATTAAAAACAACCACTACAATTGTTCCGTCGGGATTTTTAACAGCAGTTGTCATTAACTCTTTATTTTCAGTTGTACATCCAATTTTCACAGCACCCGGACGCATAAACTTACTAAAATGTGCCATCACATAATACAATGGTGTAAAATAGACTTCATCTTTTTCAGGGTCAACGATAACAGGAGCCACACACCAGTTTTTAAACCAATTTGGACCACCTTGTTTGTCTAAAACCATATTCCAATCGACCCAACCATCAACCCAATTGTTTAAACAGCCTATAATGTCAGTAGCATAACGATTCACCGGGGCGTATTTTGGGTGTAAATATTTTTCTTTTTCACTTGCCCAATCCCAGCCCCAATCGGTGGCTTCTTTTTTCCAATACCAAGCATCATCTTGCCAATGTGGGATTTCGGAGTCTACACATCCTTCCGTTTCAATTAAATATTTGTTAGGAGCTTTTTTGTGGGCATATTGCAACTGATCCGGAAAAAAATCATAGGTGCTTTCATACCAATGAATGGCTGTTCCGGCAAAGTATTTTGAGGTTTCTTCGTTTTTATACATGGCATCCACCCATTCCGGTAATCCGGCTCTGTTTTGATCGTAGCCAAAGATTTTCACATCTTTCCAACCGTCTTTTTCTAATTTTGGTCCGAGATGATTTTGTACAAATAAAGTCATTTCTTCCGGAGAAAAATGAGTGCTTTCCCAATTATTTCCGTTTCCATGCGGTTCATTGATGACGGTAACTCCCCAAATATCAATACCTTCTTTTTTATAAGCCTCTAAATATTTTGAAAAATATAAGGCAAAGGCATCATTGAATTCAGGCAATAATTTTCCACCAACGTAATTTTTATTGTCTTTCATCCAAGGCGGACAAGACCAAGGCGACGAAATGATTTTAAAACCATCTTTAGAAATCGCTTTTGCTTCTAAAATCATTGGAAGTAAATCATTTTTATCATCTTCTATGGTGAAATGTTCCATTAACGTATCGTTTTCCACTTTGGCATAGGTGTAATTACTCAATGAAAAATCACAAGAGGCTATGTGAGTTCTAGTTAAGGAGTACTTTGCACCTTCTTCTCCAAAATAGGCATTCAAAATTTTCTTTCTGTTTTCTTTACTCAATCGATTGAGTAAATAGGCCGAAGCTTCCGTAAAAGAGCCGCCAAAACCAGTGATGGTTTGAAATTTTTCTTCCGGATTGATGTTGATGATCACCGGATTTTCATTTGTTGAAAATTCAGTCAATTTTGTAAGCGAATTTCCACTTTCGGAAGTTTCATATACTTCAATTTCTAACTCTTTAGAATCGGAACAACTGCTCATAAAAAAGGTAATGATTAACGTAAAGGTTAATAAATTGATTTTGTGATTTATGTTTTTATACTTCGTCATTGCTTAATTTTTTAAAATTGAAGAAGGTGTTTTTACATCCAACCACAAGGCTTTTTCGTCGCCATTATAGGTTTTGGTAATTGGTTTTCCGTTTCGGGTTAATTTTTTAAATGTTCCTTTTTCTACTTCTTTCCAAAGAGCATATTTGGCTTGATTTTGTAGATTAATCAATCCGAAATGATTTTCTGAACCTTGCGGATTGGCAGCATCTTTCCAATTTTCATCAAAAGCTTCAAAATAGAAACAGGAAACTTTTTCTTTGTTGCTCCATTCACGCATTAAATTATAAAATTGAGCGGATTTATATTCATCGGTAGCTTTGGCACCATCATTACCGTAATGTTCGTTTGACTGAGTTGCCCAGCCGGTTTCACCGATATGAACCGGTTTGTTTACCCCAATTGATTTCATATAAGCCACCACACTATTGTATTGACCGATGGCGTAATCTCGTGATCGAAGCATGGCTGCATCAATCTTTTCTTTGTCTGTTAACGTTTTCTCACTTTCTTTAATTCCCCAAAAAACGGGATTGTAATGGGTATCGTGCATGGGATACGTATGCATCGAAATATAATCAACAGCTTTGATTAATTGATTTAATTCTTCTACATGGTACTCTTTTCCACCGCCTCCCCAAGAAGCAAAATTGTCTGAACTCGTGATTAAAATGTCTTTCGGTAACTTGTTTTCTGTTTTCAAATGCTGAAGATGATTCACCCACTTCAATATAATGTTTGGTGTAACATAATAACTGGTTGCCCATTTCACCATGGCTTCATTTCCCACAGCAATAATTTTAACAATATCAGGAAATTGATTGGTTAATCGAACTGCTTCGGCAATTTCGAAGGCATTACGATCGCTTTCTTCGTGGTGAATAGGAGGCAAATTCGTCCATGCGTTTTTACAATCGATCCAAGCACCCAGCATGACAAACATTTCAAATTTGTTGTCTTCTTTTTTTAATTCGGTAATGGCTTTTAGTAAATTGGAAACTTCTTCATAATGCACATTATAGGTTCGTAGAACTTTAATATTGATGGCAGAAAGAAGTTTTAAATCTTCTTTAATTTCAGCAATTGTGGGTTGAACTTCGCGAGAATTCGTTCGATATCCACCGTAACAAATAGCTTGATAATTTGTGTTTCCTAAAATCATTTGGGCATTAATTTCTTTTGAGACTATATTTTTATTGTCTTTTTGATTACATGATAGAACCATGAGGAATATGATGTAAATCAACTTTTTCATTAGCGTAAATTATTCTCAGTTAATGAAACAATAATTTGTGTAATCTCGCCGGTTCTATCAAAAACTTTTTTACTGTTTTTATCATCTAATTCTAAACTTTGAACGACTTCTTCTGTTCCGTTTTTATTGATTAGTTTGATAGTGTTGGTTCCATTAATTTTATAAATAACCGGAACTTGACAAACGGTAAAGGCCAAACAATTTTTATCGATTGTTATGGTTTTGCTATTTCCATCAACCAAAGAAAAAGAAGCTTCTTTTGGTTGAACTAAAAACTCATTTCTGTTTAATAAATGTGGATGAAATTGTAGTTTTCCTTGGTTCATTTTTACACCTAATTCGCCAATTCTAGTGAGAATATCTTCTTTCACCTGACCTGTCATTCCCGGTTGTTGAGCACCTTTGTTAAATGGTGTGTGTGAATAGGGATCAGTTGGGAAAGCACCATAAACTTCCGGTGATTTGTGAACCCCAATTCCATTTCCAATTTCATAGAAATGAGCAATTAATTGGTCAATGACTTCTTTATTTTCTTGGTTTTCAATCGCTGATTCAGTTACTTCATAAACGGCAAGATAAAGTTTTGAAACCATGTGCCAATAAATAGAACCCAAACCTTCATAACCATAGAAAGTTCCGGAACGACCGGTAAATGCTTTGTGATTGAATACATTTTCAAAAATTTGCAACACTTTTTCGGTCTCTTTTGCAATTAAATCTCTAAATTGTTCTTGCTTTCCAAGTTCCTCTAAAGCATTTTTGACATCATTTGCATTATGGAAATTTCCATTAAAATGAAAACCACCTTTGATATCTTTATTAATCAGTTGAAAGTTGTTTTGCTGAAGTAATGTTTTCATTAATTCAGAGTTTTCCACTTTTTCTTTTGGAATTGTATTTTTATCTAAAAATTTTGGAAGTTCTTTATTTGGGTATAAGATGTAACTCTGTTGGTCGGGTCGGTATAAAGAACTGTTTCTCAACCCATCGAGTACCTCTAAAGATTCTTTCCCTTTTAAAAATCCTGAACTTAAAACGGCCACTTGACCCTCTAACATTTCCGGTAAATACGAAATGGTAATGCCATTGTTTTCAAATGACATTAAATTATAGGCATGATAGAGTTTATCTTGACGTTGGTTGGCTTTAATGGCGTGTTCAATAAATGCTAAACTTACTTTAGTAAATGTTTTTAAACCAGCCATCGAATGCGTTCTCTTTTTACCCCAAAATCCACTGTTGTAAATTTGATGACGGTAATCGGAAGCTGCTTTTCCTAAAGCATCGACAATTTTCTTTCTATTTTCATTATCTATTGAGGAAGACAACTGCGGTTGAAATGCCAAAAGATTTTCTCTGATGGCATGATAAAATTCAACCATTTCATTCGAAATTTTAATGGTTTCTTGGTTTGAATTTTCTAATAATTGCTCGAAGAATTTTAAAAATCTTCTTAAATAATAGAGTGTTACCATCGAAACACCATTTCCTACCAACGCATTATTAGCATCGTTCCATTCCGGACGTTGGGTGTTCATCCATATTCCGGCTTCAGGGATAAAATTGGACATTTTTGCCAAAACTGTTGCCAGAATTTTTTCAATCAAATTAACGTGATAAATTTCATCGTTATTGTCACGCAATAAAGCCCCGTCTGCCCCAATTTCGCTTCTTCGTTTATTGATTTTCGCTTCCCACTCATGGCTGTAAGCAATAGTGTCTTTGGAGTTTTGCACAATTTCCTCATACGATTTTATTATATAAGGAACGGCAGCATATACAAAACAGTCTTTATCGAAATAAGAATTTAGTTTTCCCGGTTGATATTTTTCGATAAACTCTAAAAACTTTAATAAATAAATGATTTGGTGGTCACCCCAATATCCGATGTATGACCACGGATTGTCGGGTTCAATGGCTTCCCAATCAAAACCGCTTTTGGTGACACGATACGGATTGTACCCATCAAAAGTAGAAGTATTCAAGAATTTATGAATCATTCCGTCTATAAAATCAGGGAAGGCATAAGCGAGAGCTTCCCAATTTTGGAAGATGTCACGCCAATTTCCTTCGTAATCCAATATTTTTGAACCGTCTATTTCACTTCTTGTGTTAATGGAAAACTTATTCCATGGCCGACTTGGGTCACCGTGTCTTCTACTAAATTTAAGCGGAAGGTATTCCGTACACAATCGAATCAAATCGGCATCTTCTGATTTTTGAATACGTTGTTGTAAATCGGAATAATCGAAAGTGTTTGGTAATTCGTTTAAAAAGCTTTTATTTTTTTCAAAAACAAGTTTGTTTGCTTTTGAAATGTAAGACGTAAAATCTTTTTTCTCAATTTGATAATTGTGATCAAAAATTCCCCCTCGCATAATGTTGAACAAAACATTGGAAAAATGGCGGGTATCTTTTCGGGCATCCGCTGTGAATTGTAATCCATCCGCCGTAGCATTTAAAGCGATGAGGTTTTGCGTACCAAGGTTCACATCATCAACCACTTTTTGTTCCAGCGAATTATCAGTACAAATAGCATCTGCTAATTCAATGATTTGAGCTTGATTTTGGTTAACATTGGCAATTATTTTCCAACTCTCAGAAGAATTACTTTCTAAATTCAAATCGGTAGAAACAAAGTAGGCCCCTTTTTCACCTTTTACATCTGTTTCAGTGGATGGTTTTTGATTTTTTCGGAAAGCTGCAATTTGTTTAGATGAAAGCAAATAAGTAGGATTTTTTAGTCCCAATGACCATGCGATATTGGCTTTTAAAGCTTCGCTAGGTTCAGCTTTATCCACGATGATGGCACTGAGAGCAAAAATCCCTAATCCGCTTTTTTCTTCTAATTCGCTGCGTTTGTAAGCATCAACCAAATTACTGGTAGTGGCTTGCAAACCGCTTTCTACACCATGAGGTAGAATATTTTGAATTCCGTCTAATAGTGTAATTTTATAATTTTTGTCTGAAACGTTAATGATTTCTGAGGTTCGAACAAAGCCAAATACGTTACTTGAATTCCAGTGATAACGAAACGTGAGTTGCAAATCATGGAAAATTTCTTCAAATATGATTTTATTGCCGTATGTATTCTTGTATAAATTTCTACTGATGTTATATTTATCATTGAATCGTTCGGAAAAAGGCTCCCAAATTAAGGTATTGTCATTCAAATGAATTTGAAAAACAGATTTACTTCCGGTGATATCGGCAAATTCGGTAATTTTATCATCAGTGTAATAGGGGAATAGGGCGAATTCTGCATTTTTTCTTCCGGCTGATAATCCTCCATTACTGGAAATAAACAGCCAATGATTGGAATCACTCACGATACTCATGAAAAACGGCCGCATACGATCGGAGTTTTCTATTTTATAATAACTTTCTCCTTTAATGTTAACCATTTCCATGGATATTGATTTCTCTTTTGTGACTAATTCTTCAAGATTCATAGTATACCGACTTTGGCTCATATTTTTTAACTGTATCTTTTTTTGCTTTTTTTATTCGTAAACTCTTATGTAATCTACCAACATCGTTTGAGGGAATGAGGTGTCTGAATTTGGAGACCCAGGTAAATTTCCGCCAACTGCCATGTTTAAGATTATGTAAAAAGGTTGATTAAACACCCATTCACCTTCCACATCGGCTGGTGTAATTTGGTTGTATAATACATCATCAACGTAGTAGTTGATATAATTTTCTCCCCATTCAATACCAAAAATATGAAAGTCAGTATCAAATCTACTATTGGGTAAAGTATAAGTTTTTGAAACAGATTGACCCGCAGAATAACCCGGACCATGAACTGTTCCAAATACTTTTGTGGGTTGATTACCTAGGTATTCCACAATGTCAATTTCACCACATTGTGGCCAACTCACTTCATCAATATTAGCACCAAGCATCCAAAAAGCCGGCCAAAGTCCTTTTCCCCAAGGCATTTTGATGCGAGCTTCAATTCGACCGTATTTTTGTTCGAATTTTCCTTTGGTCAATATTCTTGCAGAAGTGTAAGAAGAACCTAGGTATAACTCTTGTCGTGCAGTGATTTTCAACATTCCATCTTCCACAACAATATTTTCTGGTCTATCAGTATAATATTGTTGTTCATTATTCCCCCAACCGTTGTTTCCGGTTCCGATATCAAAACTCCATAAAGCAGGATTTGGTGCTCCATTACCATCAAATTCTTCTTGCATAACCAGTTTTGTTTTGGTAATTACTTGTTGTTTTTCATCTTCGGAGCAAGCTAAAAGAAGTAAAAGTGTACTTGCTAAGAGAAAACTTTTTTTAGTTGAACTATGTTTTAATGTCATTTTTATGTTTTTTTAAATAAATTTTATGATGCTAGTTGTAGAAATAAATATTGTCTGCATAAAGCACAGAACCATCGCCTCCTTCTAAAATAATTTGTGCTAAATGGGAACGACTAGCTAGATTTGGCATGTTAGCGAAAGGAATATCAATTGATACCCAGTTTTGCGAAACTAATGTTGGAGCTGTAAAAGTGGTTGAATGTCTTGTATCATCACCACCACCGAAAACACCACCGGCACCAAAATCAACTACAATTACTCTAAGTTCTCTTCCCGGTGCAATAGGGCCCGGAATGAATACATCAATGTGAAAATGGGTCATGGCTGTTGCGTCTACAGTTGGACTACTGAATTCAATTCCCACAAAATTAAAAATGGTATAATTCAATATGTTGTCACCGTTTACAGAAAAATCGTTGGAAACGGTTGTTTGCCAAGGTTGCCAATAACCGTTATAATAATTCACCGGAACATTATTATAGGTGTCAGAGAAAATAGAAATCACATTGGCTTGATTTTGTTGAGGTTCAGGAGCATGTACAAAAGTCCCCACGCAATTAATTGTTAAACTTCCGGTTGCATCAACACCATTAATTGTAGCTGTAATAACTGCAGTTCCTGTGCTCAATGAGGTTACTAATCCGGTTGCATCAACAGTGGCAACAGCAGGATTGGAAGACTCATAATTTAAATAAGCTGAACTTAAATTGACCACTTGATTTAATCCGTTAGGTAGATTAAAAGTGGATATTATCCCTTCCACATTTGAATTAACACCTACGAAAGTGGTTTCAGAAATATTATTTCCGTTCATTATTGATGCTTGTCCATGAGCGATAGTGCCTAATTTTTCAAATTTTAATTCATCAATCCAAAAAGTATAGCCAAACCCATTTGTGCCTTGACTACCGGCTGCATATCTGAACATTCCTCTTTCTTGAGTTAGTTTTGAAGCGTCAGGAATAGGGATAATTACTTTTGTCCAATTGGTTCCTACACTAACATTGGTTATTGTAGCCATGTATTTGTTTTGATCGAAATCTTCCCCAAAACCAAATTCACCAATTACAACCCCTTGTGAAGCTTTTACATAAAAAGTTAAAGCATCATAGTCTGTTAAGTTACGACCGGCTCCATCAACTCTTAAAATTGCACCGGCATAGGAACCTTCCGGATCATTTGCATTGGGTACGTCAATTCGCATTGATGAGGTACTGTTGTAACCTTCTGTATTATCAACAGACCAAGCTGTTGCTTTAGATCCTCCATAAGGAAAATAAAAATCACTTCCCATTCCTACGAAATCGTCGATAAATACTTCTGCTGTTTTAGCAAAAGTTGCATCAATGGCTTCATCAGACAAATCTCTCTCACAGTTTAGATTGGTAATTAAAACCAATCCCAAAAGGAGTGTTTTTCCTAAATAATTAATTTTTCTATTTTTCATTTTTATCAATTTTTTAAAATTATTTTCCAATATTTATGTGAATATAAGTTCTAATTTCCCATTCAGAACCATTTCCGAATCCTACCGGACTTAAAACAGGTTCAGCAGGGAAAGTGTTCGGTGGTATAGCGGTTGGAGAATATCTTGGAGAATATTGGTCTAATGAACGCCAAATTCCCATGATTCCGATTCTGGTGTCCGGTAAAATAAACCAGTTAGGTTTACCGACAGAAGTTGAAATATCAATTGAGCTTTGTAAAGGGTACGTTAAGTTAAAATCTCTATGGTAATCAAATGGACCCCAATCGTTTATTTTTAACGAAGTAACTACTTTTACTTTTCTATAAATTGCTCTTAAATCATAGCCCATTCTGTTGATTGTTCTTTGAGAATCACCATTGGCTTGTCCGTTTCCGAAATAAATATTGGCAATCAAACCAAAATCGGGCGTTAATTTGGAAACAATTCGTGTATTTGATTCCCATAAATCTTCTGCAGGAGCAGAACCAGGAAAAGCAAAAGAAGAACGATTTGCTAAAAATCCAATCGCAGCATCCATAGTTGTTGGTAAATGACGATAAACAAATCCTGTACTAAAGGCAAATTTTGCATCTTCTACCATATCATTATTCCATTCGTACATCCAAGTTGCTGGAGTAGGGTCGTAAGTTAATAAAAGTTCACCTCCAACAGTTTCTCTATTTGCTCTAACAACAAAAGGATCATCCAAAATATTTCTTAATCTTCCCGGAGCTTCAACACCATTAGGCATGGCATCTACTAATGGTTTTTGCCATAAAAAGTTAGGAGCAATTTGAAGTTTAGAATTGACATTAAAAGTGAAACCGGCTAAGAAATTCATTTGATTACCACTTCCTGAATCTTTTAATCGCCAACCTGTGAAAGTTTGTGTAGCATCTGCACCACCATTAGCAACTAAACCTTGAATTGCACCTTGGGTGTAAGCATTGAATCTTCCCTTAGAAAAAGTCAATTTTGCTTTTCCTCCCCAATTGTCTTTTGAATTAATTTTATCTAACTTAACTACATCACTATCCATCATTTGAAATTCTCTACCATTAAGCGGTTGTCCACCCCAAATTCCTCCTAATTCAATTCCTAAACTTCCAATTTTTCTTTGTACATAGATGGTAGCTCTTCTAGTTTTTGGTATTGGAAAAGCAATGGAAGATACCGATTGAGATACTTCAGCTTGGTTAATATCTTCATGGTAAACGGCAGCGACATTAAATTTTCCGATTTGTTTGGCATATTTTATTAAATATGCCGGGTTTGCTCCCCACCATAATTGTGGTCCGAAGGCTGCTTTAAAGCCATTCAAGCTTCTTTTACCATCAATTTCAAACCCTAATGTTTCGCCGTTATAGATATCTAAATTTGGGCCATAATTTGCTTCCGGATAGAGACCAAAAAAGTCGCCTTCATATCCCCAATGGTAGTGTCCCGTTCTGTAAAAACCTCTCAATTCAAAATCTTTAGCATTCCACGTGTATGAAGCATTGTAGATTTGAACTCGATTGATATCGGTAGATAAAACTCTTCCGTCTGATGTTTCAATATTTTGAGCTCGACCACGGTTTTCATAGAAAATTTCGTTAATTGGATTCTCAGCTACACGACCTAGAATGTTTACGTTTACATTTGCTCTCATGTTAGCAGTTGGATTCCCTTCTACACCAATAAAATAGGATTGCATGTGATCAAAACCCAATCGATTTGGAAAACCTGTGGTATTTGGGTCGTCAGAATCAGGAGTGGTAATTAGACTTCCACCTGTGTTGAACGTTGTAAACTCAGCTCTTAGGTTACTGATTTTTAAAATTTGTGTATCATTTCCACCCATGGCGGCTTTATCACCTCTCGCTCGTAAGGTAGCATCCATAATTTGGGCATCTCCAAAATGCAGATTGATACTTTCTAAGTTAGCTCCCGGAGCATATGGATTGAATTTATGTAAGTCTTTCAATAAATAATATGAAGCACGCGGAAACAATTGATATAGACCTTTTTCGTTAGTTGGGCCTTTGGCACAAATTCCGAACCATTCTTCATTCATGTTATTTTCACCTTCATTATAATCTTTTTGATAACCTCCATTTGACCATGAAGCATTGTTATCGTGTATATCTAAATTTTTTGTTTGGCCGAATTTCCACCAACCATCACTAAATTGGAAAGTGTAACCGCCTAATGAATTTCCGGCTTTACCTAAACCGGCGGCGTTTTCATAGATTTCTTTCCAATTTCCTTTTAAGTAATAAGCTTGCGATTTCTGATCTTCTTGGTTTGTTATAACATTAAAGGCATCTGCACCAAACTCAGTAAATAAAACCGGCTTTCCGTATTCCTTTTTTACTCTTTCGAACAAATCTCCAAAAGAAACGCCACGGTAAACATTTGTTCCAAAAATATCAACGTCTTTACACTCTTGTGCAATTATATCCAAGAAAAGTAAATCTCCATTACACAAAGCAACAGGATGATTTGAATCAATTGCTTTCATGGCAACTGCAGCTTCATTGAAAAGTTTGTACATTTCACGAGCTCTTATGGTTGATTTTCTGTCCTCAATTGGAATGTTCTCAGTTTCAGCACCATCCCAAAACAAACCGTAATTATTTTCATTACCTAATAAGAATAGTAAGAGACCTTTGGTATCCTTATAGTCAGATGCCATTTGTGTTACTTCTTCTAAAAGTAATTTTCTAGTTTTTTCGTTGCTGTATTCTGTATTAGGTGTCCACACTCCATCTAGTGTTAGGCCATATCGTCCGAATGAATGATTTAGCATAGTATAAATTCCATAGTTAGCATGAATGTATTCAATCCATTTTTTAGGAATTCCTGAATATACCCGAATAGAATTAACCCCCATGTTTTTAAGTAAACCCATTTCCTCATCCAATGCTTCTTGAACAATATTATCAGGTTGGTTCCACAAACTGTAGGAATAGTTGGTTCCGATTGGAAAATAGTCCCAATTCATTCCGTTAACTATAAAATCTTTTCCATTGACTTTGAGTTTCATTTGAGAATTATTCGCATCAACATAAACTTTTTCAGTTTGTGAAAAAACTGGAAGCGAAAAACACCAAAGTAGGAGTAATAAAATTATTTTTTTCATTTTGGTTTGTTAGATTAAAAAAGATTAATGATATGTATAATAAATTGATAGTTTAATTTTTGATTTTATAAAAATACTAATGAAAAATTACATTATTGTTAAATCAACCTCAACAAAAAATATACATATAATTAAAATCAATATTATTAGTATTTTTTTATTAAAAATGGAAGGTCATTAAATAACAAGTATTAAAAGCAATTAAAAAATACAAATTGATTATGATAATATTTTAGATTTTTTGAACTTGCTATATTGATTTAAACAGCTGTAAAACACTACAGTATGCTATTTGTATTGGGTTTACAAGGTTAATCTGTCTATTTAAATTTAAAGTTGGTTTGAATTTAATTATTTAAATGTTTTCGGACTAAAAAAATAAATGTATTAATTTCTTTTTTTGAGATTTCAAAATTTAATGTTGAGGTGTTGTATAGTTTGGAATGTGTTTTTTGTTTTGATTTTTCTCGATTTTCTGCACTCTTTTCTAATAAAACATAATTGTAAGCTACATAACGATACATCAAGTGATTTATTTGTTTCAAATTATATCAAAAGCTTAACTTCATTAGAATTAATTAAACACTAGTGTTTTTTCAACTTTTTTGAAGTAAATAAAAAAGGCTGCCTAAATAATAGGGCAGCCTTTTCTTGATTTTATTTTTATTTTTTTACGATTCTAGATGTTGAAACGTTTCCATTAATAGTAGCTTTTACAACATAAATTCCAGTTTGAAGACTAGAAATATCTATAGTTGCTTGGTTGTTGTTTGGATTATTTGTAACAACCTCTTGACCTAAAACATTATAAACACTCACGTTACTTACGATTTCTTGAGCCTCAATTGTAAAGTTTGTGCTGGCAGGATTAGGATACATTTTAATGTTAGAAGTTTCAAAACTTGAAACACTTAATGTGTTTTTATGTAAGTAGATATTGTCATACCATACATTATCAACCATTGCCGTTGTAATACCAATTTGTGCAATGTCATTACGAGCTAAACTTCCGGCAACCACACCACCAAGAGCAGTAATAGGAACGTCTACAGACACCCATTCATTGGCAACTAATTGAGGAGTTGTTCCTCCATTGATATTTACTTCAAGAGCTGAGCTTTCAGAATTTCCACCATTAAAGTTAACAAGTTTGAAATTGAAAACATCTCCAACTAAATCAGTATCAGTGATGTAGAAATCAAAATGAACATGTGTGAAATCGGTTAAATCTTGTCTATTTGTTTGAAAATCAATTCCGTGACAAACAACGCCAGGATTTTTTTGTAAAGTATTATTGCCTTCAATAGTGATTAATGTGGTTGCAGCACCTCCGCACCATCCGGCATCAAAATTATCAAATCCTATATTCGTATATGCATCACTAAAAATTGAAACTACATCTGCAGCAGGTCTCGAAGGTGGTGTTGGAGCTGCAGTTGGAGGTAATGTTAAACAATCAGGACAGCTTCCTCCGCAATCAATTCCAGTCTCGTCTCCGTCTTGTATACCATTGTTACAAGTTGTTGTTGTGATTTCTAACATTACATCATCAATACCAACAAAACCGGTATCAGCACCCATATCAAAAATAATTCTACTATTAGCACTTGCAAAGTTTGTTGTCAAAATAAGTACAAATGTTTGCGGACCATTATTTAAATCAACAATTTGAGTTACCGCTGTCCAAGGAGCTTCATTTAATCCAACTCCAACAACCATCGTTCTGTCTCCATCTGAAAAACCTGTAAAAGTTAATTTATAACTAGTACCCATAGTTGTCATTGGGTATACATAACTTAAGTTTACATCAAATGCATTTCCGGCTGTTGTAACATTTGCAGCATTATAACTGTTATCTCCCTCAGTTACCACATTTAAAGCATTTCCAGACCATCCGGCGGTACCACTTTCAAAATCACCATTAGTGATGAGATTTTGTGCAAAACCAAAAGTTGCAATTAATAAGAGAATAAAAGAAGTAATTTTTTTCATAATATTTAATTTTTTGAGTTAATATTTATTATTCTCAAATTTAAGTATTAATTAATTACGAATTTTACATTTCAATATATTTTAACTATACACATTCAATTTTTAAAAAGATGTTTTTAAAAAGTCTATTTTATCAACACTTTCTATGATTTACAGTGCTTTTAAAACTTTTTAATTAGAATAAATTTACAATGTTGTATAGTTTTTGTATAGGTAAAAAGCGTTGCTTTTTTACAACTACAATGATTTCTATAATAATATTTTCTCTTTATATCGAGAATTTGTATTTAAAAATGATAAATTAATTAATGATGATTATCTAAATTTAATTTTTTTTCAGACAGTTTTAAAAAAAAATCGATTCACAACAATTTGTAAATCGATTATATATTTTTAAAATAAATTTTATTTTAAATTTTCTTCAGCTGTTGCTTCATCATTGTAATTTGTTCTTTTAGCATATTTTGCTTGTCAAGTTTATTCGCTTCATTTAGTAAATTAGTTGCTTCAATTTTTCTTCTTCTTGACATTGCGATTCCAGCTAAATTTAATTTGGCAACGGCTAAATCCATATCCATAGAAAGTCCTAATTCAATCGCTTTCTTAAAAAATTTCTCCGCTTGGTTCAAATTGGTTTGAGAAACCATTAATCCATGCAAATAATTATAGTAACCTTGTTGCTTTTTTACTAAAGCAGATTCCGGATTTTTGATTTTATCTAACCAATTTTTAGCACCTTGAAAATCTTGTTTTCGTAATTTTAAAAAAGCAAGAAGTATAAATTCATTTTTAAAGTATAGAAAAATCGGAAAAACAGTTAATAGAATTAGAAAAATTCCGTTTCCAATGTTGTTCTCTGTAAACTGCCAAATACCTAGTGCGGTGAGTAAGACCGCAATTACTAATTTGATATTTCTGTGAAACATAATATTGACTTTATTTTTTGTGTTTGCAAAGGTAATAAAACGAATTGAAAATATTTTTATAAAACTGCTTGTGAGAAAAAAAAGTCTTTGTATATTTGCACTCGGTTTTTAGGAAACCCATTAAAAATAAATTTACACGATTTTAAAGATACAAAACAATGAGTAAGAGAACGTTTCAACCATCGAAAAGAAAAAGAAGAAATAAACACGGGTTTATGGATAGAATGGCTACTGCAAATGGTAGAAAAGTCCTTGCTCGTAGAAGAGCCAAAGGAAGACACAAATTGACTGTTTCCTGCGAACCAAGACACAAAAAATAATGATTGTTATTAATCATAAATAAAGGCGTTACTTTTTTTAGTAACGCCTTTTTTTTATAACTTGTCGAATCAAAACAACTAAACTACTATAAAACAACAACATGCCAAAAGACAATTCTATCAAATCCGTTTTAATTATTGGCTCAGGACCAATTGTTATTGGACAAGCCTGTGAATTTGATTATGCAGGCTCTCAAGCCGCCCGTTCCATTCGTGAGGAAGGAATTGAAGTTATTTTAATTAATTCCAATCCGGCAACCATCATGACCGACCCTTCGATGGCAGATCATGTTTATTTATTGCCTTTAACTACAAAATCAATCATTGAGATCCTAAAGAAACATCCCAATATTGATGCGGTTCTTCCTACAATGGGTGGCCAAACAGCATTAAATTTATGTTTGGAAGCCGAGGAAAAAGGAATTTGGGAAGATTTTAATGTAAGATTAATTGGAGTTGATATTAATGCCATCAATATTACAGAAGATAGAGAACAGTTTAAACAACTTTTGGAACGCATTGGGGTGGGAGCTGCACCTGCCAAAATTGCTACTTCTTTTCTAAAAGGAAAAGAAATTGCTCAAGAATTTGGTTTCCCATTAGTAATTCGTCCTTCCTTTACCTTGGGAGGTTCAGGAGCGGCTTTTGTTCATCACAAAAAAGATTTTGATGAATTATTGACTCGAGGATTAGAGGCTTCGCCTATTCATGAAGTGTTGATAGATAAAGCTTTATTGGGGTGGAAAGAATATGAGTTGGAATTACTTCGTGATAAAAATGATAATGTTGTGATCATCTGTTCCATTGAGAACATGGATCCAATGGGAATTCATACCGGTGATAGTATTACCGTTGCTCCAGCCATGACTCTTTCAGATACGACTTTTCAAAAAATGAGAGATATGGCGATTTTGATGATGAGAAGCATCGGAAATTTTGCAGGAGGTTGTAACGTACAGTTTGCTGTTTCTCCGGATGAAAAAGAAGATATTGTAGCGATTGAAATCAATCCTCGTGTTTCCCGTTCATCCGCCTTAGCTTCAAAAGCAACAGGTTATCCGATTGCAAAAATTGCTTCAAAGTTGGCTTTAGGATATCATTTAGACGAACTACAAAACCAAATTACAAAATCTACTTCAGCACTTTTTGAACCTACTTTGGATTATGTCATTGTAAAAATTCCACGATGGAACTTCGATAAATTTGAAGGAGCTGACCGAACATTAGGACTTCAAATGAAATCGGTTGGTGAAGTAATGGGAATTGGTCGTTCGTTTCAAGAAGCCTTACACAAAGCAACTCAATCATTAGAAATAAAAAGAAATGGATTGGGAGCTGATGGAAAAGGATATAAAAACTATGAACAGATTATCGACAAATTAACACATGCCAGTTGGGATCGCGTTTTTGTGATATATGATGCCATTCAAATGGGAATTCCTTTGAGTCGAATTCATGAAATAACCAAAATTGATATGTGGTTTTTAAAGCAATACGAAGAACTCCACTTATTAGAAAAGGAAATATCTAAATATACCATTGATTCTTTACCAAAAGAATTGCTTTTAGAAGCTAAACAAAAAGGCTTTGCAGATAGACAAATTGCCCACATGATGCGTTGTTTAGAAAGTCAGGTTTATAAAAAAAGAGAGGAACTCACGATAAAAAGAGTATATAAATTAGTTGATACCTGTGCAGCAGAATTCAAAGCATTAACACCTTATTATTACTCCACATTTGAAGCGGAAATTGAAACTTCAACAGGAGAAAAGTTTGTAGATAATGAGAGCGTGGTAACAAACAGAAAAAAAATAATTGTTTTAGGTTCTGGACCGAATCGTATTGGACAAGGTATTGAATTTGATTATTCTTGTGTTCATGGTGTTTTGGCAGCAAAGGAAAGTGGTTACGAAACCATTATGATCAACTGTAATCCGGAAACGGTTTCCACTGATTTTGATACGGCTGATAAGTTATATTTTGAACCTGTTTTTTGGGAACATATTTATGATATTATTCAACATGAAAAGCCGGAAGGTGTGATTGTTCAATTGGGCGGGCAAACTGCTTTGAAATTAGCTGAAAAACTTGATCGATATGGCATAAAAATTATCGGAACCAGTTTTGATGCGTTAGATTTAGCCGAAGATAGAGGTCGTTTTTCTGAACTTTTGTCAACATTAAAAATTCCTTTTCCAAAATTTGGTGTAGCAGAAAATGCCGATCAAGCTTCTGCCTTGGCTGATGTGTTGGATTTTCCATTGTTGGTTAGACCTTCTTATGTTTTAGGTGGTCAAGGAATGAAAATCGTAATCAATAAGCAAGAATTAGAAGAACATGTGATTGACTTATTAAAAAATATTCCCGGAAACAAATTGCTTTTAGACCATTATTTAGATGGTGCAATTGAGGCAGAAGCCGATGCCATTTGCGATGGAGAAAATGTTTATATCATCGGAATCATGGAACATATTGAACCCTGTGGTGTCCATTCCGGTGATAGTAATGCTACTTTACCTCCCTTTAATTTAGGTGAATTTGTGATGCAACAAATTAAAGATCATACTAAAAAGATAGCATTAGCATTAAAAACTATAGGATTAATTAATATTCAGTTTGCTATTAAAGATGATATTGTTTACATTATTGAAGCTAATCCAAGAGCTTCACGAACTGTTCCATTTATTGCGAAAGCGTATGGTGAACCCTATGTAAATTATGCTACAAAAGTAATGTTAGGCAAAAATAAGGTAACCGATTTCACTTTTAACCCGCAATTAAATGGCTATGCCATCAAGCAACCTGTTTTTTCGTTTGGAAAGTTTCACGGTGTAAACAAAAAACTTGGTCCGGAAATGAAATCTACCGGTGAAAGCATTTTGTTTATTGAAGATTTAAAAGACGACCAATTCTACGAATTGTATTCCAGACGAAAAATGTATTTGAGCAGATAATTTTTTAGAAATAAATTTTACAAATTGAATTCCCGATTATATTTATCGGGAATTTTTATTTTAGAATAAATTCTAATTTTATATTCACTTTTTTAGAAACCTTTTTACTTACAACACTAGGTATTTCAATCGCGAAATCATCTGCATTTACAGAAAAATCAGATAGAATTTCAATTCCTTTGTCTGTTTTTTTGATTTTGGCAGGTATACTTATTTCTTTGGATTTGCCGTGTAGCTCTAATTTTCCTTTGATAATAAAGTCTTTCCCATTTTTATCTAAAACGGTAAGATTGAATTTCTCAATTACTCCTTTAAATGTGGCTTTAGGATATTTATCACTTTCCACATAGTTTTCATTAAAATGTTCCTCCATCAAGGCAATTTTAAAACGAAAACCTTTCATTAGTGCCAAAGAGGCAATCTCTCCCGTAGTTGTATTTAAAACACACGAAGAACTCTCGTTAGTTGCTCTTACCTCCTCAAAGGAAGGAACTGAAGCTTCAAATGTGATTTTTCCTGATTTAGTTATCAGTTTTTCCTGAGCTTGTGTATATCCAAAGGATAAAAATAGTAGTATGTATATCTTTTTCATGGTTTTTGTATTTATTCAAGTAAACCTTCTGCATTCCATTGTATAATTGTGTTTATGTCGTTTTGAGGAAGTCTTGGCCCTCCCAATGGCATTGCTCCGGGACTCCCTTCAGCAATTGAGATTCGTTCAATCAGACCACGATTTAAAACTGCTTCTTTTACATTTTCGTAAGTAGTTAATGAATTAGGTGCTCCATTAACAGGGGTAGCGGCATGACAACTAATACAGTTGTTGTCTATTATTAATTTGATATTCTGTGTATAATTAACTGTTTCAATTTCTTGAACAATTGTCAAATCTGATAAACTATCAGTAGTGCAACTATTCAAAACAAAAACAGTAAATGCGAAACTAGTAATTTTTATTGCTTTATTTTTCATGTTTTTTTTCCAAAAATAAATAAAATTCATAATATTAGTTAAATTTTAAAAAAAATAAATAAATTTGCTTTGCTATGAAATCTTCAACTACAAAAAAAATTGTTATTATTTTCTTTTTAGGTACATTATCTGTATCCGCTTTCTTTTATTTTTATGTTTATAAAAGTCATCGTAATATAACTACAGAAACAGTTGCATTTTCTTTATCAGCTATTCAATTGCATCGAGAATTTATGAATGATTCTGAAGCAAATGTCAAAAAATATGCAGATAAAACTATAGAAACTTACGGTAAAATAACTTCTTTGGATTTAGAAAACGATGCTATTGTTTTGGATGATAAAGTTTTTTTGAAAATGACAGACAAGATTTCGAAAGATTTAACTATTCAACAAACAATTAAGATTAAAGGAAGATTTGTTGGATTTGATGATTTATTGGAAGAGTTAAAAATGGATCAATGCATTATAGTTAATTAAGTAGATATGTTAAAAAAGGTATTTGTTGTTTTTTTTCTCCTATTTTTTGTATGCAGTATTGCTCAAAAAGATGTTTTTGAAATATCTCGTGATGGTTCTTTGGCTGAGTTAAAAGAATTAATAAAAAAGGAACCTAATTGTATCAATGAGCTAAATGAGAATGGTTATACACCGCTTATCTTAGCGTGTTATCGTGGTAACAATGAGTTGGCTGCGTTTTTAGTTCATAAGGTAAAAGACATTGATGCTTTAAGTGAAATGGGGACTGCATTAATGGCATGTGCAGTGAAAGGAAATGTTCAAATAGCAAAGTTACTATTAGAAAAAGGATGTAATCCTGACCTAGCTGATGCAAATGGAACAACGGCTTTAATTTATGCAACGCAATTTAATAATAGTGAATTAATAAAAGCATTATTAAAGTATAATGCAGATAAAACAAAAATTGATAACAAAGGGAAAACAGCATTTGAATACGCTGTTTTTTCGGGTAGTGAAGAAATTATCAACCTCTTAAAATAATTAAATTCTATGAAAAAAATTACTTTATTTTTATTTACAATTTTATCTATGATGTCTTTAGCCCAACAAAAGACAACGGGTGTAATAGATTTTAGTAGTAATTATAGTGGTGTTTTATTACTTGATAATAATACATCGACTGTAACACTTACACTTTCCGGTCCAAATGATCGATGGTTTGCATTGCAATTCGGTTCGTTTGAAGGTGGTATGGTTGAAGGAAATGATGTAGTATATTGGAATAATACTACACTTGTAGATGCTGTTCATAATGGTGTTGGTATTGCACCGTCTTCAGATTCAAGTAATGATTGGGTATTAATTTCCAATCAAAATAATATACCAGTTGCAGGAAGGAGAACCTTGGTCTTTTCAAGAGCATTTGAAACAGGAGATGTTAATGATTATACATTCAATTTTCTCGATAATACAATTGATTTAGCTTGGGCCAGATCTAGTACAGCTTCGTTTACATTAGCTAATCATAATCCTTCTAACCGTGACGTTTTAGTAGATACTCCATTAAACTTATTAGGTGTTGAAGATTTTTCTTTAGAAGCTTCTAAAGTGTTCCCTAATCCTTCCCAAGGGAATTTTACAATTCAAACAAAAACCTTTTTAAATGAGGTAAATATTTATACTCAAACCGGCGTTTTTGTTAAGTCAATTGAAGTAGAAAATAACAATGAAAATGTTGACTTTAATATTACAGGTTTGCAAACGGGTATTTATTTAATAGAATTAATCAATGATACTCAAAAATCTTGGAAAAAGATAATCGTGAATTAAAACTAATATTAACTAAACAACGTAGATAGTAGTATGAACTACTACTATTTTTTTTATTATGAGAAAACTTATCTTCCTCCTTTTTATACCATGTTCACTTTTTGCTCAAGATGATTTATTAAGTGATATTGATAGCGTAGAGTCTAATGTAAAGGTAGAATCGGCCTTTAAGTCACTTAAAATAATTAATTTAGAATCAACTAAGTTAGCTTCTAAAGGTGATTTTTACTTTGTAGTAGCTCATCGTTTTGACTATTTTAAAAATGGTTTTGATGATTTTTTTGGTTTGGATAACGCCAATACGCAACTCAAGTTTTTGTATGGTGTAAATGAATGGCTAACTGTTCATGTTGCTCGAAGTGGATTTCAAGAAACGTATGATTTGGCCGTAAAATATAAATTAAAAAGTCAGATAAAAGATGGTTTTCCATTTACGATCGTTGGATTTAATAGTATAGCGGTTAATACAGAATTAAAAGAGAAAGATTATCCAAATTTGACGTTTGAAAACAGGTTAAGTTATGTAACTCAACTTTTAATTTCAAGAAAATTTTCGGAGAAATTGTCTTTACAAATAGCACCATCTTTCTTTCATGAAAATACCTTACGTGATATTTTAGACGATGAAAATCAGGCTATATTGCCAAATCCACAAGACAACAGTCAGTTTGCAATAGGCGTGGGAGGACGTTACAAACTTACCAGTAGATGGTCTGTAAATGTAGATTATGCAGCTCATTTGAATCGTACTTCTCGATCAATTTACAGAAATCCTCTTTCAATAGGAGTTGATTTAGAGACCGGTGGACACGTTTTTCAAATGCATTTTACCAATGCTCGGGCAATGCATGAAAGTGGTTTTTTAGGACAAACCACCGGAGACTGGAGCAATGGAGAAATTGCCTTTGGATTTAATTTGGTCCGTGTATTTTAAGACAAAATAAAAAACCCTATAAAAATTATAGGGTTTCTTTTTTAAACAAATCGTGTACTAATTCTTTTTCAATAAAATTTTTTCTTGTGTAAACTGAAAGGCATCTTCTAAAAAGTCAATCATTTTGTTCCAATTACTATTTGGTTCATAATAATTGTTATAGGATTTTGTGGTTTTAATTGTAATCAAATTACCATTCTGGGTTACAGAACTTATAAATCCACCAGTCTCATTTTCAGCATTTTTATTAAATTTTTCCAAACCGGTTGCGTTGTAACCTTGCGGAATTTCGAATTGAATTTCGTGTTCAATTTGTCTAGGGAAACTCATATGAATGTTATTAGGTCTCTTTTTTTCTTTTTCCGAAAGTTCTATCTGAGAGGTTAAAAATTTCCCTAGTTCAATAATTATATTATTACCTGCTTTTTTTATGTAATGGTCTTTGATGGTAAATGATTCTTTATATGACATAGGTTCTTTACTGCCAAATCTTCCAGTGTTTTCAACATTCATAGTGTAGTTTTCAATATCATGACCAAATTCATCTTTTACAGCATCCGTGAAGTTTTCTTTTTGTTTGTCTTTGTATTTAGCAATTAATGCGTCAAATTCTTTTTGATATTGCTCTTTTTTCTTTTTGTTTTTTACTTTTTCCAATAAAGATGCGGTTCCGTATCTTTGATAATCATTATAAACATAATCAAAAAAATATAATTTATTTGATTGCTCACTGGGTTTATAATGTCCTGAAAAATAATTTTCTCTTTCTACTTTAAAAGTGCTTAAATCTTCAATAAGTTTAACTTTAGTGATACTTTTTGACACATTATCTTTCTTAGTAGAACCGGGAAGTGTAATCATTTCCGAATCTACTACTTTCTTATTTTTTGATACTTGAAGCAAATACGCTTTTGTGTTTTCAAGTTGATAATTGAATTGATCGGCTGAAGTAAATGGGGTAAAGAACTCCAAATAAAGAGGGTTTGCGGTATTAACACGGAGTAAGATGGTGACATTCTGTTGAATGAGTAAATCTGTAATTGGGCCATTATAACGAGCTGTACCAATCACAATATCATATGGAATTTTATTGTCTTTTAAAAACGCCATAAAGTGATTGATGAACTCCTCTTCTTTTTGAAAAAATATTGCATTTGGATATAAATCAAAAGGATAAAAAATATTGGCATCTTTCACTACAAAAGCTTCAATGTATTGTGTAAAATATTGATGACGGGTGAAATAATAAACTTCTCTCACTTTTTCTTCATCAGAGCTGAATGTTTTTCCTTTTAGAAATCTTTCAATATGACCTAAATCGCCATAAGGTCTAAATTTGGTATTATAATATTCAAAAACGTCTTCTTTAGAAACTCTAGATTTTACGATGCTTTCCTTTTCAGAAAGAAAGGCTTCTGCTCGTTTTTCAAACTTTCCTGAACGGGCAAAAAACACTTGAAATTTATAACAAGGCAATTCGATTAAGGGATAGAACCATCTTGGGAATTCATTTTTTTCTATGTCTTTGGCTGAAAATTCATAATGCCTTTCGCCACTTTTTTTATTCGGAATTTCTTTTAATTCGGGAGCTCCATTATAAGTGGCAAAGTTTAAAAAGAAATCATTTTCTGTTTGAAAAATGAGTTTATAATCCATAATCGGATATACGTCGCCTAAGGTTCTTTCTACCGGATCAAACCCCATCTCCAATTGCGATTTAAAAGGCTCCTCAGAATGTAAATAGTAATCGATAATGTCTCCGATTTCTAAATTTGGAATGGCTATTTTTTTCTCTTTGTCAGCATCAACCGCTTCCTTGCTTACATTGATAATGGTTTCTTTACCATCCGGTTTTACCACTTTTATGCCTAATGTATTTTTTCCGGCTCGTCTACTCCAACCTTTATCTGAAGAAAATCGTTCTTTGAAAGTAAATTCTGAAAATTCTTTAACAGCTGCATCATCAAGTAATTTTACTCTACTTCGTAGGGCAGATGTATAGTTTATATTGGTACCAAATTTATGATAATCGTGAAATTCATATTTATAAATCATCACCGCTGACTCATTTTTCCATTTATCCGGTATAGTCATTGTTTTAGCATGCGGATCGTCTTTTCCCCAAAAGAAATCACGAATTTTTAAATCTTCTTGAGCAGATAATGAAGCAGATACAAAAAGAAAGAGGAGTAAAATTTTTTTCATTTAACTATGATTTTGATAAAGTAATGGATGAATTATAAAGTTCGGTAAGTTTTTTATGGGCTGCATTCCATAATTCTTGTTGGCTTTTTCGGATGATGGCATTTTTAAAAGTAAAAACTTTACGGTAAACAAGATCTTTACCTTTTAGAGAGAAAGTAATTTGAATATCGAAATCTTCATTTTTCTCACTCAAATTTTCCGGCAAATTATCCACTTTATAGCCGTCAGGAAGTGTGATGATTATTTCAGAATCATATAAAGTTTTATAGTCTAACTCATAATCGGTTTCACGTTCTTTAAATGTAAAACTTTTATATTCATTCATAAATTCAAAGTTTAAGTAAATTTCGTTATCAAATTCACTTATTCTATTCGAAGATTCGAATGCATAATCTATAACGAGTTTTGCGTCTCTGTTCTTTAAATCACTCGGTTTAATGTCTTTTACTTTATTGTTTTTGTCACTTTTAGCCAGATAATATTGGAGAGCTTCCGCTTTTTTATCACTTTCAAAACTGTTGTAAATGTTTAAAAATTGACTTCTGCTTTCGCCGGAATACGTTCGGTTGCAGGTTCCTATTAATTTATCTTTTTCAATAACTAATTTTGCTCGGAATGTTTCTTTATTTGATTCGGCGGAACTTGTTGGGATTTTATCAATAATGAATTCATTTCCGTTTTCAATCATCACTTCCTTATTCTGAATTCGCTCTGCGTAGTTTCCTAACGAACTAAATTTTTCAGTTCCATCCAAATAAATTTTCTTCCCATTCTGAAAAACAGTACAAATCATATGATTGTCAACTATCAAGGAAGGAATAGAGTAATTATAAGCAATGTGTTTTGTGCCAATCCACGTTAATCTAGCATCAAAGCCTGCTATTTTAAGCATTTGTTTGGTGAGGTTAGCCATACCTTTACAATCACCATAGCGTTTTGTAAAAACCTGATGTGAATCATCGGGTTTAAATCCGGCAATGCCATCTTCAAAAGCAATGTAACGGATGTTATCTTGCACCCAATAATAGATGTTTTTTATTTTTTCTTCATCAGAAGTTGCTTTTGCAGTAAGTTCATTCACTTTGCTTTTTAATTGCTCAGTATCGTCTTTCATTTGATCAACAAGGGATTTATACCATCTATATAAATCAGCAGTAGTATTAAAAAGAGTTCCTTTTTTACCATTGTAGTCATAAGATTTAGCTAAAACCAAAATGTGCGGATAGAGATAGGATCTTCCGGGACTGCTTTCTTCATTAAAAACAGCGGGAATGTCTTTGTAGTGATATAAATAACGTGTTGATTTATTTTTAGCATCCTTAGTTTGACTTTTAATGATTGTATGTCCATTAAAGTTCATTTCTTTTAATTCAACTTCTAACCAATCCGGAACTATAATTTCAATTTTTTTATCTATAACAGGGAATTCATCATTAAAATGCAACGAGGTAAAATATTTTACATCTTCAAATTTCTTGTTCATTGCATAATTATAAGTATATCCTTGAACCGGAAAATCAATTTGAACATGTTTTACACGAGCATCATTATAAAACAAGTCTTTATCCTTGTAAAATTCATCTCTAATGGGTAAAGAAGCTGTTTTTTCATTTCGATACTTCAACAAAAAAGTTTCAATTTTTGACGAGCTATCATAGAACTCATATTTGTAGATATCTGCACGATGGTTAATATTCATCAGAATTTCATTAACCGCTAAATCTACTGTTACATTTGACGTTGATTTATTAAAGCCAAAATTAATAATTTCAGTACTTTCTAAAATGGCAACATCTTGCTTACTGTATTTTCCACGAATAGTTTTGGCAAGTTCGATATCAGAAGGTGTAGGGTCAATGTTTTTTTGACTCCAAACAGACAAATTTCCCAATAAAAAGAGAAAAAGGATAGTTTTGAAATGCATAAAAATTGTTTTTGCTAAGTAAGGAAAAAATAATAGTTTATGCTAAATTATTTTTCAAAAGCCTATCGTTTTTTTAATTTTTGGAATTCAGGTATTTTCAATACACTAATTTATTTTTTAAAATATTTCCAAGGCACGATAAGCATTCCAAAACATTCTCCATCTTCTTTACCGGTGTGTTTATGGTGCATTTTATGTGCTCTTCGAACTGCTTTAGCATAAATATTATTTGCATTTCTAAATAACTTGAAACGTTGGTGAATGAAAATGTCATGCACAAAAAAGTAAGCCAAACCGTAAGCAAAAATGCCAATTCCGATGGCTAATCCAATTTCCAAAATATTGTACTTCCAAAGTAAAAAGAAACTAATACTCACTATGGCATAGAAAATGAAAAAAGCATCATTTCGCTCAAACCACGAATCGTGATCTTTTTTGTGATGATCGGCATGCAAATTCCATAAAAAGCCATGCATAACATATTTATGTGTAAACCAAGCCATGAATTCCATCATGGAGAAAGTCAAAAAGAAAACTAAAATGTGAACCCAAGTACTCATATTATATGGTTTTAAATCGATAATTTATATAGCATTTTGCCAATAATCCCACTTTTTGATAGTCGGGAACTCTAATTCGCGTATTTTTAATGGCTAATGAAGGGGTGTTTTTTAACTTTGAAAGTAATTTTTTATAGTAAACATAAGCAGTATAAACCCCAAATTTAGCTTCAATCGGAAGTTTACGTATTCCTTCAAATCCGGCTTCAAAATCAGCTTCAATTTCCGCGATAATAGTTTGTTTCGAAATCTCATCGAGTTGATTCAAATCGGTATTAGGAAAGTAAGTGCGATTTAATTCTTCATAATCTGCTTTTAAATCCCTTAAAAAATTTACTTTTTGAAAGGCAGAACCTAATCGCATAGCACTTTCTTTCAATTCATCATATTTCTTTTGATTGCCGTTTACAAATACTTTCAAGCACATTAATCCTACCACATCAGCGGAACCATAGATGTAATCATGGTATTCTTCTGCGGTTTTATATTCTGATTTATGTAAATCTAATTTCATACTTTTCATAAATGCATCGATTAATTCTTTTGGAATTTCAAACCGATTGACAGTGTGTTGAAAAGAATTTAAAATAGGGTTTAGACTAATTTTATGATGAAGAGCATTTTCTAAATCACTTTCAAATAAAGTAAACAATGTTTCTTTGTTATAATCATGAAATGAATCTACTATTTCATCCGCAAAGCGTACAAAGCCGTAAATATTATAAATATCCTGACGGATAGAGGGAGCCAACATTTTTACTGCTGAAGAAAACGAAGTGCTGTAAGTCTTCGTTACATTTCTACTGCATTCATAAGAGATGGTGTCAAAAATAGATTTCATAGCAGTAATTTTTAACGTTTAATTGCATTTTTTTTAATCAATTCAGAAACCAATTTTCCTGAAATTAAAGAAGGTGGAACTCCGGGTCCGGGAACTGTAAGTTGTCCCGTAAAGAATAAATTTTCAACTTTTTTACTTTTCAATTTTGGTCTCAAAAATGCCGTTTGAAGTAACGTATTGGCCATTCCATAAGCATTCCCTTTGTATGAATTATAATCTTTAATGAAATCATTTACACAAAAAGATTCTTTAAAGATAATATTATTTTTTACATTTTGTTCGGTTAGCTTCTCAAAACGATTCATAATAATGTTAAAATATTTTTCTCTAATTTCTTCCGTATCATCTATTCCGGGTGCAAGTGGAATTAAAAATATGCCTGCTTCTTTACCATTTGGAGCTGCAGAATCGTCTGTTTTAGAGGGGAAACTAGCGTAAAAAAGCGGTTCTTCGGGCCAAGAAGGCTTGTCATAAATTGCTTCAGCATGTTTGTCAAAAGATACATCAAAAAATAGAGTATGATGCTCTACATTTTCAATTTTTCTATCAAAACCTACATAAAAAAGTAGGGAAGAAGGTGCAAAAGTTTTCTTTTCCCAAAAGGATTCAGAATATGCCCTGTGTTCTTGATCTAATAGAGTTTCTGAATGATGATAGTCTGCACCACTCAAAACAACATCACATAATTGCTCCTTTCCATTCACCTTGATGCCGACTGCTTTTTTTTGTTTTACTAAAATTTTCTCAACAGTAGCATTGGTTTGGATTTTAATTCCCAGTTCGCTTGCCAAGGATTCCATCGCTAGTATTACGCTGTACATTCCGTTCTTTGGATGCCATGTTCCCATTCCGAAATCAGCAAAATTCATAAAACTGTAAAATGCCGGCGTATCTTGTGGTTTTGCTCCCAAAAACAGCACAGGGAATTCTAATATTTGCACTAATTTTTGATTTTTAAAGCGTTTTCGAACTTCCTTGCTGATGTTTGAAAAAAATTGACCCACCTTTAAAGCTGTTTCAGGTGTAATTAATTCAAGGGGAGAAACACCGGGTCTGTAAACCAAATTTTTAATTGCGATGTCATAATTGCTTTTGGCTTCGACCATAAACTTTTCTAAAACAGCTCCACTACCTTTTTCGATACTTTCAAAGGTTTTGACAATGTCATTTAAATTGTCGGCAATGGTTACAAAATCACGAATGCCAAAATATACTTGATAGGCAGGAGAAAGTTTAATTAACTCGTAATAGTCATTTGGCTTTTTTCCAAAATCTTCAAAAAAGCGTTCAAAGACATCAGGCATCCAATACCAAGTTGGCCCAATGTCAAAAGTAAAACCTTCCTTTTTAAGTTGTCTGGCTCTTCCGCCAATTGTTGAATTTTTCTCGAATACGGTAACATTGTTACCTTCTTTTGCTAAATAGCAGGCGGCAGCCAAAGCTGAAAATCCGGAACCGATTATAAAGATGTCTTTTTTCATATTGTTTAACAAATATAGCTAAAAAGTTAAACAAAAAAAAGATTTATGAAAAAATTAAAGATTATTTGACATTTCGAGTATTGAACTGAAGATTTTTACGTTTGGATGTTGATCTTGCTTGATAAATTCAGTTAATCGACCTATAGTCCATAATTCAGATTGACTGCTTTCTAAGATTTCAGTATGAATTTCTTTCAAATAATTGTTTATTTCATCTTTAGAAGGCTCTACAGTCATGTAAGAAATATAGGTGACGTTATCAAAATATTTTTTAATGTCTTTTAAGCTTTCAATTGGAACACTTTCTCCCAAATAGATTGTTTTATAGCCATTTAAAATTATTTCATAATTTAGGTACATTAACCCCAACTCATGGATTTCATTGGAGGGAAGAAAAAGTATAAAAACCCTGTCCCCTTTAGTCGGTTCTAACGACTGAACTTTTTCAGTGTTAACCAATAATTTTTGTTTTATTAAATAGCTAATAAAATGTTCGTGTGCAGGAGAAATGGTTTCAGATTGCCACAACAGTCCAATTTCATTCATTAAAGGAATGAAAATTTCATAAAAAATTTCTCTGAATGATTTTTCGGATAATAGATTGTTGTAAGTGTTGACAAATAATGTTTGATCAAAATTCATCATGGCCATTTTAAAAGCATTGATGGCATGATGTTTTACACTTTTTTCGTTCACAATTTCCCGAACGAGAATACTAATTTTATCAGGACTTAATTTTGATATTTTTGAAATTTTGTAACCGTGATTGTGCAGTAATGTAATATTCAAAAGCTTTTGAAGTGAAGGTAAATCGTAATAACGAATGTTAGTGTCTGTTCGCATGGGTTCAAGAACATTGTATCGTTTTTCCCAAATCCTGATTGTATGTGCTTTTATACCTGATAAATTTTCAAGGTCTTTGATACTGAATACATTTTTAACATTGTTCATTCTTTCTCTATATTTGTTAAACAAAATTAATAATTATATATTAATGAACTATTTTTTTATGGTTTATTTTTGAAAATTGTACATTTTATAAAGAAAAAATTTACAATTAAGTCAAACAAAGTGAAAATAAATCCACAGTTAATGAAATTTAAAAGAAATTAGAGAATAAAAAAAACGTTAAGTTCACTTAACGTTTATGGTTTTAAGTGACCACGATGGGATTCGAACCCATACGCCTTGCAGCACCACCCCCTCAAGATGGCGAGTCTACCAATTTCTCCACGTGGCCTAAAAAAGCAAAGACGTTGCATGCAACGTCTCTTTTGTGACCCGACTGGGGCTCGAACCCAGGACCCCAACATTAAAAGTGTTGTGCTCTACCAACTGAGCTATCGAGTCTTAGCATTTAGAAATTTCAAAAAAATTGTGACCCGACTGGGGCTCGAACCCAGGACCCCAACATTAAAAGTGTTGTGCTCTACCAACTGAGCTATCGAGTCAAATGCAATTTCTTGAATGCGGGTGCAAATATACGGCCTTATTATTTATTTTTCAAAGCAAAATTGTCTTAAATTTGGTTTTTTAAATTAATCTTTCTTAACGCCTTATTATACAGGGATTTATTATGTGTAAAAAAATTATTTTAGTAGGATACATGGGGTCAGGAAAGACAGTTGTGGCTTCAAAACTAGCGACAGTTTTACAAAAAACGCATTTAGATTTAGATTCTTTAATTGAAAATAAAGAAAATTTAGAAGTCAATTCAATTTTTAAAACCAAAGGTGAACTCTATTTTAGAAAACTGGAACATCAAGTTTTTAAAAGTCTAGTCGAATCAGAGGATGAATTTATTTTGAGTTTGGGTGGAGGAACGCCATGTTATGCTAACAATCATCTATTTTTAAAAAATGAAGATGTAATATCAATCTATTTAAAGACTTCAGTAGAGGAGCTTCATGAACGTTTGTTAGGTAATAAATCATCAAGACCGCTAATCGCCGCGATGGAAGAAGAGGAGTTGAAAGAGTTTATTGCAAAACACCTTTTTGACAGAAATTATTATTACCATCAAGCGAAACACATTGTTTCAACCGATGCAAAATCAATCGATGCTATTGTAGAAGAAATAAAAAATTTAGTTGCTTAAATAAGCCAAACTTGTATTGTTTTCGAAAACTACCTGAACATGCTCTTGTAAAGAGGTTGAAAGTGAAATACCTTTAAAGTCAACTTTTACCGGATATTTTTTATGATTTCTGTCCACCAATACGGCTGTTTTGAATTTTGTTAATGGTACATCCAAAAAATGTTTTACACCATAGACTAAAGTAGTACCTGAATTTAAAACGTCATCTACCAATATCAATCCTTTGTTTTGGTAATCGTTTTTTGAGAGGGAGGTTGTTATCGGTTGAAAAGGGTCGTTTTTATCTATAAAAACTTCACACAATACAATTTTTAAAGAAGCAATTTTGCCCAATTCGTTTGCTAATTTCTCCGCAAAAACATAGCCGTTTTTAGCAATTCCTGCTATTATTATCTCTTCTTCATCCACAAATGTTTCGTAGATTTGATAAGCAATTCGTTTAATCTTATGCTCAATTTCCTGATGTGAGAGAATTGTAATTTGCGGCATGATTTTTTATTTTTTCAAAGATAGAAAGATTATACAACATCCAAAAAACATTTTTAGTGTAAGAAATTTAAGTTTGAAATTTGGATAGTACTTAAATGTGGAGGCTTAACTTTTTAGTTATCTTATTTACTTTTAATTTTTTTATTAAAAAGTTCTTTGTTTAAAGACAAACTGTAAGCTAAACTCATAAAAATACACCATGAAATCAAATAGGCCGGAAATTTTTCTACACCAAATTGTAAGTATTCATTTTTCGAAAATACTAGCATAACAATAATTACAGCAATATTACAAACGCTAATGACGCGAAAGCTAAATTTAGAATTAATTTCCTTGAATAAATAAGAGTAAAAATAAAAGAGCAACAAGGCAGCTAAATAACCTCCTAGTGTTATTAAAGCGACACCTTCTACCTCGGAACTACCTCCATTTGTAATATTTTGAATCCATTCGTCAAAAAAGTAAAGCACAATTCCTAATCCAAGAAATACTAAATAACTTTGTACAACGCTAATAATAATGCCAAGAACTTTGTTCAGTTTAAATTTATCTGTGTTTACTAAACTGACTGACAACGCAAAAATAAGCGGTAAAAAGAATAATGCTTTTTCTACTGAAGGAACAAGAAGTATTGTGACAATTACCAAAACTGAACCAGCTAAAACCCGTATCATATTTTTATATTTTTACTTAATTTACAATTATAAAGATAATAAAAAAAGAGCTGCCTTTTCAGACAACTCTTTTATATAAGTAAGTTAAAATCGGGTTGATAAAAACGTTTATTTTACTTTGTTCACAATTGCTTTGAAAGCTTCCGGATGATTCATTGCTAAATCAGCAAGTACCTTACGGTTCAATTCGATACCGTTCGATTTTACTTTTCCGATAAATTGAGAATAACTCATTCCTTCCAAACGAGCACCAGCGTTAATACGCATGATCCATAACGAACGGAAGTTTCTTTTGTTTTGTCTTCTGTCACGGTATGCATAAACCATGGCTTTTTCAACCGCGTTTTTAGCAACCGTCCAAACGTTTTTACGTCTTCCAAAGAAACCTTTGGCTTGCTTTAATACTTTTTTTCTTCGTGCTCTTTTAGCAACAGAATTTACTGATCTTGGCATAATTTTCTTGTTTTTTTGTAGCAGGCGTCCCGAATTGAATCAAGGGAACTTATCGGCCGTACTCCAAGGTTATTAAAATTGTTTTTAACCTAAAGAATTATAAAAAAAACTAACGACTAGTTACTAGTCACTAATTACTAATTAAATAATTCTTAATTGTTCTTTTACACTTTTCATGTCAGTTGAATGAACTAACGCTGAGTGTGTTAAAGCTAATTTACGCTTTTTAGATTTTTTAGTCAAAATGTGACTTTTAAAAGCGTGTTTTCTCTTGATTTTTCCAGAGCCAGTTACCTTGAATCGCTTCTTAGCACTGGATTTTGTTTTCATTTTAGGCATAATTTCCCAAATTTATTTGTGATTCAACTTACTTACTTTTTTTACTTTCATTTTTCATCTGCTTACTGCGACTGAAAACTGAAAACTGTCTACTTCTTCTTCTTCGGAGCGATATACATAATCATTCGCTTTCCTTCTAAAACGGGCAAAGCCTCCACTTTTCCTAATTCTTCTAAATCCTGAGCCAATCGCAATAAAAGAATCTGACCTTGCTCTTTATAGATAATTGATCGCCCTTTAAAAAACACAAAAGCCTTTAATTTAGCTCCTTCTTTTAAGAACTTTTCAGCATTCTTTTTCTTGAACTCATAGTCATGCTCGTCCGTTTGAGGTCCAAAACGTATTTCTTTCACTACAATTTGAGTCGATTTGGCTTTGAGCATCTTTTCTCTTTTCTTTTGCTCGTAGATAAACTTACCGTAATCCATTAATTTACAAACGGGTGGTTCTGCATTGGGAGAAATTTCTACCAAATCCACCTCGAATTCTTCGGCTAATCGCAAAGCTTCAGAAATTTTGTAAACGCCCGGTTCGATGTTTTCACCTACCAATCGCACTTCGGGAACACGAATTAAATTGTTAATTCTGTGTGCAGCCTTCTTTTCTACTCTGGGTTGAAATCCCCTGTTGTTTCTAATTGCTATGACTTTTAATTTTTAAGTTAAACTGTAAATGGTTTTAATGTTTTGCTTATTTCTTCGTTTACAATTTTTGCAAATTCATCAACTGTAACCGTGATATTTCCTTTTCCTTCTTGACCGTGTCTTCTCATAGAAATCGTGCCGTTCTTCTCTTCTTCTTCACCAACTATGATCATAAACGGAATTTTCTTCACTTCCGCATCTCTAATTTTCTTACCAATCGTTTCGTTGCGGTTGTCAATTAGGCCGCGAATTTCGTTATTTTCTAGCAAACTTAAAACTTTTTCTGCATATTTTTCATATTTCTCACTCAAAGACAAGATGATAGCCTGTTCCGGCATCAACCATAATGGGAAATTTCCTGCCGTATGCTCCAACAAAATAGCAATAAATCGTTCCATCGAACCAAATGGTGCCCGGTGAATCATTACAGGGCGATGCATTTCGTTATCCGCTCCTTTATAATTCAATTCAAAACGTTCCGGTAAATTATAATCTACTTGAATGGTTCCCAATTGCCATTGTCTTCCCAAAGCATCTTTCACCATAAAGTCTAATTTCGGCCCATAAAAGGCAGCTTCACCATATTCTACAACAGTATTCAAACCTTTGTCTCTCGCAGCATTGATAATTGCATTTTCTGCTTTTTCCCAATTCTCATCGCTTCCAATGTACTTATCTCTATTTTCCTGGTCTCGCAATGAAATTTGGGCAGTGAAATTTTCAAATCCTAATGATCCAAATACATAAAGAACTAAATCGATAACATTTTTGAATTCGGCATCCAATTGTTCAGGTGTACAAAAGATATGAGCATCATCCTGCGTGAATCCACGAACCCTAGTCAATCCATGTAATTCGCCACTTTGTTCATAGCGATATACCGTTCCAAATTCTGCATAACGCTTCGGTAAGTCTTTATAACTCCACGGTCTTGTGTTGTAAATTTCACAGTGATGTGGACAATTCATCGGCTTTAATAAAAACTCTTCGCCTTCTGCTGGGGTGTGAATCGGCTGAAAACTATCAGCACCATATTTCGCATAATGTCCCGAAGTAACATACAATTCTTTCTGACCAATATGTGGCGTCACCACTTGCTCATAACCCGCCTTCTTCTGAGCTTTCTTCAAAAATTGCTCTAAACGATCACGCAAAGCAGCTCCTTTTGGTAACCATAACGGTAAACCTTGACCCACTTTTTGCGAAAAAGCGAATAAATCCAACTCTTTACCTAACTTTCTGTGATCTCTGCGTTTGGCTTCTTCTAATAATTCTAAATATTCCGACAAATCTTTCTGCTTCGGAAACGAAATGCCGTAAACACGAGTCAATTGCTTGTTCTTTTCATCACCACGCCAATACGCACCGGCAACACTCATGATTTTCATAGCTTTAATCAATCCCGTATTCGGAATATGACCACCGCGACACAAATCAAAAAAGTTGGCGTGATCACAAAACGTAATCGTTCCGTCTTCTAAATTCGAAATCAATTCCGTCTTATATTCATTATTTTTATATACTTCCAAAGCCTCCGCTTTCGAAACAGAACGCATTTTAAACTCATGCTTTTCTCTCGAAATTTCTAAAACGCGGTCTTCAATAACTTTAAAATCGGCTTCAGTAATTTTCGTGTCACCAAAATCTACATCATAATAAAACCCATTATCAATGGCCGGACCAAGCGTTAATTTAATGCCTGGATATTTTTCTTCTAAAACTTGAGCCATTACGTGTGAAGTCGAATGCCAAAACGCCTTTTTACCTTCTTTGTCATTCCAAGTATATAATATAAGTGAACCATCCGTGGTTAATTCCGTTGTCGTTTCCACAATAGTGCCGTTATATGACGCAGAAATTACATTTCTCGCCAAACCTTCACTAATACTTCTCGCAACATCCATCGGAGTCGAATGCTGCTCAAACTCCTTAACCGAACCGTCAGGTAAACTAATTTTTATCATGCCTAAATTTTTAAATATCCCGAAACTTCGGGATGCAAATATATAAGTTTACTAAATCCTACACAATATATATAGGTAATATTAAAACAACATTTTCCAGAAGCCATTTCCCGCTTTTCATTGCAAGCTTGTTTGTCTTGTTGTTTTTTTCAAAGTCAAAGAAAGAGCTTCCTTTGGTCGCTTTTTTTTGCCAAGAAAAAATACACCAATCCATCACAAGGCTTT
>NZ_SBKQ01000016.1 GCF_004122145.1 Flavobacterium piscinae
ATTTATAGTTTAAGCTGTTCCCTTCTCCTTTTAACTCATCATCTTTCTCTTGCCCTTGGAAGCCGTAGCGGTAATCATCTATGCTTTCAAACCGGTTTGGGATTAGCATGCCAAAAGGATAGTAATCATTATAAGCAAGAACGTCCGGTAAATACAAAGATACAAAATCCTGTCCGGAGGTTGGCATAGCATAGACATAATAATTATCCAAATAAAAAGCCGGGCCTATTGTGTCAACCGTTGGTTGCGTTATCGTAACAAAATGTATGCCGGTTTGTACTGCCGCATACTGCTGATAAATCAATCCACTTGCATTTATTTCCTGACTAACCAAAATATTCATATTGCCATCCCGTATCGCTAATAATAAGGGCTGAGTAGAAGGTATTTCACTTCTATCTAAGTCTAAACTAAATACATATTGTGTTCCTTGATTTAAACCTATTTTCATAGAAGCCCCGGCTCCATTTTCTAGTGGTATTACAGTTAACCTCCTATCATCCGTAATCCCTATTTTTGAACTTAAAAAATTATCCCATCGCTCCTCATCAAAGAAATTAGTATGGATTACTTCTACATTGCTTTGAACTAGTTTGCGGTCGCTTATTACCTCAAAACCCGTCAAAACCAATCAAAAATTAAGAAATAGAAAGTTTTTTGTTGTAAAACACGTCGACATCAAACAATAAATGAAAAATAAAATAAATAAAACAGCAACTGAATAGCTAAAAAAGAAATGGTAGAAAACGAAATGAATTAACGGGTTTACAATTACCCGAATCTTGAATATTACAACACTATGTTTCTCTCATACAAAGTGAAACGCCTTTTTAATCAAAAAAAAACCTATGTTTCTATGTGGTTAAAAAATCATTCAAAAATACTTCTAAATAAATACTCCCTTTTTAACAGCCAACAGCCAACCTACAACCTACAACCGCCACTCGCTATGCTTTTCTATAACAAAGTGAAACACCTTTTTAATCGAAAAAAAACTATGTTTCTATGTGGTTAAAAAATTATTCAAAAATACTTCTAAATAAATACTCCCTTTTTAACAGACAACCATCAACCATCAACCGCCAACCGCCAACCGACAACCGATAACCGCCAACCGATAACCGACAACAGCCAACCGACAACCGACAACCTACAACCTAAACCCCAAAATCTTCATCTTAGTCCCAAACAAAGGATGAAAAGTCCCATTTGTTTCCTGAACATAATTGAGCTTCAAGCCATAAAATAGGAGAGGAGCCTCAGGTACCGCACACGATAACGTCAAAGGAATACTGGTGCCACTCGGAGTCAATAAAATAGATAACGCTTCACTATACTGAACTTTTGAAAATTCTTTCAGCTCACTATCCATTCCGGCTATCCAAAACTGCAAAAACAAATGCGTTGTACCCACCGGTACACTCAATAAATTGGGAGCAAAATGAGGAACAGTAAGAATACCCTCAGTTAAATCAACAGAAATAGAATAAGGAAAATGACGCGAAAAAGCTTCCGTAGGATGCAATTCAAAAGCTTCAAGAAGTGCAATGGCTGTAGGTGATTGTAATCCGTTGGCCACTGTTCTTTTCCCCCGCTTCGATACCATATCCAATTGCATAATATCGTGAAACAAAGAAACCAATCGGTTGTGTACTTTCTCAATGCCCATCGCACTCAAATCCGCTTTTAAACCTTGACGGAAATTTTTACAAACCTTTGCCACATGGCCAAACTCAGCACCGTTCTCCCGAACCCTCGCATATTCCGGTTGCGTTTTGATTTTCTTGCCATCAAAACCACCCGTTTTTCGAACAATGATTTTACCACCGCTTTCGTAAAACGACAATCCGTCAAACGAACCCGTAAACTGAATAATTCCCTTTAATTTTCCCATAATAATCCAATTAGTCAAGTAGGTAAATACAATACAGATATAGTACTGATTTACTACAAAAACAATACAAATATAGATAACCAAAGCTTAGGTAAAGCTTGATAAAAGAAAGATTATAAACAATAAAAAGTGAATAAAGTAAAGTAAGTAATAAAATGGAAGCCCAATCGAACTCGCTACGTAAAGTGTTAATATAAATACCCTATGAAAAGCCCCGTAAACCTAGCGAAATGAGCAAACGTAGTAAACGTCTCTAAACTTTACGGAAAATATATTCAGTTAAAAACCAACCCAATGAGTTTTGAAAGTGCGTATAATGAAGCGACCAAGGTGTTTGGGGAGTTTCATTAGTAAGATTTCTAATTGAAAATTAATAATAAACTTTTCCCAAAAAAGGTATGAGAAGCTATATTTTATTTAGTTTAAAATTCTTCTCAATCGCCTTAATCATTTCCCCTGCAATATCTTTATTAGTTGCACCTTCAATTCCTTCTAAACCGGGAGAGGAATTGACTTCCAATAAAAGCGGACCTTTACTGGAACGAATAATATCTACTCCGGCTACTTTCAATCCCATTGCTTTAGCGGCTTTCACAGCAATGATTTTTTCTTCTTTGGTGGGTTTAATGACAGATGCGGTTCCGCCCAAGTGAATATTGGCTCTAAATTCTCCTGCCAAAGCTTCTCGTTGGATCGTGGCGACAACTTTTCCGTCTATCACAAACAATCGCAAATCTTTACCGTTGGCTTCTTTGATGAACTCTTGTACTAAAATATTAGCATTCAAACTTTTAAAAGCATTAATCACACTTTCTGCTGCTTTTTTGGTTTCGGCCAAAACAACTCCTTTTCCTTGGGTTCCTTCTAATAGTTTTACTATTAAAGGAGTTCCACCCACCATTTTAATCAAATCATCGGTGTCTAAGGGTGAATTGGCGAAACCGGTGGTTGGAATGTCGATTCCGTTATTCAACAACAATTGTAGGGAATACAATTTATCACGCGATTGCGTAATGGCGGAAGAAGAATTCAAACAAAATATCTTTAACGCTTCAAATTGACGGGTTAAGGCACAACCATAAAAGGTAATATTGGGTCGGATTCGTGGAATAACCGCATCCAAATCATTTAGAATTTTTCCACCTCGGTAATGAATTTCAGGTGTGTCGGCATCCAATTTCATATAACATTCTTTGATGTTTAGAAATTGCATTTCGTGCCCACGGCGTTCACCGGCTTCCATAATTCGTTTATTGCTGTACAGTTCAGGATTACTGGCTAAAAGTCCGATTTTTAAACCCGAACGTTCTTTTAAAACATCCGGATATAAATCTTTTAGTTTATCGGTTGAATTGTCTCCCAATAAATATTTTCTTTCCGGGTCTACCATCGCTCTTCCACTCATTGCTTCGCGTCCTAATAACATTCGAAAACCCATTGAATCACGGTTCGTTAACGTCATTTCAATCATCCAATTCGAATCACCTAATTGCAATTGGGTTTGAATCACAAAACGTTGTTCACGAAATCCACTGGAACTTTTTACGATTCGCTTATCAATCAATGGGGCTTGGCAATGAATAATGGTTTTGACATTATTCTGAATCGGATTAATATCAAACTTTACCCAATGTTCACCTTCTTTGATAAACGGACTGATGTTGATGGCGTGGAGAGCAGAGGTTTTGGCACCGGAATCTACCCGAGCTTTGATAGTAGGAATACCAAGTTCCGGAAAAGAACACCATTCTTCACTACCTAAAATTAATTTGTTGTCTAACATTTCTTTTGATTGATGGTATAAAAAAAGCCACGAATTCACAAATAGTTTTTACTTTAATTCGTGAATTCGTGGCTTACAATTTAGTTTTATTTAACTCGTTGGTTTTTCTGCTTTTTGAATTTTGACGCTTAATTCTTGAGCATCGTCTTCTATATCCATAAAAATTTCGTCTCCTTCACCGATTTTAGAAGTGATTATTTCTTCGGCTAACGAATCTTCAACATATTTTTGAATGGCTCTTTTTAGAGGTCGAGCTCCAAATTGCTTATCAAAACCTTTTTCTGCAATAAATGCTTTAGCTTTATCAGACAATTTCAACGAATATCCTAAATCTTTAATTCGAGCATATAATTTTTTCAATTCGATTTCGATGATTAAATCGATGTGCTCTTTTTCTAAAGGATTGAATACAATTACATCATCAATTCGATTTAAAAATTCAGGAGCAAAGGTTTTTTTCAAGGCATTTTCTACCACGCTTTTAGAATGTTCATCGGCTTGAGAAACTTTTGCCGCTGTACCAAAACCAACACCTTGCCCAAAATCTTTTAATTGACGGGCTCCCACATTAGAAGTCATAATGATAATGGTATTTCTAAAATCAATTTTTCTACCTAAACTATCGGTTAAATAGCCATCATCTAACACTTGTAACATCATATTGAAGACATCAGGATGAGCTTTTTCGATTTCATCTAAAAGAACAACACAATAGGGTTTGCGGCGTACTTTTTCAGTTAATTGTCCACCTTCTTCATAACCCACATAACCGGGAGGTGCACCAATTAATCTGGAAATTGCAAATTTTTCCATGTATTCGCTCATGTCGATACGAACCAAAGCATCTTCTGAATCGAATAGTTCTTTTGCCAGAACTTTGGCTAATTGTGTTTTTCCAACACCGGTTTGACCTAAGAAAATAAATGAACCAATCGGACGATTCGGATCTTTCAATCCGGCACGATTACGTTGGATTGAACGGGCAATTTTCACAACGGCTTCATCTTGTCCAATTACTTTTCCTTTGATTAAATCCTGAAGATGAGCTAATTTATTGCTTTCCGTTTGAGCAATTCGGTTAACCGGAATTCCGGTCATCATTGAAACCACATCGGCAACATTATCTTCAGTAACCGTAATTCGATTGTTTTTAGAATCAATTTCCCATTGTTCTTGAGCAATTGCTAAGTCTTTTTCAATGCGTTTTTCATCATCTCTTAACTTAGCAGCTTCTTCGTATTTTTGTTTTTTTACAACGGTATTTTTCAATTCGCGAACATCTTCCAATTGTTTTTCCAGTTCCAAAATTTGTTTCGGTACTTCGATGTTGGTGATGTGTACACGCGAACCGGCTTCATCTAACGCATCAATCGCTTTGTCAGGTAAAAATCGATCAGACATATAACGACTGGTTAGTTTCACACAAGCATCAATTGCTTCAGTAGTATACGTCACACTATGATGATCTTCGTACTTACCTTTAATATTATTTAAGATTTCAATGGTTTCTTCAATGGTTGTAGGTTCTACAATTACTTTTTGAAAACGTCTTTCTAAAGCACCGTCTTTTTCAATATATTGACGGTATTCATCGAGTGTAGTGGCACCAATACATTGAATCTCACCTCTGGCTAAAGCGGGTTTAAACATATTGGAAGCATCAAGAGAACCGGTTGCTCCACCGGCACCTACAATGGTATGAATTTCATCGATAAACAAAATGATGTCGTCATTCTTTTCCAATTCATTCATCACTGCTTTCATGCGTTCTTCAAATTGTCCGCGATATTTTGTACCGGCTACTAAACTCGCCAAATCAAGTGTAACAACACGTTTGTTGAATAAAATTCGGGAAACTTTCTTTTGGATGATTCGCAACGCTAAACCTTCGGCAATAGCAGATTTTCCTACTCCGGGCTCTCCAATTAAAAGCGGATTATTTTTCTTTCTTCGGCTTAAAATTTGTGAAACACGTTCAATTTCTTTTTCACGACCTACCACTGGGTCAAGTTTTCCTTCTTCGGCTAACTCGGTTAAATCACGTCCAAAATTATCTAAAACAGGTGTTTTTGACTTTTTATTGGTTTTATTTCCGGGATTATTAAAGTTGCCTTCTTTCAAACTGTCATCTTGTCCTGAATCTTCATTAAATGATTCATTTTTTGGAAAGCTGTCAGTATATTCGTCTTCGTTGTTATTCGGTATCATATTCAAATATTGTTCTTTCGCTATATCGTAGTCGATTTTTAGCTTGTTAAGTAATTTTGTTGTAGGATCGTTTTCATTCCTTAAAATACAGAGCAAAAGATGTGCCGTACTAATGGAAGAACTCTGAAAAACTTTGGCTTCTAAAAAAGTTGTTTTTAAGGCACGTTCAGCTTGTCTTGTCAAGTGAAGATTCTTTTTTTCGTTACCCATTTCCGCATTTGGATTGGGCGGACTCAGAATTTCTACTTTTTTTCGTAAATAATCTAAATCAATATCCAAATTGCTTAAAATAGTGATTGCTTTACCATTTCCGTCTCTTAAAATTCCAAGCATCAAATGCTCTGTACCGATAAAGTCATGGCCTAAACGTAAGGCTTCTTCTTTACTGTACGTGATTACATCCTTGACTCTTGGAGAAAAATTGTCATCCATAGCACTTCTTTTTTAAGGTAAATTTACTAAATATGGTTGTGAAATGCAAAAACTATTCCCATTCCTATCTACTGTCAGCTAATTGACAAAAAATATTTGAATTATGAAAGTTAAAGTTATGTATAATTATTAACCAAAAAAGACCTTGTTTTTGTTAATAAATCTTTGAAATTAGTTTAGCAAAAAGCTTTCAAAAAGCTCAAAAATCCCTATATTAGCACGTTTTGAAATAATTATAATTTTTAACTAATAAATACATATGTCTGAAGGAGAAAAGTTGATTCCTATTAACATCGAGGACGAAATGAAATCAGCCTACATCGATTATTCGATGTCTGTAATTGTGTCACGTGCATTACCTGATGTTAGGGATGGTTTAAAGCCTGTACACCGTAGAGTATTGTACGGAATGTATGATTTAGGCGTTTTTTCGAATAGAGCTCACAAGAAATCCGCTAGAATTGTCGGAGAAGTTTTAGGTAAATATCACCCACACGGCGATACATCTGTTTACGATGCAATGGTTCGTATGGCACAAGAATGGAGTTTGCGTTACCTTTTAGTTGATGGACAAGGTAACTTTGGATCTGTCGATGGTGATAGTCCGGCAGCGATGCGTTATACCGAAGCCAGAATGCAAAAGATTTCGGAAGAAATTATGGCAGATATCGAAAAAGAAACCGTTGATTTTCAATTGAATTTTGATGATACTTTATATGAACCAAAAGTAATGCCTACTAAAGTTCCTAATCTTTTGATTAATGGAGCTTCCGGTATTGCAGTGGGTATGGCTACCAATATGCCACCACACAATTTAACCGAGGTTGTCAATGGAACTTTGGCTTATATTGACAACAACGAAATTGAGGTAGATGAATTGATGGAGCATATTAAAGCTCCTGATTTTCCAACCGGAGGAATAATCTATGGTTATGAAGGCGTTCGAGAAGCATTCAAAACCGGTCGTGGTCGTATTGTCATGCGTGCGAAAACAGCTTTTGAAGAAAGCAACGGAAAAGAAGCGATTATCGTAACCGAAATCCCATACCAAGTAAACAAAGCGGATATGATAAAAAAAACCGCTGATTTGGTCAATGAGAAAAAAATTGAAGGTATTTCGAATATTCGCGATGAATCAGATAGAAACGGAATGCGAATTGTATATGAATTAAAACGTGATGCAGTTCCGAATGTGGTTTTGAACACCTTATATAAGTATACTCAATTACAATCTTCATTTAGTGTAAACAACATTGCCTTGGTGAATGGTCGTCCGCAAATGTTGAATTTAAAAGAATTGATTCATTATTTTGTAGAACACCGCCACGATGTAGTGGTACGAAGAGCAAAATTCGATTTACGTAAAGCAGAAGAAAGAGCCCACATTTTAGAAGGTTTAATCATTGCTTCGGATAATATTGACGAAGTGATTGCCTTGATTAGAGGTTCGAAAGATGGTGATGAAGCCCGAACAAAATTAATTGAGCGATTCTCACTGACAGAAATTCAAGCCCGTGCTATTGTTGAGATGCGTTTGCGTCAATTGACCGGTCTTGAACAAG
The DNA here is from genome assembly GCF_004122145.1 of Flavobacterium piscinae. Taxonomy (GTDB): domain Bacteria; phylum Bacteroidota; class Bacteroidia; order Flavobacteriales; family Flavobacteriaceae; genus Flavobacterium; species Flavobacterium piscinae. The sequence goes on from NZ_SBKQ01000016.1 coordinate 7,880, forward strand.
ACAAATTGCGTGCGGAGTACGAGGATATCATGAAATTGATTGCTCATTTGAGAGAATTATTAGCTAACAAAGATTTAAGGATGCAAGTGATTAAAGATGAATTAGTTGAAATTCGTGATAAATATGGTGATGAAAGACGTTCTGTTATTGAATATTCAGGCGGTGATGTAAGTATTGAAGATTTAATTGCCGATGAAAATGTTGTAATTACTATTTCACATGCAGGGTATATTAAGCGTACAAACTTATCGGAATACAAAACTCAAAATAGAGGAGGAGTAGGACAAAAAAGTGCAGGAACAAGAGATCAAGATTTCTTAGAGCATTTGTTTGTGGCTACTAATCACCAATACATGCTGTTCTTTACTCAAAAAGGAAAATGTTACTGGATGAGGGTTTATGAAATTCCTGAAGGAAGCAAAACATCCAAAGGAAGAGCGATTCAGAACTTAATCAACATCGAAAATGATGATAAAGTAAAGGCCTTTATTTGTACACAGGATTTAAAAAATGAAGAGTATATTAATAGTCACTATGTGATTATGGCTACTAAACAAGGTCAGGTTAAAAAGACTTTGTTAGAGCAATATTCTCGTCCGAGAGTGAATGGAATTGCGGCTATTACTATCAAGGAAGATGACGAATTGTTAGAAGCAAAATTAACCAACGGAAAAAGTCAAATATTAGTGGCTGTAAAATCTGGAAAATTGGTTCGCTTTGAGGAAAGTAAAACGCGTCCAATGGGAAGAGGAGCTTCGGGCGTTCGTGGAATTACTTTGGCAGATGAGCAAGATGAAGTAATTGGCATGGTTTCTGTCAATGATATGAACAGTGAAATATTGGTAGTCTCTGAAAATGGTTACGGAAAGCGTTCATCTTTAGAAGATTACCGTATCACTAATCGTGGAGGAAAAGGGGTTAAAACGCTTAATATTACTGAGAAAACCGGTCGTTTAGTATCGATAAACAATGTAACCGATGCAGATGATTTGATGATAATCAACAAGTCTGGATTAACCATCAGAATGGAAGTTTCCGATTTAAGAGTTATGGGTAGAGCCACACAAGGGGTTCGATTAATTAATATTAAAGGAAACGATTCAATTGCCGCTGTAACGAAAGTGATGAAAGAAGAAGCAGCGGAAGAAGTTGAATTTGAAGATGTTTCTGCCACTGTTTCAAAAGAAATTTCATCAATTGAGGCAACTGATTTTGATGATAATGCAGATACAGACGAAGAAAACGAAGAAAGCCAAGAATAAATAAATAATAATTAAAATTTGATTTAAAATGAAAAGTAGATACATCATTTCCGCATTAGCTTTGATGTTGAGTTTGGGTAGTTTTGCTCAAAAAGATCAATTAAAAGCATTGGAAAAGGCCATTAAAAATTTTGAACCAAGTGCTGTTAAAAATGCATTATCAGCAGCAGAAAGTGTAATTGGAAGTGCAACTGATCAAGAAAAAGCTCAGTTTTATTTCTTAAAAGGAAATGCTTTACTAGAATTGGCTAACAGAAACATGGAAACGGGCAAGAATTTAAAAGAGGCAGCCAAATCCTATCAAGAATTATTAGCAACTGAAAAGAAACTTGGTAAGAATAAATATTCAGTACAAGCAGAAAATTCTTTAACTGATGTTAAAAATAAATTAATAAATTCTGCAATAAAAGATAGTGATGAGAAAAGATTTAAGGAGAGTGCAGAAAAATTATATGATGCTTATAATTTAAATCCAAAAGATACTATCTATCTTTATTATGCTGCAGGAAGTGCAGTTAATGCTAAAGATTATGATCTTGCATTGAAGCATTATGAAAAACTGAAAGAATTAAATTACTCTGGTCAAGGCACTGCTTATTATGCAAAAAGTGCTTTAAATGATGAAGAGGAAATGTTTAATTCTAAAGAAGACAGGGATAAATCTGTTAAGCTAAAAGTTCATACAAATCCTAGAGATGAAAAAATTCCTTCAAAAAGAGGAGAAATTTACAGAAACTATGCATTAATTTTGGTGGAAAAAGGTGAGAAAGATAAAGCGATGCAAGCTATACAAGAGGCAAAAAAGAGTAATCCAGATGATACTTCCCTTGCTCTAACTGAAGCAAATTTATATTTAGATGCCAAAGATTATACTTCTTATAAGAGAGTAATTGAAGAGGTTTTACAAAAATCACCTAATGATGCGGATTTATATTATAATTTGGGTGTGATTTCCGGAACTTCTCAAAACCAAACTGATGCAGAAAAATATTATAAAAAAGCAATAGAAATTAATCCAAACTATTCTAATGCTTACTTAAATTTAGCGATTTTAAAGTTAGATTCTGATGGTAAATTAGTGGAGGAAATGAACAAACTAGGAAATTCTGCAAAAGACAATAAGCGGTATGATGAATTAAAAGTACAAAGAGAAAATGTCTTTAAAGAAGCTCTGCCTTATTTAGAAAAAGTTGTTGAACTCTCCCCAAATAATCTAGAGGCAAAACAAACACTACTAAATGTTTATACTTCGTTAGATATGACAGAAAAATATAAAGCTCTAAAAGCAACTATGAATTAAAATATAATATTCTATTGAGTAAAAAAATCCCGATTTTATCGGGATTTTTTATATAATCTTTTTAATAACTCTAAGTTTATGGGTATGCCTATTCGTTTCAGCATTGTAAATTCCCAAATGATCCAAACGATCAATTCTGACTTTACCACTGGCGTGAATAATATAATTGTCATTCATAATGATTCCCACATGAATAATTTTACCTTCTTCATTATCAAAAAAAGCTAAATCACCCGGCTCACTTTCTTCAATAAAACTCAATGCTTCTCCTTGAGTAGATTGTTGAGAGGCATCGCGTAGCAATTTGTATCCGTTAAGTTTATAAACCATTTGAGTAAAACCAGAACAATCAATACCAAAAGGTGTTTTTCCTCCCCAAAGATAGGGAGCATTCAAATACAGGTAAGCAGTTTTAATCAATTCACTTTTAGGCTTTGTTCCGGTAACTTTTAATCCTTCGAACTCGAAGTTATTTATATTTATTGCATCGAAATTTAAAAAGGTTAAAGAAGCACCAATTGGAATTGGAATAAGTGAATTATCCTTAGTTGTTACGTATTCTACTAAATCATGATTTAGAATTTGAGCACTATTTGAAATTTCATTAAAATCACTGTCTGAAATAATCTGGCATTGTTTAGAGTCTATCCAACCTTCATAATTATCATACTGCAAACGAATTTTAAACCATTGCTTAAGTTGTTCGAGTATTTCAAAATGTTCACCAAATAAGACTTGCGAAACTTGTTCGCTTCGGTCATTAGGTTCAATTCGGAGTGGAATGATGGCTAAATTGCAGATTCCGTGCATGAAAATTAATGTTTCTTAATTAGGCTCTTTCGATTACAATTGCCGATGCACCCCCGCCACCATTGCAAATAGCAGCAGCTCCAAGTTTTGCATTGTTTTGTTGTAATACATTTAGCAAAGTAACAATAATTCTTGCACCCGAGCAACCCAGTGGGTGTCCTAATGAAACAGCTCCTCCGTTTACATTAATTTTTGAACTATCAAGTCCTAATATTTTTGCATTGGCTAAACCTACAACAGAAAACGCTTCATTAAATTCAAAATAATCAACATCACTTAAGGAAATACCGGCTTTGTCTAATGCTTTTGGCAATGCTTTTGCTGGAGCTGTTGTAAACCATTTTGGTTCGTGAGCGGCATCAGCATAGCTTTTAATATAGGCCAATGGTTTTAATCCTAATGAAAGTGCTTTTTCTTCACTCATTAAAACTAAAGCCGCCGCACCGTCGTTTATGGTAGAAGCATTAGCCGCCGTAACTGTTCCTTCTTTTGTGAAAGCAGGATTTAGTCCCGGAATTTTATCTAGTTTTACATTTGTATATTCTTCATCTTTTGATACGATGATTGGTTCACCTCTTCGCTGTGGAACGGAAACAGGAACAATTTCAGAATCAAATTTTCCATCAGACCATGCTTTTGCAGAACGTTCATAAGATTGAATAGCAAAGGCATCTTGTTCTTCTCTTGAAATTTTATATTCTGAGGCACACAAATCAGCACTTACTCCCATAGCATTATTATCGTAGGCATCGGTCAAACCATCTTTCTGCATCCCATCAATCATTGTTGTTGGTCCAAATTTATAACCATTTCTCAAATGCACATAATGCGGAATCAAACTCATGTTTTCCATTCCACCGGCAACTACAACTTCTGCATCTCCGGATTGAATGGCTTGAGCTCCTTGCATAACAGCTTTCATTCCAGAGGCACAAACTTTATTAACAGTTGTACAAGGAACTGTATTTGGTAAACCTGCTAAAAGGGCAGCTTGTCTTGCAGGAGCCTGACCCACTCCGGCTTGCACAACATTGCCCATTAAAACTTCATCAACATTTTTTGAATCTAAATTAATTTTAGCTAATGCCCCTTGAATAGCAATAGCTCCTAATTGAGATGCAGTTACAGTAGATAAACTTCCCATAAAACTACCGATAGGTGTTCTAACTGCTGATACAATGACTACTTTTTTATTCATAATTAAGTTTGCGTTTGTTTGTGTTGCGAAATTAACTATTTTTAAGCTATTTTAAGTGCTAAAATTATATTTTTTATAATTCTGTTTACAAGTATTCTTGATGAGGATGGACTTGTAATACACAAAACCTTAAGAATTATTTATTTTTGATTATTAATCTATGTAATTGACTTCTAAGTGATTTTAAACAAAACCTAAAAAAATAACAAAAAAATAGCATAAATAGTTGTAAACTAAAGAATGAAAAGCTACATTTGCAACCGCAAAAAAGTTAAGTTCTTTGCAGAATAGGAGAGGTGCCGGAGTGGTAACGGAGCAGATTGCTAATCTGTCGACGGGTAACTGTCGCCAGGGTTCGAGTCCCTGTCTCTCCGCTTTTTTCTCGGGGTGTAGCGTAGCCCGGTTATCGCGCCTGCTTTGGGAGCAGGAGGCCGCAGGTTCGAATCCTGCCACCCCGACTAATGGCCCAGTAGCTCAGCTGGATAGAGCAACTGCCTTCTAAGCAGTAGGTCTCAGGTTCGAATCCTGACTGGGTCACAGTTCAAAGTCCGTATTTTACGGGCTTTTTTGGTTTTTTGTTATACCTTTTTGTATATTACAAGTTTATTATTCAACTGAAATTAAAACCAATAAATAAAAGTAGAACAAAAAAAACCTAAAGTATTTACTTTAGGTTTTTTTGTAGAAAGTATTGATTAAATATCATCAAAATCTATATCAGTAAAGCTAGCTTTTGGCGTTTCTTCGCTTTGTGCTGTTTCGGATGGATATTCCTTTTTAAAATCTTTTTGATGTCTTTCAGAAATAACTTCTTCGCCTTTATGGTCTAAAACATACGAAGTCATATCTTCTAAAATTTCTTTAAAAGCGACAAAATCTTCTTTGTATAAATAAATTTTGTGTTTCTTAAAGTGAAAAGAACCATCTTCTTCTGTGAATTTTTTACTTTCTGTGATGGTAATGTAGTAATCGTCCGCCTTTGTTGCTCTAACATCGAAGAAATAAGTTCTTCTTCCGGCTCTCAAAACTTTAGAAAAAATTTCGTCTTTTTCTAACATTTCATTTTCTCTCATAATCGTTCGCTCAATTTTAGTGTTGTAAGTGAACCAAAAATCTAAAAAATAATTGAATTATCAAAAAATTACGACAATTCTTTTTCAGAAAGTTGTTTCAAATACAATTCCTTGTAGTAACCTTCTTGATTTAATAATTGAAAATGAGAACCTTGTTGAATTATTTCTCCTTCTTCTAAAATGATAATTTTGTCCGCATTTTTAGCAGATGAAACACGATGACTGACAATTAGTGTAGTTTTATTTTTACAAATTTCGAACAAGTTATTTAATATTTGTTCTTCCGTTTCGGTGTCAACAGCCGATAAACAATCATCAAAAAGTAAAATTTCAGGATTTTTGATGATGGCTCTTGCAATGGAAACCCGCTGTTTTTGTCCGCCTGATAAAGTGATTCCTCTTTCACCCAAAACGGTATCGTATTGATTTTTAAAGTTAATGATGTTGTCATGAACAACCGATTTTTTGGCGGCTTCAATTAATTCTTCATCCGTGGCGTCTTCTTTTCCAAATTTAATATTATTTTTAATGCTTTCTGAAAACAAAAATGCATCTTGTGGTACTATACCAATACTGTTTCGCAAATCATGCAGATTCAAATCGGCTAATTTTTTTCCATCCATGGTGATGGAACCATTTTCCACATCATACAATCGGCATATCAATGAAAGGATAGTCGATTTTCCTGAACCTGTTTTCCCTAAAATAGCTAGAGTTTCTCCTTTTTTTACTTCAAATGAGATGTTTTTTAACGCTTGAATGTTCGTGTCGTCGTAGGTAAAACTCACATTTTTAAAGGCAATCGAGCCTTGAATTGAATCATGATTCGGATTATTATTCTTTATCTCCGGTTCAATTTTCAAAAATTCATTGATGCGTTTTTGAGAAGCTTCGGCTTCCTGAACCAAGGAAGAAACCCACCCAATGGAAGCAACCGGCCAAGTGAGCATGTTGACATACAGGATAAACTCAGCTATAGTTCCAATGTTTTCTATGGAACCGTCTACATACATCATTCCACCAAAATAAATCACCACCAAATTACTCAAACCGATTAACAAAATCATTAACGGACCAAATAAGGCATTTACAAACGCCAAACTCATGTTTTTATCCCTACTTTCTTGAGCCAAACCGTTGAATCCTTTTTGATTTTGCCCTTCCAAGGCATAGGCTTTAATCACTCGAATGCCGGAGAAAATCTCTTGTGAAAAACTTGAAAGCGTTGACAAATTTTCTTGATAAATCCGACTTCGTTTATTGATTTCAACACTCAATTTAAATATAAAATAAGAGAGAAGCGGCAAGGGAAGAATTGTATACAAAGTCAATTTCGGCGAAACGTTATACATATAAATGATTACAATCGCAAAACGAATAAACGTATTGATAGTATACATCACAGCCGGACCAACATACATTCGCACTTTTCCCACATCTTCGGAAATTCGATTCATCAAATCTCCGGTTCGGTTTCTTTTGTAAAAGCTTTGCGATAAACGTTCATACTGTTGAAAAACTTCATTTTTTAAGTCAAACTCAACATAGCGAGACATGACTATCAATGTTTGACGCATTAAAAATGTCAAAAAACCGGCAATAACCGTTGCTCCTATAATCAATCCTAAACTAATAATCAATTCTTTTTTGATGACACTGGTGTCGCTTATTGGATTTTTAATGTACGCATCAATAATATTCATCGACTTACTTACTAATTTCGGAATGAATAGTGAGAATATTTGTGCAACAATGGTTATGATAATACCCAACAAAAAACGGTATTTATATTTGATGAAATATTTATTTAAATAATGTAGTTCTTTCATGTTATTGATTAGAGATACGTGGCAATGGAATAATAAATGTTAAAAAAATGAGAATTATGTTTTTTTAAATTAATTGCTAAAATGGGTTTACTATTAACAGATTACTAAAATTATCAAATTATATTGCATTCTTTTGATTTAAGTTCTATTTTTGTTGAGTCTTTTTGACAAAGTCATAATTTTTACTTAATTAATAATTCAACTATGATAGCAGAAGTAACAACTCCTAAAGAACTTCAAAAAATGGATCCGGTTTTTGGACAAGTATCCTTTGACAATCATGAGCAAATTGTTTTTTGCAATGACAAAGATACTGGTTTAAAGGCAATAATTGGTATTCATAACACAGTTTTAGGACCGGCATTGGGTGGAACGAGAATGTGGAACTATACCAATGAATGGGAAGCATTGAACGACGTTTTACGTTTATCTCGAGGAATGACTTTTAAATCAGCTATCACAGGATTGAACCTAGGTGGTGGAAAGGCAGTGATTATTGGAGATGCCAAAACACAAAAAACACCGGAGTTAATGCGAAAATTTGGTGAATTTGTGCATTCATTAAGCGGAAAATACATCACAGCTGAAGACGTAGGGATGAAAACGGAAGACATGGACACGGTAAGAGATGTTACACCTTATGTAACCGGAATCTCAGAATCCAGAGGTGGATCAGGTAATCCTTCTCCTGTTACTGCGTTTGGGGTTTACATGGGGATGAAAGCGGCCGCAAAATACAAATACGGCTCTGATTCATTAGCCGGTAAAAAAGTATTGGTTCAAGGAATTGGCCATGTGGGTGAAACTTTAGTGGACTATTTAACAAAAGAAGGGGCTATTGTAATCATCGCCGATATTAATGAAAATAGATTAAACGAAGTAGGGGCACAATATGGTGCTAAAGTATATACCGGTACAGATTTATACAGTGCAGAAGTTGATATTTATGCTCCTTGTGCGTTGGGTGCCACCATCAATGATGATACAGTTTATAAATTGAATGCAGCCATTGTAGCCGGTGCTGCCAACAATCAATTAGCGAATGAAAACATACACGGTAAAATTCTTCAGGAAAGAGGCATTTTATATGCTCCTGATTTCTTAATCAATGCCGGTGGAATTATCAATGTATATGCTGAAATCGAACATTACGACAAAGCAGAAGCCATGCGAAGAACCGAAAACATTTACAACACCACGTTGGAAATCTTCGATTATGCTGTTAAAAATAATATTACCACACATGAAGCGGCTTTAACGATTGCTCAAAATAGAATCAATCAACGTAAAAAAGAAAGTGGGAAATAATTTTTTCCGATAAATAATACTATTTTTGTGACGTCCTTCGGGGCGTCACTAATTTTTTAAAAAGTTCTTACAACGTGTTAAACAGAAGACATATTCGGGTTAAAGTATTGCAAACCATTTATGCAATGCATCAAAGCGGTTCTGATCAATTGGAGAAAGAAGAAAAATTCTTATTCGCAAGCATCGAAAGTATTCAGGATTTATATTTGATTGTGGTTTCTGCTTTAGTTGAAATCAGAAAAAAGGAAGAAGATTTTTTGGAAAAAGCCTCCAAAAAACACTTGGCCACCGAAAAAGACTTAAAGCCAAACAGAAAATTTATTTCCAATCGTGTTTTATTGGCGTTGGAAAAGAATAACTCACTTTCCATTGCTTTAGAAAAAAGAAAAATCAACAATTGGAGTCAAAACGACGACTTAATTCTGATTTTATTGGAAAATGTTAAAAAAAGTCCACTCTATTTATCGTATTTGGCAGACAAAACTGATTCTTTTGAACACGACAAAAAGTTCATCATGGATATGTTTTCGGAGTTGATTGCTGCAAACGAAAAATTATATGATTACTTGGAAGATTATAAACTCACTTGGATAGACGATATTCCGTTAGTAAACACTATGATTTTAAAGCAATTAAAACAAATGGACGAAGGGGTAGAAAAATCATTTGCTGTTTTGCCACTGTACAAAGATGCAGAAGATAAAGATTTTGCTCGTGATTTGTTCCGTAAAACGGTGCTCAATGAGAATGAATTGGCCAAAGAATACATTGATAGAACTCCCAATTGGGACCCGGAACGTATTTCGGAAGTAGACACTATCATGTTGAAAATGGCTATTTGTGAATTTTTGCGTTTTCCGTCTATTCCCGTAAAAGTAACCATCAATGAATACTTGGAAATTGCCAAAGAATATGCCACACCTAAAAGCAGTATATTTATCAATGGGGTGTTAGACAATTTAGTAAAGGACTTTCAAAAAACAGATAAACTAAAAAAGACCGGAAGAGGTTTAATGTAAAACTTAAATGCAACGTACTATGTTAAGAAAATCAATTTTTGCTTTGTTCGTATCGGCATCACTCATGTCTTGTAAAAAAGAAGATGCTCTGTCGAAAATCGACCCAAACAGTAAGGATATTCCTTTGAATGAATACATTGGAAATCCGCAACCACAGCCTACTGAAAATACGGTTAAAAAAAATACAAATCCGGAGGCAAATCAAGTTACCCCGCCACCGGCAGATGGAAAGTATCCGGCCATGACGTTCAACAAAAAAGAACACGATTTTGGCGTAATCAATGAAGGAGACAAAGTGGAAACCACTTTTACGTTTACCAACACCGGCGAAGCCGACCTTATCATTGCCAATGCATCAGGTTCATGTGGTTGCACCGTTCCTGAATTTCCAAAAGAACCAATCAAACCCGGAAAAACCGGAAAAATGAAAGTTTCTTTCGACAGTAACGGAAAACCCGGAATGCAACAAAAATCGGTTAACATTACGGCTAACACCGCTTCAGGAAAAGATGTGTTAACCATCAAAGCCAACGTAACACCAAAAGCTAAACCTGCAGAAAAATCTGCTGTAACTACTCAATAATATGGAAAACATTCAATCGTTATTGCCGTTTTTATTAATGTTTGTGGTCATTTATTTTTTTATGATCAGACCACAACAAAAACGTGCTAAACAAGAAAAAGAATTTGAAAGCAATTTAAAAATAGGTGATAGAATTATCACCAAAAGCGGCATACATGGTAAAGTAGCCGAATTGTCCGAAGGAACTGTGGTTGTTGAAACCATGGCCGGAAAAATCAAAATGGAACGCTCAGCCATTTCAATGGAATTGAGTGCCAAATTAGTTGAAAAGAAATAATTATTTCCGATACTTATCATTTAAACCGATGTTTGCCAAAAGCATCGGTTTTATTTTTTCAAAACGGTCGTGTTTCGTTTTTTCTTGTTTGGCTGTATCAATATATTCAATGAATTCTTTTTGTTTAAAGGGTGAAAAAGTATTGAATTTTTCTTCTAAATGTTTATCTTCCTGAAGTTTGGATAGAAAAAAATCAGAGGGTTGTATTTCCTTTTTTTCCGGCTTGATGGAAAGGCCGTTCTTTTCATTTTCAATGGCTTGATTCACATAGTGAAGGACTAGTTTTTCGTTTACTTCTTTTTTTGAAGTAAATCGCCATTGGCGTAATCCTTTCGTGACACCTTCACCGGCATTTACTAAAACATTTTTTTCATCCGGAAGAAAGACACCGTTAAAAAACCAAATGGTGAAATAGTCTTTAAATCCTCCAATTCCGATGATGTTCCGGTTATTCCAAGTATAAACAATTCCGCCCCATTTGGTGGTTTCTACCAAATCGGTTTTAACTATAATCGATTTTAAAAGTTCAATTTCTTCAAGCCATTTTTGATTTCTGGTCCAAGATTTATTCTCTTCCATGTTTATAAAATAAAAAAAACCACTGATATTCACAGATTAAAAATAAATAAAATCAGCGAATCAGCGGCTATTTTAAAAAATTAAATTCGTGAAATTCGTTGCTAAAATTGGAGTATCGTGCAATCAATATAAAATAAATTAAAATTAAGCACATAGAGACATAGTAAATGAGAACGATATAAACCCAATTTTTGGGTTCACATAGCTATGCTTTTCTATATCTGAGTGAAACGACTTTCACAATTTTAATAACTATGTTTCTATGTGGTTAAAAAAATAAAATTGAATAACTTATTTCTTATCTGCAGTTAACTCTGCAATTTTCACAATTACTTCTACTGCTTTTTGCATACTTTCTACCGGAACATATTCATATTTACCATGAAAATTATGTCCACCGGCAAAAATATTCGGACACGGTAAACCTTTATACGACAATTGACAACCGTCTGTTCCGCCACGAATTGGTTTGATAATCGGTTTTATGTCCAATTTCTTCATGGCTTTTTCAGCAATTTTCACAATATGAAACACCGGTTCTACCTTTTCTTTCATATTATAATATTGGTCTTTGATTTCGATAATGGCAATATCATCGCCAAATTGCTTCTTGAATTTTTTATTGAATTTTGCCGTCAATTCATGCAAAAACTCTTTTCTTTTTTTGAATAATTTTTTATCATGGTCACGAATAATCAAGGAAACCGTACTTTCTTCAATGCTTCCCGTGATGCCGGTGACGTGAAAGAAACCTTCATACCCTTTGGTCATTTCCGGGACTTCTTTTTTGGGTAATTTTGAAATGAATTTGGAAGCCAACAGCATCGAATTAATCATTTTTCCTTTTGCATAGCCGGGGTGAACGCTTTTTCCTTTAAAGGTTACTTTGGCTCCCGCTGCATTAAAGTTTTCATATTCCAATTCGCCAATTTGGCTGCCATCCATCGTATAAGCCCAATCGGCTCCAAATTTTTCTACATCAAAATGATGAGCACCACGGCCAATTTCTTCATCGGGCGTAAACCCAACGCGAATTTTACCGTGTAGAATTTCCGGATGTTGAATGAGGTATTCCATTGCCGTAACAATTTCGGTAATTCCGGCTTTGTCATCAGCTCCCAAGAGAGTGGTTCCGTCGGTGGTAATCAACGTTTGTCCTTTGTATTGCAACAAATCTTTAAAGTAAGAAGGGGATAACACAATGTTTTGCTCCGCATTCAATACAATGTCTTTTCCATCATAGTTTTCAATGATTTGCGGTTTTACATTCGCACCCGTAAAATCAGGAGTTGTATCATAATGCGAAATAAAACCAATCACCGGCACTTCATGTTCCACATTACTCGGTAACGTTGCCATGATGTAACCTTTTCGGTCCATCGTCACGTCTTCCATACCGATGGCTTTGAGTTCTTTCACGAGGTTTCTCGCTAAGACCAATTGTTTTTTAGAACTGGGAGTTGTTTCAGAATTCGGATCAGATTCTGTATCAACAGTGACATAACTGATGAAACGATCTATAATATGTTGCATAAAACGTATGTTTAGTTAAAGTTAATCTTAAGTTGGTTAGCTATAACAAAGATACGGATTGATTTTATTTCGCAATGTTAAGTTTTTCTATTGCAAAAAGGATAAAAAGAATCAGAGTTAAATATTGGCTTTAATTATCCTGTACATAATCTTTTGATGACGAAAGATTTCCTTTTGTCCAAACCAAAAAGAATGTTTTGGGTCATATATGTGGGTGGGTTCACTTTTGGCACCATTCCACTCAATGATGGAAAAATGTTCTCCTTTTTCCAATTCTTCAAATGAACGAAATCGTATATCCAATCTACCGTAATAAAATCCTTCAATGGGGTCTAAAAGTGTTGCAAAAGTGTCTTCCAATTTAGTTGTAATCCAATACCTGCCATCTAAAAAAGTTGTTCCTCGGTTGTGATTGCCAAACGGAACCAAACACCGTTCTTCTTCTTTTGCTAAAACTTCCTCAAGATTAATTTGAGGTTGTAATTTCTTTATTTGCAGGGCATATCGTGGCACTTCTTTTAAAAGTTCTATTATCGTTGAAGTACCATTTCCTTTAACGGTTAAAAAGTGCTTGAGGGTAATACCAGAAATTCTTCCTTTCTTTTCGGAGGGTATCCGATAGTAAAAGAGGCCAATTTCTTGAGGATAGTCAATGATTTCCTGAACTAAAAAATCTTGCTTAACTTTTTGGGCATACGTTTCAATATCTGTATAACTATATACTTTTTGAACATTGACACCACGGCAACCCTTATCCGGTTTTACAATTAATGGAAAAGAAAGTGATTTGACTGTCATGAGTGCATTGATGTCTTCTTTTCTCTCTTTTCTAATTAAAACGGTTTTCGGGTAAAGTTTTGAAGGTAAACGGTTGTATATATCCATTTTACTGTCATCGTATAATCCGCCATTCGTCATACCGGGATTGGAATAGCGGTAAAAATGAACGGATCGGAAACGAATACTGAAAATTACCCACAATAAAAAAGTGGGCAAATAAACAAGGTTAACTGACCAATATTCCCAGTGTGTTACTTTATGCCACCAAAGTTTCATAGCATAGAATGAGTTAATGCTTCTCTTTTACCGTTGATTAAGTCCAAATGTAAAAGCGTAAACTCCGTTGAATGGTAGACGAATTGCGTTACATTTTTTGTTTGCGTCAAATTGTTTCGTTTAATAATTAACCCGTTTTCTGTATCGTTTCGTTGTGTGGTAGTGTGAAAATCAATAAGCTTTTTTGCTTCTAAATTATATTGGTTTTGATTTAAAAAGTCATGGAACCATTCTTTCCTTTGTTGAATAATTTCAGGGGCATACAAAGTGGATGAGGACCAAATAGTGGGTGAAAAGGGATCGAGATTGACACACGTTTTTTCTCGACCATTCCAACGATTTTCCAGAAGTTTGTTTTTTTGAAATACGATAACGGTAAATGGCTCAATTTGATTTAAGTCAATTTGATACCAAGCTTCCTCAAAATCAGTTGCCGAAGCGAGGTCTAAAAGAATGAGTCCTCTGCTTTTGCGATAAGGTGGCGAAGGCGTATGCGGAGTAGCAGCTCCGTTTAATAATACAAATGCCGCACCGTATTCGTCTACCGCAAACCAAGTTCCTCCGGCTTGAGGGTCTTTTGGAAAGGCTATTTTTTTTCCGTTAAGGTTTTCAAATTGGGGCATTTCTGCCAACGGGCGATGGATTTTTTCATCTCTGTTGGAAGTTATGATAACCTTTTCGTGATCTTGATAAAAACTTACTGTGCACATTGTTGCTTATACACTAATGTTGATTTAGCATAGCCAAAACTATCGTTTACCGGCTTTTTTCCAATGGATAATAAACCAATTTTCATGATGGCCTGGTGGTGAATACAATGTTCAATATTGTACATTAATTCTCTGCCGTAATTGGTTTTTACTTGACTTTTTTGATTATTGTACAATGTGGTAAGATAAATTTCTTTGTCCGGTTTGCACAAATCAGAAATTAGGATAGCTAATGTTTCTAAAGCAAAATCAATATTTTCCTGAAGCCGTTTATCTCGTTTTCGGTTATCATAATCAACATGGCCACTTGCATATCCCTCATTCAATTGTTGAAAAAGTTCAATGATATGACGAGTATGTTCCCCAAAACTTGCGTTTCCCAACAGAGCAATACGTTCAGTATAGTCATCCAAGGTAAGTTCTTCAAGGTTGGCTGCGAGTTCTAATAATATCGCTTTTGCTTCTGATGTTAAAGGTGAAAGTGTCATTAAGGTTTTAATTTTCGGAGGATTGCTTTTACTTCTTCAAAGTGTAAAAATAAGTATAAACTACAAGCTAACAATACAATTATGGCTAAAGTAAATAATCCACCGCCATCATTGGATACATTGATGCCTAACACCAGGAAATGCGAAAAAACGGCACCCAAAATGATTCCCAAACTATTCAACATGCCTATGGTTTTTGTTTTGGGGAGTAAAATTAAAATAGCGGTGATTAATTCTACAACACCCAATCCGATTCTGCCCCAAGGTTCTACTCCTAAAGCAGTAAAGATATGCACCGAATCCGGATGGGCAGTAAATTTATAATAAAGGGTTTGCAATAAAATAATGGACACGGTTAATCGAAGAGACCACGAAAGAATTGTTTTTGTTTTCATTAGTATTATTTTTTAAGTTGAATGGTTGACCAATTTTTATCGGCCTGTTGAATAAAATCTTTTTGGTTGTTGATCCATATTTTTTTTACCTCTAGGTTATAATTTAAATAGAGTTTTCCCTCCACGATTGACCAAGTTTCTATTTGGGTCGGTGCTTTGTAACCCTTGCTCATTCCATATGCACAATACCCTCCATATTGCGGAATATACTGCTCAGGATTGCTCGCAAAAGTATTTCTGTTTTCAAGCGATGAAAAATACCAATCCGTTTCCTGATAAGTATAATAAATTTCTTTATTCCCTTTTTGAAGGGTAGAATGGTCAACCAAATCAACCATATCATAGCCGTTTAAAGCCATTCCGTTAGTGGAATAAATAGCTGCATCCAGATTTTTATCTTTCACGATGAACCAATAAATGGTTATCAATACAATCACTGCAAGCAGTAGTAATAAGAATACTATTTTCGTTTTCATGGATTATTTAATAAATAATGACCAATTTTTATCGGCTTTTGTTTTTAAGTTTTTTTCGTCTTTGTTCCAACTTTTCAGTGTATTGTTGAAATAAGCATTGTAAAACAGATACAGTTTTCCGTCTACCACCTTAAACGTATCGGGATTGATTTCTACTTTTTTCCCGTAGTCGCCCATTGCAAAAGCACACCAGCCTCCGTATTGAGGTTCATATTTAGCAGGTTGTTTTTCAAATAATTGTTGGTTTTCTTTTGAAGAGAAATAATAGGTAATTCCTTGGTGTTGAAACTGAAATTTAGGCGATCCCTTAACGGCTTTTCCTACCGTAAAATAGGCTACAGGGTCATAGCCGTTAATGGCTACCTTATTGTCAAGATTAAAATGTTTTATTCGCTCAGCTGGACTAGTTTGAGAAAAGACCGTAGTCGCAAAACTGAAAATCAATAGAAATATCAAATGTTTCATCGTTACTTTTTTTACTTGTTCGAAACAAAGGTAGGAGCAAGCAAAAAAGTAAATTGTCAACTATTTTACATTTTGCACTAAGTTTTTGAGTAGAGCCACATCCGGAATGGAAATTTCTTTTTGCGTGTAATTCAAAATGCCTTGGTTTTCCAATTCTTTAAATAACGTAACAATGGTTTGACGGGTGGTGCAAATCAACTGGGCAATATCTTTTTGAGTGAGGTAATTGGGTAAAACAAAGGAAGCACTTTCAACATTTTCTTTTTCGATAATCGTATGAAGTAACAACAACAACCTGGTTTTGGCATCGCGAAACAAAATGTTTTTATAACTGTTTTGTATTTTTTTAAAATTAAACCCAATGAATTTAATATAATTTAATGCAAAATCAGGTTTTTTATACATGACCTCTTCTAATTTTTCACGGTAAAAGGTACAGATGATGGCTTCGTCTGATACCACTTTAAAATAGTCCTGATTAGCCACCGGATTTTCTAGGTTAAGATCTCCAAATAAATCCCCTTTTTGAAGAATATCCACAACCAGTTCATCCCCATCAGGAGTAATGCGTATGAGTTTAATTGTACCGTGTTTTAAAAAATAAAGTCGCTCTTTATCGCTGTTGGACAAATCTATGAGTTCATTTTTCTTTGACCTTTTAAATTTCTTGAGAATGCAAAGCATATTAATCTCAGCATAACTCAAGTTTCGGAACAATTGATGATTTTGTAAATACCAAAATTTTAAATCTGAATTCATTTCTTAAAGATTGCAAAAGAATAAGTACTATCATTTTATGTTAACTGCACTTGTCTCTTTTACAAATATAAAAAAACATTTTATTAAGCATTGGAGGGTTATCAACTAAGAATAAATTATTGACATTGTTTTAGGTTGTCTGCTGACTAACTTTTATGAAAGGGTACCACAACCATGGCTTTGGTTGGGAGTTACTACCTGGTTGATATGAATTTGGTATAAGGTTAGGCAGCAAGTTTTTTTAATCTTTCTTCCTTGCAAGAATAAATCATAGTACTTCAGCCACTCAGTTCCTTTTAAATCCTTTTCTGCTATTGTGTCCTGTCGACAATTGGAATAGCTCATCAATGCGGCAATTCGTCGATTTGCTTTCTCCGTTCAAAGAAAAGTTGTAACCGTCCTACTTGTTGAAATTGGAACACGGATAACGTGGATTGAGAGGATGAAATTAATTTATGGATTTGCTTAGCGAAAATGGATGTAAACGGATTCGAAAGAGCAATCCTTTTTCTTATAGAAATACGGCTCTCTTTCTCAGCATGAAAAAAACTTAGCTTCTCAGTGCCTCAGTACCTTACTTCCTTCAAAATTTTCGAACAAAAAGGGGTTTGGTTCGGGTCACGTTCGGGATTTGTTCGAACCGTGTTCGGAAAAAGGGGTCGTTTTCCGAACAAATACGGAAGCTGTATCGAACAAATGTGGAACAAAACCCGAAAAAAGGGTCTTATTTTGTGTTTTTTTGTAGTAGTAATATTATTATTAAACATTAAGAAGTTAAGTGGTTTTAAGATTCAGTAAGGCCTCCAAATGAGCTTAGAAGGTTGTATTACAGAACAAAATCATCAGAAAAAACTTGATTAAAAATTAAAAAGCGATAAAAAAGTTGTATATATTTGATGATATTTACTAGTTATGCCACATTTAAAAACAGAACGCAGATAAATGAAAAGAACAATATTATTCTTAATCATAATATTCTCAGTTTATAACAAAGTAAACGCTCAAGAAAATCAGAATTCAAATAAGTTTATAGAGAAAACTTTATCAAACGAAATAGAGAAATTGAGGGAAGAAACAGGGATTCCTTCAATTTCAATCGCAGTAATAAAAAATGGCAATTTAGCTTGGGCAAAATCGTTTGGGTATTCAAACTTAAAACTTCAAACACCAACAACAACTTGTACAATCTATTCAACAGGCTCAACAGCTAAACCATTTTTAGCAGTTTCAATTTTACAACTTGTGGAGAAAGGAATTTTAGATTTAGATAAACCTGTAAATGATTATCTTTCCGACCCAATTCCCTCATTTTCAAAAATTTCTAAACCAATCACACTTCGACATTTATTATCACATCAGTCAGGCATTCCCGCTTCCGCTGATTTTGTACCTTTATGGGGGAATGACCATAGGAAAACGATAAAAGAAATAGTCTCAAGCGTTAAACCTATCAGAGAACCTGAAAAACTTTACGAGTACTCTAATGATGGTTTCGTAGTTGCTGCTTTGGTTTTAGAAGAACAAACAGGAATGAGTTATGGAAATTATGTAAACACCTATATTTTAAATCCTCTTGGTTTGTCTAACATCAACTTTACTCGACCTTCAGCAGAAATGGTAGAAGAAATGGCTCTTCCATATAAACTTGTGTATAATAAAGCATTACCGATAGAACAACTCTATTCGCAACCTTTCCCTGCTGGCGGATTAACCTACATATCGCCTTCCCAAATGTCAAAGTTTTTGATTGCTCTTTTAAATGATGGAGTTTACGAACGGAAAAAAATACTTGACCCAAATTCTATTCTCAAATTAAAGGAAACCAGTTTCGGCCACGAATATTATGGTTTAGGAATTGGTGTCGTAACAAAAAATAATAAAAAATATTGGTTTCATAGCGGACTTCAAGAAGGCTATACTGCATCGTTCAAGTTAAATATTGACACAAAAAGTGGAGTCTATTTAATGGCAAACACAATGGCTGAACCACAGTTATCCGCTTTAACTGAATTAGCAATGGATTTGTTAGATGGAAAACGAAACGTTGAATCTATTCCTTCGTTTGCAACCAAAGAATATGAAGAAATTAGATTGACTGAAAAAGAGTTAAACAAGTTTGTTGGCACCTATAAAATAGAAGGTACAGAATTTAGTTTAATCATTGAAAAAAATGCAGAAAAACTCTATTTGTTAAACCCTTCCAATTTGAAATTTGAGATTATACCCTATGGAGAAAACAAATTTTATCTTAAAACAGAAGAAGAACATATAGAATTTAAAACTTCCGAAAATGGAGTTGAACAAATGAAATTATACTCAAACGGTCAAGTAATATCGGCTAACAAAATAGATTAAAAACGTGGCATAACAGCGTGTATAAGAAATAGCGGGTTCAGTGCTAAATCAAAGGTCAGTGCTTTTAATAAAAGTCAGTGCCAAACTGAAAGTGAAGTACTTTTTAATCCGCTACTTCTCATACACGCAAACCGTTGTGCATAATTTAAGAAAAAACAGATTTTAATGAGTAATATCAGTTCAAATAGTTTATTTCATTTTACACCGAAAAAAGAATACTTGATAAGTATTTTACAGCAGACTTTTGTTCCTAGATATTGTTTCGAGGAAATTAAGTTAAGTGACGAACTTGAAAGACCTGGATTTGAATCTGCTATTCCAATGGTCTGTTTTTGTGACATATCGTTGAGTCAAATGGCAAATCATATCAAGATGTATGGAGGTTATGGATTAGGAATGACAAAAGAATGGGGAATTAGAAAAAAACTAAATCCAATAATTTATGTTAATCCGAATTCAAACATTTCAGAATCTGTAAGTCAAATGGCAGAAAATATCTATCAAGCTTTGGATAAACATTGTAGCGAAATAACCGGGAATATTTTTGATGAATATATGAACTTGTTAAACTTCCTCAAGCCATATGATGGAGATTTTAAACGAGGTAATAAAACTCATAAAAAAGTTAGGTTTTATAATGAACGTGAATGGAGATATGTTCCTAAAATCGAATTTGACTCTGAAGTAAAAAACAATCTGACCAAAGAAGAATTCTTAAATCCGACAATTCTCGAAAATGAGAACAAAAAATTATTTGAATATAGATTAGGGTTTAAACCAAGTGATATAAAATACATTTTTGTAAAAAATGAAAATGAAATACATCCTATGATGGAGGAATTGCGAAATATTAAATCTAGGTTCAGCCGTAAAGAAATAGATATTTTGACATCAAAAATTATAACTACTGAACAAATAAAAGAAGACTTTTAAAAAACTATGCAAAACATCAATAACCCTTCCACACCCCTCCAATACATAATCTTATAAAAATAATAAAAAAACAACCTCGTTTTTCCCGAATTTTCCGGTCTTTTAAGCGGGGTTTGATTTTGAATTGAAGTTGAAGTTGTTCAAAAAAAGAAGAATTAAAAACGTTCGTTTCGGCTTCAAAAAAGTGGTTTTTAAAAATGTTTACAGTTGCAATTTTTTCAATGGTTTTTTATATATATTTGAGACAATGAAGCTTTTTAAAATAGTTTAAGTGATTCATTTTAAAGATTGTCTTTGTTTAAACCCAACATATTTTAACTAATTATTTGATATTTATGGTTTTACATGGTAAAAAACTAGTGCTTTTCTTTTGTTTGTTTTTTATGCAATATTCTTTTGCACAATCCAATGAAGAAAAAGTTTGGGATTTGTTGTTGCAAAATCAACGTGCTGAAGCAAGAAAGCTCTATGACAAATCATTTAAAAATTCAGATAAAAAATCGTTGGAAGTTTTTTTATTGGGTGAAATTATTGATGAAGAAAATGGAAAAATTGATTTTCAAGAGGAGTTTGTTACTCAATTTTCAAAATATGAAGACAGTAAGTATTATTTAACCCCCTTGATTAAAAAACCATTTTTGATTGATGATATTCTCGATGTAGGGTTTAATAACACAACCTATGCCAAGTTGGATATGTTGGCCTCTAATACTTTGTATGAAAAAAATCCGATGATCATTTATTATAAAGCCGTTGCTGATCGTAATCGCAGGAACTTTGATGGCTATTTGAACGGAATTAAAAAACTTAATTCATTAATGAATTGGCAACTTTGTGGCGTTTTTGAAAATTTGAATGACAGTGGAATTGATATTGAATATGAACCCGAATTTTATCCTAAAAACGACAAACTTTTTGACGGAAACAGCAATGGTCAATTAGGGTGGTATAACCCGGCCATTCCCATCAATGAAGGCTATCAAATTTTTTCCAATGAACAAGAATATGGCAACGGAATTATGTATTCGCAACTGTTTGCTGACAATCCGGAAAATCAAACGGTGGTATTTAATTTTGGTATGAGCGGTTCACTTAAACTTTTTATAAATGATATTGAAGTTTATGTGAATACAATTAATAAAATGTCAGACTTAAACGCATACCAAGTAAAGGTAACCTTGCCAAAAGGTATGAATCGTATTTTGGTTAAGTCGTCCATCCAATCCGGAAGTTACTTCTTTTTATCGTTAACAAACGAACAACAACAAAACATTGAAAACATCACATATCATAATACGTATAAACCGTATAACACATCGACGCTGTCCTCCTTGGCTGTTGAAGAATTAACTCCGGATTATGAACTGTATTTTGCTCAAAAAATAAAAGAAAATCCCAACCATGTATTCTATCAATTGATGCTGTTTGATGCCTATATGCACAATAAAAAGGTAGAGTTAGCCGAAGACATTATTCATGATCTTGATACAAAATACCCCAATTGTTCACTCATCAAAACGCGTTTGGTAAAGCTTTACAGTTTTAAAGAGGAAGGGGCAAAAGTGAACGAAATCATTAAAAACATTGAACGCAATGATGCTGATTATTATTACAACATTGCTGTTAAAGCCGCTGATAATAATTGGTTGACTTCCGTAAATATAACAGAGTTAGAAAGTTACAGAGATAAAGCGAAAAAATTAATCTCACCCCTTTTTTATGAGTTATACAGTATTTTGATTAATGCACGGAACTCTAAGATTGATGAAATGGTAAAAAATATTGATGCCATTTTAAGCATGTCTAACTACAGAGAATTTTATATCGTAAAATTTTCTCCCTTTTATGATACGTTAGAAAATGACAAACAAAAAACGATTGATTTGCTCGAAGAGTTAGTCAGTAAGCGAGATAACTTTATGGCTGTTTCTAAACTAGTTGATTATTATTATGCAGCCAATAGAAAAGAGGATGTTAAGAAACTTTTATATGAACGAAGAACAAATGTTCCTTACTTTACTTCGATTATCATGGATTATATCAATGTGCTAATTGATGAAAAAAATTATAGCGAAGCCATGAAGGAAATCGATTTGGCATTGGCACTTTATCCGTATTCCTTTCTTTTATTAGAGAAAAAAGGAATTGTTTATCATTATATGAACAACGAAAAAGAAGCAGAAAAATACATTAGAAAGTCATTGGAACACAATGCTGAGAATGGCACTTTGCGAAAACAACTTTATGATATTAAAAAAATAAAAGATGAGATTGAAGAAATTGATGTCAAAGATAAATACGGACTCATCCGGGAGCGAAGAAACTCGGCACTAAAAAGTGATTATGGCGTAGTAACACTATTTGATCAATATATTGTTAATATTTTTCCGGAAGGAGGCATGAAATCCAAAGTAGTTCTGATTTATGAAATCACCTCGGAGAATGGGATTGATGAACTGAAAGAATACAGCCTCAACACGTATGGAGTGAATTTTATTAAAACGGAAATAGTAAAGTCCGATGGGTCTGTAGTTCCGGCTGAAAGAGGGAGTGGTGTGCTGGTTTTTTCAAACCTTAAAGTGGGCGATGTGGTTCATATAGACTATGAGGTTTACAGTAATTCAACCGGACGCTTTTACAAAGATTTCAACATTGATTGTTATTTTACGAGTGTCTATCCTTCTGTAGAAACAATTTTTACAATTATTAACCCCTCCGATGTTACGTATCAATATAAACTATTTAATGGTGATATTAAACCGCTTGTAAAAAAATCAAATAACAAAGTATACACCACGTGGAGAAGATCAAATGTGGAGGCAATTCCACTTCTTGAATCTTTTTCGAAACCGTATAATGATTTAACAAATACAATTCAGGTTAGCTCAATTAAATCGTGGAAAGAGATTGCTAATTGGTATGCTGATTTGGTTAAAAAAACACTTCGTACCGATAAAGTTACCCGAGCTACATTTGATAAGCTCTTTCCAAATGGCGTTCAATCCATGAGTCAAGAACAAATTGCCCGCAAAATCTATCAATACATTTGTGATAATATTAAATACAGTTCGCTTGATTTTAGACAAAGTGGTTATGTACCTCAGAAGCCCTCAAAAACCATCACAACACAGTTAGGTGATTGCAAAGATGTGTCAACGTTATTTGTTGCCTTATCTGAATTAGCCGGAATACAATCGAACTTGGTCTTAGTTTCAACCAATGACAATAGCAATAGCGGAATGGCTCTTCCTTCAAAAAACTTTAATCATTGTATTGTAAAAACATCGTTGGATGGCAAAGACTATTTTTTGGAGCTGACCAATAAATATTTGCCTTTTAATTCATTACCGGTTTCCTTGTATAAAGCCAATGTATTAGTTGTTTCGTTTGATAAATCAGTAAACGAAACGGCTACAATTACTCAAATTTCTTTTGAAAACACGATTAAAAATTACATTGAAACCAATTTAGATGTTTTTGTTACCGATGCAAAAATCAATTATGCTTTAGACTCTAAAATAAGTGGTTCAATTCAAACGTATTACAGTGAGATGTTTGACAATTCAACAACAGAAGAGGTAAGAAAAAAAGAATTGGAAGAACAATTTCAGTCATTGATGAAAAAGACGATTACGCTAGATTCTTCCTCTTTAAAAAAGCATGATTCCAATGATGAATTCATTAATTTTTCCATGCAGTTTCAATTGAATGAAAAACTAAAAAATGTAGGTAACCTAAAATTAATCGATATTCCTTTTATCTATAATGTATATTCCCGCAATGTGATTTCGTCAGAGAGTAGAAATTACGACATACATTACATTACGTATGAGGATAGTTTTTCCTATTTGAATACAATAACTTTTCACTTGGCTGATGGGAAAAAATTTACGGATATACCGGAGAATTTTTCAGCTAGTTTCAAAAACCATTCTTATTTATTGAGCTTTGAATTGGTTGAACCCGGAAAATTAAAAGTAACGCGAAAAGTTAACTCACCTTGGGATGATATTGTAGTGAAAGACTATCCTGAATATAAAAAATATGTAGAAGAAGTTTTAACGGCAGAAGAACAAGTTTTAGGATTTAAATAATTTTTAATGAAATAGGATGTTAATTAGTGTTCACCCCAAATTACCCATGCGTAACAAATTGGTTACCCATCAATACTACGTGGATAAACTAGGCTTTAAAGTTTTAGGTTCTGCAGAATATCCTGCCTATTTGATGCTAGAGAAAGAAAACATCGAGCTTCATTTTTTTCTCTTCCCGGAACTTGTTCCCGAGGAAAATTATGGTCAAGTTTATATTCGAGTAAACCGCATTGACGACTTTTATCAAACCTTGTTGGATAACAAAGTCAGGATACATCCCAATGGATTTTTAGAAAATAAACCATGGGGACAACGCGAGTTTTCACTGTTGGATCCGGATAATAATTTATTGACTTTTGGGGAAATTATTTAACCAGCAATAGAATTTGTTAATTACTTTTTTTCAGTTTTATTAGGATGATAAATACAATCATCAAAAGCGGAATAGAAAACACAAAGTTCAAGCCAAACCGTTTGACCATGGCAATTCCCAAAAGAATAAACAATGTAAAAGCAATTTTATATTTCAGGTGTTTAATCAATACTTTCCACTCAATAATTCCCCGCCAATGGTTGATTTGGCTTCAATGCCTAACTTTTTCATCATTTCATAGGTTGTGCAAACCGCAGCGGAGGTCACCGGTATACCACATTCGGCTTGAATCAAATCAATCGCTTCCAACGAAGGCATTTGCACACAAGCCGATGCCACTAATACATCAACATCGGTTAAATCCAATTGTTTATAGATTTCCAATAAATTCATCGGGTTTTGAGCCGCTACTTCTAAATTATCGGGTATTTCCAAGGCAATACTTTCTTTTACTTTAATACCTTGGTGCTCAATATAATCCACCACTTTATCAGTGAGTGGTCGCATGTAAGGTGTAATGATTGAAATTTGTTTTGCCCCTAATACTTTCAAGCCGTTAATCAAAGCTCCGGCAGAAGTTACAATAGGAGTAGGGAAGTCGTTGGCAATGGTTTCCTGATGCAAATTCACTTCCGATACGCAGTGATAACCGCGACCCATACTCATGATGGCTACTAAACAAGCATAGCCCATCACATCTACATGAGCATCCGACAATTCTTGAGCACATTTCAAACTCATGGCATCCATGGCTTCCAATTCTTCTTTGGTCACTTTTTTCATTCGCATACGGCTGGAATGAAAGGTGAATCGTTCCGGTAAAATGGTTTCCCTGGCTCTGAAAATGGCAGGAATTTCCGTTTCCATGGTGATGTTGGAGGAGGGGACGATTTGGCCTATTTTATATTTCATTTTAGCATAATTTTTTGGGAACACAGATTTGAGAAATTATAATAATTGTAAAAATTTCTTAAATCTGTGTTCAGAAATTTATATTCCCTTGATGGTATTAATTATCGTTCCAATTCCCTCCACAGTCGCTTCCACCACATCGCCATCCCATAGCCATTCTTGCGGATTACGACCGGCACCTACACCGGCAGGAGTTCCGGTAGCCATAATGTCGCCGGGTTCAAGGGTGAATACTGTGCTCAAGTCTTCAATCAAGTCATTGATGTTGAAAAGCATAAATTTAGTATTGGAATTTTGCTTTTCCACGCCATTTACTTTTAACGATAAATTCAAGTTGTGTGGATTTGGAATTTCGTCTTTCGTGACCAAATACGGTCCCATTGGGGCAAAAGTGTCTTGTCCTTTGGAAACGATCCATTGGCCTTCACGACGGCAATCTCTCGCAGAAATGTCGTTGATTACGGTATAACCAAACACATAATCCAAGGCATTTTCTTTTGGTACATACTTACCATATTCACCAATCACGACAGCCAATTCTACTTCCCAATCCAATTGTTGGGTCAGTTTTGGGTTTAAAAGGATATTGGTATTGGTTCCGGTAACCGTTGTAGGCGGTTTTGAAAAAATGATTGGTTTTTGAGGAAGTTTTCCTGTTGTATCAAGTGTTCTTGCACTTTCGGCAACATGTTCCGTATAATTTAAACCGATCCCGATAATGTTTTTTCTTGGTCGTTGAATAGGAGCTAAAATTTCCACTTCGTCCAACGAATAACCAATTTGTTCAAAGTCGATTTCACGGGTTTCTTTGATCATTTCGGTAATTTCTTCGATGATTTCGAATCCTAAATCGATTAAATCCAACATATCAATTGGAAGAGGAAAATTGGATATTTCTCCAAAATCTTCCATGTCGATGATGAGGTTGTGGTGCAAAAAGCCTAAGCGAGGTTCGGTATTTTTTGTTTTGTAGGTGAGTAGTTTCATATTTTTTCACTCAAAGTTGCAAAGACGCAAACTTTTATTTAGTTATTAATTGATTTCCATTATTTTCCATTAATTCTCTTTCTTGGTACAATCCCAATCCTTCAATCACAGGCAAATCATTAAAAGCAAACAAACAGGCATCTTCTGTTTCTGATAGGTTGTGATGTTCGTGCCAAGCCCAAGAGGGAATGCAAAAAATATCACGTTCCTTCCAATCAAAACGTTGGCCATTGATGATGGAATAGCCTTTTCCTTTGGCACATTGATAGACGAAAGAGCCGGTATGTTTATGGGCTTTTCCTTTGAATCCGGGTGGTAGCAATTGCATCGAAGCTCCCATGGTTTGCATCACATGACCTCCGGTTAACGGATTGGAATACTTCATGAAAATTCCATCAAAAGGATTCGATTCATTGACTTTTTGTGCTTCCAACAAAGCCGGATAGACTTTCGACCACGAATATTTAAAGAGGGGAGAATAGGGTTTATCCCAAGTTTTATCCGCCGGTATCAAACCTGCACAACCATAGGTTATTGGGGAATAATTCAAAGGAGCAACTAAATCTTGTTTGCCATCTAAGACTGCATAATCATTGGCTTCCAAGGCATTCACCAAAGGAATATCGAGTCCGTCTTGCCAAATACAGGTTTTTCCACCTTCTTCCACACCGTGTTCGTGCCAAGTGGAATTGGGGGTAATGACAAAATCATTCACTTCCAACATGATTTTATTACCATCTACCACCGTGTATCCTTTTTCGCCTTCCATGATGAAACGAAGAGCGGAGGCACGATGCCGATGTGCGGAGGTAAACTCACCCGGACGGGTGACTTGAATTCCGGTATATAGCCATCCCACTGCGGCAGCGACGTCTTTTCTTTTATCATTCACCAAATACACCACACGGCGTCCGGCTTGTTCCGGTGTTACGAGTTCAGAAGATTTCAGTACCAATTCACGTAAATCGTCATATTTCCATAGCATCGGGACAGAATTCGCTCGTGGTTCCCAAGGTTCAATGTCGTTGGCCACTGTCCATAGTGCACCGGCACCTAAGTTTTCTAATTCTTTATAGTACGCTTTTAATTCGTCGGAATCTTGTACTCTGGCACGACCATATTGGTCGTCGGAATGGTTTTCGTTCATGATAAAATTTCAAAGTAATGTGGTAAATTTACAATATTTCTTTGAATTTTTCAACGGCGGTTTTATACTTTGGGATGTTAAAATCTTAAATTAATTGTTTGATTTTAAAATTGAAAATAAATAAATTGTTCGCCACTTCCCTGAGCAATTACAATCAAGAAAATCATGGCTGCCCAAACAATTGAAAAGAGCCAATTTGGAATTGATTCAGAAACCATTTTTACAGTATGTTTTCGCATATAAAAATGAGTCAAGAATAGTATTCCAACCAGAATAAATACTTTTACTAAATCAAAATATTCTAAAACCATCACGCCTTCAGGATGCAAAAACAACATAGATTCAATCATATATTTTGCTGTGCTGAATTCTCTCGCTCTAAAAAACACCCACGTAAAATTGACCAATGTGAATGTTAAAAATGCTAAGAAAATTCCATTCCACTTAGTTGTTTTGATGTTGATTTTTTTTCTGAATAGCTTTTCAATAACTAAATAGAAACCATGCAAAGCCCCCCAGACTACAAATGTCCAAGCAGCTCCGTGCCACAAACCGCCAACTAACATAGTTACCATTAAAGCAACATACATACGCGTCATTCCAAATTGATTTCCGCCCATTGGAATATATACATAATCGCGAAGCCAAGTGGAAAGAGTGATGTGCCAACGACGCCAAAAATCGGTAAAACCAATGGCACCATACGGATATAAAAAGTTGTGTGGAAGCACGAATCCGAGCATCATTGCAATGCCAATTGCACATGTGGAATACCCTGCAAAATCAAAGAATATTTGACCTGAAAATGCTAAAGTCCCTGCCCAAGCATCCCAGAAGTTGGTGGCTTCTTTTGAGCCAAAAACTGTGTCTGCAGCATCTGATAAAAGTGTGTCGGCTAATACTACTTTTTGAAAAAGTCCCAATGTCAATAAAAATAAACCCCAAATGAATTGATTGACTGTAGCTTTTTTTTCTTCGTAAAATTGTTCGATTAATTCACCTGCTCTTACGATTGGTCCTGCCACTAATTGGGGGAAGAATGTAACATACAACGCAAAATCTAAAAATGTTTTTGCCGGTTTAGTTTTCCGATTATACATATCTAAAGTGTAGGACATTGTTTGAAAAGTATAAAATGAAATTCCCATTGGTAAAATAATATCCATGGGTTGAGCTTGGTATTCAATTCCAATAGAATTCATTAAAAAGGTAAAGTTTTCCAATAAGAAGTTCCCGTATTTAAAGAAACCTAAAAAACCCAGATTTACAAACATACTCAGAAAGAGCCAACCATTTCTTTTACGTTGATTTTCTTCAACAAATAATTTATTTGCAGCAACCCAATCGACTAAGGTTGAAAGCCATAGAAGAATAATTAATGGTGGATTCCATAACCCATAGAACACATAACTAGTAAATAGCAACATTCTTTTTCTATTACTCCAGTTTAAAAGATTGGAATAATAAATAGCTATTACTATTACCAAAAAAACCATAAAACTTAGTGAATTAAATAACATAATTAGTTGGTTTTAGTGTTAGTAATTACTTTATCATTCAATAAAATCTTAATCAATCTTTCAGTGAAAATAGTAGCATCAGGTCCTGATAAATGAGACCATTCTGGTAGTTCAAATCCGCTTAATTCTTCGTAATCTGAGTAGTAATAAGCAGGAGCATTGGCTTTTTTGACCAATACATCCCAAAAATCCTTTCGTGGCAAACCTTTGCTTTCCAAATCATGAAAAAATCCTGTTGAAGGTAAACGTAATAAGATTACTTTTCCACCACGAGATTTCAACTTTTCTAAGTCTTTTAGAAAAAATTCGATAGTTCCGTCTTTATCGGGTGGAGGAAAATCCCCAGCCATCATACCTTTCCAAACGGCTTTTATTGAATTGGCAAAGGCGGTATCGGTCACCATTTGATCTTTCATACGAACATTTCTGTTGATGTCGATGTCTTGGAAACGTCTGAAAGGAGGGAAGTCAGAGTATTTTGTTCTTCCAGAGAATTTAATAGTTCTTAGTAACGCTTTTAAATTTATATCATCATACCATTCCTCATCATCGTTAGAAATAAAGGCAAACGTTTTTTGCAATGGAACTGATAAACTATAATTTAACTGTTGAGCGTAAGTCCGCTCTTTATAAAATTTAGATCGTGATGCCGCTCTCTTCCATGGAGATGCTTCGGGAAAAGTGGTTGAAAAAAATAATCCGGGTGTAACTCCAACTACAACAGTTCCGTTAAAATCTGAATTTTCTACAATGTCATGAAAAACAGGTAGTGGTGAAGCTCCAGCATTGGCCAATTGAATTGGTTTAATACCGGTTTGTTTTTCCCATTGATCTAATTGAATGTCAAACAAAACGCGTGAGGAACCCACAAGAACAACTTCGTTGGAAGTAGCATTTTCTACTTTTGTACGGTTTTTTGCCCAAAGATATTTGTCGTCGTCCAAATCTGGAAAATAGCCTTTAGAACGCCAGTAAAGTTCCCAAGCAACTATTGCCAAGAAACTTAAGATGATTGTGATTAGCAAACTCTTTTTAAGATTCATATTTTATAAGTTTTAGTTAGGTATTATTTAAATGCTATCTGAGTCAAACGCATTGGCTGTATTTTTCTATAAGTTAATGAACGCCAAACCCATTCGGCGGGACCATACTGAAAATAACGCAACCAGATTGTGCTGAAAATAATCTGAATAATAAATACCATAATTCCAAAAAGTGTTAAATAAAGCGGTCCCACTTTTCCCATCATTTCTAATCCAGCTCCAAGAAAAACAAAATTACCAATGAGTGAATGTGAGATATAATTAGTAAATGCCATTCTACCAACCGGAGAAACAATTTGAAGAATTTTGTGACCTAATTTTGTTTGAAAGCCAAACATTAGCAAACCAACGTAAGTCAAAGCCAATGGAACTACACCTAAAGCATAATAAATCGTTAATTTTAAACCACTTGGTTGCAAATTGTAATATTCGCCTCTTACAGAAGAAGACATATAAGATGCTAATAAATAATTGAATGGAATACCAATTAGAATCCCAAGAATGATTATTGTAATAACTGTTTTCCTATGCTGTTTTAACTTTTTATAAAAATCAGAACGACCAATTACGTAGCCAATTAGAAACATTCCGATTACTTTTGAGATTCGGCTCACGTAAATCAAATAGCCATATCTGTAGAAAACTCCGGCTATATTTGACTTCAGCTGATCTAACCAAGAACCTTCATGCATGAGGGCTCTGTATTTTTCGTTGGACATTTCTCCAAAGAAAAAGTGTGTTACTTGATCACCCATATCAAAAAGAAATATGGCAGGAAAATTAAGTATTGGAAAATACATTTTTACGGCATACAAAAGAATAGGAGAAAGGAGTAATGTTGAGCCGATAATAAGAAGCGTTTTATTTGTAAACTTCAATAAGGGTAATATAATGAAACCCAACAATGCATAGAAAAAAACGATATCACCAGACCAGATTAATAAATGTATTCCACCTAACAAAAGCATGAAAAATAATCGTCTTTTTATTAAAGGAATAGTATCTGTTCCTTTTTCAATGCCTCTTTTTAATTGAAAAGCAATTCCCCAACCAAAAAGCAGACTAAAAATAGAATAGAACTTTCCTTCTATAAATAAATACTGAAGAAACCGAACGGTACCATCCCAACTTTCCATTATCCATGGGCTAATAACTTTAGCACTCTCATTATAAAAACTAAGATGAGCCAAATTGGCAATAAAAATTCCAAGTATGGCAAAGCCACGAAGAGCATCCATGAAGGTTTCCCTTTCACTATTTTGAGTTGGTTGGGTTGTTATCATTAAAAGTTGAATTTGGTTTAGCTAATTTTCAAAAGTTGACTTTAGTTTTATTTAAAACTTCCGTCGTTCACATCTTTGATAAACTTGATTAAACCATTGAAATATGTTTTTTGATCATCATATTGTGAACAATGACTTCCATTGGTTAATAAAAAATGACCGTTTTGGACTTCAGTACTCATCCATTCCATGTATTTAGGATCCATCGTATCGTATTTGGCTCCTATCATCAGAGTTGGCGTTTTGATTTCTTTTAAGCGTTGCGAAACATCCCAATCTTTCAAAGTGGCATTTTTGGTCATGCCAAATTCACTGTATCCTTGCATGTAGATATAAATGTTTGGGTTCAAATGTTTGAAAGCACGATTAATCGATTCTGGCCATTCGTTTAGTGGCATTCTTAAAACATGTTCGGTGTAATAATTGTTCATGACCAATTCTGCATAACGAGGATTAGTGAAATCTTCTTTGGCTTCTAAATCCATGATTTCTTTCAAAACTTCAGGATTCATTTGAGGAGCTAAAACTTCTTTGGCATATTTTTCATATTCTGGTGCACTAGCTACCATGTTTGAAATAATCAGACCTTTTAAATTATCTTGGTATTTTAAAGCATATTCCATGGCTAACATTCCACCCCAAGATTGTCCAAGTAGATAGAAATTGTCTTTGTTTAAATTCAATGCTTTTCTAACTTGTTCAACTTCTTCCACAAAATGTTCGGTTGTCCAAAGGGTTGAATCATTTGGTTTGTCACTATAATACGAATCCAATTGGTCATAATAAATGTATTCGATTTCTTCATTGGGGAAGAAACCATCAAAACATTCGAAGAATTCGTGTGTTCCACCCGGTCCTCCATGGAGTAATAAAACTTTCATTTTTGGATTATTTCCCATACGTTTTGTCCAAACATTGAATGTTCCTTTTGGAGTGGAAATCGGAATCATTTTGATGCCACCTGTAAATTGATCGTCACTCGAAGAGTAATCAAAATAACTTGATTTTGAAGTTGACTCTTCTGATAAGTTTTGTTTTTGATTACAGCCTAAAAGTAATACGGCAGTGAAGAGTAGGAGGTATTTTGTAATTTCCATTTTTGTAAAATTAATTGATTGATTACTATAAATATAGACAATTTATTTGTTTGAAGTATTATTTTTAAATTCAGTTTTCAAATGAAGCAATTAATCTTAGATTTATTTTGCTAAGGTTTCCAAAACCGGTCTGAAAGACACATTTAAATCTTTTAAAGCTAAATCGTTTTTATAAATTATTTCCGGGGAAGATTTAGGTTTACGATCGTTCAACATTTCGTGAACATCAGAAACTTTATAGGTTTCGCTCGATAAAAGATAATTTTTACCATGCAGGTGGTAGGTTGTTGCCAGTTTGAAGGTAGCTTGAGCGACATCATTTACATCTACAATTGAAAATGGCACATCATGATCATACAATGTCTGGATAAATTCATCAGGTGCAATTTTGTTTTTAATTAGAAATTGTAATCCTGTTGACGTGGAATCCAATCGGTCCGACATTGATTTTCCCATCACCATGACAGGGGAAACAGAACTGATTTCGAAGGAGAGAGTTGGATTGTTATCTATAAATTGTTCCACTACCTGATTAGCAATAAACTTGGCTTGAGCATAAGGATGACTTGATTCGCTTGTAAACTTTTGACTAGTTTCGTCATAGGTATCCGTAAAACTTTTTCCGTCTGCCGGTAAAGGAAAATTAGTATTCCAAGCTGCAACAGATGCAATTAGAACTACTTTTTTTACACTTGGGGTTTGTTTGATGACTTCCAAAAAGTTTTCTGTCCCTTTGATAGTGGGCGTGAAGAGTTCCTTTTCAGGATCAGTAATTGTCAGTTGAAAGGGAGTTCCACTGTGTATCACAATATCACATTCGCTAACAAACTCTTTTAATTGAGCTTTGTTTTCTACATTAAGTTCTTCGATGTATAAATGATCGGTGTTATTCAAATTCATCAAATGCCGGTATTTTTCTTCTTTTGAAATATCGGTTGTAGAAACTTTGACTTCAAATCCATTGTCTAAAAATTGTTTGGTGATATAGCTACCTATGAAACCTGAACCACCGATAATGCCCACTTTTTTCATTTTTTTATAGTTTAAAAAAACCTGCAAAGCTTTTGAGTTCGTTGCAGGTTTCTGAATTAATAATTATTCTGTTGCTTGCTCCATTTCTGGTTCAGGCTTTTCTGCTTGTTTAAGCATATCGGTTACAATTTCAGAATTATTCCAATAACCATATTCTTCCACAATTTTTCCATCCACAAAACGTGCGGTGTTGTGAAAAGGAATTTCATATACTTTATTGGTCGTTTTTATGGTTCCTTTCCATAATCCCCAAAAATTCACCCACGTTTCTCCTTTATCAGTGACAACCATTTCATATTCTTCTTTTTCAACTACATAAGAAAACATGGCCGCATCCTCTTTATTTTTTTCTAAAGCCTGTGCTACGGTTATTGCTTTTTCTTTAGTTACATTGTTGCAAATTTTTGCTGTATCGGCATAAGGGGCTGCAAAATTTTCCCAATCTTGATTTTTGTAAACCTCAATTGATTTTTTATACGTATCAATTTCAGGTGATTGTTGGGTATACCGTTGTTTTTCTTGACAGGATGCCAAAACAACTAATCCTATAACGACTAATACTATTTTTTTCATAATTATATTATTTTAAGATGAATTATTTTGTTACACACTCAATAACTTGTTTTCAATTCAATTTCGAAATGGAAAATGTTTACAATGTTTATATGAAGCGTGTTAAATTAAATTGTTATTTGCTCATTTCTTTGTTAAGTATATAAGTATAACCCCATGAAGCATCTAATGAATTTCTAAAATCATTACGCATTTGCTCCGCTTTTTTCACACCAAGTTTATTTTCCATCACTTTCCAAACACCCTCCTTTTCAATATCCAGTTCTGCTAAATTTTTATATGAAGTTGACACCATATAATCAGGTGCGTCTTCGGCACCACCCATAAACGAATACCATGAACCTCTAATATCTCCTTCTACAGCTTTTAGTGTGTTATGAACATCTTTAACGGTAGCATTGAAAAGAGTAGAATTTTTTACTCTAAAGTAGGTTACCCAAACTACAGTGCGATCCGGAGTTACTTTTTTAGTGCTCATTTCCGGCATAGTAGAGGCCAAATGATACACATTTTTTTCGATGTGCGGCATAATCATATTGATAACAATGTCTCTACACGCTTTGCCGGCTTCATCATCTTTGTCAAACTCTGTCCAGTTTTTAACCATTCCTGTTAAAACATAAACAGTTCCTTCTCCTTGCAATCTTGACCAAAGATTCCAAGAATCTGTTCCATTGTTTTTTTCATAACATTCTTTATACATTTTTACACCTGCCTTGAATTGTTCATTATGACCTTGTTTGATCGTTAATTCAGACATTGTTAAAATTTGACTTTCTGTAACCTGTGCTACTGCTAAAAATGGTACTAGCAGAACTAAAAAGAATAATTTTTTCATGATTAATTAGATTTAAATTAGTATAAATTCAAGACTAAGTAAATTCTAATTAATTGATTATGAAATGATTTTAGGACGAAAAGGGCAGAATAATGTCCGAAGGTGGTGTTTTGTTTATCGGAATACGTCAATTGGTTATTGTGGCAATGAATCAATTGGAAGATTAGGCGGCTTTTCTTAGTTTGAAATCAAAAATATGGGTTGTTCCGTTTTCTGATTCTTCTTTCATCGTGCCGTTTAATTGTTGTGTAAGAAGGGAAACCAATTGTGTTCCGAAACCGGTACCATGGGTCATACCGGATTTTCCAATACCATTATCAGTAACAACTAAATGAAGGTATTGGTCATTTTGCTTTTCTAATTTGATGGTAATGGTTCCTTTGTTATCCGCCGGAAATGCATATTTAATCGTGTTGGTCAGCAATTCATTGATAATTAAACCTAAGGGAACGGCTGTATCAATGTCTAAATCAAGTTTTTCCATGGCTAAATTCAAGGTCACTTTATTTTCAGCCCCAAAACTATCAAGTATATTTTCTGTAAGATTTAAAAAGTAATCTTTCATTTCAATGGAACCTAAATTTGTTCCTTGATATAGTTTTTGGTGAACGATGCTTATGGAATTTACCCTATTTTGTCCTTCTGTCATCGCTTCTTTGGTGTTTGGATCATCAATTTGTGCCGATTGCAAAGCAAGTAAACTGGAAACAATTTCCAAATTATTTTTCACTCGATGGTGGATTTCTTTCATCAGCAATTCGTTTTCTGCATTTTTTTGAGCTAATAAACGGTTGCTTTTGCTACGGTTTCGATAACTGATGAAAGCAAAAATCAATAATCCTACAAGCAATCCAACAACGATAATTCCCAAATATTGTACTACCTTTTGTTGGTCTATTTTGGCTTCTTGAAACGCTATGGTTTCCTCTTTTTTCTCGGTTTCATATTTGGTCAGTAATTCTGACATTTTAGCATCGCTTTCAATGGAACCTATACTGTCTCTCAAATCATACGCTTTTTGTTTATAGGCTAAAGCCGATTCAAAATCATTGAGTTTCGAATAAATTGTACTTGTATGGTGATAATTCTCAATTAAATTACTGTAATCATTATTTGCCTCTTGCAATTGAATTGTTTCTAATTGGTATTTAAGAGCTTCTTTATAATTTCCTAAAAGCAAGTTTACCTCACCTAAATTTGCGGTTACGGTATTCATTGCATTTGGGTAGTTTGCTTTTTTAGCTATTGCTAAACAAGAAGAATAATACTTAATTGCTTCTTCGTATCTACCTAATCGTTTGAGAGCGTTCCCCTGACTGTTTGCTATATCTGCCATATATATCTGACCAAAATTCTGTTCTTCGGCAATAGCAGCTGCTTTAGTAAAGTAATCTAATGACAAAAGATATTCATTCATAGCAATGGCAACGTCGCCGGCGTTATTGTAAACAAAATAAAACTCAGAAGTTAAGTTGTTTTTTTCAGCCATGTCAATTGCTTTCTTTGCATACACCAAGGCTTCCTCTAATCTGTTTTGATTGGTTAAATCATTTGAAATTCGCGTCAACGCATCGCAAATTCCTGCTTTGTCATCAATGCTTTCCATGAGTTTGAGAGCATAAATATCTTTTTGCATCGCTTTTTCATATTCACCATACTTTTTTAAAACCCAAGCCATTTTGAATGCCGTTGAAGCTTGCCCACGTTTATTATCAATGGCTTTGTAACCTTTCATGGCCTTATTAAAAAACAAATTGGCAGAGTCTAATTGCAATAAATTTGCGTGCATTCTGCCTTCCATTTCATAAAATTGAGGTTGCCAGTTTTTATCGTTTAGTTGATCGGCGAGTTGGACTCCTTTCTTGGCTAATATCAAGGCTTGTTTCATATCATTACCAAAAACAGTATTGACCATTTCGGAAATAATTTCTAATTTTTTGGTTTGGTTTTTTTCTGAATTGAGTTTCAATTCCAATTCAGCTAGAGTGGCTTGTTGACTATAAATTATGAGAGGAAAGAAGAGAATAATAAGTAGTTTTAATTTCATAGTCAACAGTTAAAATTATACCTTTTGTATGTGAAGTAACAATTGTTTTTTTAATTCTGAACTCACCGGAATGGCTTTTTTGGCAATGACCAAATGACTGGTGGCGATTTCGTCAATGTGATGCATGTTGATGATGAACGAGCGATGAATTCGCATGAGGTTTTTGACGTTTAATTTTTCTTCCAAATCTTTTAATGTGCTGACTATTAGGTGTTCTTTGTCTTTACAATGGATTTTACAATAATTGCGTTCGGCTTCGATATATAGGATATCGTTGATATTAACTTTAATCATTTTATCGTGACTTCTGATAAAAATAGAATCGCTCATGACAAAAGTTTCCAGTTCATTGATTTCTGATTTTTTTTCTTCTTGAATGCGTAGAATTGTCAATTCAATAGCGTGTTGTAGGTCTAGTTTTTTAAAAGGTTTAGAGATAAAAGCGTAAGGATTGGTTGTTTTTGCTCGATTGAAATGAGCTTCGTCTGCGTTTGCTGTGAGATAGATAATCGGGATATTGAATTCTTTTTGGATGATATGAGCCAATTCGATACCGTCTAAATCACCTTTTAAATAAATATCGAGCAGTAAAATATCCGGTAAAGTCTGATGAATTTTAGGTAAAACTTCTTCAGCACGAGGAATAACTCCCAATACATCATAGCCAAGATTAGTTAATTGAAGTGCAATATTAGCTCCAATAATCATCTCGTCTTCTACAATAAGAATTTTAATTTTTTCCATTAAGAAAATAATTTATAAATGAAAAACCTTCAATAATAATCTTAAAATTCTAAATGGTAGATGAGAGAGGAATGTAAAAATACTACTTTTTTTTAACTTTTGTTAAAATCTTCGTGATTATCTATAAAAGTAATTTTTCGGGTAGGAGCGGTGTTCACTCGTAAATCGAAAATATCAAATCGGTTATAATGTCCCAAAATATCGTGCATTTGTTTCGGTTGGATGCATTTTTCCAAATCGATGTCGGCATACACAATTCCTTCCTCATCAATCAACGGTTCGCCCACAACCGCTCCATTTGGCTCAATAATTCCTGAGAAAGCGGAACTTTTACGGGTTAGTAATTCTTCGATATTGGGAACATCCGGTTTTAATACCTCCATAATTTCTTTGGAAATAGTAGAACACGAAACAATGGTAAACAATTTCCCTTCAAATGAATGAGCAGCGGCACGGATTTTAATCGCTTCCGCCATGTTGTAATCGGGAGGAGCAACGGGAAGTGAAATATAGTTGGCAATATGAATCAATTCGCCTTGTGATAAAAGTGTAAATCGAGCTAACGTATTCGTGTTTTCGCCACAGGCTAAAGTTCCAATAGGACCAATTTCGGTTTTATACACTTTTAAAGAGGAACCATCACCGCTTGTCCAAGTGAGTTTTTCAGCCCAAGTGGGAACTAACTTTCGGTGTTTTCCGATTAGAGTACCTGTGTTGTCAATAATTAAATTGGTGTTGTAAATTTCGCCATAACTATCCCCACGTTCATTGATTCCGATAACAATATGCATGTTGAAATCTTTCGCCGCTTGGAATATGGGTTTCATAGATTCATCGGTAACGGCCACTGAATTTTTATATAATTGTTCATACCATTTGCTGCCTTGAACAGGTGTCATGATCCAGTTCCAATACGGATATCCGGCCACAAATACTTCCGGGAACGCAATTAATTGAGCACCGTTATCTCTTGCTTCTTTGATGAAGGAAATGGCTTTTACAATGGTCTTATCCACGTTTAAAAAAACGGGGGAGGTTTGGACTGCGGCGGCTTTGAATTTGTGGAATTGAATCATAATTAATATTTTTTTGAACACAGATTTAAGAAATTTTAATAATTTGAATAATTGTATTTTTCTGAT
Organism: Flavobacterium piscinae; assembly: GCF_004122145.1. GTDB lineage: Bacteria > Bacteroidota > Bacteroidia > Flavobacteriales > Flavobacteriaceae > Flavobacterium > Flavobacterium piscinae. Next base: position 47,120 of record NZ_SBKQ01000016.1, read on the forward strand.
TTCTCTAATTTTTCAAATCTGTGTTCCCATTTTATATTTTGAATTTTGAAATTTTCTCCTTCATTTCCTCCGAAAAACCTTCGGCTTTAATTTTCTCTCGGTCTTCGGTGATTTTTACGTTGACAAGAGTCACTTCACCTTCTAAAACGGTTACTTCTTTTTCATTTACGAATTGAAATCCGCACAAAACTGATGCAAAACCAATGTCTTTAACCCACAATTTTTTGGTTAACACTTCTCCCAACCGAGCCGGGTTTTTGAATTGTATTTTCAAATCTACGGTTGGAATACCATTCGTTTCGTGCATTTTGGAAAAAGGCCGGTCAAGTGCTTCTTCAAACCAATCTTCCACTAAATCATTGAGCATTTCTAAAAATCTTGGGTAAAACACAATTCCAGCATAGTCAATGTGTTTGAATTTTATTTTTTCTTGTTTGGTGAAATTAGTGTTCATTTTTTATTCATTAAAATAAGTTATTCCAAATTTTTTAAAAAGTTCTTCTTGACTTAAAGCACATTCTGAAATAAAATTTAAATTTGTAGATGATTTAGTTCTATTACATTCAAAGCAAATCTCAATATAGCCAAAAATCTCATTCTTTTCATTATAAAATATTATCGAATGTCTTGGATTATAGCATTTAGCAATTTCAAAAATTGAAAAACTTTTGCAATTTTCATATAACCCTTTTTTCAAATTATCAATTTGTAATGAATTTAAAATAATTCGATTTTTTAAATATTTTTCTTTAATTTTAATATTATTATTTTCAATATATTTCAAATCAAAATAATCAGGATTATCTTCAACTTCCCATTGATTTCTATCCAAATAAGCTAAAATCTCTATCTTTTTTGTTTGCTCAAAAATCAAGTCAATTTCACTTTTTCCATGAAAATTACAAGAATTCATTACAATAAAAAGAAAGAAAATTGTTGATAAACAACATATCTTTTTTAACAAAATCCATGTCTTGATACTTAATACTTCCATCTTAATACTCAATACTTCCTATTTCAACTTAAACCGCTGTATTTTCCCCGTTTCCGTCTTAGGTAAAGCCTCTGTAAAATAAATCACTCTTGGATATTTATATGGAGCCGCTACTTCTTTGAACCAGTGTTGAATATGATTTTTCATGTTCTCTGTTGCTTTAGCTGAATCTTTCAACACAATATGAGCACAAACCAACATTCCACGTTCAGAATCAGGCAAACCCACTACGGCACATTCTAAAATATCTTCGTGGGTTAAAAGTACGGATTCTACTTCAATTGCTGCAATATTATAACCGGAAGAAATAATCATATCATCGCCACGTGCCACAAACCAGAAATAACCGTCTTCGTCTTGTTTAAAAATATCTCCGGTTATATTCCAACCGTTTTGAACATATTCTTGTTGTTTTTCAGTCCGATTCAAATATTTACAACCGGTGATTCCACGAACGGCTAGTCTGCCTGGTTCGTTTTTTGGAACTTCATTTCCATTGTTATCAATTATTTTTGCTTCATAACCCGTAATGGCTACTCCGGTGGACCCGGGTTTCATGTTGTTTTCATTGGAGGAAATGAAAATATGTAACATTTCAGTCGCCCCAATGCCGTCAATAATTTTTAAACCGGTGGCGTTGTACCAATCCTCCCATATTTTTAAGGGCAAGGTTTCTCCTGCAGAGACACATTTGCGTAAGCTGGAAATATCATAATCCTTGACTTTGGTTGTAATGATTCGCCAAGCCGTTGGAGCGGTGAAACAAATCGTGATGTTATGGTCTTGTATGGCTTGCAATAAAACATCCGGTGTTGGTTTTTCAATTAAAAAGGTGGATGCACCAAAATACAACGGAAACAAAACCAATCCACCCAAACCAAAAGTAAAGCCTATCGGCGGACTTCCGGTAAAAATATCATTTGCAGTAGGTTGTAGCGAATAAGCCGGAAAAGCCTCGCAGATATTTAAAATATCTTTGTGGTAATGAGCCGTCATTTTAGGTAAACCTGTCGTTCCTGATGTAAAACCGATTAATGCCACACTATCTGTTTTGGAGTGAAAATTGTCAAAGGTTTTCGGTTTAGAAGCCATCAATTGCTCTAATTGAGCATTGCCGTAGAAGCACGTTTTTTGCAAAAAAGATGATTTTACCAAATGCATTTCTTCTTCTAATTCTTTATCACACAAGGCAATGGAAATTTCAGCACAATCGATAATAGTGGTCAATTCTTTTGAGCGAAGTAGGGGCATGGTCGCTACTACAATTCCACCTGCTTTTAAGACTGCAAACCAGCAAGCTACCATCATGGGATTATTGGCCGAACGCAACAAAACTCGATTTCCTGATTGTAGTCCTAAATCGTCTATTAAAACATGTGCAATTTGATTCGCTTTTTCATATAAGTCTTGATACGTCCACGTTTCTTCAAAAGTTCGAAGGCAAGGTGCGTTACCATGTCCATTTTGAATGTGTTGATCTAAAAGACGTTCGACACAATTGAGCATTTCGGTTTCATACTTTCCTTGTAAATAGTTCGGTTGCAAGTCAATGCTTGGTAGGGAATTATGGGCGAAGTTGTCGGTGTAGTGTTTCATTTTTGTGAGTTGCTAAGTTGCTGAGAAACTGAGTTGCTGAGATTTTAAATTAATCTTACTTATTACTCTTCGGTTTCAACGCTTTCTTCATTCCTTCCATTTGTTTTCGTTCTGAAGCTTTCAACGGATACAAATGCGAACTTCCCATTTTATATTGAACCGGAATGTCATTCGTTTGCACATTTTCATACGCTTGTGCAGTTCTAACAAAGTTAGCATCCGCCAATAATGGTCGGCCTAACGCCACTAAATCAGCTCTTCCGTTTAAAATGATGGTGTTGACTTGATCAATGTCTTGGATATATCCGGTGGTAATAGTTGGAATATGTACCGTATTCCGAACCAAATCCGAAAAAGGTGTTTGCCACATTCTGCCCATTTGTGGTTGTTGAGGAACTAACGTATTTCCTGTGGAAACGTTGATGATGTCAGCTCCTGCGGATTTGAAAGCATGTGCAATATAGATTACATCTTTTTCAGATATACCATTTTCAGCCCAATCAGAAGCAGAAATTCGAACGGACATAGGTTTGTGTTGCGGAAATACTTTTCGCATTTCAGTAAATACGCGTAAAGGAAATTTGATTCGATTTTCAATACTTCCGCCAAATTCATCAGTTCTTGTATTTGTCAACGGTGATAAAAATGAAGCCAATAAAAACCCGTGATGGGCTTGTAATTCAATTAAATCAAAACCGGTTTGTTCAGCATTTTTAGTAGCTTGAACAAATTCAACCGTAATTTGATTCATGTCATTCATCGTCATTTCCTTCGGCGTTGCCATGTTGGTATGGAAAGGAATAGGAGAGGCGGAAAGTAATTCCCAAGCCTTTTCAATCGGTTCATTTTGTCCTTCCCACGGTTTTATGATAGCTCCTTTTCGACCGGAATGTCCGAGTTGAATACCAATTTTTGTTTGTGTATATTGATGAATAAAATCAGTTATTTTTTTCCACTCAACTATTTGATTTTCATTATAAATACCAGCACAACCTAAAGTGATGCGTCCGGTTGGTGAAACCGCTGTCATTTCAGTTAAAACCAGTCCCACTCCGCCTGTTGCTCGACTTCCGTAATGTACCAAATGCCAGTCGTTGACCAAACCGTTTTCGGCGGAATATTGTCCCATTGGAGCCATGACAATTCGGTTGGAAAGTTCTAAATCTCTTAATTTAAAAGTAGAAAATGCAGCCGATTGATTTTTGTCATTGACATTGTTATTGTCATTGAACTCTTTTAAAACCTTATCCGTAAATGATTTATCTCGAATTTGAAGATTTTCAAACGTTACTTTTTTGGAGCGTGTCATGCAGCCAAACGCAAATTGATAAAATTGATGTTGCATGTGTCGATCCATATTTTCAAACCAATCCAACGAAACTAATGCGGCGTATTGAATCATTTCTACTGTATTTCTGCGGGTTTTATCATACTGAGTAAAAGCAGTCTGAACATCGTTAGGATTCGCAATCACAGCATCAGATAAACCAATGGCAGAATCCATCGCCAATTTTGTTCCTGAACCAATGGAGTAGTGGGCAGTAGCTTTCGCATCGCCTAACATAACGATGTTGTTGTGAAACCATTTTTCATTGGTTACATGCGGAAATTGTCGCCAATGCGATTTATTGGAAATGAGCGGATGTCCGTCCAACTCTTCTTTGAAAATTTCAGCCATTTTTTGAATGGTATCTTCTTCGTTGGTTACTTCGAAACCAAATTTTCGCCACGTTTCATCGCTACATTCAAAAATCCAAGTACTCATGCCTTGTTCGTATTGATAGGTGTGAGCCACGATGGTTCCGAAAGGAGTTGTTCTAAAGAAATAAGTAAAAGCATCCAACGGTTTAGTGGAACCCATCCAAACAAAACGATTCTTTTTAAGTTCAATTTTGGTTCCGAACTCAGAGGTAAATTGCGTTCGAATAGCACTTCCAATTCCGTCACAAGCCACAATAATATCTGAATCGGCAAACTGACTTAAATCATCCACATTTTGTTCAAAGTGAAGATTAACGCCTTCTTCGCGACAACGTTGGTGCAATAATTTCAATAACGTTTTACGCGAACAGCCGCAAAAACCGTTTCCGGAAATGTTTACAGTTTGACCATCACGAGCTATGATAATATCATCCCAATAGGCAAATTCACTGCGAATGAGCTCATACGATTGAATATCCCGCATTAAAAATTCACTTAAAGTTTCATCAGAAAAGACTACACCAAAACCAAAACTATCATCGGGTTTGTTACGTTCGTACACATCGATTTGGCAATGCGGCATTGCTTTTTTGGTTAATATGGAAAAGTAGAGTCCGCCCGGACCGCCACCAATGACTGTAATTTTTTTCATTTTTTGTAAAGTCGCAAAGACGCAACGTTAATTCTTAATTACTAGTTTAATTTATAAATATTAATTACTTCAAATCCTTTTTTTATAGGTTGAAGCAAACTATCTTTCTTATTAATTGAATATTTAGTTGTGAAAATATTTTCAGTTAAAGATTCTAATTCATTTCTATCTAAATATAATGTATCATTGCTAATTCTATAATCTCCTTGATAAGTACAACTAAAGTCTGCTTGATTATATTTTGCAGCAAAACTACCGTTATTATACAATTTTAAAGTTCCACTTTTTGCTGCTGTAGAAATTGTAATTCCATTTAGTTTTTCAGATGTCCAAAATTTATCAGATTCGGTTTCCATTATTAAATAAAAAATAATCAATATTGAAAATGAAATAATTATTGGAATAAAGTCAAATTTTGTCTTATTTTTAATATATCTATAAATTTCATTAATAGATGTGATTAATACGATAAGCATTATTAGAACAAGAATCACAATTGAAATAAGGAAATTCATTAAACCACCACAGTAATCACCAATAGGAATAATTTGTATGAGTAAAAAAACTCCTAAAACAATTAGAATACCATATAAGATGTTTTTTTTCATTCCTAAAATACTAGCCATAAAGCGAAAATTTTATTTGTAAATGTGAATTTTCTCCAATTTTTTTAAATCTGTGTTATTAAGATTTTAAGCTCTTTTAATCGAAAAAAGTTCACCCAATGTACTATAATTCGAACCTGCTAAACGAGCTACGGGTTTATATACATCCAAATTAATGCGGTTGTTTTCCATTAAAATGGAATCGTCAATATGTATTATTTTTATTTTACCAATCACTATACAAGCACCACCACCGTCATTATTATCCATAAAATAATGATGAATCATTTCGCACTCCAAATGAATCGGACTTTCTTTGACGCGTTTGGGCTGAATGAAAACAGAGTCGATAGGCGTGAGGTTGGTTAACTCAAATTCATCTACCTCCGAAGGAACTGCAGCTGAAGTAGCATTCATTTGTTCCACGACATCCATGGTGACCAAATTCACGACAAATTGACCATTTTGCAATACATTATTCAAGGTGTCTTTGTATTGATTATTATCTCTTCGGGTAGAAAACATCACACAAGGAGGGTCACTTGAAACCATGTTAAAATAAGAAAAAGGAGCAAGGTTGTTAATTCCGCTATTATCAATGGTTGAAATCCAGCCAATTGGTCTTGGGATGATTGTTCCGGTTAATAATTTGTATAAAACAGAAGGATCCGTTTCATCCGTTTTGAATTTCATATATTTCGTGTTGTTTCTACAAATTAAAGAAAATCACATGAATATTCGAACATAAAATGGACTAAAAATTCAACCCATTTTAATGAATCGTATGGAAAATGCTATAATTTGTTGTTTTATTGTATTTTTAATTAAATTAAAAAGAATGTAATTTTTATCTAATAAAATTAAGTACTTCATAATTTTTTCTAAAATAAATTACAAAATATACTTTTATTTTGTTGCTAAATTAATATATTTATGCAAAATTTTTATATATGGAGATTTTAGCGTGTCCGAAATGTCAAAATAATCAAATCGTTAAAAGCGGCATCATCAAAGATAGACAGCGGTATTTGTGTAAAAAATGCAATTATTATTTCACGGTCAATAAATTAGGCAAAAAGATAGATAATTATTACGTTACAAAAGCACTTCAGTTGTATTTAGAAGGATTGAGTTACCGTGAAATTGAACGTATCATCGGGGTTTCACATGTAACAGTGAGTAATTGGGTAAAAGAATTTAAAATCAAAAAACCGGCTCATACCGATTATCATCCCACTTACAAGATTTATAATCATTTAGAATTAGTTGAATTCTTAAAAAACAAAGACCAACTCAAAGGTGCCGGGATGATTATTACTGAATTAGGTGATAAATTTATGCTAATAAAATGGGAGCGTTTCAAAGATTAACTATAGTAGTTTACAAAAATATATAACTGAATTTTTTTCTTACTTATAAAATTTCAATTTGGTACTCCGAAAACAAATTATTCTAACCAAAAAAGAAATTTATTATTTATGAAAAAAGTAGTATTATTAATTATGTCAATCTTTTGTTTTTTTGACGCTTTTTCGCAAGGTTCACCTGATTACGGGGGAGGAATGAAATTTAACCTTAATGAAGAAGGTTCAAAATACATGCGAGTTATTGCTTGGGGTCAAATGTGGGGTCAATACAACGACAATTTACCTGAAGATAAAAAAGCAATTGAGTTTTCAACCCGAAGAGCACGGATTTTAACGTATGCTCAAATTACACCCAAATTCTTGGTGTTAACACATTTTGGATTAAATTCATTAAATGCTGACAACATGTCTCCAACTGGAAAGGGGGAAAGTTCGCAACTGTTTTTTCATGATTTTTGGGTGCAGTACAGTTTAGGTAAAAATCATGCCATAGGTTCCGGATTGCATTACTGGAATGGAATTTCTCGTTTAAACAGTCAAGGTACATTAAATTTAATGACGTTAGACAATAATCGTCAATCTTGGTCAACTTTAGGTTTATCCGATCAATTTGCCAGACATCAAGGAGTTTATGTTAAAGGTAGTTTTGGTAAATTTCAATACCGAGTTTCTATAAACGAATCAATGACAAATAGTTTAGATAGTCGTGTGCTTGCTGATAATGTAAACACAACCATTTATGCCGGAAGAAAAGTTTTAGGTTCAAAAGAATCAGGAATGAATTATGCCGGTTATTTTGAATATGGATTTTTTGATGCTGAAAGTAATTTTCTGCCATATAGAGTGGGTTCGTATTTAGGAACTAAAAAAGTTTTTAATATAGGGGCCGGTTTTTTTCTTCATCCAAAAGGAAGTGTTTATAATGATGGTACTTCCAACATTGGGGAAGATGTATCTATTTTTGCTGTTGATGCTTTTTATGACGCACCAATCGGGGATAAAAAGGGGGCAATTACTGCGTATGCCACCTATCAAAATAATAATTATGGTAAAAACTATTTGTTTAATGCCTACGGAACAGGAAGTTTTGTTTATGGTCATGCCGGCTATATGTTTCATTCAGAAAAGTTGACGAAAATACAACCTTATTTATCTTTCGCATCCAATAGTTATGACGCTGTAGATGACAGTCGAAATGTTTTTGGATTGGGAACTAATGTATATTTAAACGGACACAATTCTAAACTTACCTTGGAATATAAAAATGAAAAATTTGGCGAAAGTAAAACGGGTACAATTACGCTTCAAGCCATGGTTTATTTATAATCTAACCTTTAAAAACAAATTTAATTATGAGTAATCAAAACAATGCAACTGCTTATTGGAAAGAGAATTTACGTTACCTTCTCATTCTTTTGGCTATTTGGTTCTTCGTTTCTTATGGAGCAGGAATTCTTTTCAAAGACGCCTTGAACAATATTAAAATCGGAGGTTTTCCTCTCGGATTTTGGTTTGCACAACAAGGATCAATTTACGTGTTTGTAATTTTAATTTTTGTGTACGTTCGATTAATGAATAAACTCGATAAAAAATACGGATACGACGAGGAGTAGTCTTCTGTTGTCGGTTATCAGTTATCGGTTGTTAGTAATAAAGCAACCAAAAAATAATAAATTCAAATAACTCAGCTGCTCAGTTACTTAGTTACTCAGCAACTCTAAAAAAATAAACAAAATGGATGTACAAATTTGGACATATATCATAGTGGGAGTCACCTTTGCTCTCTATATTGGAATTGCAATCTGGTCTAGAGCCGGTTCAACAAAAGAATTTTATGTTGCCGGTGGTGGTGTTTCACCTTTGGCGAACGGTATGGCCACAGCAGCCGATTGGATGTCGGCGGCTTCTTTTATCTCAATGGCAGGTATTATTTCCTTTGCCGGATATGACGGGGCGGTTTACTTGATGGGGTGGACCGGCGGTTATGTTTTATTAGCGTTATTATTAGCTCCTTACCTCAGAAAATTCGGTAAATTTACTGTGCCGGATTTTATTGGTGACCGTTATTACTCTAAAACAGCTCGTTCAGTGGCAGTGTTTTGTGCGTTAATCGTTTCGTTTACCTATGTTGCCGGACAAATGCGTGGAGTAGGCGTAGTATTCTCCAGGTTTTTGGAAGTGGATATCAATACCGGGGTAATTATTGGGATGGTAATCGTTTTGTTCTATGCCGTATTAGGAGGAATGAAAGGAATCACCTATACACAAGTGGCCCAATATTGTGTCTTGATTTTTGCTTTTATGGTTCCGGCCATTTTTATCTCTATACAAATGACAGGCAACCCAATTCCGCAATTAGGAATGGGAGGAACCGTTGCAGATGGTTCAGGAGCGTATCTATTAGATAAATTAAACGGATTGCAAACAGAATTAGGTTTTGATGAATATACCAGTGGCTCGAAATCAATGATTGATGTCTTTGCTATTACCTTAGCTTTAATGGTGGGAACTGCCGGACTGCCACACGTTATTGTTCGTTTCTTCACGGTTAAAAAAGTACGTGACGCACGTAAATCAGCCGGGTGGGCCTTGTTACTAATAGCGATTCTTTATACAACAGCACCAGCTGTGGCGGTTTTTGCTAAAACCAATTTAATTCAAACCGTTAGTGATAAAGAGTATAGTTCTATGCCTCAATGGTTTGTGAATTGGGAAAAGACCGGATTGTTAACGTTCGATGACAAAAATGCCGATGGAAAAATTCAATATGTTGCCGACAAAGAAGCGAATGAATTAAAAATTGATAACGATATTATGGTTTTGGCCAATCCTGAGATTGCTGATTTGCCTAATTGGGTAATTGCCTTAGTAGCAGCCGGAGCATTAGCTGCTGCCTTATCAACAGCTGCCGGATTGTTATTAGTTATTTCTTCTTCTGTTTCACATGATTTGATTAAGAAAATGATTAACCCAAACATTTCAGAAAAAAGTGAATTGTGGGCGGCACGTGGTTCTGCTGCTGTAGCCGTTTGTATTGCCGGATATTTCGGAATCAATCCTCCGGGATTTGTTGCAGCCGTTGTGGCTCTTGCATTTGGTTTAGCTGCAGCCTCCTTTTTTCCGGCGATTATTTTGGGAATTTTTTACAAAAAAATGAATAAAGAAGGTGCCATCAGCGGGATGGTTGTTGGAATGGCATTGATGATTTTTTATATGCTGAAATTTAAATTCGGTATCTTCGATGGAGGAAAAGAAATGGTAGATGCTTTAAAACCGGATTGGTGGTTTGGCATTTCACCGGAAGGTTTCGGAACAGTGGCCATGATCGTGAATTTTATTGTAGCTTTGGTTGTAAACAAATTTACACCAGAACCGCCGCATGATGTACAAGAAATTGTGGAAAACATCCGCATTCCATCCGGAGCCGGTGAAGCGGTTGACCATTAGAATATTATAAAGGTTTCATCACATGCTCTGCTTTTGAATTTCAAGAGCAGAGTTTGTACATAAATTAATCAATGAAAAAAAGGCATCTACAAAAATTTGTAATTTTGAGTTTGTTACTTTGGGTGGCATTTAACTTTCCCATTTTACTGCTATTCAATGATTCTGATGCTATAGTTGGCATACCCATCATCTATTTTTATATTTTTTCTATTTGGACATTGTCGATTATTATTTCATTTTACTTTTTAAAAAAATACAATGAATAGCGGGTATTTATTAGTCATATTATTGCTGTATCTCGGCTTACTTTTCTTTATTGCTCAATGGGCAGAACGAAAAGGAAGTTCGAAATGGACTAATAATCCCTATGTTTATTCGCTTTCTCTGGCAGTTTATTGTACAACTTGGACGTACTACGGAAGTATTGGTGTAGCCGCCAATTCAGGTTTGAATTTTATTCCCATTTATCTCGGTCCGGTAATTGCCTTTCCGGCATGGATACTGATTTTAAGAAAAATAATTCGTATTTCCCGTGTCAATAAAATTTCCAGTATTGCCGATTTTATCTCCCTTCGTTATGGAAATAGCCGTTTTTTGGGTGCATTAGTAACAATCATTTCGTTAATAGCCATTTTGCCTTATGTAGGTTTACAACTTAAAGCTATTTCTGAAACATTTCATATTGTAACCAATTCACCTGAATCGACGAATGTTTTTTTAGATACTTCTACTTATGTTGCGTTAGTATTAGCTCTTTTTGCTTCCTTTTATGGAACGCGTTATGTAGATGCCTCCGAAAAAAGAAAAGGAATTGTAACCGCTGTAGCAATGGAATCAGTGCTTAAATTATTCTTTTTTATAATTTTAGGTTTGTATGTCACTTTTTTTGTGTTTGATGGTTTTGAATCCATTTATGAAAAAGCTTCCTTAATGGAACGTTTTCAGGAAAAAAACACCATAAATGGATTGGAAGGAGGAATGAATTGGATGATGCTCATCATATTGTCATTCTTTTCAATTTTCCTTTTACCAAGACAATTTCACATGTCAATTGTTGAAAACAATCGCGAAAAACACATTCGAACAGCCATTTGGTTATTTCCGCTTTACTTGTTGCTATTTAATGTATTTGTTTACCCGATTGCATGGGGTGGAAATATTCTATTCGAAGGAAAAAATGTTAATCCTGATATGTTTTCGCTTTTGATTCCGCAACTTTTTGACAATACATTCATGACCGTCTTAGTGTTTTTAGGTGGATTTTCAGCTGCGATTTCAATGATTGTGGTTTCATCGATTACACTTTCTACTATGCTGAGTAACAATCTTTTAATTCCATATGGTATATTAGGCTCTCTGCAAAAAGATAATCAGGAAAACAATAGCGAACGAATTGTAAAAATTCGAAGGATAGGTATATTTTTAATGATTATTTTGGCTTTTATCTATTACCGCTACTTTATCATGGATTTTTCGTTGGTATCGGTTGGAATGATTTCGTTTGTCATTGTGGCACAATTAGGTCCTGCCTTTTTTGGAGCTGTCTTTTGGAAGCGAGGTTCTCAAAAAGGTGCTGTTTCCGGAATTATAGTAGGAATGCTTATTTGTTTTTACACCATCATGCTTCCATTTTTATTGAGTTCAATTAATCCCGATAGTAAATTTTTTATAGAGGGATTTTTCGGATATACCATATTACAACCTTTTCAACTTTTTGGATTGGATTATTTGGATCCCATTCCGCACGCACTTTTTTGGAGTTTACTGTTTAATATATTGGTCTATATGATTGTTTCAGTGAGTTTCAAAGCAAATTATCGTGAACGTAATTATGCTGAAATGTTTGTGGATATTGACAAATACATCAACAATCACGAAAATGCTTTTGTTTGGAAAGGAACCGCTTATGTGTCTGATATTCAAAAAGTATTAAAACGTTTTTTAGGAGAAGAACGAACCAATCGTGCTCTTTCTATCTTCAAAATGAAGTATAACATTGCTCCTGATTATTTGATGGCCGATGCACGATTAGTAAAGTTTGCGGAGAACTTACTTACCGGTCACATCGGAACTGCTTCTGCTAAAATACTGATAGAGAGTGTAACCAAAGAGGATAAAATCAGCTTACCCGAAGTCTTAAAAATTTTAGAAGAATCGAAAGAGAATCTTATCATCAACAAAAAATTAACGGAAACTTCCAATGAATTAAAGGAGCTTTCTTCTCAACTAAAAAAAGCAAATCAATCATTACTCTTAAAAGACAAACAAAAAGATGAGTTTTTAGATACCGTTACGCATGAATTACGAACACCAATCACTGCCATTCGTGCTGCGAGCGAGATTTTACATGACGATGATGAAATTCCGGAGGAACTGAAAAAGCAATTTCTTCAAAACATCATCACGGAATCGGATCGATTGAATCGTTTGATTGATAAGATTTTAGATTTAGAAAAATTTGAAACCGGAAAACAGAAAATTTATCCTACGCAGGGAAACATTGTTCAGACCATTTCAAAATCACTTTCGCCTTTACAACAATTGATTTCCAATAAAAATATTCATGTAGAATTTGATGAAAATCAACCGGCTGTTCTGTTCGACTATGATGAAGAACGAATCATCCAAGTAATTACTAACTTAGTTTCCAATGCCATCAAATTTACAAATGAAAAATCCGGCATTATTATCATTACCATTGCCGAAAAAGAGGAAGATTTGAAAGTAAATGTATTCAATAACGGAAAAGGAGTCAATCCCGAGGATTTAGTATCTATTTTTGACAAGTTTTATCAATCCAACAATCAAAATATCAAAAAACCAATCGGAAGTGGTTTAGGATTAGCCATTTGTAAACAAATTATCGAAGCTCATAAAGGCAAGATTTGGGCAGAAAATGTTCAAAATGGCGTAACATTTTCCTTTACTCTTCCTAAAAAAATATAATAAAGATGAAAAAGATATTATTAGTAGATGACGAACCCAACATTATCATGTCGTTGGAATATACCTTCAAAAAGCAAAATTTTGAAGTATTTATCGCTCGTGACGGTCAGGAAGCTCTGGATATTTTGAAAACAGAACAGCCGGATGTAATTATTCTTGACATCATGATGCCCAATGTAGATGGTTATGCTACGATTGAATCCATTAAAAAGAATGAAAAATTAACCCATTGTAAAGTCATTTTTCTCTCAGCCAAAAACAAAGAAAGTGATATTGAAAAAGGAATGCAACTGGGTGCAGATGCCTACATGACCAAACCTTTTTCAATCAAAAAATTGGTGGATCAAGTGAATGAATTACTTGTGTCTAGTGATTAGTCCTTAGTTTTTAGTCCATAGTTATATGTGAAGAATGATTTACACTATTTTAAACAACACAACAAAATGAAATATTTAGAATTTTATCAAAAAAGTCTTGACAATCCGGAAGTATTTTGGAAAGAGCAAGCCGAACATATCCAATGGTATAAAAAACCACAAACTATCTTATCAAAAGACAAAAACGAGTATCCGCTTTGGTATGCCGATGGCGAATTAAACGCTTGCTATTTAGCATTGGATAAACACATTGAAGACGGTTATGGTGAACAAATTGCCATTATTTATGATTCTCCGGTTACACAAACCGTTAAAAAGTATACGTATCACGAAGTGAAATCAGAAGTGGCAAAATTAGCCGGAGGTTTACTGTCGTTAGGGATTAAAAAAGGAGAAACGGCGGTTATTTATATGCCGATGATTCCGCAGGCAGCTTTTGCAATGTTGGCTTGTGCTCGAATTGGTGTAACACATTCTGTTGTTTTTGGCGGATTTGCTCCGCATGAATTAGCCATTCGTATTGACGATTGTAAACCCAAAATTATACTAACTGCTTCCTCCGGTATCGAAGTAGATCGTTTGATAGCCTATAAACCTTTGGTAGACGAAGCTATCGATTTAGCCTCGCATAAACCCAAAAAAGTGGTGGTTTTCAACCGAAAATTAGGAGCTAGAGTTCCGTTTAAAAAATACGATGTGGATTATGATGCGTTGGTTTATGGTTCAGAAGAAGCCGATTGCATTTCGGTGGAATCCACGCATCCCTTATATGTTTTATATACTTCAGGAACAACCGGAAAACCAAAAGGAATTGTCAGAGATACAGGCGGTTATGCAACCGCACTTAAATTTTCAATGCAAAACATTTATGGAGCTCAACCCGGTGAAGTGTTTTGGGCAGCTTCTGATGTGGGTTGGGTAGTTGGGCATAGTTACATTGTTTACGGTCCACTTATCAACAGAAATACAACCGTATTATTTGAGGGAAAACCTATCAAAACACCGGATGCTTCCACTTTTTGGCGAGTGATTGCCGAGCATCAAGTTAAAGTAATGTTTACTGCTCCCACAGCCATTCGTGCCATCAAAAAAGAAGACCCTAATGGGGAATTTATCAAACAATATGATTTATCGTGTTTGCGTACTCAATTCTTAGCAGGGGAACGTTGTGATGTGGCAACATTAGAATGGTATAATCAACATATACCGGTGCCAGCGATAGACCATTGGTGGCAAACCGAATCCGGATGGCCAATGATTGCTAACATGATGGGGGTGGAGTTTCTGCCCATCAAACCGGGTTCAGCCGGAAAAGCTGTAACCGGTTACCATATTCAAATTTTAGGCGAAAATGGGCAAGAATTGAATGCCAATGAAGAAGGATATGTCGCCATTAAATTACCATTACCTCCGGGAACCATGTTGGATTTATGGAACGACAGTGAACGCTTTCATTCCGGTTATTTACAAAAATTTCCGGGTTATTATTTTTCAGGTGATGGCGGATTTAAAGATGACGAAGGCTATATTTTCATTACCGGAAGAGTAGATGACGTTATCAATGTAGCCGGTCATCGCTTGTCAACTGCCGAAATGGAAGAAATTGTAGCTTCACATCCGGCTGTGGCTGAATGTGCCGTCATAGGGGTGAATGATGATCTTCGTGGACAAATTCCTCTTGCGATGGTGGTGGTCAAAACCGGAAATGAAATAGAACATTTTCAATTGGAATATGAAATTGTACATTTAATTCGCGATCAAATCGGAGCTGTGGCATGTTTGCGAAATGTAATGGTAGTGCAACGATTACCCAAAACCCGTTCCGGTAAAATTTTGAGAAAACTATTGCGAAGTATAGTGGATAAAATAGATTTTCAAATTCCATCAACCATTGATGATGAAAATATTATTGACGAAATTCAAGAAGTAATGAATGCTTATTCCTTATCAAAACAAAGATAATCTTACATCATCATATGAACTATATCTTTTTAGCAAAGATACATTGCCTTTGAAAGATAGAATCCGTATTTTTACTAAATATTAATACCTAAAGTTGAAACAATATGAGTTACTATAAAATACATGATTTAGAAAATTATTTTAAAATGTATAAAAAGTCGGTTCGCGAACCCAGAAAATTTTGGGACCGTATTGCCGATGAAAATTTTACTTGGTACCAAAAATGGGACAAAGTGTTTGAATTTGACATGCAAGAAGCAAAATTCAAATGGTTTTTGGATGCCAAAGTAAATATCACTAAAAACTGTATAGACCGTCATTTGGCTCGAAGAGGAGATAAAACAGCTATCATTTTTGAACCGAATAATCCGGATGAAGAGGCTCAACATATTACTTATAATGATTTATATGCCAGGGTAGCCAAAATGGCCAATGTGTTGCGTGAACAAGGCGTCAAAAAAGGGGATAGAGTTTGTATTTATTTACCGATGATACCTGAATTAGCCGTAGCTGTTTTGGCTTGTGCCCGAATAGGAGCCATTCATTCAGTTGTTTTTGCCGGATTTTCAGCATCGGCTGTTTCGGCCAGAATTAACGATAGTGAATGTAAAATGGTTATCACTTCCGATGGCGGTTTTCGCGGTAACAAAACAATCGATTTAAAAGGGATTATTGATGAAGCTTTGGAAAAATCACCCTGTGTGGAAAAAGTGTTGGTGGTAAAAAGAACAAACGAAAAGGTGAATATGAAAGACGGGCGTGATCTATGGTTACAACCACTTTTAGACGAGGCCATACCCAACAATGTAGCAGAAATCATGGATGCAGAAGATCCTTTGTTTATATTATATACTTCCGGCTCAACCGGAAAACCAAAGGGAATGTTACATACCACCGCCGGTTATATGGTTTACACGGCTTATACGTTTAAAAATGTATTCAATTACGAAGAAAATGATGTGTATTGGTGTACCGCTGATATTGGTTGGATAACCGGACATTCTTACATTTTATATGGACCATTATTAAACGGAGCAACGACGGTTATTTTTGAAGGCGTTCCTTCTTATCCGGATTTCAGTCGTTTTTGGGAAGTGATTGAAAAACATAAAATTACTCAATTTTATACTGCTCCAACAGCCATTCGAGCCTTAGCTAAAGAAAGTTTGGATTATGTGCAACGTTTTCCTTTAAAATCATTAAAAGTGATTGGTTCGGTGGGTGAACCCATAAATGAAGAAGCCTGGCACTGGTACAATGACCACGTAGGAGGGAAGCGTTGTCCATTAGTGGATACCTGGTGGCAAACAGAAACGGGTGGCATCATGATTTCACCCCTTCCATTTGTTACACCGACAAAACCCACGTATGCTTCACTACCATTACCCGGAATTCAACCTGTTTTAATGGATGAATTACGAAATGAAATCGATGGCAATCAAGTCACCGGAAGTTTATGTATCAAATTTCCATGGCCATCGATGGCACGAACGATTTGGGGTGATCATCAACGGTACAAAGAAACCTATTTTTCAGCCTTTCCCGGAAAATACTTCACTGGTGATGGAGCGTTACGCGATGAAGTAGGATATTACCGAATTACCGGTAGAGTGGATGATGTGATTATCGTTTCCGGTCATAATTTAGGAACGGCTCCAATCGAAGATTCCATCAACGAACATCCGGCTGTGGCTGAAAGTGCTATCGTTGGTTTCCCACACGATGTAAAAGGGAACGCGTTGTATGGTTTTGTGATTTTAAAAGAAACCGGCGAAAGCAGAAATCAAGATAATTTACGCAAAGAAATCAACCAACAAATTTCCGATCAAATCGGACCGATTGCCAAATTGGATAAGATTCAGTTTGTCTCCGGTTTGCCAAAAACAAGAAGCGGGAAAATCATGCGTCGCATTTTGAGAAAAATAGCCGAAGGAGATTATTCCAATTTTGGCGATATAACAACGTTATTGAATCCTGAAATTGTTGAAGAAATTAAGGAAGGGAAAATATAATTTTAAAATGTATCTATTTTAAGTTGCTAATTATTCAAATTTACTGATATCTTTTTTGAATGAAATGAGTTAGAGTAATTAAAAAGAAGGAACATTATAATTAACTATGTTTTAGGATTATTATGAGCTTCTTTTTTTGAAAACCATCAACTTCTATCCAAAAATAAACCTCGCTTAAAAATGATTAAACGAGGTTTTTTTTATAATTATTTTGAAAATTTAGTTTTTTGAAAGGGTTGTGCTACGGTTACCGTTGTTAGTGGTAGTATTAATTTTTCAATCCTTCTTCACAACGTTTGCGAAGATTTTTTAAACGTGAATAATAAACGTCAAATTCAACTCCACAACTGAAAGAAGGTTTCTTCATCTTGTCAATGATGTTTAAATATTTTTCCGCAGTTTTAAATTCCTTTTCTTTAATTGCATACCAAGTCAACTTCATGTAAGATTCTCTAATGTAATAGAGCCAATTATTATCATTAATTTGAATGACTTCAATGAAACATTTTTTTGCATCTTCATTATTTTGTGAATACAGACCTTTTGAATATATATATACTTTTCGCTTTTCAGAATTTGGAAAGTGTTTTACTAATTCAGAATAACAATCGTAAGCTTTTTGTATATATTTTAAAGAGTCAGCTTCAAAACATTTTTCATAGTATTCTTCTACGGCTTTTTCTGCTTTTTCATAAAGCTCTGTTTCAGAAATTTCCTTTGTTTGAGCGTTACCCAAATTAAAAAATACAAAGACTAATATAAATATGATTCGTTTCATGTACAGGGTTTCAAAATATTGCCATAACGGTTTGCGGCTACCCGAAGGGCGGGATTTTTACCACTAAAGCTCATTCGGAGAAATGAACTTTCAGCTTGCACAAATGTGTCTACGAAGCACAAAACCCCGCCTTTTGGGTAGAAGCTGTGTGTGCCCTGCATCCGCAGGACACACCCCGAAAGCTTTTCAAATAGTTCAAAAATACAAATTTGGATTACAAAAACTAATTCTCGGGGTGTTATTTTTCTAGAGGGTGCGAGTCCCTTAACCGC
>NZ_SBKQ01000017.1 GCF_004122145.1 Flavobacterium piscinae
TTTTTAACTCAAAACCCATACCCAACGTCCCTCTCATTGCGGGTGCAAAAGTAATACTCTTTTTCGCCTTTCCAAATCTTTTTTACCCTCTTTTCTATTCTTTTTTTTAACTACTTGGTTGTGAGAGAGAAATAATCAAAAGTTTTTTTGTTTCAAGTTTTAGGTTTTAGGTTTTAGGTTTCAAGTTTAAGGTTTTAGGCTGAGGGTACATAGAAAATTTATAATGAAACACGGATTGGACGGATTAGCTAAAGCTAAACGCAGATTTGAACAGATTTGAATAGCCTCGCTATAATGGATTGGAACGGGTGGGTTTGGTAATCAATTCATTTTGGTTGAAACCTGAAACTCCTTTTTAACTCTGCTCCCCTAGCCCCGATTGAAATGGAAAGCCTTGTGATGGATTGGTGTATTTTTTCTTGGCAAAAAAAAGCGACCAAAGGAAGCTCTTTTTTTGACTTTGAAAAAAACAACAAGACAAACAAGCTTGTAATGGAAAGCGGGAATAGCTTCTGATGAGACTAATCAAAGTAGTTTTTAAAATGACTGGTGATTTGACGGTTGTTGTAGCGGTTAGCGTTTCTGTTTACAGGAATGTATTGTTGGTTGATGTGTTTCATTTTGGGATAATAGAAGCGGAAATAGATTCCACCCAAAACTCCGAAAAAGAATCCGCCGATATGAGCAAACCAAGCCACTCCACTTTCATGAATTGGGTTTTGAGAGGCCGTGTAAACACTGAAAAATTGTTGCCCAATCCAAAATAATAAGAAAAGAAAAGCGGGAACACTAAAGATTTTGATGATAAAAAGTACTTTTATTTTAGATTTTGGAAACATGACTAAGTAGCATCCAAGGCACCCTGCAATGGCTCCACTAGCTCCCAAACTTGGAATGATTGAGTTTGGTGCGGAAAGTACATGTGCAAGAGCTGCAGTTAATCCGGCGAGTAAGTAGAATAACAGAAATCGTTTTCTTCCTACGGTGGATTCGATGTTGTCTGCAAAAATCCAAAGAAAAAGCATGTTTCCTATCAGGTGCATCCAACCGCCGTGCATGAACATGGAGGTAAAAAGTGTGCTGTAGATGGGTGTGGGTCCTTGAAAATGAGGAATACCATTTATATTTCCAACCAAATCAACACCTTTTGTTATTTCGTAAGGAACTGTACTATAGGCATAGGTAAAAACATCATTTGGAATTTGCAGAAATAAAAAGACGGCTATGTTTGCAAAAATGAAAACATAGCTAAAAATGGGGAATTGTCCACCTTTTACTTGATCATCTCCTATGGGAAAAAGCATATTCTTACTAATTAATGGTATAAAAATATTTAATTTGTACTATTGAAAAAAAGATCTTTAAAAAAAGATTTTTGGTATATTCGCTGAAAATTCATTTCAAGTGAAACTCATTAACTTTTTAGCCTTACCCGAAAAAGAACAATATCAAACCCTTTTTGAGAGTGGTGTTGTTGTGGCTGAGCGTAAAGAAAAACCTGTAATAAAAAAACTCTACAGTTTAAATACTTTTTTTGTTGAAGTTCATTTGCATTTTGGCACAGAAGAAATTCTGTTTAAAAAAGTGTTTAAAGAAGGAGAAATATTAGACGGATATTTGCGAGAATTTAAATTAGTTTTGCCTAAAATCAACTGATTACCCGTTTTTATTCTCACAAAGTTCCAGCAAAACACCTTGTGTTGCTTTAGGATGAAGAAAAGCAATATCCAGCCCTTCTGCTCCTTTTCTAGGTGTTTTGTCTATTAATTGAACTCCTTTTTGATCTAGTTCTTGTAAATTTTCTTCGATGTTTTTTACTGCTATGGCTAAATGGTGAATTCCTTCACCTCTTTTATCGATAAATTTTCCGATTGGGCCATCAGGTTCGGTGGATTCTAAGAGTTCAATTTTAGATTGACCAATCATAAAGAAAGCAGTTTTAACTTTTTGTTCTTTAACTTCTTCAATATTGTAGCATTTGAGTCCGAGCATATTTTCCCAAAAAGGAATGGCTTCTTCCAGACTTTTGACGGCTATACCGATGTGTTCGATGTGTGATAGGTTCATAGTTGTATTATTCTATTGATTGTGTAAACTGTTTTCTTTTTTTTGAATGGCAAGTAGTTTGTATAAAAAAAGTGTCAAAGAAATTTGACACTTTATGTTTTTTAAATAAAAATATTATTATGATTTAGCTTCTGCTTTTTTGGAAGCACAACATGCTTTTTTCTCACCTGAAGAGCAAGATTTTTTTTCTTCTTTTGAACAAGCTGCTTTTTCTGTTTTTGCTTTTTCTTTTTTCTTTTCTTTATTTTTTGGGTCAGTTGCCATAGCATCTGCTGTTACAAAAAACGCAGCTACAACCAATAATGAAACTAATTTTTTCATGGTATACGATTTTAAGGTTTAACGATTTAGTAGTACAAATATATAATTTAATGTGATAAATAGATGAAAAACTGTAAATTTTAAAGTAAATTTAAGTTTTTGGCCTATTTTTTAAAAAAAATATTATTTTAATTACTTGTAATTTGAATAATTTTTACAATTTCTTGTTTGGATAAAACTCCTGACTGACGCCAAACTTGTTTACCATTTTGAAAAAGTAACAAAGTAGGCACTCCTCTCACTTGATATTGAGCAGCTAACGATTGATTTTTATCTACATCGATTTTAATGATTGTCACTTTTTCACCCAGTTCATCTTTCACTTCCTTTAAAATAGGAGCTAACATTTGACATGGTCCGCACCAAGTGGCAAAAAAATCAACCAAAACCGGTTTAGGAGAATTAATAATAGTTGAAAAATTTGACATGGTAAAATTAATTCCAATTCATGTAACCACCTTGTAAATCAACCACTTCACTAAAACCCATCTGAATCATTTTCTTGGCAGCAGTTTGGCTTCTGGCTCCGCTTCTGCAATAGATATAAACCGGTTTAGATTTGTCAAGTTTTTGGATTTCAGATTCAAATGCTGTATCATTCACATTAATGTTTTTTGCTCCTTTTATAAAACCATCACTGTATTCTTTTGGAGTGCGTACATCTATTAGTTGAATATTTTCACCGTTAATCATTGTCTTAAATTCAGCTTTTGAAACCACTTTAATTCTTTCATCTTTTTGAGATTGGCAAGAAAAAGTTACAAATAGTACTACAAACAATAAAATTACTTTCTTCATATTTATAATTTTTAAATTATAATGTGCTAGGGCAAACATATGCCGTTCTTTTTATTTGGGTTTGTTTAATGGCTGCATATCCGCCTTTGACATCAATTACATTGTGATATCCTCTTGCTTTAAGAATGGAAGCCGCAATCATACTTCGGTATCCGCCGGCACAATGTACGTAGAAATCTTTTTCTTTTGGAAATTCGCTCAAATGTTCATTTAAAAAATCCAACGGAGTTGAAGGAACATCAACAATATGTTCGGAGGCATATTCGCCCGGTTTTCTTACATCAAAAACAGGGACATTTTCTTTAATTTTATTTTCTAAAATACTTGCATCAACTGAAGTTACGGTATCATATTCCATACCCGCTTTTTTCCAAGCCTCAAAACCACCCTTTAAATAGCCAATTGTGTTATCATATCCCACACGGGCTAATCGAGTGATCGTTTCTTCTTCTCTACCTTCGGGAGTAACTAACAATATGGGTTGTTTATAATCTAAAATCAGAGCACCCACCCAAGGGGCAAATTGTCCATCGATACCAATAAAAATTGATTTTGGAATATGTCCTTTAGCAAAATCGTCTTGATGACGAACATCAAGCACTAATGCATCTGTGTCGTTTGCAACAGTTTCAAATACATTGGGCTCAAACGCTTTAGCTTCATTGATAATATTTTCTACATTTTCATAACCTTCTTTGTTCAGTTTAACATTCATTGGGAAATAAGCAGGAGGAGGCAATAAACCGTCTGTTACTTCTTTCACAAATTCTTCTTTAGTCATGTTGGCTCGTAAAGCATAATTCGTGGCTTTTTGTTCTCCGATACTTCCTACGGTTTCTTTGCTAAGATTTTTTCCACAAGCAGAACCGGCACCATGAGCAGGATAAACAATGACATCATCGGCCAATGTCATGATTTTAGTTCGAAGACTATCGTATAACAGTCCGGCTAATTGTTCCTGCGTCATGTGAGCTGCTTTTTGGGCTAAATCCGGACGACCAACATCCCCTAAAAACAAAGTGTCTCCACTAAAAATAGCATAATCTTTACCATTTTTATCTTTTAGTAAATAAGTTGTACTCTCCATGGTATGACCAGGTGTATGCAAAGCAGTTATGGTAATTTCGCCTAATTGAAATACTTCCCCATCTTTTGCGATGTGTGCTTCAAAACTTGGATTTGCATTAGGACCATAAACAATTGGAGCACCTGTTTTTTCAGCTAAAGTAACATGACCACTTACAAAGTCGGCATGAAAATGCGTTTCGAAAATATATTTAATTTTCCCATTTGCTTTTTCGGCTTTATCAAGGTAAGGCTGTACTTCTCGTAAAGGATCTATAATTGCAATTTCACCATTACTTTCAATATAATAAGCTCCTTGAGCTAGACATCCAGTATAAATCTGTTCTATTTTCATAAATTTATATTTTTTGGTAAAATTATATGTTAACAAACAAAAAAAATGTAACAATAGTTACAAAGATATGAAATTAAAAAAGCCCAAATCAATTGATTCAGGCTTTGACAAAAAATTGTGATTGTGACTTTATAATAAGGTTGAAGGACAAACAAATTCTGTGGTAGGGACAGCTGTTTTCTTAATTTCGGAAAAACCACCAATAACATCGGAGAAATTCGACAAACCGTTTTGTTTTAAAATGGAAGCAGCAATCATACTTCTGTAGCCACCAGCACAATTTAAAACAAATGGTTTATTTTTTGGAAATTCACTCAGTCGATTTGAAATTTCATTCAAAGGAATGTTGATTGCATCAATTACGTGTTCAGCATTGAATTCGCTTTTTTTACGCACGTCAATCAAAAGTGATTGGTTATTCTCACGTTGTTGGATTAAATCTTTGGCATAAATTCTATTTACAACATCAATTTTTTTATTGGCATTTATCCAAGCATCAAAACCGCCATCTAGATATCCAATAGCATGATCATAACCAACCCTTGAAAGACGAATAATACTTTCTTCTTCTTTTCCCGGATACGTAACTAAAAGTATTTTTTGTTTTATATCGGTAATAAGTTCACCCACCCACATGGCAAAATTACTTTCTAATCCAATGTTTAAGCTATTCGGAATAAATCCTTTAGCAAAATCTTCCGCTTTTCTTGTATCAAGAATTAATACGTCGTTATTTTCTGATATTGTTTGAAATTCTTCAACAGTAAGGGCTTTTTTTCCTCTTTCCATGATGCTGTCTAAGCTCTCATAACCTTGAATATTCATTAATACATTTTTTGGGAAGTAGCTGGGTGGTGTTGTTAAACCGGTCAATAATTCATTTACAAATTCGTCTTCGGTCATATCCGGACGCAACGCATAATTTGTCTTTTTTTGATTACCTAAGGTATCCGTAGTTTCTTTACTCATCATCTTACCGCAAGCCGATCCTGCTCCGT
The DNA here is from genome assembly GCF_004122145.1 of Flavobacterium piscinae. Lineage (GTDB taxonomy): Bacteria > Bacteroidota > Bacteroidia > Flavobacteriales > Flavobacteriaceae > Flavobacterium > Flavobacterium piscinae. Next base: position 5,605 of record NZ_SBKQ01000017.1, read on the forward strand.
GATTGGGATAAACAATCAAATCATCCGGAAGAGTCATAATTTTATTTCGCAAAGAATGGTATAACATTCGAGCTAATTTATCCTCGGTTAAGTCGGCTATAACATGTTGAGCCAAGTCAGGGCGACCCACATCGCCAATAAAAAGAGTGTCGCCGGATATAATACCGTGCTCTTTTCCATTTTCATCAATTAACAAATACGTGGTACTTTCTAAAGTATGTCCGGGAGTATGAAGTACTTTTACAATATAATTACCTACTTTGAATTCTTGATTGTCCTCTGCAATTAAAGCATTAAAATTGGGTTTTGCCGTAGGTCCGTATACAATAGTTGCTCCCTCTTTTTTAGCCAAATCCAAATGGCCGGAAACAAAATCGGCATGAAAATGCGTTTCAAAAACGTATTTAATTTTGGCATTGTCTTTTTTGGCACGATCAATATAAGGTTGCACTTCTCGCAGCGGATCAAATAAGGCTGCTTCTCCATTATTTTCTAAATAATATGCTGCATGAGCGATACAGCCGGTGTAAATTTGTTCTATTTTCATCATCTAATAAATTTTGATAAAAATAGAATACATCGAAAAAAAATAAAATGATATTTATCAGTTAATTACAAATAAAATACCCAACAAAATCAAAATAATTTGGAAGAAAAAAATTAAAAAACCATAAAAAAGTCCTTTTTTTCCGGAACTTATTAAGGAAGAGAAACTCACTTTTAATCCGATTGCAGTCATTGCAATGGTTAATAGAATTTTAGCCATCATATCTGAAAAAGCAACTACATTTTCCGGAATTTTTATTGTAGAGACAAGAATTGTAATGATAATAAATCCCCACAAATACCATGGCAATTGTAAATAATCTTTCCAGCTTTTACTTTTGCTCTCTTGTGTTAAGTAGGAAAAGAAGATCAAACCCGGAGAAAGTAACGCTACCCGAGCTAATTTAATGGTTAACGCTTGTTCACCAACTTCGGGTGAAATGGCAAAAGCAGCACCGGCTACATTGCCCACTGAATGTAATGTTCCACCCAGAAGCAAGCTTATTTCTGTGGTTGAAAAATGAAAAAGAGTAAGAATTAAGGGTAAAAAAAGCATCCCTATTGAGCCAAACAAATTAACTACAGCTAATGCTACCCCAACATCTTCTTTGTTTTTATTTAAACTGGGAGCCAAGGCTGCGATGGCACTAGAACCACAAATGGCTGTTCCAAAACCAACCATCCATCCAACTGTACTTGGACAATTCACTTTTTTGGATAAATACACACTAAAAACTAAAACCGCGAATACAACAAATGCAACCATTAAAAAACTTTGCCATCCAATTTTTCCCATATAGGAATAGTTGATACCAAATGCCAAAAAAAGTATTGAAAATTCTAATACTTTTGAACTTGAAAAACTTATTCCTTGGGATAATTGCATCGGCAGTTTAAAAAAATTCCCAATTACAATTCCCAATAACAAACCGATTAATATGCTGTTTAAAAAAGGAAACCATGCACTAATGGTCCAAGCAAAAGCAGCAATTAAGCATGTGAAAAGTATTCCTGAAATTGAATTCTTTAAAATCATACTACAATTATAAGACTAATTCTTTAAGTATGATGTAAATTCCCATTAAAAGTACGAACCAGCCAAATCCCGTTTTTAATTTGGCACCATGAATTTTTTTTGAAAGGTATATTCCAATAAATATTCCAATTATAGAAGCAAAAGTAAAAATTAATAACAGACTCCAATCAATTGTTTGATTTCCTTTCAAATCACCCAAAAATCCAATTAATGATTTTGCAGCAATGATAAAAAGTGAGGTACCAACTGCTAATTTCATAGGCATTTTTGCCAGTAAAACTAAAGCCGGTATGATTAAAAAACCTCCTCCTGCTCCAACTAAACCGGTTAGAACTCCCACTAACAAACCTTCCAATAAAATTAATGGGAAGTTATACTTCATGGGGCTATTCTCATCTTCAACTGCCTTGGATGGCTTTATCATTGAAATGGAAGCCATAATCATAACAATTGCAAACAGAAGCATTAAAGCAATCGACTTTGTAAATTCAAAGGTTCCGATAGTAAAAAATACTTCAGGTAAATGAGGTACTATAAAAGCTCTTGTTAAATAAACTGCTGCAATTGAAGGAATTCCAAAAATTAAAACTGTTTTAAAATCAACTTTCTTGAGCAAAGCACTTTTTATTCCGCCAACCAAAGCAGTTGACCCCACAATAAAAAGAGAATATGCTGTGGCTAGCACAGGCTCAACAGCCATGATATAAACTAGAATGGGAACAGTTAAAATTGAACCACCGCTTCCTATTAAGCCAAGTGAAATGCCGACAATAATTGCAAGAAAATAGCCTAAGATAAAAGTTGATTCCATTAGTGTATTTTTTATCAAAAGTAATAGTGAAAAATTAATAACTATGTAACTTTTGATACTGTACTTTAATTTAATAATTCGATTGAAGCCCGGTGAAGTTTTATTCTACCATCATTTTCAAGTGCTTTTAATAAACGAGAAACTACTACTCGTGAAGTATGTAAATCATAAGCAATTTCTTGATGTGTTGTATGAATTTCTTTAGAATGATTGATATTTGACTTATCATTTAAATAATTCATCAATCGTTCATCCATATTCATAAAAGCCAAATTATCAATGGCATTGAGCATTTCTTTTAAACGATTATTATAACTGTTAAAAACATAATTTCGCCAACTTTTGTATTTACCCAACCATTCCTCCATTTTGTAAACAGGAATCATAATTACCATTCCTTTGGTTTCGGCAACAGCACGAATTTCACTCTTGGTTTCGCCCATACAACAAGCCATGGTCATGGCACATGTATCCCCTTTTTCAATAAAATAAAGGAGTAATTCACCTTCGTCAAAATCTTCTCTTAAAATCTTTATTGCTCCTTCGATAAGTAAGGGCATTTTTTTAATATAATCGCCAAAATCGATTAAAATATCGCCTTCATTAAAATCTCTTAATAACGAAACTGCCGCTATTTCTTCAATAAGTTTTTCTTCAAAAACAAACCCATAGGTTTGCTGGAGTAATTCTTTCATTTTTTTTAATTTCAATCGTAAATTTCGAAAAAAATATGGATTATTCCAATATTAGTTACGAATATTCTTTCTGCTTATAAAATTAAACATTTTCTCCTTTCATCATTTTATTCCAATATAAATGGGGTAACATGTATTTTTTTAAAAACCATAATCGCCAATGAGGTTTATTACTGTCAAAAACAAGCATTTGCTTTAGTTTGGGGTCGGGTGTAAATTCATTTTTATAATTGAACTCTGCCAAAATCATTTTTCCATAACCAACTACTAACGGACAAGAGGAATAACCTAAGTATCCTTGATTATCAACTGTTTGATTGGCTAAATATTTTAAAATATTATCCACAACCACTGGCACTTGTTTGCGAATGGCGGCACCGGTTTTAGCTGTTGGCAAACCGGCAACATCTCCTAAACCGAAAATGGAAGTAAATTTATTGTGTTGAAGTGAATTAATATGAACATCTAACCAACCGGCGGCATTCACCAGATTCGATTCTCTAATAAATTTTGGAGGGGCTTGAGGTGGTGCCAAATGCAAGAAATCAAACGGAATTTCCATGATTTCATTACCGGTATGTTTTTCGTTTAATATGTTGTTTTCATTGACCACACATTTGTTTTCACCTGTGCTTACCTCTTTAAAATAAACAATTTTATTATCCGAATCAATTTTTATGGGAGCATAAAATGTTTTAAAATGAATGTTATAGTCACCAATGACTTTCATGAGTGAGTCAGCGATAATTTTTACACCAAAAATCACCGAACCCGGGGTTGCAAAAACGAGATTGGTTTTATTAGAAATACCTTTTTTTCTGAAATAATCCGCAGCCATATACGCTGCTTTTTGTGGTGCTCCTCCACATTTTATTGGTGTAGTAGGTTGAGTGAAAACAGCATTTCCTCCTTTGAACTTTTGAAGAAGTTCCCATGTTTTGTTAGGGTCAACGTAGTTACTGCACACGACGCCTTTTTCTAATCCTTCACGAAGTCCTTCAATCCCAATCCCATCTAAATCATTAACCAATCCGGTCGCAACAACCAATAAATCATAGGATATATTGCCCGATGTGGCAGTTTTTACCTGTTTTTCTTCAGCTAAAATTTCAGTGGCAAAGTCCTTAATCCATTTGACTCCTTTCGGAATCAAGTCTTTCGTTAAACGAATTGTTTTTTTATAATCATAGGTTCCTGCCCCAACCAAGGTGAATGCCGGCTGATAATAATGTTTCTCAGATGGCTCAAGAATTGAAATGGATAGATTTTTGTTTTTTTTAATTAATTGAGCGGCAGTCATAATTCCTGCAGTACCACCACCAATAATCAGAATGTGTTGATTTGCTTTCATACCTATTACTTTAGATTGGTAAAACTAGCTAGTTGACAATAATCTTTCTGTAACAAAAGTTACATTCATTGTTTTTTTTCAATAAAACCATTCAATAATTACATAATTATTATTTTTCTGCTTATTTTATTGCACATATTGTTATCCTGTTTTTTTTATAAAAATCAATACCGATTAACAAATATTAATTTTTTCTAAATTATCATTGGTATAAAAAGATTGTATCGTACTTTAACATCAAAAACAAAACGCATGAAAAATTTACTTTTACTTTTGATTTTCACACACTTTTCAATGAATGCACAATTGGAATCGACTACCTACAAAGACGGAAATCAAAACCTAAACGGATTTTCTTCTAAACCCCAAAAAGCGAATGCCAATAAATCCGGTATTTTAATTTTACCGGCATGGATGGGAATTGACGACCATTCTAAGGAAGTAGCTCAACAATTATCAGCCTTAGGTCATTATGTTTTTATTGCCGATATTTACGGTGAAGGAAATTATCCCCAAAACAGTTCTGAAGCCGGAAAACAAGCCGGTTTTTATAAAAATAATGTAGCGGATTATCATCGAAGAATTCAATTGGCTCTTGATCAACTCATTCAATCTGGAGCCAATAAAGATAAAATTGTGATAATTGGCTATTGTTTTGGCGGAACCGGTGCGTTGGAAGCAGCCCGTGCGGGTTTAAACGTTCAAGGAGTTGTTTCGTTTCATGGTGGATTAGGTAAAGCGGAAGACAGAATTATTTCTGAAATTAATCCGAAAGTACTCGTTCTACATGGTGCAGATGATCCGTTTGTTCCGGAAAAAGAAATCCTTGCTTTTCAAAAAGAAATGAAAGAGGCCAAAGCCGATTGGCAAATGATTTATTATTCGGGTGCGGTACATTCTTTTACCAATAAAAAAGCCGGAAACGATAATTCAAGAGGGGCTGCTTATAATGAATTGGCTGATAAACGCTCTTTCGTTCATTTTTTATCATTCTTGAAAGAAACTTTGTAAACCTACTTTAGTATATTTGTCAAAATAATTTGATTAAAATGAAAAAAATAATTCTGAGTTCTTTTGTGTTATCGTTTTTGTTGGTAGGTTGTTCCTCCAATAAAAATAGTACAAAAGAAAGTTCACCGGAAAAGTACTTGTCTGAGATTAAGGCTGAAAATTTAAGTAAACACCTTTATATTGTTGCTTCTGACGAAATGGAAGGGCGTGACACCGGAACTCCCGGCCAGAAAAAAGCCGGTGAGTATTTGATTAATCAATACAAAGCCAATGGAATTTCTTTTCCAAAAGGGGCGAGTGCATTTTATCAGCCCATTCCGGCAGAGTTTTTTAAGAAACAATTTAGTCCAAAACTAGGCGATTCTGAAAATATTTGGGCATTTATCGAAGGTACTGAAAAACCGGATGAAATTTTGGTTATTTCTGCTCATTACGATCATGTGGGAATGAAAAATGGAGAAGTATACAATGGTGCCGATGACGATGGTTCCGGAACAGTAGCTCTTTTGGAAATTGCTGCTGCCTTTCAAAAAGCTAAAAAAGAAGGGAACGGTCCGAAACGATCTATTTTATTTTTACATGTAACCGGTGAAGAACACGGCTTGCACGGTTCACGTTTTTATGCTGAAAATCCTTTATTTCCTATTGCAAATACTATCGCCAATATCAATATTGATATGATAGGACGTCGGGGTTATGAAAAAGAAAACAACGACAATTATGTATATGTTATCGGTTCTGACCGTTTGAGCAGCGACTTACACCGTATTTCAGAAGAAGCCAATACGAAGTATATCGGGATGGAATTGGATTATAAATACAACGATTTGAATGATCCAAATCGTTTTTATTACCGTTCAGACCATTATAATTTTGCCAAAAAAGGAATTCCAGCCATTTTTTATTTTAATGGTGTGCATGATGATTACCATAAACCAACAGATACACCTGATAAAATCGATTATCCTTTGTTAGCCAAAAGAACAAAATTAGCTTTTGCTGTAGCTTGGGAATTAGCTAATGCCGTGGAAAGACCAAAAGTGGACAAGGACGGGAAATAATTTATTTCAAAAATAACTGAAAAACGCAAAAGCAATTTTGCGTTTTTTTTGTACCTTTAGGTAAAGATTGATTACAATGGGAATCGAAAAATCCATTTGGTTTTTAGTACTTACATTAATTGCAGAAATCATTGGAACCATTGGTGGTTTTGGCTCGTCTGTATTTTTTGTGCCTTTTGCAAACATTTTTTTTGATTTTCATACCGTTTTGGGAATCACTGCTGTTTTTCACTTATCGAGTAATCTTTCAAAAATCTATCTGTTTAGAAAAGGATTAGACAAAAAACTTATTCTTCAAATTGGTATTCCATCAGTATTATTTGTAATCATTGGAGGCTTTTTGAGTAAATTTTTTGATAATAAAATTCTAGAAATCGTGTTAGGCATCTTCCTAATTTCACTTAGTTTATTATTTTTAATCAAAGATAAACTTATTATTCCGCCCAAATTTAACCAAACAGTAATCGGTGGAGCACTCTCAGGTTTTTCAGCCGGTCTAATTGGTACCGGAGGAGCTATTCGAGGCATAACTATGGCAGCCTTTAATTTAGAAAAAAGTGTTTTTGTGGCAACTTCTGCAGCAATTGATATGATGATTGATTTATCAAGAACCGTAGTTTACTTTGGGAACGGATTTATTACAAAGGACATCCTTTGGTATGTTCCTTTTTTATTTGTAATTGGGTTTGTGGGAAGCTGGTTAGGTCAAAAGTTTTTAAACCATATTTCACAAGATTACTTCAAGCGGATTGCTTTAGTTTTAATTTTATTAATTGGAATATTTTCTTTTTATCAAAGTATTAAATAAAAAAAGCCCTTTTTACAGGGCTTATCATAGTATGTACGGAATTATATTATTCTAACTCTTCTTTAACAGTTGCATCCGGAGCATTTTTAGCTACTGAAGCAATACCGTTTTCACGAGCAGCTACCGATTCATACATTTCACTGTTACCAATGATTTGACCGTTAGTTGCTTTTAAATTAAAGTAAGGTTTTCCATTTTTTGATTCTAAACGATCAAATCGTTTATCGTCTTGCGAATTTTTTCTTACCGATTCAATTCCGTTTTCACAAGCCGCTTTAGTCGTGTAGCCTTCACTGGACAAAATTACTTGACCATTTCCGGCTTTTAATGCAAATTGAAATTCTCCATTTTTTCTTTTACTGATAACAAATGATCCCATGTTAATTGTTTTAAAAATTATTGATTTATAAAATTAAGAAGATATTTTAACAAAACATATTATTTTTTCATGAAATTATAAACAATTAATCATTTTTGGGTAGAACTAAAACTACAAATTCAATGTATTGATAATTCAAGCTATTTCATTTTTCAAAATCCACCATAAAAAACTATCTTCGCTTTGAAATGACATTGATATTGCAATTGCCATTGCCATTGCCATTGCCATTGATATTGCCATTGATTTTTTTAAAATGAACGATATATTACAAACTCCTATCGAATACCTTAAAGGTGTAGGTCCTTCCCGAGGTGAAATGCTTCGGAAAGAGCTTAGTATTCATCGGTATGGTGATTTGTTAACGTTGTTCCCTAATCGGTACATTGATCGAACAAAATATTATAAAATCAATGAATTACAGTCTCGAAGTCTCGGGAGTAATAGTGAAGTTCAAATCATTGGAAAAATCATCCACATCAAAACAGTTGAACAAAAAAAAGGACGAGGACGATTAGTCGCTACGTTTGTTGATGACACCGGAGAAATGGAATTGGTCTGGTTTCAAGGACAAAAATGGATTCGCGAAAGTTTAAAACTCAACGCCGTTTATGTTGCTTTTGGTAAAGTTGCTTCATTTTCCAACGTGTTTAACATGGCTCATCCGGAACTGGAATTGTTGGAAGAACACAAACAAAGTTTGCGTTCGGCGATGCAACCGGTTTATCCTTCAACCGAAAAATTGACGCAAAAAGGCATTTCCAATCGCACCATCAACAAAATGATGCAGCAATTGTTTGTGGAAACGCAAGCCCGTTTTACCGAGCCACTTCCCCCTTATTTATTGGATGAATTAAAATTGATTCCCAAAAATGCGGCCTTGTTCAATATTCATTTTCCAAAAAGTCAGGAGTTGTTGGCAAAAGCTCAATTTCGATTAAAATTTGAAGAATTGTTTTTTATTCAATTGCAATTAATCACCAAAAACCTCATTCGGAAACATAAAATCAAAGGCCATCCGTTTGAAAAAGTGGGCGAATATTTTAATAATTTCTATCAAAATCATTTGCCGTTTGAATTGACAAATGCTCAAAAACGAGTGTTGAAAGAAATTCGAAATGACTTAGGCAGCAACGCACAAATGAACCGTTTATTACAAGGCGATGTGGGCTCCGGAAAAACGATTGTAGCCTTAATGTGTATGCTAATAGCGTTAGACAATGGTTTTCAAAGTTGTTTGATGGCTCCCACGGAAATTTTAGCTACGCAACATTTTAACGGCTTGACCGAATTGGCTAAAGATTTGAATATCAATATAAAACTATTAACAGGTTCAACCAAAACTTCCGAAAGAAAAATTATACACGAAGCGTTAGAAAATGGTGAATTACATATTTTAATCGGCACACATGCTTTGTTGGAAGATAAAGTACAGTTCAATAATTTAGGTTTGGCCATTATTGATGAGCAGCATCGTTTTGGTGTAGAGCAACGCTCGAAATTATGGAAGAAAAACGCTATTCCACCACACGTTTTAGTAATGACAGCTACTCCAATTCCGCGAACATTGGCGATGAGTTTGTATGGCGATTTGGATATTTCTGTAATCGACGAATTGCCTCCGGGTCGAAAACCTATTCAAACCGTTCACCGTTATGATTCGAACCGATTGAAAGTGTGGAATTTTTTGAAAGATGAAATCGCCAAAGGCCGACAAATTTATATTGTTTATCCATTGATTAATGAAAGTGAAAAAATGGATTACAAAGATTTGATGGATGGTTATGAAAGTATTTCAAGGGATTTTCCATTGCCTCACTACAGCGTTTCCATCGTACACGGACAAATGAAAGCGGCTGATAAAGAAGAAGAAATGCGACGTTTTGCAGCTGGGAAAACCAATATTATGGTCGCTACCACCGTGATTGAAGTCGGTGTAAACGTTCCCAATGCCAGCGTCATGGTGATTGAAAGTGCGGAACGTTTTGGCTTATCGCAATTGCATCAGCTTCGCGGTCGTGTCGGTCGTGGTGCCGAACAAAGTTATTGCATTTTGATGACGAGTCACAAACTAAGTGACGATTCCAAAACACGTTTAGAAACCATGTGTCGCACCAACGACGGTTTTGAAATTGCCGAAGTCGATTTAAAACTCCGCGGACCCGGCGATATCATGGGAACACAACAAAGTGGTGTATTGAATTTACAAATCGCCGATTTAGTTCGAGACCGAGATATTTTACAACTTGCTCGCCATGAAGCCATCAAACTCTTGAAAAAAGATGCCTCAATGACATTACCGGAGCACCAAACGTTGCGAATGGTTTTTATGGAAATGAGTAAGAAGAAGAATATTTGGAATTATATTAGTTAGGTAAAGGGTAATTGGTGATTGGTAATAGGTTAATAAGTATGAAAATTTTTATTAGCAATTAAAAATTAAAATTTCTTCTCTACATTTACACTTTCAAACCAATCACCCATTACCTTTAACCCATTACCCAAACAAATGGTTCAATACAACCCCAAAGACTGGATTACTTTTATATTCAGATTTCATAAATCCGATACCTTCCGAAAATTGATTCCGATGATGATTTTTATTGGATTTTATACGTATGGTGTGGGCTATTTGGAAATTGAGTATTGGAAATTATCAGAACAAAGTTACCTGAGTAATATTACAATTATGCATAGCATGTTGGGTTTTGTGATTTCTTTATTACTTGTATTTCGAACCAATACCGCCTATGATCGATGGTGGGAAGGGCGTAAATTATGGGGTGCATTAGTAAATAACAGCAGGAACTTAGCTGTTAAACTATGTGTCATTTTACATGAAGAAAATGACAGGGCCTTTTTCAGAAAAATTATTCCGGGATATGCTTCAATATTAGGAAAGCATTTGACTGATGAAGAAACGAGTAAACAACTTTATGAAGTTACCGATTTGGAAATTGATCATCATAAACACAAACCTAATCAAATAGCCAAAATGCTTTTTCAAAAAATAAATGATTTGTATGACCAAAAGAAAATTACCGGCGATCAGCTGATTATTTTGAACAACGAAATTATGTCGTTTACTGATATATGCGGAGCATGTGAACGAATCAAAAACACGCCTATTCCCTATTCTTATAGTGCATTTATCAAAAAGTTTATCTTTTTTTATGTAATGACTTTGCCGTTTGGCTATGTTTTCAGTTTGGGATATTATTCTATTCCGGTAGTTATTTTTATTTTTTATGTATTAGCGAGTTTAGAGCTCATTGCCGAAGAAATTGAAGATCCTTTCGGTTTTGATGCAAACGATCTTCCTATCGAAAAAATAGCTTCTAATATCAAAAAACACGTTGAAGAAATCCTTTAAATCATACTAATTATACTTATTTTGAGTTATATAACGAGAAAAAAGTGTTTTTAAACGATTTTATTTTTGTAAATCAATACTTGCACTTAGTTTAGCACCATCAACTAAAAGCTTGCCCGGCATTTATTTGAATAGATCCCAAGTCTAACACAAAAAACTTAACCAACATGAAAAAAATTACACTAGTAATTTTTACTGCATTTTTGACTGTTAATTGTAGTAAAGACGATTCTTTTAACGAAGAACAAACAAATCTTGCACTGCTTTCCTCTAAAAAAGATACTGCTTTAAAATCTGAAGTGAATTATGAAATAATTGATAATGATTCCAAATCAATTGGCGAATTATCTATTTATCATGATGAAACTACTATTTATATGATTTGTAAAACAAATGATAAAATATCAATTTCAGAAGCTGATTTATATTTTGGAACGTTTTCTAAAATTCGTAAAAGTATTGATGATGTCGAAACAATTCCTTCTTACAATTTTAAAACTGCCACAAATCAGACTGAAAATATCTTTAGAATAGAAAAAGAAGATTTAAAATTTGATAAAAACGGATGCATTTATGTGTCAACACATTTCAAGTTTATAGATGCTACTTCACAAGACAGTAAGTCAGCAAATAGTGTTTCCCAAGTTTTACCAGGAAGCGAAAAATTATCCTATTTTCTTTATTGCATCAACTAAAAATCATGATTAGAAAAAGTTTTCAAAAGGTCGCTAAATTAAGTGACCTTTTTTATTTAAAATTATGCAAAAAGTATTTCATTGATTATCTTTGCCACCTTTAAAAGCTCATAGAAAATGCGTATCTCATACAATTGGCTCAAACAATTTATTAAATTAGAATCATCTTCCGAAGAAACAGCAGCGTTGCTAACCGATTTAGGTTTAGAAGTAGAAGTTGTAGAAAAATATCAATCTGTAAAAGGTGGTTTAGAAGGCATCGTGGTTGGCGAAGTAAAAACCTGCGTGCAACATCATGATGCTGACCGTTTAAAAATAACTACAGTAGATTTAGGCGATGGAAATCCTGTACAAATTGTGTGTGGTGCTCCCAATGTTGCGGTGGGTCAAAAAGTTCCTGTAGCAACCATTGGAACCAATTTATTTGATAAAGAAGGAAACGAATTTCAAATTAAGAAAGGAAAAATCCGCGGACAAGAAAGTCACGGAATGATTTGTGCCGAAGATGAATTAGGTCTTGGCGAAAATCATGACGGAATTATGATTTTAGATGCTTCATTAAAAGCCGGAACACCATTTGCTAAAGTAATGAACATTGAAAATGATGAAGTTTTTGAAATCGGTTTAACACCCAACAGAGCCGATGCCATGTCGCATTGGGGTGTTGCTCGTGATTTACGTGCCGGATTAGTACAAAAAAATGTGCACCCCGAATTAATTACGCCTTCCGTAACCAGTTTTAGAGTAGATAAAAGAACGCTCAAAATTGATGTAGAAGTAAAAGATATCAAATTAGCTCCTCGTTATTGCGGTGTTACCATTTCGGGAATTACGGTAAAACCTTCTCCGGATTGGTTGCAAAATCGTTTAAAAGCGATTGGTTTAACACCAAAAAATAATATTGTTGATGCTACGAATTATGTTTTGCACGAATTAGGGCAACCGCTACATGCATTTGATGCCAACAAAATCAACGGAAAAATTATCGTAAAAACTGCTGAAAGTGGAACAAAATTCAAAACCTTAGATGATGTAGAACGAATTTTACACGAAGAAGATTTAATGATTTGCGACGAAAAAGGTCCGCTTTGCATTGCAGGTGTTTTTGGTGGGAAAAATTCTGGCGTTACCGAAAATACATCCAATATCTTTTTAGAAAGTGCCTATTTTAATCCGGTTTCTATTCGTAAAACGGCAAAGAGACATGGATTAAGTACCGATGCTTCCTTCCGTTTTGAACGTGGAATCGATCCAACCATCACTGAATACGCTTTAAAAAGAGCCGCTATTTTAATTAAAGAAATTGCAGGGGGCGAAATTACTTCAGATATCATCGATATTTATCAAAAGAAAATTGAAGATTTCACGGTTTTATTAAACTTCAATAAAGTAAATAAAATCATTGGTCAGGAAATTCCAAAAGAAATCATCAAAAAGATTTTGGTTTCTTTAGATATTAAAGTCAACAGCGTTTCCGATGCCGGTTTAGGCTTAACCATTCCTGCGTATCGTGTGGATGTACAACGTGAAATTGATGTGATTGAAGAAATTCTTCGTGTGTATGGTTACAACAACATTCAGTTTTCTAAAAAATTGAATGCGACCGTTGCCAATTCAGGAAGAACTGAGGATTATAAAGTGCAGAACATCATCGCTTCACAATTGAATTCGGTAGGTTTTCATGAGATGATGGCCAATTCCTTGACAACTCCTGATTATGTGAAATTATCAGAAAATCTTAAAGAAGATTTTAATGTCATGATGCTGAATCCGTTGAGTAATGAATTATCAGCGATGCGTCAATCCCTCTTGTTTTCCGGTTTAGAAGCGGTTTCGTATAACATAAATCGTAGAAATTCAGATTTAAAATTATTTGAATTCGGTAAAAGTTACCATAAAATGCCGTCCGGTTATGAAGAAAACAAGCATCTTTCGTTGTTTGTAACCGGAAATCGTCAACCTGAAATTTGGACAACGCCACAAAAGCCTAGTGATTTCTTTTTGTTTAAAGGTTATGTGCAATCGATTTTAACTCGACTTTCTGTTGGAAAAACACAAAGTGTTCCGGTTTCAAGCGATGTATTTAACGAAGGAATAGCCATTGCCATTGGAAATGATGTTTTAGTTGAGTATGGTACGGTAAAAAAATCTATTCTAAAATATTTCGACATTAAACAAGAAGTATTTTATGCCGATTTTAATTGGAATCTGATTTTGAAAATGATTTCAAACAAAATTAAATTTCAAGATATTCCTAAATATCCGGAAGTTCGAAGAGATTTGTCATTATTATTAGATCAAAATGTTACGTTTGATAAATTATATTCTATTGCTCGTCAAACAGAGAAAGTTTTATTAAAAGAGATTCATCTTTTTGATGTTTATGAAGGAAAGAACCTTCCGGAAGGAAAGAAATCCTATGCCTTGAGTTTCGTTATTCAAGACACAACCAAAACGTTGACTGACGAACAAATTGATAAAATAATGAACAAGCTTCAACAAAATTTTGAAAAAGAAGTTGGAGCAGTTTTGAGATAATAAAAAAGACCACAAAAATTAAATTGGTGGTCTTTTTTAGTTCATACAAAAATCAAGTAATAAACCTATAATCATAGTATTATAACTTCGATTTGAACAAACCCTTTTTCATTTCATTATTGCAATGCAACCATTGCAGTTACTATTTTCTTAATTTATTGTGATATAATTTTTTTAGTTATTGATTGGATTACGTATCAAACTAAACCATAGTTTTTTAAAAGCCTTTTTAACAGAACTTTAATAATTGAAATAGTAAAAAAAAGCACAAATTATTTTTTAAAAAAAGTATAATTAATTAATTTAGAACTAATTAAATCATATTATTTAATTACAACTAAATTCATTCAAAATGCTACTGAAAAAGAAGAACTTGCTGGTTGAATTACAGAATTTAAAGAAAAAAATGAATTCTGAATCTGAACTTATCTCACAAGTAAAGAAGATTTTAAGTGAAAATGAACAGGAAAGAGAAAATATTAAAAGTGAACTTTCAAAGAAATCTTCAACAAATCACAATTATTTCATTTTTGATGAATTGGAAACGAAAAACATTTTCCACATCAATGAAATCAAAACCTTGTGTGTAGATTATCGCTTACGATTTTTATCTTCACATTATTTCAAAGGACAAATTCCGGAAGAAGCAATTTCAAAAATTCGTGCACTAGAAAAAATTCACCAAACCCAATTACAAGGATTCAAAATTGTTGCACCTTCTAAATTGTTTAAATTGGAAAACTATGACGATCCGTTATTATTTGCTCCAATCGGCAATGAATATTATTATCTTATTCACAAATGGGGAAATGATTTGCATCCGTTACGAAAACTAGCCGTGAAACCCTTTAAAAATATGGGGAATTTTATTGTTCTTCTAGTATTTATCAGTTTGTTATTGACTGCTCTTATACCACAAAATATATTTGGTAAAACCACACAAGGAGTTATGGGCTTGGTTACCTTTTTATTTGTTTTAAAATCTGTGATGGGAATTGCTCTTTACTACTGTTTTTGGCAAGGAAAGAATTTCAATGAAGATATTTGGTTGAGCAAATATTATAATTAGTGAATAGTAACTTTAGAATGAAAAAAAATCCCTCTACTTTCGAAGAGGGATTTTTTAATTTATAAAAGAGAAAAATTATTTTTCTCCTTTTTCCATTTTAGCTTTTAGGTCAGCCAAAATTTGGTTGTTTTCACCTAAGGTTTGAGCAGGAGCATTCGTGTTATTGTTAGCCGCAACAGCTTCTGAAGCAGCTTTCACATTTTTCTCCTCTTCTTCTCTAAAGATAGCAGTATGCGAAGCTACAACTCTTTTGAATTCTTTGTTGAATTCAATTACTTTAAAGTCTGCAGCATCCCCTTTTTTCAATTTCTTACCGTCTTCTTTTTCTAAATGACGAGCAGGAACGAAGGCAACTACATCATCACCAAAATCAACTGTTGCACCTTTGTCAACAATTTCAGCGATAGTTCCGTTGTGGATAGTACCAACAGCATAAGCATCTTCATGTTTATCCCATGGGTTATCCGTAGTTTGTTTGTGACCTAATGATAATTTACGTCCTTCAACATCTAACTCTAATACTACCACATCTAATTTCTCACCGACGTTGATGAATTCAGATGGATGTTTAATTTTCTTAGTCCAAGATAAATCAGAAATATAAATTAAACCATCAATACCTTCTTCTAATTCAACGAAGATTCCAAAGTTAGTAAAGTTTCTTACGATACCGGTATGTTTAGAACCAACAGGATATTTAGCGGTAATATCAGTCCAAGGATCTTGCGTCATTTGCTTGATACCTAACGACATTTTTCTTTCGTCTCTGTCTAATGTTAAGATAACTGCTTCTACTTCATCTCCAATTTTCATGAAATCTTGAGCTGAACGTAAGTGTGTTGACCAAGACATTTCAGAAACGTGGATTAAACCTTCAACACCTTCAGCCACTTCGATAAAAGCACCGTAATCTGCGATTACTACTACTTTACCTTTTACTTTATCACCAACTTGTAATTTAGCATCTAAAGCATCCCATGGGTGAGCGTTTAATTGTTTTAAACCTAATTGGATTCTTGTTTTCTCATCATCAAAATCAAGAATTACAACGTTTAATTTTTGGTCTAATTCAAGTACTTCACTTGGGTGATTGATTCTTGACCAAGAAAGGTCAGTAATGTGAATTAATCCATCAACACCACCTAAATCAATGAAAACACCATAAGAAGTGATGTTTTTCACCACACCTTCTAATACTTGTCCTTTTTCTAATTGACCAATGATTTCTTTTTTCTGAACTTCAATATCTGCTTCGATAAGAGCTTTGTGAGAAACCACCACGTTTTTAAACTCGTGATTAATTTTTACCACTTTAAACTCCATCATTTTGTTTACATATTGATCGTAGTCACGAATTGGCTTCACATCAATTTGTGAACCTGGTAAGAAGGCTTCAATTCCGAAAACATCTACAATCATACCACCTTTTGTTCTGCATTTTACAAAACCGTTTACGATTTCGCCACTTTCGTTAGCAGCAATTACACGATCCCAAGCTTTGATTGTTCTAGCTTTTCTGTGCGATAATACTAACTGACCTGTTCTGTCTTCACGAACGTCGATTAATACTTCTACTTTGTCACCTACTTTTAAGTTTGGATTGTAACGGAATTCGTTTAAAGAAATAACTCCCTCCGATTTCGCGTTAATGTCAACGATAGCATCACGATCCGTAATACGAACTACAGTTCCCATTACCACTTCGTCACTTTCCGTTGAAATGAAGGTCTTAGCAACTAATTCTTCAAATTCTCTTAGGTTTTTTTCATCCACTGCATCAATTCCTTCTTGGAAGTTATGCCAGTTAAAGTTTGCTAAAAACGCTTCTTGTTCTTTTAAAATTTCAGACATGCTGATTAAAAATTTGTATTCTGTGTTCACTTGAGTTTCATAATGCGATAGAAAACAGCAGAAGATGTTTACATAATTTGTTTATACCCAATGGAAACTCTTCTTCGCCAAAAGGTGTGCAAAATTACGAAGCTTTTTTGAATTTACAAAACTATTTTTGAGGGAATTAGAAAGAAAAATTACTTATATCAACTTGATTTTTTTAAAATTATAAACTAATCATTAAAACTAGTAAAACATGAAGCCATTAATCCAAATAAATTATTTGTAACTAAATCTTATAAATAAAACTTTCATTAGGCGAAATTTTCACAACAAACTTACCTACTCCATTCTCAATAATCAATTCAGTTGTACTTTTCCCGTATAATTGATCTTTTAATTGATATTTTCCGTCTTTCAAATTCATTTTTTTCACCACATCTGCCGGAATCATCACATCACATTGAACGGGTGTGTTTTGATTAAAATTAGTGACAATCACTAACTTCTCTTCCTCGCTCCATCGCACAAACGAATACAATCCGAAATCATAGCCTAAACCGGCTTCTAAATTGGCGTCCTGAATTTGTTCATAATCACCCATCAACGCACTACTTTTCAGCGTAAAGTTCAACAAGCGTTTATAAAAATCACGTAATTCTTTTTCTTCTTTGGATAATTGTCCGCCGTCAAATTTTCCGCCATTCATCCAACGTTGATGATGCGGAACTCCCACATAATCAAAAATAGAGGTTCGAGATTGTTTACCAAAACCGGCATCAATCGCACCCGGTTCTCCCACTTCCTGACCAAAATAAATCATGGTTGGCGACGAACTGATGGTTGCCGAAACTACCATTAACGGCATTCCTTTTTTTGCATCACCGGCAAATTGCGGACTCGCTAAACGTTGTTCGTCGTGGTTATCTAAAAAGTGAAGCATGTGGTGTTCAATATCTTTCAAGTCTTCTTGAATACCGGAAATGTGTTTCGGTAAGCCACGACCTTGCACAATATTTTTCAAGGTATCATACATTTGTACTTTGTCATACAAATAATCCATTTTTCCTAAACGAATGTAATTTCTGTATTCCGCCGGATTGTATACTTCTGCCAACAAAAAAGCATTTGGATTCTTCATTTTGATGGAAGAATTCATATAACTCCAAAACTCTACCGGTACCATTTCGGCCATATCATATCGGAAACCATCTACTCCTTTTTCTATCCAATAATGGGTGATGTCTTTGAATTTTTTCCAAGAATCCGGCACATCTTTTCCTTTCCAAAAATCAGCATGAGCTTTATAATCTTTTTTGTCGTAACCATCCGGTAACATTGGAAAATCTTTGGTTCCGTCCGGTTTTATACCATAATTAATTTTAACCGTTTCATACCAATCATTAATATCAGGTTTTGCCAAACGTGAACCATTTCCGGTCCACTTTGCCGGAATTTCTTCAAATTTTCCATCGGCTAACGGATGCTTTTCACCACCAAGTGGTTTATAATTGGCATCGGTAGGCACTTCAAATTTTGAATTTGGAATGTAATAGAAATTATTATTTCGTTTGTACTCTACCGTTTTATCATCGTCTGCTCCAAAATCTTTGACCCCTTTTGGATTGGTTTTTCCTTCATAACGACGGGCAATGTGATTGGGCACAATATCTATAACAAGTTTCAAACCGTTTTTATGTGTACGTTCAATCAAGGCTACAAATTCTTCTAGACGTTTTGCGGGATCAACCGCCAAATCAGGGTTTACGTTGTAATAATCTTTTACGGCATATGGCGAACCGGCACGACCTTTTACCACATCCGGATCATCGTTAGAAATTCCGTATTTGGTATAATCACGAACAACTGCGTGATGTGGCACACCGGTGTACCAAATGTGTGTTACGCCTAACTCTTTTATTTCTTGAAGAGCTTTATCTGTAAAATCATTGAACTTCCCAACGCCATTTTCTTCGATGGTTCCCCAAGGTTTATTGGTGGTATTAGTGTTTCCGAATAAACGTGTAAAAACTTGATAAACAACAATTTTATGTTCTGAATTTGTTTCAGAAACCGTATCAGTTTTGGCTTTCATATTTTTTTGTTCGCAAGATAAAGTTGAAAATAAAACAATGGTGCTCAATGCAACCGCAGATTTTTTAAGCATATTTATATCTATTTTAAAGGTCTAAATATACGAAAAATAGTGATTAGTAATTAGTGATTAGCTTCTGTCGTTCAAAATTTTAACTACATCATTCAATTCAAAACCTTTTGCGTTCAATAAAACTAAATAATGAAAAAGTAAATCGGCACTTTCGTTCAAAAATAAAGCATCGTTGGAATCTTTGGCTTCAATAACCATTTCAATCGCCTCCTCACCAACTTTTTGGGCAATTTTATTGATGCCTTTTGCAAATAAAGAAGCGATATAACTTGTTTCTGCAAGGCCATTTTCTTTTCGAAGTTGAATAGTGTTTTCCAAATTAGACAAAAATCCATAATCAGCTTTATTTGGCTGTTTCCAACACGTATCAGCTCCTGTATGGCAAACCGAACCGGTTGGATGTACTTGAATTAAAAGTGTATCGTTATCGCAATCCGCATCGATTGAAACAAGATTGAGAAAATTGCCGCTTTCTTCACCTTTGGTCCATAACCGGTCTTTTGTCCGACTGAAAAAAGTGACTTTCTGAGTTAAAATCGTTTGCTGATACGCTTCTTCGTTCATGTAGCCCAACATTAAAACCGTTTTGGTTGTGGCATCTTGAATAATCGCTGGAATTAAGTTATCAGGATTTTTATTGAAATTTAAATTTTTTTTAAACATATAAGTCGTATAAGTTATTTACTATTTTCATTGATTTTTAAAAGGTCATAAAAGTGTTAATTTAACTTCTATAATCTGATAGGAATGTTTTTATTTTTTAGAAATTGTTTTAGTTCAAGGATTGATATTTCATCGTAATGAAAAACGCTGGCCGCCAGAGCAGCATCGGCATTTCCCAAAGAAAATGCTTCTTCAAAATGGTTCATCATTCCTGCTCCACCCGAAGCAATTATGGGTACATTTACCGTTTTAGATAATTGAGCTAAAGCCGAATTAGCAAAACCATTTTTTGTTCCGTCGTTGTTCATCGAAGTGAATAGAATTTCACCAGCCCCAAGTTGTTCCACTTCTTTTGCCCAGTCGAATAAATCCAACTCGGTGGCGACTTTTCCCCCAACCAAATGTACTTTCCAATTTTCATTGATTAATTTCGCATCGATGGCAACAACAACGCACTGACTTCCAAAATTTTTAGCAATTTCTGAAATCAATTTCGGATTATTAACGGCTGATGAATTGATGGAAATTTTATCCGCTCCGTTTTTCAATAATACTTCTACATCATTTACTGATGAAATTCCGCCACCCACCGTAAACGGAATATTGATGGTTTGAGCTACTTTTTGAACGAGTTGAACCAAGGTTTTTCTGCGTTCTTCTGTAGCAGAAATATCCAAGAAAACCAATTCATCTGCTCCCTCTAAACAATATTTTAAAGCTAATTCAACAGGATCACCCGCGTCTCTTAAGTCTAAAAAATTGATGCCTTTTACGGTTCGTCCGTTTTTGATGTCGAGGCAGGGGATTATTCTTTTTGTAAGCATTTGATAGTATTAAGATTGGAGTATTAAGTATTAAGACTTTGTGATGAAATTTTCCAATTGTTTTAATGAAATTCGGTTTTCATAAATCGCTTTTCCGATAATGACACCGTGACAACCTATTTCAGCTAATTTTGGTAATTCTATGAATGTTGAAATTCCGCCGGATGCAATTAATTTGATAGTTTTTACTTCCGATAAAATTGTTTTATACAGCTCAAAACTTGGTCCTTCTAACATGCCGTCTTTTGCAATATCAGTACAAATAACCGATTGAATTCCTTTGGTTTGATAGTGTTGAATAAATGGAATGAGTTCTTCTGAACTTTCTTCCTGCCAACCTGAAACAGCAATTTTTCCATTCGATACATCGGCACCGAGAATGATTTTTTCAGGACCAAAACGTTGAATCCATTCTTCAAATAATAACGGATTTTTGACAGCAATACTACCACCGGTGATTTGATTGGCACCGCATTCAAAAGCAATTTCAACATCTTTGTTGGTTTTTAATCCGCCTCCAAAATCAATTTTCAATTCAGTATTCGAAACTATTTGTTCCAAAATTTTATAATTGATAATTTGTCCTGCTTTTGCTCCGTCTAAATCGACTAAGTGTAAATTCATGATACCATGAGCTTCAAATGATTTGGCGACTTCTATTGGATTTTCATTGTATATTTTTTGAGTAGTATAATCGCCTTTGGTTAACCGGACACATTTTCCGTTGATAATGTCGATGGCTGGGATGATTTTCATTTTTGATTATTTTTTTTTGAACACAGATTGATATAATTTGAGAAATTTTTAAAATTTTATTATTTCTTAAATCTGTGTTCACATTAAAGATTTAAAAAATTTTTGAGTATTTGTTCTCCTATAATTCCACTTTTTTCAGGGTGAAATTGTACGCCGTAGAAATTATAACGTTGTAAGGCCGAACTGTATTCTGTTTCATAATTTGTTATTGCAATTGTATTTTCAGATAAAGGAGCATAAAAACTATGTACTAAATACAAGTATTCATTTCCATTTATTCCTTGAAATAAAGGAGATTGCAAATTATAAATAGTGTTCCAACCCATCTGCGGTACTTTAACTTCATTGGAAAATCGAATAACATCGGTATCAAAAATTCCTAAACCTTTGGTATTACCTTCTTCTGAGTGATTACACATCAATTGCATTCCCAAACAAATTCCAAGTACCGGTTGCTTCAATGTTGGAATCAATTCATCCAAACCAGTATTTTTTAATTTTTTCATTGCCGAACTAGCTTCACCAACGCCCGGAAATATCACTTTATCGGCAGAACTAATTTCATCTGCATTGTTTGTCAAAATCCCTTCAAAACCTAATCGGTTCAAGGCAAATTGAATACTTTGTATGTTTCCGGCACCGTAGTCTATTATGGTTATTTTCATTTTTTTAAAATTAGTCACAGTTTTCAGTCACAGTTTTCAGCTGCAGTGCTAGACTGCCTACTGAGACTGAGACTGAATACTTTATAACATTCCTTTAGTTGTAGGTAAAATCATTTTCTCTACATCTCTTTTAACCGCTGCTTTGATTGCTTTCGCGAAAGCTTTAAAAATCGCTTCAATTTTATGGTGTTCGTTAAAACCTTCCGCCTTGATGTTTAAATTGGCTTTTGCACCATCAGCAAATGATTTGAAGAAGTGAAAAAACATTTCGGTTGGCATATCCCCAATTTTTTCCCGTTTAAAAGGAGCTTGCCACATTAACCACGATCGACCGCCGAAATCGATGGCTACTTGTGCCAAACAATCGTCCATCGGTAAACAAAATCCGTAACGTTCGATGCCTAATTTATCACCTAACGCTTTCGAAAAAACTTCGCCTAAGGTAATAGCTGTGTCTTCAATCGTGTGGTGTTCATCCACTTGCAAATCGCCTTTGACTTGAATATCCAAATCCATTTGACCGTGACGGGATAATTGATCCAGCATATGATCAAAAAAGGCCAATCCGGTTTGAATGTTACTTTTTCCGGTTCCGTCTAAATTTAACGTGATGGCAATTTCAGTTTCATTCGTTTTGCGATAGACTGAAGCCGTTCGGTTTTCCAATTTCAAAAGGTCATAAATTTGTTTCCAATCATTGGTTTCTAAGGCAATAATTGAATTCAAATCTTCTCGTTTAACAGATATTTCATTCGTACCCAAATTGGTATTATCATTAATGAAAATCGCTTTTGATCCGAGGTTTTTCGCTAATTCAACATCAGTTAAGCGGTCACCGATAACGAATGAATTTTCTAAATCATAGTCCGACGAAAGATACTTTTGCAACATTCCGATTCCTGGTTTTCGGGTGGAAGCATTTTCCTGTGGAAACGTTTTATCAATTAATACATCATCAAAAACAACTCCTTCATTTTCAAATGTTTTTAGAATGAAATTATGCACCGGCCAAAATGTTTCTTCAGGAAAACTTGCCGTTCCTAAACCATCTTGATTGGTGACCATGACCAATTTAAAATCCAATTCGGTTGCAATTTTGCTTAAATAGGTTAATGATTTTGGATAGAAAGTCACTTTTACAAAGGCATCAATTTGCTCATCTGCTGGTTCTTTTATAATGGTTCCGTCTCGATCGATAAATAAAATTTTTTGTGCCATTTTATAATGATTTTAAGGTGGTGATTAATTGAACATTTTCCTCTTTTGTTCCAATGGTTATGCGAAGACAATTTTCACATAAAGGCTGATTACTTCTGTTTCGAACTACGATTCCTGCCTGAATTAATTGGTTATATCGCAAGTTTGCATCATCTACTCTTATCAAAATAAAATTAGTATCCGAAGCAAATACCTGCTCAATACAGTTCACCTCTTGAAGTGATTTCAGAAGGCTTTCTCTCTCTGATATTATCTTTTTTATTTGAGCAACCAACGTGTTTTGTGTCAATTTTTTCATCGCAATTTCTTGAGAAGAAGTATTTAAATTATAAGGTGGTTTGATTTTGTTTAAAATTTCAACAATTTCCTCCAAAGCATACAAAATTCCCACCCGAAGTCCGGCCAAACCATAGGCTTTTGACAAGGTTTGAGTAATGACCAAATTGGGAAAATCATTCAGCTCTGACAACCAACTTGCTTTGGAAGAAAAATCAATGTAGGCTTCATCCAAAACAACTAAACCATTGAAATTTCTCAACAAATACAAAATACGTTCATCTGAAAAGGAGTTGCCGGTTGGGTTATTGGGCGAACACAAAAAGATGATTTTGGTGTTTTTTGAAACATTTTTCAAAATTTCCTCAACATTAGGTTCAAAATCTGTAGTTAACAAAACTCTTCTGTTTTCAATGGCATTCAAATCAGCTAAAACGCCATACATTCCATACGTTGGTGGCAACGTGATGACATTGTCTTGATTAGGTTCGCAAAAGGCACGAAAGAGCAAATCAAGCACTTCGTCACTTCCATTTCCCAACAAAATTTGATTGATGGACACTTTCTTTTGTTGTGCCAAAATTGTTTTCAAAAGCTTTTGCTGCGGATCTGGGTAGCGATTATAGCCATTGGAAAACGGATTTTCATTGGCATCCAAAAAAACCATATTCGTTTCAAATTCCTTGAATTCATCGCGTGCAGAAGAATAGGATTGCATATTGAAAATATTGTTTCGAACAAGACTCTGAATCGAAAACGAACTATTTATTGCTGTATTTTTATTCATTATTTAAAGCATTTAGTCGTAAGGTAATTGCGTTTTTATGGGCTTGCAAACCCTCAGCTTCCGCCATAATTTCGATGGCATTTCCAATGTTTTTTAAACCGTGCTCAGCAATTTTTTGAAACGTAATGGCTTTTGAAAAACTATCTAAATTTACACCGGAATAATTCTTTGAAAATCCGTTTGTTGGC
The DNA here is from genome assembly GCF_004122145.1 of Flavobacterium piscinae. GTDB lineage: Bacteria > Bacteroidota > Bacteroidia > Flavobacteriales > Flavobacteriaceae > Flavobacterium > Flavobacterium piscinae. Next base: position 30,355 of record NZ_SBKQ01000017.1, read on the forward strand.
AACGTATGATTGGTTCCAGAAGCATAATCGCCAGCACTTTCAGGAGTGAAATTGCCAATAAACACTGAACCGGCATTTTGGATTCCATCAATAAAAAAAGTCTCGTTTTTGGAACAAATAATCAAATGTTCAGGGGCATATTCGTTAATAAATGCCAAGGCATCGTTTTCCTTTTTGATCAAAATCAATTTAGAGTTTTCGATGGCTTTTTGAGCAATTTCTTTACGAGGTAAAACTTGAATTTGGTTTTCAATTTCATTTTCTACTTCATCAATTATTTTTTGAGAATTGGAAACCAAAATTACTTGACTATCGGTTCCGTGTTCGGCTTGACTTAATAAATCGGAAGCAACAAAAGCGGGAATCGATGAATCATCTGCATAAACTAACAATTCACTAGGTCCGGCCGGCATATCGATAGCTGTATCGAATTGCGTAGCTACTTGCTTCGCCACCGTAACATATTGATTACCTGGTCCGAAAATTTTATAGACTTTTGGAATCGATGCTGTACCAAATGTCAGAGCCGCAATCGCTTGTATTCCACCAACTTTAAAGATATTCGTTACACCACATAAATGGGCCGCATACAAAATAGCGGGATTTATTTTTCCGTTTTTATCAGGTGGTGAACATAAAATGATTTCTTCGCAACCGGCAATTTTAGCGGGAATGGCCAACATCAACACGGTTGAAAATAACGGAGCCGTTCCGCCCGGAATGTATAAACCGACTTTTTGAATGGGACGTTTTTCTTGCCAACATACAACACCTTCAGTGGTTTCCACTTCAATTTTATTCGTTTTTTGGGCTGAATGAAATTTATAAATATTCGATTTTGCTAAAGCGATGGCATGTTTCAAATCTTCTGAAATTTGTTTTTCAGCTTCTTTAATTTCATTTTCAGCAACCAAAAAAGTATCTAACTTAATTCCGTCAAACAAAGATGTATATTTGGCAACTGCATTATCTCCTTTGGTCTGAATTTCTTTAAAAATGGCTTTTACGGTTTCTTCGATTTCGGCGAATGATTGAGTGGGGCGTTGGGATAACGATGACCATTGGGATTGGGGTGGGTTTTTATATTTTTTCATTTGACTTTAACATTAAGGTATTAAGGGGGTTTTCATTAAGATTCATTAAGACTAATTACTATTCACTAATTACTAATCACTTTTTCACAAAACCATCTTCTCAATCGGGCAAACCAAAATACCTTCTGCTCCGGCGGATTTGAGTTGATCGATGACTTCCCAAAAAGTGTCTTCTTCGATGACAGAATGAAGACTGCTCCACCCGGATTCGGCTAAAGGCATAATGGTTGGACTTTTCAAAACCGGAAGAATTTGGCTGACCTGTTGAATTTTATCATTCGGTACATTCATCAAAATGTATTTTGATTTTCCGGCTTTGAGTACGGATTGAATGCGAAATCGAAGTTTATTTAAAATTTGTTGGTTTTCAGTTGAAATAGTTGGAGAAACGGCTAAAACGGCTTCGCTTTTCAGAATCACTTCTACTTCTTTCAAATTGTTTTTAAATAAGGTGCTTCCGCTGGAAACAATATCTACAATGGCATCTGATAAACCGATATTGGGAGCAATTTCAACCGAACCGGAAATCTGGTGAATGTCGATGGAAACATTTTTCGACTTAAAAAAATTCAGCACTGTTGTTGGATACGATGTCGCCACTCGTAAATTATTTAAATCTTGAATCGAATTGTATTCGAATGATTTAGGAACGGCAACAGAAACACGGCATTTAGAAAAGCCTAATTTCTCTGCAACGGTGATGTTTTGACCTTTTTCAACCAAGAGATTATCGCCTACAATGGCAACATCTACCACACCATCCAATAAATATTGCGGAATGTCTGAATTCCGTAAAAACAATACTTCCAAAGGAAAGTTAGTCGCTTCTGCTTTGAGTTGGTCGTTGCCGTTGTTAATGGAAATCCCGCAATCTTTCAGCATTTGAAGACTTTCTTCGTTGAGTCTTCCTGATTTTTGAATCGCAATTTTTAAGGTGTTCATTTTTAGTTTTTTTAAATGAATGCACCAAAAGGGTGAGTAACAAAAAACCCGTTTGATACACTCAAACGGGTTTTAGATATATGGATTAATTACATAGCATCATTACTTCGCTTGAGCGGAGGTGTGATGATGATGATGTAATTGAATGGTAAACATTTTGTTATTTTTTGATGTTGCAAATGTAATGACTTAAAATGTTAGAAAACAAAAAATTTAGAAACTTTGTGATTTGTTGAACTATAATTGCTCGAACTATTAAAACTAAATTAATTTTTATTCAAATACTCAATAGCTCTTTCAAGCACTTCGTCGTAACCGTTTTTAACACCTTCGATGGTCGGTTTTACTACTATATCAGGAACAATTCCGATTCGTTGCGTTTCTCTACCGTCTGGATAATAAACCCCTATACCACTAATCATGGTTGAAATTCCTCCCGGAAGCGAAATAATAGAAACATTTCCATCTGATCCCGCAGTTGTTGAGCCCATAATAATAGCATTTGGTGATTGTTGATAGGCCATTGCATGAAATTCAGCCCTACTTTGAGTTATTTCATTAACTAAAATTACAACTTTTCCTTGATAATTTTTATCTTTTTTGTTTGGAACACTATAAGTAGTATAAAAAGAAAACATTCCCGGATGTTTCAAACTACCTTTAGTAAACTTAACAAACTTGCTTTTTTTGTAAACAAGATAACTACCTAATATATACATTGCATTGTGATCAGAGGGATAATTTCGTAAATCCAAAATTAATCCTTTTGAGTTTTTAAATTGCTCCCACAATTCAGGTAAAAAATCTTTTTTAACTGTTCCAAGGTTAATGTATGCAATATCTTTTTCAACAAATTTGAAAGAAGGGTTATGGCTCTGATAAAAATTATAAATGTCAATTTTATCTGATGAATAGGTGGCTATTTTTCGTTGAGATTTTACTCCATCTCTAATGTATTCGATTGATAATTCATCGTCATTTGTTCGCAGAACTAAATTAGCAATGTCTCTTAATTTTGTTGGATAATTGGAAGCAGGAGTTCTATCTATTTGTTCCTTCACAAATTCTTCTATTGTTTTTTGATTCACGGATGCAATTACATCACCAACTTTCAATCCTGATTCTTTACCTAATTCATCATCATAAAATTGGGTAACAACTGCTTTTTCTTCAATAAACTTAATTTCTGCCGCAGCAAATTTTGAACCATAAAAATTATTTAAAACTTCATTTCCTTCCCAAACATTAGCATGCGTATCATGAATTCTAGCTACTATTTCTAAAATAGTTAATGTATATTCTGTTTCATCTTTTGCTTGAATAAACTTGGGAATAAATTCTTCTAATACCATTTTCCAATCTTCTTCAATTAAATTTTTGTATGGAAAAAAATACTGAATCATATTCCAATAGCGAAATAAAGTCAACAAACGAAAGCCTGTATCAGGATAAACCATTTTTGCATAAGCGTTTTCATTTTTAAAATCGGGATTATTAACTCCCGAATGAAATGCTAAATAGTAATGATTATTTGTTCGTTTTGCTATTTTTACTTTGTTTAGTAAAGTTGTTAATTTACTTGAAAAATTGGAAGTTGTAATCCAAGCTAAATCGGGTTGAATTTTGATTTCGTCCTTTGATTGTTTAAAAGTTGTTGTTTTAAAATCACCTAAACTTGAAATCCAAGTAGAAAAAATTTCATCTCGTTCGTTAATTGATTTTGCAGATATTATTTTTGGCATAATTCGGAATAACTCATAATCCCAATTTAAATCACCCGATGCAACTTTTGGATGATGGTATTTTAAAAATCCCCAAATCAACCCAAGCATTTTAAGATTTGAAATATGAGTAGATGTATAATCAAACGTTGTTATTTTTGAACTTTCATCAAATTCTTTATCTAACTGAGCTGGAAAGACCTCTTTGAAATATGGTTTTATTTTTTGAATTTCTTTTCCATCAATTGTAACTTTCAAATCGTCTAACCACATTTTTCCTTTACCCACCAGCAAGCCTCCGACATAAATTTTGTCGGTTTTATCAGGATACAACGGTAATTTAATTTCATATTTAGTCCATTCAGTTGTTCCAACAATTCCTTTTTTATTCATATTATCAAAACCTAAGCTTGGATCAATCTGCATCCATAATCCGGCATGACCTTCGGAAACATTTTCTGTTTTAATGAATCCGCTTAGCGTGATTGATTTTCCTTTGTAATTGTCCGGTAATGTAAATGCCCATGCTTTGAAACCAAGGTTCCCGTCAGTGTAAGATAATGAAACTGAATATTTTCCACTTTTAACATCCAAAGAATCTAAAGCCTTTTGATATGTTTCATTTCCAAAGTTTTCCCAACCCTTTGGATTTCCATTTTCTATTGTTTCAAAATCAAAATTTAATACTGACTTGGTTGGTTGTTTCTGAGCGAAAATTGCAGTTGAAAACGATAGAAACAAAATTGAAAACAGGTAACTTTTTTTCATAAATAACATTGTTTAGTCTTTTAAAAATGATAATTTCATTCACTCATTAAAAAATCAATACTGAATGATTATTATTCTCATGTGGTAAATGAAATAAATTATCTTACAAAGTAAAAAGTGATTAACAAAAGTTTATGTCATTTTGTGCTTTATAAATCTATTTTAAAAACAAAAAACCGTCTGAAATTCAAACGGTTTAGACTAACTATGTTTATTTAGAAGTTACTGATTCCCCAAAATAATAGGCATTCCGTCTTTACCGGAACCGATAACAATGACTTTTGAATTTTGAGATTTTGATAACTCTAAAGTCGCTTGAATACCTTTTTCTTGAAGAATTTTATCCGTTAATGAAGCACTTAAAATTTGATTAGCTCGGGCTTTTCCTTCGGCTTCAATACGTTGACGTTCCGCTTCTTTTTGGGCTTTTTCCAAACGGAATTCGTATTCTAAACTTTCCTGTTCTTGTTTTAATTTGGTTTCGATGGCGGATTTTATAGTCGCCGGCAAAGTAACGTCACGCACCAACACTTCATTCAATTGTACATATTGTCCGGCCAAAATCTTTTTGGTTTCTGTAAAAATTTCGTCTTGAATGGCATCGCGTTTAGTAGAATACAATTGTTCGGGTGTATAACGACCAACCACACTTCTGGCAGCAGAACGGATGGCAGGACGAATGACTCTTTCAATGTAGTTCTCTCCTTTTTCTTGGTGCAATTTACCTGTATTTTCGTATTGCGGATGAAACCAAGCGGTAGCATCTAATTTGATTTCCAAACCATTTGATGATAATACTTGCATTTCTTCAGAAAGTTCTTGTTGTCTCACTTCGTATACAAATACATCATTCCATGGAGCTACTAAATGAAAACCTTCTCCCAAAGGCGATTCATCCGTTACAACCCCGCCGCCAAACGTTTTATATAAAACACCGGCTTGTCCAGAGCCAATCGTAATGGTTGATTTTGCTATAAAAATGATAAGAAAGATAATCCCAATAATCATTGGAATTAACTTAAAATTGAATGGTTTATTCATAAAAAAAGTGTTTTGGTTTACTTTTTATACGCAGAAAAAGAAAGAAAGTTACAATTGAAAGTTCAATTAATGATCATCGTTGTGATGCTCCGAATGTTCAATTTCATTAGTTTGATTAGTAGCAACTTCACGAATTTCCGTATGTCGGATTTCACCACCGGAAGTTCCCACAAACTTAGAAAATACTACTCCCGCAACGGCTAATAAAAGTACAATATAAGAAACCAAACTTGCTTTTGCATGCTTTTTGCTATTGGCAACTAATCCTGCTATTGATAGTAATCCTAAAGCATACAACACTTTCATATACTTTTCTGCTAATTCTTCATGTTCGTGAATGATGTCGTGAGAAATACCTAATTCTTCTACAATTTCCTCAGCACCTTCGCCGGTCATCATGGTGGCTTTGGCCATAATCATGCAAAAAATAAACATGATATAAGCCGTGTTGATTAGAATGGTTTGTTTTTTTAGGATACCATAGAGTAAAATTGCGGTTCCGAAAAATAATCCGATAATGGGAAAATGGTTAAAAACCATGTGCAAATGAGCTTGATTCATGAGAAAAATTTTAATTGGTTAGTTCATAGACACCTTTGGTTAGTATTTTTGAATTTTGGTTAACGTTTTGATTGAGTTTAATTTCTGTAAATTTTTCAGTTACTTCGCCAATTTCAATCAACGTTTTTCTAAACAAATAGTGGTCTTGATTTTGTTGCCCTAAAAGTACAAAATATTTATTATCCTCTTTGAAAATAGCGTCTTTTGGCACACTCCATCCTTTTTTTGTGGCCGTAACAATTTTGGCTTCTACAAACATGCCTGAAAGTAATTTTTCTTTTTGTACTTTCTGTAAAGTTCCATACACCGAAATACTTCTGTCTTCATTTTCAATGGATTTACCTACTGTTTGAACGGTAGAATAAAATTGTTCTTTACTGGCTTGCGGAATAGAAAAACGAATTTTTTGTCCTTGTTGGATGGTTAAAATATCACTTTCAAAAATAGTCAGGTTTACCATTAAATGATCGGTATTCACTATTTCCATCATCACATCGGATGGAGATATAAACATCCCGACATTAGCATTCATTTTTGTGACATCACCTGTAATTGGGGAAGTTAACGTAATGAGAGAAGTGAATTTTCCTCTTTCTACATTTGCAGGATTTATATTTAACAACAATAATTTTTCGCGTAAACCTTGATACATTCCTTTCGCCTGACGGTAATCACTTTCTGCTTTTAAATAATTCTTTTGAGAAGTAATTTTTTCCTCAAATAATGTTTTTTGACGCTCGTATTCTGATTTTAGGTAATTGATTTGCTCAGCCACTTCCACATAATCTTTTTGCAAATCCAAGTATTCTGTATTTTCAAGGGTAATTAAAGCTTGACCTTTGGTTACTTTATCTCCAATTAACAAGGATGTTGATTTTACGTAACCACCCACAAACGGAGAAATTTTGGCTTTGTATTGCGGTGGTACATCAATTTTTCCTGAAGCTTGAACAACAACGTCAAAATCTTGTTCCACCGGAGAACTAATTTCCATTTTACTTGCTTCAAATTGTTGTGGAGTGACGGTAATTAACCCGTCTTCCATTGTCTTTTCTTCTTTTACTTCTTGTTTACAAGAAAGTAAAAATGATGCCATTGTGAGAGCTATAATTGTATTTTTCATTTTATTGATTATTGAAGTATTGAATATCGAGTTGTGTTTGATTGTATTGATTGACCGCCGATAAGTAATCAACTTGAATTGAGGTGGCATTTTCTAAACTCATGATGTATTGAAAGAAATCAATTTCACCCTGTTGATAGCTTAGGTTGGCTACTTTTATGATTTCCTCAGCTACTTTTTTACCAAATTGAGTATAATAATCAATGGCTTGCAAATGCTGTTCTAATTCATTTTGCTTCTGAGTAAAATGCGATGCTATTTTAATCGTTTCATGTTGTTTTTGTTGTTCCCAAGCTTGTGCTTCTAACTTCGCCACTTTTGATTTGGCAAGGTTTCCGTTGAATAAAATTGGAACAGCAATACCTACTTGAAAACCATATAATGATTGCGATAAACCGTTATTTTTTCCCTGAAAATATTCCAAATTCAAATCGGGTAACCAATTTTGTTTCTGCAATTTTTCATTGGTTTGGTATTTTTTAGAAACACTTTCCAAATAAGCCTGATAAAGTCCTTGACTTTTGGATTGTTGAAGTTCAATCATCGGTACGATTGTATTGGATTGAACAACTATTTGTTCCTCAGTCTGCACAAACGATTGAAGTAGTTGAAGTTGTGCCTTTTTTTCTTTTTCCAATTGAGTAAGCTTTGTTTGGATTTGCCTGAACTTCGCTTCCGCAGTTATTTTTTCTAAATAATTGGTTTCACCCAATTCAAAACGACGGTTACTGGCTTTGGAAAAATTTTGGTACAAGCTATCCAAATAACGATACAGTTTTTCTTGGTGTTGAATATAAACGATTTGATGATATACTTTGGAAATGTTGTTTTGCAATTCATTTTTTTGCAATTCAAATGAGGCTTTTTGAATCTCGGATTCTGATTGCATTACCTTTCTTTGAGCTCCATAAACAGTAGGAAATGCAAATGATTGCTGCACACCAAAAACCTTTAAGGGAAGATTATTTAATGCTAAATTATTTTGATCATAACTGTAGTAAAGGGTTGTTTTATCAAAACTATAAGCCGTTTGAATGGCAGCATTTGCTTTATCAATTTGTAATTTTCCTGATTTTAAGGCCGCATTATTTTGAAATGCTCTTGCCATAATTGAATCTAACTCTGAAGGATTTTGCTGAGCGAATCCTACACCTGTAAAAAGGAAAAATACCAAACAATACGTTCCACTAACATGCTTTTTGAATTTCGGTTTTTTAAATTCTTTTTCGTAAAAAATTTTAAATAATAACGGTAGAACGATCATGGTTAATAAAGTAGCCGTAAACAAACCACCAATCACAACTGTTGCTAATGGGCGTTGTACTTCTGCTCCGGCACCGGAGGAAATTGCCATTGGCAAAAATCCTAAAGCGGCGGCCGCTGCGGTCAATATAACCGGACGTAATCGGTCGCTTGTTCCTTTCAGAATTAATTCATTCATGTCTTTCATTCCGTAGTGTTTTAGTTCTTTAAAATGTTCGATTAACACAATTCCATTCAGTACAGCAATTCCGAAAAGAGCAATAAATCCAACACCGGCAGATATACTAAAGGGTAAATCTCTCAACCATAGGAACAAAACACCACCCACAGCCGATAATGGAATAGCTGAATACACCATCAATGCTTCTTTAATGGATCCAAAAGCAAAATGCAACAACACAAATATTAAAAACAAAGCAATTGGAACAGCAATTAACAGTCTTGCTTTGGCACTTTCTAAATTTTCAAATTGACCACCATAAGTGATTCGGTAACCGGAAGGTAACGTGACTTTGGACTCAATTTGTTTTTTTACATCTTCAACCACACTTTGTAAATCTCTGTTTCTGACATTGATTCCCACCACAATGCGACGATTGGTATTGTCACGTGAAATTTTGGCCGGACCTTCTGTATAAGTAATATTAGCCAATTCTCGCAAAGGAATTTGGTCGCCATTAGGAGTTGACACAAATAAATTTTGAATGTCTTCAATATCCGTTCTGTTTTGTTTGTCTAGACGAATGACCAAATCAAATCGTTTTTCACCTTCAAAAACATTACCAACTGTTTTTCCGGCAAAGCCTAAAGCAATCATTTCATTCAAATCGGCAATGTTCAATCCGTATCGGGCAATTTTCGTTCGGTCATATTGCACAAACATTTGGGGTAAACCTTCTGTTTTTTCAATGATGACATCAGAAGCACCTTCTACATTTTTAATTGCTTTCTCAATTTCATGTGCTTTTTTGGCTAAAACGTCTAAGTCATCACCAAAAATTTTAATAGCCACATCAGACCGTGAACCGGAAATTAATTCGTTGAACCGCATTTCAATGGGTTGAGTGAATTCGATTTCCATGTTTGGGATTTGTGCTTCCAAAGCGGTTTTAATTTTATCCGCTAATTCGTCTTTTGAAGTTGCAGAAACCCATTCTGATTTTGGTTTTAATTTGACAATAATATCACTTTCTTCCATACTCATTGGATCAGTTGGTACTTCTGCCGCCCCTATTCTACTGACAACTTGCGAAACTTCAGAGAAGTTTTTTAAAATAATGGATTCAATTTGGGTTGTCGTTTCGATTGTTTTAGACAATGAAGTTCCGGTTTTTAAAACAGGTTGAATGACAAAATCGCCTTCATCCAATTGCGGAATAAACTCTCCACCCATGGTTGAAAATAATACGATGGCAAAAAACAATAAACTTACTGCTCCTACTAAAACTTTTTTGGCATTAACTAAAGACCATTTCATGACCGGTAAATACCAACTGTTCAACTGATTAATTAATCGATTAGAAATTGAATTGGGATTTTCTTCTTTCGGTTTTAAAAACAAAGAAGCAGCCACCGGTACATATGTAAAACAAAGCAACATGGCACCCAACAAGGCAAAACTGAACGTCATAGCCATGGGTTTAAACATTTTACCTTCCACTCCGGAAAGGGATAAAATAGGAATGAAAACGATGAGAATAATTAACTGACCAAATACGGCAGAATTCATCATTTTGGAAGCACTTTTATACGTTATTTGGTCTATTTCCATCTGACGTTCTTCTTTAGCTAAACCTACTAAATGTTTGGATTTATGTGCAATTTGGAAGGCAATAAACTCAACAATAATGACCGCACCGTCAATGATGATTCCGAAATCGATAGCTCCTAAACTCATTAAATTAGCATCGATTCCGAAAATATTCATAAAAGAAATAGCAAAAAGTAAACAAAGTGGAATAACAGAGGCCACAACTAAACCTGAACGCCAATTTCCCAACAATAAAACCACGACAAAAATGACAATTAAACAACCTAAAATCAGGTTCTCTGCCACAGTGAATGTTGTTTTCCCTACCAATTCACTTCGTTCTAAAAACCCATTGATATAAACCCCTTCGGGGAGCGTTTTTTCAATTTCAGTGACACGGTGTTTGACGTCTTCAATGACTTGCTTGGAATTAGCTCCTTTGAGCATCATGACTTGACCGAGTACTTTTTCACCTTCACCATTACCGGTTATCGCTCCAAAACGATTGGCATGCCCAAATTGAACTTTACCAATATTTTTTAAATAAATTGGCGTACCGGAATCATTTTTGATGACAATATTTTCAATGTCGTCTATTGAATTAATCTTGCCTTCACCACGAATAAAATAACTTTGATTGGTTTTTTCAATATAGGAACCTCCGGCAATACTATTGTTTTTTTCTAAAGCGGTAATAACATCCGAAACAGCAATATTCATCGCTTTCAAACTGGATGTGTTGATGGCCAATTCGTATTGTTTTAAATAACCACCCCATGTATTGATTTCTACAACGCCTTTAATTCCGGATAATTGGCGTTTAACCACCCAATCTTGAATAGTGCGTAAATCGGTGATAGAATAACGGTCTTTAAATTCCGGTTGTACCTCCAACGTATATTGATATACTTCACCTAAGCCGGTTGTTATGGGTCCCATTTCAGGCGTTCCAAAACCTTGTGGGATTTTTTCAGAGGCGGTTTTTATTTTTTCGGCAATCAATTGGCGAGGTAAATACGTTCCAATTTCATCTTCAAAAACGATGGTTACGACAGATAATCCAAATTTAGAAATGGAACGAATTTCGGTCACGCCCGGTAAATTGGCCATTTCCAATTCCACCGGATAGGTAATATATTGTTCAATATCTTGTGTGGAAAGATTTCTTGAAGTGGTAATCACTTGTACTTGATTGTTGGTGACATCCGGCACCGCTCCAATTGATATTTGGAAAACAGAGAACAATCCAAATCCTAAAATACCCAATGTAAACAGGAGAATTATTAGTTTATTTTTTAAACTAAAAGCAATTATTTTTTCTAACATTTTTTGATATAATTAAACTAAACAAATAGTATTTATTTGATAAACAAACAAATACATCAAATCAATTTTGATTTTTAATACAAAATGTTAGTTTATTTTTGGCGGAAGCCAAATGGAGGAAAGTAAATTTGATTTAAAAGTAGAAGAGTAACCAACTATTTTTTTTCTTGGATAGAAAAAGGTAATAGTTTCAAATAGGTTATTTTCAATTAATGTGAAATATACTATTGATGTTGAATTTTCTAACGTCTTATAAGGTAAATCGTGGTGTTCTTCATGACTGTGCTCTGCATTGTTAGAATAATGCAGTTTTATAAAATCAATAAATGAAATGGAAGTATCAGTGGATTCACTTTTATGTTCGTTGTAATGCTCAATTAGGTTTGGAATTTTGAATAATTGCCCTATCGATGTGTTGGCACACATAAAAACCAATAAAAGAAAGATGGCAATTAATTTATTCATTATCAGTTTGTAATGCTTTAAATACAATACAAATATAGTGAATAAAAACGATGTTTTGCTTAAGAACTACTTAATGTTAAAACACTATCTAACTTTCATTTTTCCATTTTTAAAGCGTTCACTTGCTATTTGATAATAGGAAATAGTTTTGTTTCTTAGGGAATCGTTTATGATTTTTTTTGGTTCTAAAACTTTATTATTTGAGTTCCAATGGTATTGAATTACTTTTTTTCGGTCATTGATTTCGGTAAATGTAGTTCCTTCTAATAGTCCTAATGTTCTGTAATTGCCCATAAAAGCTCTTTCATCAGAAGAATTCATCTTAGAGATATCTTTCCCAAAAAAACTCGAATTATACTTCCAATTCAAATAACCAAAAAGTGTAGGCATTACATCAATTTGGGAAACTAATTTGTCTATTTTTTCATTTTTTTGATTCAAATTATAGATTATTGCCGGAATATGATGTTTATCAACATTAATTTCCCATTTACCGGCACTACTGGCACAATGATCAGCAACAATAACAAAAACAGTATTGGAAAACCATTTTTTTGTTTTAGCTTGTTTGATAAATTGTCCTAATGCAAAGTCAGTATATTTTACAGCGGCTTCTCTATTTCCCTGTTTTAAATTAATTTTATTATCAGGAAAAGTATAAGGTTTATGATTGGAAGTTGTCATAATAAATTGAAAAAAAGGATGATTGGAAGCAGATTCTAAATCAGCCTTTTTAAGAGATTGATAGTATATGTCTTCATCACAAATTCCCCATGCATTTTCAAAGGTTACTTCGCTATCAGGAATAGATGTTCTTTTAGTTGTAATTTCGTCAGATAATGGATTTCCCCTATCTCTGTCATTGATGTCAAATCCTTGACCGCCAAAAAAAGTGTTCATGTTGTCAAAATAACCATCACCTCCATAAATAAAATCGAGTTGGTAGCCTTTTTGTTTTAATACGGTTGCAACGGAAAATAAATTATCATTATTTTGTCTTCTCACGATGCTATTTCCCGGGGTTGGTGGAACACACAGCGTTAAAGCTTCCATACCACGAACAGTTCTTGTTCCTGTTGCATACATGTTTTTGAATAAAATTCCTTCATTCGCAAGTTGATCAATTGTTGTTGTTAATTGTTCTGAATTTCCAAATTCTTTTAAAAAATCAGCACTTAAACTTTCTATACAAATCAATATAATATTTGGTTTTATATCGTCAGTTCCTTCAATAACTCTTGATATATCATCATATTTTTTGGAAGTAAATTTTTCACCGGAAGACAATAAATCTGTTTTAACGATTTGATATGCCAATTTTTTGTCTAATTTGACATAAAACAAATCATAATCCAATTCATTAGAACGGTAAGCGGCAAAAAAAGAAAACACACCATTTTTTGAAAGTTCATTTTCATAAGTATTTGTGCTCCATTCTGCTGATTTGTTTTCTACGATTGTTAACAAACTGATTTCTATAAGAATAAAAACAAAAAAGATTGAAAATCGATTTGAAAATTTTGGCTTTGAACTAAATAGTTGCTGAAAAATTTTATGCTTTCTCAAAAAATAAAAAATGATCAAAATAATACTAAGCAAAATTAAAAGTATAACCGGTATGGGAAAGGATTGATTAATGTTTGCTACCACTTCATACGTATAAATTAAATAATCTACCGCTATAAAATTAAATCTTGTATTAAATTCATCCCAAAAAGGAAACTCAGCAAAAAATGAGAACAAAACAATAAAAAACAATAACGATAGTATAAAATAATTTAAGATAATATCAAATGTAGTACCAATCCACTTTGAAGGAAAAAATGTTAAATATAAAATATAGACACTTAAAAATGAAATCCCAACAGTACAGTCAAATAAAAATCCTTTTCCAAAAATTTTAACGGCAGAATAAATTGATAATTCTAATTTATCAATTGATATTACTGCTAAAATTGTTCTCACAAAAGTTGCTAGAATTAAGTAGCCAATAAAAAAATAAATGGCAACCAGGTATCGTTGATATAATAATTTAAAATTCATAACTATAAATAAGAATAATAGGTTATGGAAAGTATAACAATAGAAATTAGAACAGCAAAAGATACTGCTCCGGCTGCAATATCTTTTATGAAACCAATTTTAGGATGATAATCAGGATGTACAAAATCACAAAGTTTTTCTACGGCTGTGTTTAAACTTTCTATTGCCAAGATAAATGCCATACAAAACAATTGAATAATCCAATCTAATTTGGATAAATCAATGTAAAAACCAATTGCAATTAATAGTAGGGAAAGTAAACTTTGAGTAATAATAGAATGCTCTGTTTTTACTAATAAAAACATGCCGTATAAAGCAAATTTCAGGCTTTTTATTCGTCCGATTACAAATGATTTCATACTATTTTTTTAATCAAATGTATGGTGGTAAGCCCAGAAAATGCTTAGGAATTACTTAATAGAAAATTAAGATTTAATTAAAATGAAGTAGAAAAGTTGTACTGTTATTTAACTTGCTTTTGACAACAATTTTTATATTTAATATATCACATAAACGTTTTACGATTGAAAGTCCTATCCCATTTCCTTTGATGGAAGGATATTCAGTACTATGCAAGCGATAAAAGGGTAAAAATATTTTCTCCATATTTTCATCAGAAATTCCTATACCTGAATCTTCTATTGAAAGTAAAATATGACCGGATGCTGATGACAATTTAATTGTAATATGACCATTATGCTTATTATACTTTATTGCATTGGAAATTAAATTCTCTATAATAATAGATAAGAGGTAATTATCTGATTCCACATAAATATCGTCATCAAAATGTGTAATGACAGTAATTTTTTTGGCTTCAATTTTATCTGAATAACGAGATAGTGTATCTAAAACCAAAGCGTTTAAATACACAATCTCTTTTTTGCTATTACTTTTTTGATTTTCAAATCGGGCTAATAATAACAATTGATCCACCATAGTATTCAATCGATCTATTTCATCAATACAAAATCGAATTTTCTCTTTGTATTCCGCTTCATTTCTCGGTTTTCGAATCAATACTTCCATGGTTCCCTTTATCACTGCTAAAGGCGTTCTCAATTCATGCGAAGCATCAGATGTAAATTGTTTTTCTCTATCTACCGCATTTTCAATTCGGTTTAAAAGGCTATTTATATTTTCAGATAAAACAAATAATTCATCTTTATTTTGGGGTAATGGAATGCGTGTTTTTAAATTGTCTTTAGTGATTTGATTTGAGGTTTCAATTATTGTTTGAACAGGTTTAATACTTCTTCCGGCAAAAAATCGGGCCATCAAAAACAATAAAAAAAGAATTAAGGGAAAAGTAATCAGCAGAATATTTTTTAAAATCAATACAATTTCAAAATCTTCCATTGACATGGCAACAACAATAAAACCAACCACTTTATTTTGATTGAGAATTGGTCTTTGAATTTGTCTGATAGGAATGGAATTCAATTCAGAATTTACAAAAACATCATTCTTTGAACGATCAAAAAGTACCAAATCAATTTCTTTCAAATTGGGAGACTTATCAATTGTTTCTCCATTGTTATCATAAAACTGAACAAAAACCGGATTAACACTGATAGAATTATGCTCCCTTGCTTTCCATTGATCCACCTGAATGAGATAAGTTTCATTTTCATCCGTTGTGACATCATCCAAGTGTTTTATTAATTCTTCGTAGACTTCGTCATTAATGTGCTCATTTACACTAAATTTTACCACTTGAAAAATGGCTATAAAGACAAGAGCAATAAATACTGCACTACTAACGATATAGTTAAAGGCAATTCTGTTTTTAAAAGAAAAATTAAAATATTTAATCATTTGCAATATAGCCTACTCCACGAATAGTCTTGATGAGTTCCTGTTCTTTTGTTAGGTTTAACTTCTTTCGAATGGCATTCATAAATACATCAATTACTCCCGTATCATATTCAAAATGAATGTCCCAAACATCTTCAATAATATTGGTTCTGGTGCATACATGACCTTTATTTTTAATAAGATAGGCCAATAATTCAAACTCTCGTTGTGTCAAATTTACTTCTTTTTTATCAACAAAAACTTGAAAAGTATTTTTATCCAGAACAATATTGCCTAACGTTAGGACTTTATTTTCGTTTTTATTTCTGAAATGAATTTTAATACGCTCCAACAATTCTTCAAAAGAAAATGGTTTTTTAATATAATCATTGGCTCCGGCTTTTAACCCTTCAATGGTTTCTTGGATAGTATCTTTTGCGGTTAAAAAAAGAATTGGGGTTGATTTATCATTTTTTCGGATTGCTTGGCAAACTTCTAAACCTGATAATTTGGGCAACATCCAATCTAACAGAATTAAATCCGGTTGTTCAGATTGTGCTTTATGTAAACCTGCCTGACCATCCATTGCCAGGGAAACATCATAATTCTCCTCTTCAAGTCCTTGCTTTAAAAAAGATGCGATTCCGGATTCGTCTTCTATTATTAATATTTTCATTTCATAAAATTAGGTAATCTTTACTCTACCATTATTTTTTGAGAAGAGTAAAATTTATTATCAAAAACTAGCGTAAGAATAAACGTTGCTGTCATTTTTTGAGGCAAAACAAATTGCATTGTGTTTTTTCCCGAATGAAAATCCGTAATCTCACCTTCACTAAGTATTTTTCCGTCAAGCGAAGTAATAAAATATGATAAATCCGCTTCATAGGGGACCTCAAATTCCATCTCTAATTCACTTCCTTTGATTGGATTTGGAGCGATTGTAAATGATATTGGATTTTGACTATTTTGCACAGGAATTGACATGGATGGCTCTTTAATCAATTTTACTTCGTAAACGGTTGGGTTGGCTGAAGTGGTATTGGTTTGATTTACCGAAAAAGGATTCAAAGAACTACTACTGATTCCACCCACCAAATGACCAATGATAAATTCATCATCTACAATGTCATCTAATTTGATCACTTCATTTGAAAAACGTGGCAAACTCAAATTCGGAATAAATTCGGCTCCGGCACCATTTAACAAAGGCATTTCGACGGGTAGTTTATATTCAGTTAAATTACCATTTGCTTCTCTAGTAACTCTACTAATTGTTTTTACAAAAGGAACCAAATTATCTTGTACCAAAGTTGTTCCGTTGTAATAATACTGACTCATTCCACCAAAAAATAGATTATGCATCGTATTGGACTCTGCTTGAAATAATCCAACCGAGCCACTGTGGTAATTACTTAAATATTGATTGAAAGAAGTTTGTGGAACATGACCGCTAGCCTTTACATCTACCGGATATAAAAAAGGTAAATCCTGGTTAATTTGAAAAACACCGGATGAAATGGTATAACCCAATTCACCATCGGGAAAAACCTGAGGAACTAAATTATAATCTCTTCGATGCAAATGGATTGGGTCTGTGATTTGTTCAATTAAAGAAAAACTCAATTGAGTTCCGGAATTATCAATGGTAAATTTTCGAATTTGATTCGTATAAGTTTGCGTAAAAGTAGGATTCCCCATTGGATTATAACGACCGTCAAAACGATGACCGCCAACTAAATAAAAAGTAGTATTAATTTTTCCTAATTGTCCGCCGGTTACAGCAAAAATAGTATTACTGATTTGTTTAAAATAGTTCGTAATTGGCAAGTTATTGATTATGGCATTAATCAAATTTGGTACATCAATTGCCGTTAATTTATCAAACGTGATGTGATCATTGGCCGAAACAGAAAATGCATAACCACCAATGATGTAAAGCGTATCACCATCCTGATAAAAATTCATATTAGTAGACTGTAATTGCTCTCTGATTCCGGTTGGTAAAGAGGATAATGAAACTGACCAACTCTGTTGTGTCATTTTATCAACCACATATAATGATGAATTATTATTAGATGCCGGAAAAGCATTAAAAGGTTGTCGGGCATGCAAACCATCTAATCTTCCACCAATTATGAGCCATTTTCCATCGCTTTGTCCGAAAGCAAATGAATGCAAGCCTGGTAAACCATTAATTGTAACAGGGTTTAATTCTAAAGAATAATTAAATTCATTTTGAGCAAAATTGACTTGTGTAATCAACAACAATAATGATAAAATATACGTTTTCATGATATTAATTTTGCTCAAATTTAATTCAGAATAAACTAATTTTGAGTAACTAATGTTACCTAATTATTGCATGACAAATTTTATCCCAAACGAGACAATATTAGCCTCTAAACCATCACTTCGGGAGTAATGATTAAACCTGAAATCAATATTCTTTATTCCGAATTTCCAAATTTTTGCAGCGGTAAAAATATCTGTATAATTTACGCCAAATCCATATTGATGAGCATCAAAGGTTGACAAGTCATAATCAGAAGTATAATACTGGTCAGTGGAAAGATGTTGTTCATACGGGGCAAAATAGGTTGAAGCTTGTTGCGTATAATAACGATACATCGGAATAAGCGTAAATCGATCGGTAATTTTATACGGTAATTCCAAACTGGCGGTATGAGAGGAAATTCCCCAATTATCCGTGTAAAAACGATAATACGTTCGTACTACCAATTTTTCGTTGACATAATAATTCAATCGGGCACCAATGGGCAATTTAAATCGGCTGTCCGGTAATCGCTCAATGTCATCGGCCAATTGAAATTCATTGATAAAAGCATTGTCAACATCTGCAAAATAAACCCGTTGGTAAGGTGTGGAAAGTAACCCTTGTTGTTGTAAAATATCAGCAAATATTGAAATCTGAGTCTTTTTATTCAGCACCTGCGAAAAACTTAGTGAAACTGCAAAAGAATTCCTGTTTTTATCTGGATGAAAAACAAAATTTGTCGGAGCATAATTTGTGTTGCCTGTGACGGTAAAATCATCAAAAATTCCCCCATTCAGATTATTACCGTTATCGGCAAAATCTTGTAACTCCTTTGGATAAATAGGCTTCCAAGTATCTAAATATACATTAGCAGCAATACCTACTTCCGTATTTTTATCATTGAATAATTTGGTTAATCCACCACCAAAACCGATGGAAGAATAATCATATTCCACCGAACCCGAAATATGAGCGTTCCAAATGGTATTGCGGTCATCTGAACTATGACTGTAATTAATCACCAAAGTCGTTAACACATCTTGAGCAGAAGCACCTGAACTGGCTTGCCACGGACTGGGCGTATTACTGTCAAAAGGATTGATATTTCCCGAGGAAGCAGATGAATAGGCAGAAATTCCAATATCCACCGTTAAAACATCGTCGTCGTTTAAAGGAACAGCTACTACAATTGTGGGTGTAATATCGGTTAAATCTTCCATTCCATTTCCACCGGCAACCGCTGAATGAATTCCGTCTTGTTTGTAATAACTCATCAGGAAATCTACTTCTATGGATTCTAACACTCGTTTTTTGTAGCTCACTTCTATAGAATCATTCACTTGAGCAAAACCCAATGATGTGATGAATAACAAAATGAATGAATACCAATTTTTCATAAATATATTTTTTTGAACACAGATTTAAAAAATTGAAAAAATTATTAAAGATGTTTTAAGACTCATAATCTATACTATTCTCAAAACCTTTTCAACTTTTAAACCCTTAACCTTTTAAACTCTTAAACTTTAAACTAATTACAACCACACCCTCCTCCGGTTTTACCACCATTGGCTCCGGCAGCTGCTTCGCGATAGACTTGAAAATTGGTTTCAAAACGTTCAGAGGAACGAGCAGCTAATTTCATGTCAGGGTCGTTTATTTTTTCTTTTTCATATTCTTTGACCGTATTACAGGATTGGAGAATGAAAAGAATCAAGGTTAAAATTGTAACTTTTTTCATTTTAGGATTTTTAGAACACAGATTTATAAAATTTTTAAAAATTATCTGATTATTATTTTTCAAATTTTTTCATGTCAATATTTTTGGAGGTATGCACAACGCCCTTATCATCCACAATTATGCATTCAATTCCTTTAAGTTGATTAATTAAATCAAGTCCAGTATCTACACCTAAAACAAAAACTCCGGTAGCAAGTGCATCGGCGAGTTCTGTGGTTTTGGCAAAAACCGACACACTCACTATTCCGGTGGCAGGATAACCTGTTCTTGGATCTATAATATGTGAATAACGCTTTCCGTTAAACGAAACAAACTTTTCATAGCTACCCGAAGTTTCTACCGCACTGTCTTCGAGAGGAAATGTGGCAAACACTTTGTTTTTATTCATTGGGTTTACGATAGCAACCGTCCACGGTTTCCCATCAGGTTGTTTGCCCCAAGCGAAAACATCTCCCGATACATTGACAATTCCAGATTTGCAACCACTTTCAAGTAACAATGCTTTGACTTTATCAGCAATATATCCTTGACCGATGCCACCCAAGCCAAGTTTCATTCCTCTATTTTTTAAAAAAACAGTAGATTCTTTTTCGTTTAAAATGATGTTTTGATAACCAACCTTTGCTACGGAATTTTTAATGGCTTCTTCTGAAGGCATTTCTTTCATACTGCCATCAAATTTCCAAATTTTATCCATCGAAGCATACGAAATATCAAAAGCCCCATTTGTTAGTTTCGAAATCTTAATGGCTCTTTCAATCAATTCAAATACCTCTTGATCCACTTTTACGGTCGTAATTCCGGCATTTTGATTGACTTTTGATACTTGTGTTGTTGGAATCCAATCTGAAATTAAATGTTCAATGCGTTTTACCTCTTCTATAGCTTGATTAATATATTGATTTGCTTGAATGGTATCGTTTGCTACAACCGTCATTTCAAACGGACTACCAAGCATAAATGTTTTTTTACTATGCACAATTTGAGCTGATGAAACCGACACAATCAACACCAGTAAATAAAAAATTAATCCTCTCATTTTTTGACAAAACTATGCAACAATTGAATGTATTCTTCGGCAGATACGTTTTTAAAACCGGTCATTCCTAACACTTTTCCATTGGGATCTAACAATACAACCAATGGAAAACTTCCTCCTTTGTTATACTTTTCAGCCAGCTTTTTATTTTGCTCAGTTAATTCCGGAGCTAATTGATTCGCTTTTTTCTTTGGAAAATCAGCTTTATAAGTTACCCAATTTTTTTCAGCTTCCGCTTTAAATACGTCTGACATCCAAATGTTTTTTTCGAGTTTCATACAAGGTGCACACCAATCGGAACCGGAAAAAACCAATACAATATTTTTGTTTTCTTTTTGAGCTATAACTTTGGCTTCCTGAAAGTTAGACTGCCAATTTTGAGCCAATAAAACCGTATTCATGAATAGTAATACGAGAAGAAGATAATTTTTCATCCGTCAAATTTTATGTAAAAATAACGGAAAAACAGTCCAATTATTGAAAGTGAATGGGTAATTAAGTAAATCTTAAGTTACAATAACCCGTTATATTTTCGAATAAACCATTCCGTACCTAAAGCCAAAACTATGATGATTAACAACCAAACCCAGTCAATTACAGGTGTTTTTTTGATGATTTCTTTTTGGATGGGTTTGTAATTTTCGTTAGCTAAAAGCGATTGAACTAATTCATCCACTTGATTAGCCAAATACGTTTTTCCTTTGGTTTGAGTAGCCAATTGGTTTAATTTGGCATAATCCGGATTTACAAATTGTTTTTCGATATCAAAATCTAAGACGTCAAAAAAACCTGAATACGACGTTTTGGAGTTGTTTTCAGTAACCGTAAATGAATAATTTCCGGCTGAAAGTCCGTCAAAATTTACTTTATACGAATTGGTTGATTTTAGTAAATCATACGATTTAGTTTGATTCGTTGCTTTATTTTTTACCGTAATGGACAAACGAGCATTGTCGTCAAATTCATAGTTTTTGTTGAAATACTGAGCATTAATTTCAATAGCATCACCGGAATTGTAAAAGTTCTCATGCGTAACGACCAAAGATTTTCTTGCGTTGTTGGAAGCTAAAAACTGAATAGTTTTATCAATAAACACATCAAATTTCTGAAAACTTTGTTGGTCAATGTGGCTTTGCAAACGCCATTTCCAGATGTTTTCACCCAATAAAAAAGCAGAACGTTTTCCTTGATTTTCGGTGTATGCCAATAAAGGTGAATCAAGCTCTACGTTTCGAATTCGGGCACCAATTAATTTATCATAATTCGTTTTTGACGTAATCGTTCCGAACGGATTTTGTAAGGGAGGAAAATTTTCAAAACCAATGTTGTCAATGGCAAACAGATTGAATTGCGAAGAAAAAGTAGCCAAATAATCTTCTTGTTGACTACTCATTTTAAAATCGAAAGTCGTTTGCTGTTGATTTAAAAAATTGAAATCGGTGTGCAAGCCCGTAATCATCCATGTATTCAGATTAGCCAAATTATTTTTTTCAAAAACGGATTTAAATTCAGATGTTGGTTGGTACAAAATCAACACGTTAAAGTCTTGCAACGATTTGATTTGACTGGGTTTAAGAATCGAAACCTTGCGTTGTTGATTGGACTCAATAGCTCTTTTTAATGCTCCTATATCAGGATGATTAATCGATGAAACTATTGCCACTTCCGTTTTTTGATCGATGATTTCTACGGCAAAATTTTTGGAATTATTATACGTGTTTTTTTCCTGTTCTGAAGAGGAAATAGTTGCTTTAAAAACCTGAACACCCACTTTTTCAGCAGGTAATAAAACAGTGATTACTTTTGATTTTTGACTGTTTGAAAAATCTACATTTTGCTTACTTAAAACCGTATTTCCTTGTGAAATGGAAAAAGTAGCATTCACATTTTTATTTCCGGAATAGTTGACAAACACTTCCACCGGAAATTTATTTTTCAAAAAAGCGTATTTGTTGACGTTGAGCTGACTGATTTTTAAATCTAAAACAGCCGTTGTATCGCCCAACACAACCGGATATACCGCTTTATTTTCGTCAAAAGAATAAATATAATCGTTTCCTTGGGTTTGGTTTCCATCCGTAATAATGACGGTGGGATGATTGATACTTTTGTGGATGCTTTTGAGCCCCTTTCCTACTCCATCGATTCGGGTTTGCGTTCCTTTGAAATCGTAGGATTCCGAAGATTCTAATTCAGAAGAAAATTGATAGGATTGTACCTCAAATTTATCTTGTAAATCGGCATTGGAAGTCAATTTTTTATAAACATCCAAAGCGGATTCATTCGCTTTTAATTCGATAACTGATGACGAATTATCGACCACAATTGGCAAAGGAATTTTGATGGTTTCAAATGATTTTCGGGTGAGAATTGGGTTGATTAATAATATCAATAATCCAAAAACAGCAACAAAACGCAAAAATGCTAACAACCAATAGACTTTAGAATTGGTTTTGGTTTTGTAGAAATACTGAAAAAATGATACTCCTCCGGCTATTAATACTGAAAGTAAGAGTAAAAGCACAGTAGTTGTAGTCATTTTTAGTAATTAGTGATTAGTAATTGGTGATTAACGAATAACGACAAATCTCAATTTTAAATGAATTTTTCTTTTTAGCACTTTTTAGCCCCGATGGTAGTGTAAAGCTTTTTTAAGGAAAATTTTTAGTTTTGTTGCCAAACAAAAGCGACCAACGGAAGCTCTTTGTGTGGCTTACAAAACTTAATTTTTCTTAAAAAACTTGTAACGGACAGCGGGAATAGCTTCTAATCTGTTTTCTGTTGTCAGTTGTCAGTTGTCTGGTTTATTGCTCGCCGAGGCGAGAGATTTCTATTTCGACTTCGTCATCTTGCGAAATGACAAACGAGGTGTGAAAACTGCGACTGCGACTGAAAACTGCGACTGAAAACTGTGACTGAAAACTGCGACTGTGACTGGAAACTGACTACGTCAACATTCCCCCATCCACATTCATCACTTGTCCGGTGACATAAGCACTCAAGTCAGAAGCCAGGAAAAGACAGGCATTTGCCACATCCTCCGGAGTTCCGCCACGTTTAAGCGGGATAGAATCTCTCCAACCTTGAACCACTTCTTCGTTTAATTTTCCGGTCATTTCGGTTTCGATGAATCCGGGTGCAATGGCGTTGCAACGAATATTTCGAGAGCCTAATTCTAACGCAATTGACTTCGTAAAACCAATCATTCCGGCTTTTGATGCGGCATAGTTGGCTTGACCTGCATTTCCTTTTACACCCACCACTGAACTCATGTTCACAATAGAACCTTTACGGTTTTTTAACATTACTTTTTGCACCGCTTTGGTCATGTTGAAAACTGATTTTAAGTTGATTTCAATGACTTTGTCAAAATCTTCCTCAGACATTCTCATTAATAAATTGTCTTTAGTAATTCCGGCGTTATTGATTAAAATATCGATGGTTCCAAATTCTGCCAACACATCATCAGCTAATTTTTGAGCTTCAGTAAAATCGGCTGCGTTTGATTTATATCCTTTGGCTTTAATACCTAAAGTGTTTAATTCATTTTCCAATGCCATAGCCGATTCGGCTGATGAACTATACGTAAACGCCACATTAGCACCGTGTTGAGCAAAAACTTTCGCGATTCCACTACCAATTCCCCGACTGGCTCCGGTGATGATGGCTACTTTTCCTTCTAATAATTTCATGGTTTAAGTCGTTTGTTTTTTGATAAAGCAAATATAAGAAAATCCTTTTCAGTTTTCGCTTTAAAATAAAAAAGCCCTACCGAAGTAGAGCTTATATTCTGAATTAATAAAATTATTTTTTAATGAACTTTGCCGATGAGCTCCCTTTATCTGTAAACACTTTTATAAAATAACTTCCCGATTGTAAGTTTGAAACGTTTATCTCACCATTTTCAGCATGAATGGTTGTCATTACTATTTGTCCGAGTGTGTTGTAAATAGAAACTGATTTTACTTCCATTTCGCTTTTTACTTTGATGTTTAAAACCTCTTTTGCCGGATTTGGATAAAGTGAAAAATTAGTTTCAAAATCAAAATCTTGATTGCTTAAAGGTTCTTCCACCGTTGTGGAAGTGGTGTTGGTAATGATTGGAAAGTTATAATCAAAATAAATACTGGCTGTGTTTGTAAACTCATCACCTAAAACCA
>NZ_SBKQ01000018.1 GCF_004122145.1 Flavobacterium piscinae
CAGGGGTGTATACGTATACCCTTATCGGAACACCACCCTGTGCAAACAGTACGGCCAGTGTAACGGTAACAGTCAACCCCACACCAAATCCGGGAGAAGCAGGAGCTGCCCCATTTTGTGCCAACTCCCCGGCAGATGATTTATTCAATTATTTAGGCGGTACCCCTGATGCAGGCGGAACGTGGTCACCGGCATTAGCCAGTGGTACAGGCGTATTTGACCCGGCACAAGACACCGCAGGCGTGTATACCTATACAGTAAGCGGCACAGCACCTTGTACCCCACAAAGCACCACAGTTACAGTCACAATTAACCCCATCCCCAATGCGGGAACTGATAACAGTATTGTTTTATGTGAAACAAGTCCGGCAGTAGATTTATTCACACAATTGGGCAATAGCCCTGAAACGGGCGGAACGTGGTCACCGGCATTAGCGAGTGGCACGGGAGTATTTGACCCGAGTCAAGATGCAGCAGGGGTGTATACGTATACCCTTATCGGCACACCACCTTGTGCAAACAGTACGGCCAGTGTAACGGTAACAGTCAACCCCACACCAAATCCGGGAGAAGCAGGAGCTGCCCCATTTTGTGCCAACTCCCCGGCAGATGATTTATTCAATTATTTAGGCGGTACCCCTGATGCAGGCGGAACGTGGTCACCGGCATTAGCCAGTGGTACAGGCGTATTTGACCCGGCACAAGACACCGCAGGCGTGTATACGTATACAGTAAGCGGCACAGCACCTTGTACCCCACAAAGCACCACAGTCACAGTAACGATCAACCCCATCCCCAATGCGGGAACAGATAACAGTATTGTTTTATGTGAAACAAGTCCGGCAGTAGATTTATTCACACAATTGGGCAATAGCCCTGAAACGGGCGGAACGTGGTCACCGGCATTAGCGAGTGGCACGGGAGTTTTCGACCCGAGTCAAGATGCAGCAGGGGTGTATACGTATACCCTTATCGGAACACCACCCTGTGCAAACAGTACGGCCAATGTAACGGTAACGATAGATTCGACTGCAAATGCAGGAGTTTTTACAGGAATTCAAAGTGTTTGTGCTTCTGAAGGAACATTTGATTTAAACAACTTATTAGATGGAACGCAACAAACAGGAGGTATTTGGACAGATAATCAAGGTGATGTGGTTACAACTGTGATTACAATTTCTAATTTATCAGCGGGAACATATAATTATACTTATTCTGTTACGACCGATTGTAATACTGATTCAGAACCTGTTCAATTAACAATTATTCAAGGAACAGAAATTCTACCGGAAGATGTGATTGTTTTTTCCCCAATTTGTCTAGGTGAAAATTCAACGGTTACGATTTTTAATCTACCTGATGGAAGTTATTCACTAAATTATTCATTAACGGGGAGCAATAACTTTCCAAATCAAATAGTATTGTTTACAGTTACCGGAGGCGAAGTGACCTTTGAAATTGATACGACACAATTAGTAAATCCAGGAATAACTAATTTAGTTTTTAATTCAATATTAAATACGGTTACAACTTGCGAATCTTTACTAACCGGATTATCATTCACAATTGAAATTTTACCGAGATTAACTTTAGTTGAGACAAACTTAACTATTCAGAATGTTTGTTTAGGAACAGATGTAATTGTTCAAATTTCAGGAGCAACCGGTTTAGCTGACGGAATTTATCAAATTATTTATTCCATTCCAAACGCTAATCCGATAACAGGGAGTTCTGGAGATTTTACTATTACTTCCGGATCCGGTCAATTTATAATTCCGGGTACTGTTTTTCCAAATGCAGGAGCCTATGTATTATCTATTAATTCAATTACAAGTGAAGCGACTCCTTGCGACAATTTGAATCCAGCTGTTTCCTTTTCTTTTGAAATTTTACCTGCAGCTACTATAACCGATGCTCTAGTTTCATTGTCTGCACTTTGTGCTAATACTGATGGTACTGTTTCAATAACAAATGCAACCAATTTGTCCAACGGGCTTTACGAATTAACCTACCAGATAACGGGAACTATTACGCAAAACCAAACTATTAATGTTGAATTTATAAACGGTGAAACTAGTTTTATAATTCCTTCTACAATCATAAATAATAGTGGTGAAATTACCCTTTCAATCAATCAAATCAATTCAAATGCAGGAAATGCTTGTGGTACACCCGGTCATACTTTCAATTCAGTAACGTTAACAATTGAAAATGTAGAAACCCCTCAACTTGTTGAAGGAGGAAATTCATTTTGTGAAGATGATAATGCCACTATTGCTAGTTTAAGTAGCGGAATCAACACAAACGAAACCATTATATGGTATGATGCTCCTTCGAATGGAAATGCCTATGCTGATTCAACAGTTTTAGTTGACGGACAAATTTATTATGCTGCAATTCAGTCTTCTACCGGTTGTGAGAGTACAATTAGATTAGAAGTCACTGTATTTATAAACGATTGTACAGAAATCATAATTCCTGATGGTTTTTCTCCTAATGATGACGGAATTAATGACTTTTTTGTGATTAAAAACATCAGAACACTTTATCCTAATTTTGATTTGGAAATATTCAACCGTTATGGAAATATTCTTTATAAAGGAAATGCAGCTTCTCAAGATTGGGATGGTACATCCGATAAAGGAATTCAAATTGGAGGGAACAAGCTTCCGGCCGGAGTTTACTTCTTTATCATCAACTTTAATGATGGTGAAAGAGAACCATTGCAAGGAAGAGTTTATTTAAGTAGATAATTTCAACATTAGTTATGAAAAAACGTTTGAGATATAAAATTCAATTATTCCTATTACTTATGTCAATGATGGCAATGGCACAACAGGATCCGCAATACACTCAATATATGTATAATATGAGTGTTTTGAATCCCGCCTATGCCACGGATAATCCGGATGTTATTAATTTTGGGGCACTTTATCGTGCACAATGGGTAGGTTCGGTTGGAGGACCGACAACAGGTTCTTTTTTTGCACATTCTCCCATTGCAAAAAAAGTGGAAATGGGACTTTCTGTCATTCATGACCAAATTGGCGATGTAGTAAATGAAACCAATGTGTTTGTTGATTTTGCCTATGTTTTAAAATTAAATGAGTCAAACAAACTCTCCTTTGGAGTGAAAGGAGGAGCTACTTTTTTTAATACAACGTTTGATGGTTTTGTTTATTCTGATGAATTACCTGATCCGGCTTTTGCTAATAATTTAAGTAGAGTATTTCCAAATATTGGGGTGGGAGCATTCTACTTTGGTGAAAATTATTATCTCGGTTTATCAAGTCCAAATTTATTACGAACTAAACATTTGGAAAGAGAAGACGGAATTATTGCAACCGGGGTAGAAGAAATTCACTATTTTTTTACCGGAGGATATGTGTTTAATTTGAATGATAATTTAAAGTTTAAACCGGCTTTTATGTCCAAAGTAGCCACCGGAGCTCCAATGTCTTTTGATGTTACTACTAATTTTTTAATTAATAATGTATTTGAAATTGGTGCCGGCTATCGATGGGATGATTCGGTGAGCGGATTAGTAAATTTTAAAATTTCTCCTTCATTAAGAATTGGTTATGCCTATGATTACACGCTTTCTAATTTGGGTAGATTTAATTCCGGTAGTCATGAGATTATGATTTTATTCGATTTGAATAAAAAAGGTAGTATGAACGGTTATGATAAATCGCCTCGATTCTTCTAAAAAATAGAGAAAATGAAAAACATAAAAATACTATTTTTCTTTTTGGTTTGCAGTCAATTGTTATTGGCTCAAAAAGC
Organism: Flavobacterium piscinae; assembly: GCF_004122145.1. Classification (GTDB taxonomy): domain Bacteria; phylum Bacteroidota; class Bacteroidia; order Flavobacteriales; family Flavobacteriaceae; genus Flavobacterium; species Flavobacterium piscinae. The sequence continues at coordinate 3,787 of NZ_SBKQ01000018.1, forward strand.
GACACTTAAAAAAGCAAATGAACTTTTTGCCAATAAAGCTTACATAGAAGCAGCCAAAATATATGAAAAATTTAAAGATAAACAAGAACAAAATGTACTGCAGAATTTAGGAGATTGTTATTATTATAATGCAGAAATGAAGTTTGCTGCAGACAATTACGGAAACTTGGTTTTTAAATATAAGGACAGTGTAAAACCGGACTATCTTTTCCGCTATGCTCACGCTTTAAAAGGTCTGGAGGATTATGAACGAGGAGATAAAATCATGAGTGACTATTTGAAATATCCCGTCGATACTAAAAAATTTAAGGAGCATCTGAATAATATTGTTCCCTATAATTACAAAGTCAATCAAATGACCAGAAGTACTAGTACAGGTGATTTCGGAATTTCAATTTTTGGGGAGAAAGTTGTTTTTGCTTCGCTCCGAAATGCTGAAAGTCCGTTATACAAATGGAATGAAAAACCTTATTTGGATTTGTATGAAGCAACAGTTTCTAAAGACGGTATTTTAGAAAACATCAAGCCTTTTTCAGAACAAATCAATACTAAAACACATGAAAGTAATGCTGTTTTTACGAAAGATGGAAAAACCATGTACTTTAGTAGAACCAATGATAAGCAAGTGCAAGTGGGTGATGAAAAATTTGCCTCGGTTAAGCTTTTTAAGGCTGAATTAGTTGAAAATGAATGGACAAATGTATTGGAATTACCCTTTTCCAGCGATCAATTTTCAACGCAACATCCTGCTTTAAGTGTGGATGAGAAGAAGTTGTATTTTTCAAGTGATCGAGATGGTTCACTTGGTTCATTTGATATTTTTTATGTTGAAATTTTAGAGGATGGTACTTTTTCTGAACCTCAAAATTTAGGGGATAATATCAACACCATTCACCGTGAACAATTTCCATTTATTGATGAGGAAGGAACCTTGTATTTTGCTTCTGATGGGTTACAAGGTTTGGGTGGCTTAGACATCTTTATGGCTAAAGTTTATGATAATGTGTTTGCCAAACCAATTAATTTAGGTGAAACGATTAATACAGGAATGGATGACTTTGCCTATGTTTTAAAGCCCGGTGAAAACTTAGGTTATTTTGCTTCAAATCGAAAAGGGACAGATAATTTATATTCGTTTATCAGAGAAGAGAACGAAAGGAGATTTATTGTCGAAGGTGATGTTCGGGATAAAGTAACCAAGGAATTGTTACCAGGTACAACAGTTACTTTATTTGATATGGATGATAAATTAATAGGTCAATTAGTAGTTGGTGAAGATGCTGATTATGTTTTTAATACAGAACCCAACACAAAATATAAGATAGTTGCAGACAGAGATTTTTATGCATCCAAAGAACAAATATTTGAAACTACCGATGATGGACGTGTTCGTTTTACCATTGAATTAGAAATTGAATCTTATGATGATGCCGAAGAAATCATTGTAACCAAAGACGATGGATTGGTTTATATTCAACTTGAGAATATTTATTTTGATTTGAACAAATGGGATATTAAAGAAGAAGCGGCTCGCACATTGGATGTATTGGTGGCAATTATGAAAAAATATCCAAGAATGGTAATTGAGTTAGGAGCTCATACCGATTCACGTGCTTCAGATGCTTATAACTTGCGATTATCACAAGATAGGGCAGGAGCAGCTCTGGAATATTTAGTTTCTAATGGAATTGATAGAAATCGCATGCGTTCAAAAGGGTATGGCGAGCGTGTACCTTTAATTAACTGTAGTGATAATTGTTCAGAAGTTGAACATTCAATCAACCGCCGTTGTGAATTTATTATTCTGAAATAAAGTTACTTAATTACCAAATCATATTTAGAGAGCAATCCTTTTAGACCTTCTGTTGAAAAGATTGCTCTTTTCATTTTGTTTTTTTCAGGATCGATGTTAAAGTCATAACTCGAATAGAAGTCGGCTTTTTGCAGAATAGTATCAATAAAAACAGCTCTTCGTAAGTTACAATTGTCAAACAATGCTTCGGTTAAATCACAATTCATAAAATCAACCGAAATCATACTGCAATTAATGAACTGCATTTTTTTTAGTTTCAAAGCATAAAATTGAGCATAATCCAACAAACAATTTGTAAAATTAAAATTGTATATCACTTGGTCTGTCATCGCAAAATTTACCGATGTAAAATCACAACCAACAAATTCTACATCTCTTAAAGAAACATAATTAATTTTGGTTTCTTTGAAATTGCATTCATGAAAAGTACATTCTATAAAAACCACTCCTGTAAAATCACAAGATGCAAAATCACAGTTTCTAAAAATACATTGTTCAAATTCATTATAACGAATGGATGAATTTTCATAAATAATATCGTTAATTTCTTCGTTGTAAGTATAATTTGTTTTCATCAATTAAATTTTTAAATATAAAAAAAGCTTCTCTAGTAGGAGAAGCTTTTAAAGATTTTTGTGACCTCGACAGGATTCAAACCTGTAACCTTCTGAGCCGTAATCAGATGCGCTATTCAGTTGCGCCACGAGGCCTTAATGCGGGTGCAAATATAGGTATTTTTGTGTAACTTGCAAACCTAAATTCAAATTAAACCAACTTTTATGGCTCTTGAACAATACATTCGTGATATAGTAGATTTTCCCAAGCCCGGTATCATTTTTAAAGATATTACCCCACTTTTAGCAAGTCCCAAAGGAACAGAAGAATGTTTACAGTTGCTAATCAATAGTTTGAAAGAGAAACAAATTGACAAGGTAATTGGAGTGGAGAGTAGAGGATTTTTCTTTGCTACCCTTTTAGCTCATCATTTTAATGCCGGTTTTATTCCCGTTCGAAAACCTAAAAAATTACCATTTGAAACCATTTCTGCTTCCTATGAACTAGAATATGGAACGGATACCCTTGAAATGCATATCGATGCTATTCAACCCGGAGATAAAGTTTTAATTCACGATGACGTTTTAGCCACCGGAGGAACCGCCAAAGCTGTTTGTGAATTGGTGAAACAATTAGGAGGCGAAATTGTACAAGTGAATTTTTTGATGGAACTCTCCTTCCTAAACGGTCGAGAAAAAATCAAAGAATACGATATTTTTACCGCTATAAACTATTGACGCTTTTCATCCAAAGCTCTTGTAGTTACATAATACCTCCAGCCAATTATTGCCATTTGCCATTTTTTGGCTTTGGTTAAATCCAATTGTTGTTTGGTAAAACTGGGTAATATGATTTTATTGATTTTGGATAAGAATGTATACATGTTGTAAAAATATAAAATTATTCCTTTTTAACCATCTTTATCACCCAAATCGAACACAAAACAGCCACCATTCCGCAGGTGCCCATCACCAACCAATTCACTTGGTAACCATAAATGTCAATAATTTGCATGCCCATTTTTGAACTGACAATATGAGCCAAACTGAATGTCATGGTATATAAGGCCATATAACGACCTTCATGTCCTCTTGGTGCCCGGCTTAACGCAAATGAGTTGGAGAATGGGAAAGCAAACATTTCACCAAACGTTAAAAACAAAATGTTGATTACTAAAATTCCCGCCCAAATATTAATTAACAAAGCATAAAATCCTAAAGCCATACATAGTGAACCTAATAAAACAATTTTCATTTTATTGACTTTGTTGCGTTCAAAATAGCTCACAATCGGCATTTCTAAAAGGAAAACTAAAAAACCATTCAACGTCATTAATAATCCGATTTCAAATTCGGTTAATCCATATTGTTTATTATTGTATAAAGGTAATGTGGTAAATAATTGAAAGAAAATCATCCCCGTCACAAAACTCACAAACAAGAATACCCAAAATGGACGGTCTTTGAAAACCGATTTTCTAGGTTCTTCAAATGCATCAACATGTTCATTTTTTATTTTTTTCTTTTCTTTTACCAAAAGCCAAAAGATGGAAATCGCCAAGATGCAAGTACCACCATCCACCCAAAATAATCCGGCATACCCAATATTCATAATGATTAAACCTCCCAAAGCCGGTCCGGCGGCAAACCCTAAATTTACTGCCAATCTCACTAGGGTTAAAGCTCTGGTTCTGTTTTCAGGCTTGGCATAAGCTCCTAACGATACAAACATGGCGGGTCGAAACATATCGGCAATAATCATCACAAAAAACCAAGCAATACAAAGTGTCGAAAATTCTGTAATAAACGGAAAAATAAAAAGCAATAATCCTGTACTCATTAGACTGAAAACCATGACTTTATAAAAACCAATTTTATCGGCTAACTTTCCGCCAACCCATGAACCTATCATTGAACCGGAACCAAAAAAGACCAAAATTGTACCTACATCAGAATAACTAAATTTTAAATCTTCATTTAAATATTTAGTCAAAAAAGGCAACACCATCGTTCCTGCTCGATTAATAAAAGTAATAATCGTCAGAATCCAAATTTCTCTCGTAAAACCACGAAAATTATTGATGTATCTCGAAAATGCAGTTGTGAGCATGCGTAAAAGTTGACTGTCGCAAAGGTACAAAGTCAAGTGAGTAATTAATATAAATTTAGTATCAATATTTTTTTAGAAGCTATTCCGGCTATTCGTTCCAAGATTTTTTGTCTGTTTGTTTTTTTCTAAGGCAAAAAAATAGCTTCCGCTGGTCGCTTTTTTTTTGCCAAGAAAAAATACAACCATACTGCAAAAGGCTTTCCACTACTATCCGGGCTAGGATATTGTGCTAAAAAGAAAAAATCTTTTCAATGCTAAATTCAAACGGTTCTTTTTAAGTATATTTAAATTTTCAAAATTCAAACTTACTATACATGAAATTTTTTTTTAAATCGAATCGAATACATACTATTTTATCAGTTGTTATTTTTGCGTTGCTATTGAGTTGTAATAAAGAAGAATCCAACAAACAAACCAACCAAAATAGTGATGATGATCGTTATCTTCCCAAAGAATATGTGCAAGTTAAACATCCGGAATGGGTCAAGAATGCTACGATTTATCAATTAAATACTCGTCAATTCTCAGCAGAAGGAACTTTTAAAGCTGCTCAAAAAGAACTTCCAAGGTTAAAAGAAATGGGCATCGATATAATTTGGCTCATGCCTATCAATCCCATCGGTGAAAAAAATCGAAAAGGTACTTTAGGAAGTCCATATTCCGTAAAAGATTACCGAGCTGTAAATCCTGAATTTGGCACATTGGATGATTTAAAATCCTTTGTAAAGGAAGCTCACCAATTGGGTATGCATGTTATTTTGGATTGGGTGGCTAATCATACCGCTTGGGACAATCATCTGGTAAAAGATCATCCCGAATGGTATAAAAAAGACTATAAAGGTGAATTCAGACCCACGCCTTGGTGGGATTGGGACGATATTATTGATTTGGATTACAGTCAACCGGAATTGCGAAAATACATGACTGACGCTATGAAATATTGGGTTAAAGAAGCCGATATTGATGGCTATCGTTGCGATGTTGCGGGTTTTGTACCAATCGATTTTTGGGATAATCTACGTACAGAATTAGATGCCATTAAACCGGTTTTTATGTTGGCAGAATGGGAATCCCGTGATATGCATGCCCATGCGTTTGATATGACTTATGCTTGGAGTTGGAACGAAAAATTACACAAGATTTGCAAAGGACAAGCAAATGTAAATGAGCTTTATATATATTATTCGTGGAATGAAAGTTTTTTTCCGAAAAACAGTATTCGAATGACTTTTGTGAGTAACCACGATAAAAATGCTTGGGAAGGCACCATGTGGGAACAATTTGGTGACGGATTAGAAGCTGCCATTGTACTCTCGGTTGTGGGGGATGGGATGCCATTAATTTACAACGGTCAAGAAGCCGGAGAACCGAAGCGTTTAGCTTTTTTTGAAAAAGATCCAATCGTTTGGAAGTCGCATCCAATTGGTGATTTGTATAAAAAGTTGTTTGCTTTAATGAAACAAAATACTGCTTTGTGGCATGCTAATTGGGGAGCTTTAATGTTAAAAGTACCTAACTCAAAGGAACAACAAGTATTTAGTTTTGTGCGTCAAAATGAAAAAGATAAAGTTTTTTGTGTGTTTAATTTTTCAGATAAAACTCAAGATGTAACCTTTAAAGAAACACTATTTCCGGGAACATATCAAGATTTTACCACAGAAGAAAGCATAACATTATCACCAACTACCCAAATGACTTTAGCCCCTTGGTCTTACAAAGTATTTGTAAAATAAATAGTTGAAAATTTAAATCAATATCTATGAAAAAAGTTTTCTTTCTTTTCTTACTCACACAACTCGCTTTTTCACAACAACAATTTGAACGCGATTCGGTCATTCAGTTTCAAAAAAACATGAATGAACATTACGCTGATTCAGCTAAGAGTCCGTTAAAGAAAAAAGATGTAGCCGTTTTTCAATCGTTAGATTTTTTTCCAATCAACGAAAAGTATTTTGTAAAAGCAACCTTCAAACGGACCAAAAAAGAAAAACCGTTTGAAATGAAAACGACAACCTCACGCAGACCTTTGTATGTCAAATATGGCGAACTTCACTTTGAAATCGATGGAATTAATTGTCAATTAAACGTTTATCAAAACGTTGAATTTTCCAAAAAACCGGGTTACAAAAACAGTTTGTTTCTCCCTTTTACCGACTTAACTTCAGGTATTGAAAGTTATGGAGGTGGCCGCTACATCGACCTCAAAATCCAAGAAGGAAAAATCTGGACAATTGATTTCAACCAAGCCTACAATCCGTATTGTGCCTACAATGAAAAGTATTCCTGCCCAATTGTTCCTGAAGAAAACGATTTGAAAGTGGAGATAAAAGCGGGGGTAAAGGCGTTTAAGAAATAAGTTTTTAATTGCTTCGTGAAATTAGAAATCCGTGAAAATCTGTGAAATCCGTGTCTAAATTATTTAACTTACACACTCATAACTACACCAACCAAGAAAAGATTCTCGAATTGGTCAATCAATACCCGTGGGAATTTGATGAGAAAATCCCATTTTATTCCATCGGAATTCATCCGTGGTACATCAACGAAGACAGATTGAGTTTTGATTTACAAGTAATTGAACAAAAATTAGCTATAAAAAATTGCCTCGCTTTAGGCGAATGTGGACTCGACAAACGCATTGAAATTCCATTAGAAACCCAAAAAAAAGTATTCAAAGCCCAAATTTTATTAGCAGAAAAATACCAAAAACCCTTAGTTTTGCACTGCGTTGCTGCTTTTCAAGAAATCATCCAAATCAAAAAAGAACTGAACATCACAGTTCCCATGATTATTCACGGATTTTCTAAAAATGAACCAACCGCAAAACAACTTTTGGATAACGGATTTTATCTTTCCTTTGGGAAATATTTAGTGCGAAATCCGGAGTTGAAAACCGTTTTTCAATCGGTACCCAACGACAGATTTTTTCTCGAAACGGATACCATTGAAGAATCGCTTGAAGAAGTATATGCTCTAGCAGCAAAGTATAAAAACATAGAAATTGAGGAGGTAAAGTTGATTATTCAAACAAATTTCAGCAAGGTTTTTTTGCGAAATTTATGAAGTCCGATAACAGAACTGACAACTGAAAACTGACAACCGAAAACTGACAACTGAAAAATGGCTAAATGGCAAGAACGAGCTGAGCTCTTATTTAAAACCGAAGGATTAAACAATTTAAAAAACGCAAACGTACTGGTCGTTGGATTAGGCGGAGTAGGCTCCTTTGCAGCCGAATTCCTTGCCCGTGCCGGCGTGGGCAACATGACCATTGTAGATGGTGATACAGTAGATATTACGAACATCAACCGACAATTACCCGCTTTACATTCTACCGTTGGGATGCCCAAAGTGCATGTTGTAGGCGATCGATTGATGGATATTAATCCCGAATTGAATCTAACTAGAGTACAAGAATTCCTCTCTCCGGAAAGAGCGTATGAATTGGTTACTTCCGATTTTGACTATGTGTTGGATTGCATCGATAGTATTACTCCAAAACTCAATTTATTGATTGCTGCCAAACGCAAAAAAGTAAAAGTCATCAGTAACATGGGAGCCGGAGGTAAGTATGAAGCTTCCAAAGTGAAAGTACGCGACATTAGCAAAACGGAATATTGTCCACTAGCCAAAAACATCCGCAAGCGTTTGAAAAAAGAGGGAATTTCCTCAGGAATCAAAGCGGTATATTCCACCGAAATGCCTGACGAGTCCAGTTTAAAAATGACCGATGGCACCAATTTTAAAAAATCGTTTTACGGAACCAACAGCTGGATGCCGTGCTTATTTGGATTGCATGCGGCCGAAACGGTGGTGAAGTATTTGTTGAAGAAAAACTAATGTGGCAATTAGCCAATTAGTCAATGTGACAATTAATGGCATTTTCAAAATTTTATAGATTTTTAAAATCTGTGTTCAAAAAATATTTAAAAGCATTTACAAAAGCAAAAAAAAATCTGTCCCGATAGCTATCGAAATCCGCGTTTAGCTTCAGCTAATCAGAAAAATCCGCGTTCAATTTTTAAATTTAATCATAACAATCTTAATGATACAAACCGTAATTTTCGACATGGATGGCGTAATCGTTGACACCGAACCGGTGCATCATTTTGCCTATCAACAACATTTTAAGCAACTAAACATTGACGTTTCGCCGGAAATGTATGCTTCGTTTACCGGAAATTCTACCAAAAATATTTACGAACGACTTAAGACTGTTTATGGTTTAAAGGAAGAGGTGTTGGATTTGGTAGAAGTGAAACGCAATCTGTTCAATGACGCTTTTGACCAAAAAGAAGATTTGTATTTATTGGATGGAGTAGAAGATTTAATTCAAGAATTACATCAAAACGGCATGCAATTGATTTTGGCTTCGTCATCAGCCAATGTTACAATTCAACGTATTTTCAACCGATTTGATTTGGATCAATATTTCACCCACAAAGTCTCCGGAGAAGATTTTCCGAAATCAAAACCGCATCCGGCCATTTTTCAAAAAGCTGCAGAACTGGCAAAAACTCCGGTGGAGCATTGCATCGTAATTGAAGACAGCACCAACGGAATCATGGCTGCTAAAGCGGCAGGAATTTACTGTGTGGGGTACGATAGTTTTCACTCTAAACTCCAAGATTATTCATTAGCCGATAAAGTTATCAGTCATTTTAATGAATTGAGTTTTGAAAAGATTCGTTTTATAAAACACTAAATTATTGAGCCTCTCGATCCGGCAAAGTATGTTTTTCTATAATCCGAAAACTATCTTTTTTGACTTCTTTTTCTTTTCGCATCGACCAGAAAAAATCACTTGAAAATCTTCTGGCTTCTTCCAAATTCACAATTGGAAAAGGATAATCGGCTCCTATTTCAAAATCATACAGCATCTGTTCGATTGGGGTTAGTTTCCAAGGTTCATGAATAAATTCAGTTGGAATTTTGACAAGTTCCGGAACCCATTTCCGAATAAAAACTCCTTCCGGATCATGTTCATACGAGTTTTTCACCGGATTATAAACGCGTAACGTATTGATTCCTGTAACTCCGGCTTGCATCTGAATTTGCGGATAATGAATGCCGGGTTCAAAATCAAGAAATTGTTTGGCCAAGTGCGGACTACAATTTTGCCAAGGTTGAAACAGATGATGGGTGTAAAACGAAACCACCAAAGCCCGCATTCTGAAATTCAAATAACCGGTTGTATTCAAACATCGCATGCACGCATCCACCAGCGGAACGCCTGTTTTTCCTTTCACCCAAGCTTGATGGTATTCCGGAATAACCGTTTGCTTCAGATTGCGATAGCCTTTGTTCACGGCTATAAATTCCATGTGGCATTCCATTTCAAATTTTTGAATAAAATGGGCTTGCCACCGCAAACGAGAAGTGAAGTTATCAATTTGTCGCACGTTTTTCTTTTGAGCCCTGAATTGCATGCTTAATTGAATTACTTGTCGAATGGAGAGATTTCCCCAAGCAATATAAGGTGAAATTCGGCTGCAACTGTGTCGTCCTAATTCGGGTTTTGAAATATGCCGACTATAATTGGCGACTCGTTCCTCTAAAAAAGATTTCAAATAGCGAATTCCGGTAGTGGTACCTCCTTTTTGAAAAGGAGTGTTTTTTGGAGTTGAAAGTGAAACAGTTTTGAAAACTGCCTTTATTTTTTCAAAATCATTTTCAGTTAAAAAAGAATTTGATTTGGGTTGAAAAGAAAATTGCGGTAATTCCATGAATTCCACCCAATCATCACGCCACGTTTTTCGGTTGGATAAGCCACGTTTGACACCATTGGTGATGTATTCATTCCAAAGAATATTATTTTTTTTACAAAAAGTTGAAACGGCTTTGTCCCGATCAAAAGTGAGTTTGATACCGGTTTCCTGATGAGAAAAAAGTCTGGAAATCGATTGAATTTGGTTGATTTTTTCCAATGCATCAACAACTTCACTTTCAATGATTAATAGTTCAGTTGAATAGGATTTTAATTGCTTTTGAAGGTCTTCTAACGATTGTTTGATGAAATCAAAATGACGTGGACTATAATGATGATCATTGAGTAATGAAGGTTCAAAAATGTACAACAAAAGCGTTGGTTTATTCGATTCCAAAGCTCGAAAGAGAGCTTCGTTATCGAATAATCGCAAATCTCTTTTGAACCAAACGATGTTCATTTTTAAAATAAGTTACTATTATTTTTTAAACCATTAAGAGATTTAGTTACATTAAGAAATTTGATAACTTAATGAACCTTAATGTCTTAATGGTTAAAGTTTTATTATCTATGTTTTTATCCAACGGCTTCTTTATACACTTTTAAGCATCGTTCTCTTGCTTCTTTGTGATCTACAATAGGTTTAGCATACGCAGAAGTTTCCACTTCCGGCACCCATTTTTTAATGTATTGCCAGTCTTTATCAAACTTTTTGATTTGCTCTGTCGGATTAAAAATTCTGAAATACGGAGCCGCATCAACTCCGGAACCCGCTGACCATTGCCAATTGCCGATATTACTCGCTTGTTCGTAATCCAATAACTTTAAAGCAAAATAGGCTTCGCCCCAACGCCAATCGATTAAAAGATGTTTACATAAAAAACTGGCGACAATCATCCGGACGCGGTTGTGCATATGTCCGGTAGTATTCAATTCCCGCATTCCGGCATCAACGATGGGATAACCGGTTTTTCCTTCGCACCAATTTTTAAAATCCGTTTCGTTGTTATTCCAACGAATGGCATCGTATTTTTCTTTAAAACTTTTATTGATGGTTTGTGGAAAATGCCAAAGAATTTGCATAAAAAATTCACGCCAAATGAGTTCGTTCCAAAAGGTTTCATTTTTATTTTCAATGGCTTTTGCGACCATTTTTCGAATGGAAACGGCTCCAAATCGCAAATAAATACCAAGCATCGAAGTTCCCTTAATTGCCGGAAAATTTCTCGTAGCTTCGTAATTAGAAATTAACTTTTCTGAAATATCATATGGAGCTACTTTGATTGGAGAAGGTTCAAATCCAATTTCTTTCAAACTTAAAAAAGGGTAAGAGTGACTCGCGATTTTAGCTAATTTTTTTTCGGATTCGTAATGAACTAAGGGAATCGTTTTAAACTTTTCTTTCCATTTTCGGGAGTAGGGAGTATAAACAACATACGGATTTCCATCGTCTTTGGCGACTTCGCTTTTTTCAAAAATTACTTGGTCTTTACTGGTTTTAAACTCAATGTTATGTTCTTTGAAAAGTTGATACACTTCTTTATCCCTTTTGCGGGCATAAGGTTCGTAATCATGATTGGTATAAACCGTATTTATTTTTTGTTCACGAATTAATTTTTCAAAAATATCAAGGGGTTTGCCATGAAAAATAGCCAAAGATTTTCCGATTTCGTTTAATTGATGTTGAATAGTGGAAAGACATTCATGTATAAATGTCACCCGAGCATCATCTTTTGGAAGTTGTGATAAAATTGCTTCGTCAAAAATAAAAATGGGCAATACTTCTTCATTACTATTCAAAGCATGAAAAAGCCCAATATTATCATCTAAACGTAAATCTCTTCGAAACCAGAAAATTGTCATAAGTTGGGTAAAGGCTTAATGGTAATGGATATTAGTTCAAAGTTAACCATTTACAAGTAAAGTGGACATTCCGCCATCTACGTGAAAAATTTGTCCGGTTATCCAAGTGCTTTTATTACTCAATAAAAATTCGGCCATTTGTGCTAAATCTTCCGGTTGACCGTAACGCTTTAAGGGATGACGTTCTGCCGATTTTTCTTTTTTTACCTCATTATTCAAAAATTTATCCGCTAATGGAGTGTCCGTTAAAGAAGGAGCAATTACATTAACGCGAATTTTTGGAGCATATTCAGCTGCCAACGCTTTTGCAAAACCTTCAATGGCACCTTTTGCAGCGGCAACACTGGTGTGAAATGGCATTCCCATACTCGCTGCAACACTACTGAACAACACAATACTTGCTTGTTCAGAGGCAGTTAATTGTGGTAAAACAGTTTGAATAACTTTTACCATATTAATAAAGTTGACTTGCAAATCACTTTCAAAAGTTTCGGGTTTAATACCTTTAAAAGGGCGTAAATTGATGCTCCCTGGGCAAAACACTAAACCATCAATTACTGCTGGTAGTTGTGCGTTATCTAATACATCAGTTGAAGCATCAAATGGAATGTAATTTACCCTTAAATTTGTAATTTGTTCATTAGTTCGTGCGGCGATGTATAAGTTGCAATCAAATTGCATCAATTGTGCAATGGCTTTTCCGATACCATATGAACCGCCAATCAATACTATATTTTTCATCGTTTATCCTTTATATTCTCCAAAAAGTTCAATTAATTTTTTCTGACGATAATCAAAGATTTCCTTCAATTTAGGTTTTACCAAAATAGGATGCACCATTTGACCTAAGATTCCCAATGGGATTTTATAATCTACAATGTCTTCCATTTCCACACCACCCGGAATCTCTTTTAAAAAGTGTTTGTGATGCCACAAAGCATAAGGCCCGAATCGTTGTTCATCTACAAAATATTTTCTGTCTACTACATGTGTAATTTCGGTGACCCATTTGGTTGGTATGCCTAAAACCGGTGTTACGATATACTGTATTAATTGTCCAGGATACATTTCGCGGTCAGCACCGGATAAAATATTAAAACCCATGTAATCGGGTGTAATTGTTTTTAGATTTTTTGGATCTGATAAAAATTTCCAAGCCTCTTCTAATGAAATTGGCAAGTTTTGTTTAGTGTGTAAAGTGTATATTTTCATTTTTTTTGGTAAAGATATAAAAATGTTTAATCATTTGTTTAAAAAGCTAAACAAAATAAAATGTATTTATATTTTTTTTAACAGTCAGTACCGTTTGTAAACAGTAAATTTGAAACATAAACAAAATGTATTTAACTATGAAAAAATTATTTGTAAGTGCTTTTTTAACAATAGCTTTGATGAGTACTCATGCTCAAGTAAAAACACCAGCTGCCAGTCCAAGAGCTAATTTTGAGCAAATGGTTGGATTAACGGAAATAGAAATCGATTATAGCCGTCCGAGTGCAAAAGGAAGAACCATTTTTGGCGATTTAGTTCCATTTGGAAAAATGTGGCGAACCGGAGCTAACCAAAACTCCATGATTACTTTTGGGGATGATGTAACGGTGGATGGTAAAACAATCAAAAAAGGAAAATATGCTTTATTTGTTACTCCAAAAGCTGATAATTGGGAAGTTATCTTTTACACCGATACTGAAAATTGGGGTACTCCAGAAAAATTTGATGAGTCAAAAGTAGCCACACGTGTAAATGTAAAGCCGGAAACTTTAAATCGTCATGTGGAAACATTCACCATTTCATTAAATAATGTAGATAATGATTTTGCTCATTTAGAATTTGCATGGGAAAAAACGGTTGCAGCAGTAAAAATTGAAGTGCCAACTAAAAAGTTAGCCATGGCTAATATAGATAAAGTTTTGGCCGGTCCATCTGCGGGGGATTACTTTTCTTCTGCACAATACTATTACCAATCAAATGGTGATATAGCAAAAGCATTGGAATATGTGAACAAAGCAACTGAAATGACATCAGAAAAAGGAACTCCATTTTGGTATAACCGATTAAAATCTTTGATTCAAGCGAAAGCCGGAGATAAAAAAGGAGCTATTGAAACAGCAAAAGTTTCGTTAGAAGCCGCTGAAAAAGCCGGTAATGCAGATTATATAAAAATGAATAAAGACAGCATTGCGGAATGGAGTAAATAATAAGCTCACGTTAACTAAAATTGAAAATCCTATCCTTGAAAGGGATAGGATTTTTAATTTCTATTTATGATTAAAAAGCTGTTCGAACCGCTAATATGAAGTTTCGTCCCGGAGCAGTAATTCCGGAAGAATAGGGTCGATAGCGTTGATCCGTGATATTTTCTATACCACTGGAGAACGACCAAGTTTCATTCAATTTGAAGACCGATTTAACATTTAATGTATACCAACTCGGCACATACGGATTTCCATTCGCATCAGAGGCATATAAATAGTCTTTTTCAACTTCTGAAGGAGCTAAATCTTCGGCTTTTACTTGTGAATTGTAAACCAAAAACAAATCCGTAGTCCATTTATTCAATTTTAAAATCAAACGAGTATCGCCAAAAAATGGAGCAGCATGGCGAAGTGGTGCAGTATCTCCATTGTCTAATTCTTCTTCGCCTTTAGTCCAATTAGCATTGGTTTTCCAATGTAAATAGGGTAGAAGTTCTACATTCAAACCTGCTTGAATTCCATACACATTTGCTTTTGCTGCATTTTGAATGGCTTGGATGTTGCTTACTTCCCCTTGAAATTCAATAGTACTTTCACCATTTAAGGTATAATTTCTTCGTACTAACGCATCAATTACGTGTGTGTAAAATCCGGTTACATCAAACGAAATTGATTTACCTATTTTTTGTTGGATTCCAACTTCGGTATTGTAAGCATATTCAAATTCTAAATTAGGATTGGGAACCACTAAATTTCCGGGTGTGCTTTCATAAATTTTTCCGACATCATCCACATTAGGTGAGCGAAAGGCTGTTCCGGCATTATAAAATAAGGCTGTATTTTTGGCTGCTAAATAAGTGAAACCCAAACTTCCGGTAAATGCACTTGTGTTGATGTTTGTTTTGTCAAATGGATAATTTACAAAGGTTTTATCAAAAGTAGCATCCAACCAAATTTGATTAAAACGTATTCCGGATTGAAATGTAAATTTTTCAGATAATTTATTTTCATATTGTAAATATGCCGCCAACGATTGCCATCTTGCACCATCCGGATAACGAGAAGGTGCATTACTTTGTTCTTGCGTTTCAATATTTCTTTGAAAACCGGTTGAATTTACATTATTTAATATGTACTCTACACCATATGAGATTCTGTTTTTTGAACCAAATTTTTTAATAAAATCGAAATTAATCGAAAAAGCATCAACATTTTCAATAGTACTGTTTCGAGTTAAGCTATTAAAGTTTCGGTTATGGCGGCTTTCTTCAAATTGTTGAAAACCGGCATTAAATTGTGCTTTATCAAACCATTTGTTTCCTTTGGAATACTTTATTTTTAAGTGATGCATGGTCCATTCTTGCGGTCCATAATACCATTCTGCAAAGCGAAGATTTCCATCTCTTCGACGTAATAATTGGTCATAACGATTAATATCGGAAGTAGTTGAATAGTGGAGAGCATATTTAAAATACCAAAACGCGTTTGGTTTATAAGCTATTTTTTGAATAAAATTGATTTGATTATAACCGGAAGCAACTTGCCTTTCGCGGTTGTCATTGGTAATGATTTCATCTACGCCATCAATAGTTTGCACATAATCCGGTCGGGTGTAAGCATCCGGGCCATGATTTCCCATACGTAAATCTTCAAAGTCACTAAAGGAAGCTGAAGTAACAAACGCCCATTTTTCAGAAGCTACATTCAAATTAAAATGAAGTGTTTTTTCATTGTTGGCAGAAGACCAGCGGCTCATGACATTACCAAAATAGTACTGGCTTTTATCACTTGAAAATTCTGGAGCTAAGGTGTAAAAATTCATCACACCTCCAATTGCGTCGCTTCCGTAAATCACAGTACCGGGACCAAGAATTACTTCTGTATTTTGAATGGAATTGGCATCAATTGAAATCACATTTTGCACATTTCCGCTTCTGAATATGGCATTATTCATTCGGATTCCGTCAACATTAATTAACACACGATTAGTTGCAAAACCACGAATCATTGGACTACCGCCACCCAATTGGCTTTTTTGCATGAATACTTTTCCGGTGTTGGTTAGTAAATCGGCTGTCGTTTGTGGATTAGCCAAAACAATATCTTTAGGCTTAAATGTAAGAATGGAATTGGGTACACTTTTTTTAGATTCTTCCCACTTTGAAGCGGATAGAATTACCTCATTAAGTGAAGTATTATCGGGTGTAAGAAATAGTTTGAACCCCAGTTCTTTAATCTGACTGTAACTTAATGTTAAGGTTTCATAACCTAACATTCTAATAACTATTTTTCTTGCATCCTTAAAATTTGAAAGGTCTACAACTCCCATTTTATTTGTAATTGCAGATGTTTTCGGGTGATTGGAATTAAATGTTACTGACTCAAGATTTTCTCCGGTAGAGCTGTCTTTAACCGTTACTTCTTGAGCAAATAATCCGAATGAAAAGAATTGGATTAAAAGAAACCCAAGTAATTTTTTGTACATATTACTTTAGTTAATTTTTGGTTTTGAAAAAACCTGAATAAAAATTGACAAACCTATAGTAAGTAATGCTCCAAATGCATTAAGCCATAAATAGCCCAGTATTTCTTTACCGGAAGGATAAATATGAATACAAAAGTAATAAATCACAAAAATGACTAACTGACTAATTACCCCTCCATAAAAAATGGCATTTCCTTTGATAAATTTGAGAAAGAAGGCTACAAGAAATATGCCAAGAATGGTACCATAAAACACAGATCCAATAATATTTACTAATTGGATAAGGTTTTCCACCAAAGTTCCAAAACAGGCGAATAGAATGGCAATTATTCCCCAAAGTAAAGTAAAAACCTTAGAAGCTATTACAAAATGTTTATCTGATTTTTCACTTTTGATATTTCGCTTGTAGATGTCAATTACAGTTGTGGAGGATAATGCATTTAATTCTGAAGCGGTGGAAGACATGGCGGCCGAAAGAATAACGGCCAATAACAAACCTACCAGTCCGGTTGGTAAGTAATTGAGAATAAAATGAATGAATACGTAATCTTTGTCATTTGATTCTTGATTGAGATTTTTAATGATGACTTTTGCTTCTTCTTTTAAAAGTTTTTCCTTTTCGTATAATCCAATCATCCTTTTTCTTAATGCAGCATTGTCCACATCAATATTCAATTGCTTTGCATAAGTGAGTGTGATGATTTTCTTTTCTTCGTGGATTTCTTCCAATTCCTTTTGTAATGCCTTGTATTCTTCGGCATGAATTGATTTTTCAACAGCAATTTGGCTGGTTGGATTAAAATTCAACGGAACCTTGTTAAATTGAAAAAACACAAAAACCATGACGCCGGTTAACAATATAAAAAATTGCATTGGTACTTTCAAAAAGCCATTGAAAATTAGTCCGAGTTGACTCTCACGCACCGATTTTCCGGAAAGATAGCGTTGCACTTGGGATTGATCGGTTCCAAAATAAGAGAGAGCCAAGAATAATCCGCCGGTGATTCCGCTCCAAAATGTATAACGACTATTCGGATTAACGGAAAAATCCAAAATATTCATTTTGTCATTCACTCCGGCAATTTGAAGTGCATTGCTAAACGAAACCTCTTCAGGTAGATAGCTCAAAATCAAGTAAAAGGCAATGAACATTCCCAACATGATGATAAACATTTGTTGTTTTTGGGTTACGTTTACTGCTTTTGTACCTCCGGAAACAGTGTAAATAATTACTAAAACGCCAATGATAAAGTTCAGCCAATTCAGGTTCCAACCCAAAATGGAAGATAAAATAATAGCCGGAGCATAAATTGTTATTCCTGCCGCCAAACCTCTTTGAATGAGAAAAAGAATCGCGGCTAAACTTCGTGTTTTTAAGTCAAATCTTTTTTCTAAAAACTCATACGCCGTATAAACATTTAGTTTATGATAAATTGGAATAAAAAAGATACAGATGATTACCATGGCAATGGGCAATCCAAAATAGAATTGCACAAATCCCATTCCGTCATGAAAAGCTTGGCCGGGTGTAGAAAGAAAGGTAATAGCACTGGCTTGTGTGGCCATAACGGATATACCAATTGTCCACCATTTGGCTTCGTTATTGCCTAATATATACTCTTTTACATTTTCACTGCCTTTTGTTTTCCATGCACCATATACTACTATAAAAAGTAGTGTAAAAATGAGTATTAACCAATCAAGTGTTTGCATGGATTAAGAAAAATAGGTTTTAATAAAATAAAACAAAAGGATATAGAAAGCATTGGCAACCAACACCCAAATGTAAATGCTTTTTATAGCTATTTTTTTATCTTCTTTCATGTACTAATTTGTTTTTGTTCCGATTGAAATCAGGTTTGCAAATAACCGGTAGGCACCTGCAACTCCTGCAGGAAGTTCTCTAAAGAAGCTTAATCCTGTATATATGTAATGTCCTTTACCGTATTGAGCTACCAATAATCCTCCATTTTTTGGTTTTTCGTCTTTGTCGTTAGATGATAATATAGGTGTAAAGGTTGCGTCCCATTCATTCGGATAATACAAGCCTTGTTCTTGCACCCAACCTTTAAAATCATTGGAGGTTATTTTATTTGGAAAATTTAGTATTTTATGATTTGGTGCTAAGAATCGCACTTCAGCATCTTCTTCTGTTACCCTATCTCTGGAAATTTTTAATGATAAAGGAGCTAGTTCTTTCACTTTCATTTTTCCGGTAGTGTTGTATTGCACTATCATTGTATTGCCGTTTTTGACAAAATCAAATAAAATTTGTTGTTTAAAAGCTAATTCATCCACTGTATTGTAAGCTCTAATACCCAAAATTACGACTTGAAAGGTTGCCAAATTTTCGGATGTAATTTCCTCCGGGTTAATGACACTCACTTCATATCCCATTTGCGTCAAATAAAGGGGTATTTCATCACCGGCACCCATGATATAGGCGATTTTTTCATTTGTCGTAACGATGTCTAATTTATTGAATTTAGCTTCAGAATTGACTAAAACTTGTTGTTGGGCAATGTGCTCATATTGAATAGTAATTTGTTCTTTGTCTAATTTTTCATCCTCAACAACCACATAGCTAGAAGCAGTAATCTCACTTGAATTTTTTGGAGGCGTTACTTCAAAATACACAGTCTTTTCACCCCCTTTTTTATTAATTTGAAAAGGAATGGATTCCGGCGAAACTTTCCACCCCTCGGCAGTTACGAGGAACGCATTTCCAATAATATTATCTTTTCCGGCTTTGATTTTTACACCAACTGTTTTGCTTTTATCCGAATTAAAAATTTTAACTTTGTCTAAAATCGATGAAGTAGCAACAGGTACAACATCAAAAGGTTTGTATA
Source organism: Flavobacterium piscinae (assembly GCF_004122145.1). Classification (GTDB taxonomy): domain Bacteria; phylum Bacteroidota; class Bacteroidia; order Flavobacteriales; family Flavobacteriaceae; genus Flavobacterium; species Flavobacterium piscinae. Next base: position 23,366 of record NZ_SBKQ01000018.1, read on the forward strand.
CTTCACCTTTCACTTCATCATTGTATTTGTAGATTACTTCTCTTTCGAAAGGAATGACAACACCATTTATTTCCACCATAAAAGTAACCGAAATGGTTCGGATTATGTCAGGAATTCCAACGTTTTCCTGATTAGATACGGCATACATTCCAACAGTCCCTTGCTCTTTTAACCAATAGGGAGCTGTATAAGCTTGGTTTTTATCAAGCAATAATTCCAACTCAACAAAATGGGGTTGATTATTTTCTAAAGGTGTGGAGGAAAAGGTTGCTTGGGATATTGGTTTGGAATTAATTCCATTCAAAACCATTCTTTGAGCACTGCGGTTGATGGCCTCCAATTTTACTTTTAGTGTGCTTCCGGGGGTTGAACTTTGTGATTCTGCTACGGCTTCTAAAAATAAACCGGCACAACCTGCAATGATTTTTTTTATTTCCTCCGTTTTGATTTTTTTCCAATGTTCATTCTCTAATTTTTGAATCAATGAATAAGCTTCTAGTAATGTTGGAATACTTGCAGAAGGGTTTTTAAAATCAAAATTCTTCTCAATTTGTGTAATTAAACTTCCAATTGGAGCACCGCCTTTTACGCGATTCCATGAAGTATCAATGCCTTCAAAAATATTTTGTTTGTCTTTGGCTGATTCACCTTTAATCAATTCTAAATATTCAATTTCATCGCCTCTTGAACCCGTGCTGCCAAATCCTTGTGATTGATGACGACTTCTGCTCAACGCAGCAATTTCCTGATTTGACTTTCCAATAGACGGATAATAAACACCCATGTCAAAATTATTCAATTTACTTTTGTCCGCCTTGTCAAATTTATCTTTTCCGCCGTAAAACCACCACGAAGTATTAAAAAATAATCGTTTAGGTTGCCAAAGGGATGTATATCTTAATTGTTCTGGATAAAAAGAAGAATCATTTACTTTATCAAATAATTCAATGGAAAGCATGGCCGAAGAGGTGTGATGACCGTGAGTGGTGCCCGGTGAACGATGGTCAAATCGATTGATAATGACATCCGGTTTAAATTTGCGAATGATGTATACCATATCCTCTAACACTTGGTTTTTATTCCAAATTTTAAGTGTTTCATCAGGGACTTTGGAAAAACCAAAATCATTGGCTCGCGTAAAAAATTGCTCTCCGCCGTCAATTTTTCTGGCTTCTATTAATTCTTGTGTTCGAATGACTCCCAACAATTCCCGTAATTCGGTTCCGATTAGATTTTGACCCCCATCCCCACGTGTAATTGACAAATAGCCGGTTCTTGCTTTGACATGATTCGCCATATAAGAAATTAACCGCGTGTTTTCATCGTCCGGATGGGCAGCAACATATAGTACAGAACCTAGGAAATTTAGTTTTTGAATTTGATGATAAATTTCAACTGAAGAAGGTTTTTGTGGCTGTTGAGCCAGTAAAGTAGAGGATAAAAGTAAAAAGTATAAAAAGGAGCAATATTTTTTTAAACCCATTGAAAGCACAATTTTCAGTAAAAGTCAAATATAGTGAATTAAATAAGTTGATTTTTTAATTAGAATTTCTTTAACAGTTATTCCATTTAATTTGTTAAAATAACAGATAGTATTTTATTCATATAAAACAGTTTTTGGTTTATTGATTTCAAAATCCAAATAGCCAAAATCACTCGTTTTATAAGTATTTGATTTAAAAATATTTTCTCCTTGATTCGGAATTCTAGGATAATAAGCAAAAGAAATTTGAAACGAATTAAACACTAAATAATCGTTGGTAATAATAACTCCAAAACCTAATTTAGAATAGCCTGAGCTTATGCTGAAATCGCGTTTAGAATCAGCTAAAAACGCTAAAGAGTAATTTAGAAACGGACTAAAACGAAAGCCAGCCCATTGCCATGGAGAATAGCTTTGACTTTGAAATGAAAAGAGCATTTTTCGGGTTCCAAGAAATTTTGGATCATTGAAACCATTGATTCCGTTTGATTCATTGATGGAAATTCTATCGCCAACCGACTCTAATCGATGACTACCGAGGATGACATCGCTTTTAAAAAATTGCCGTACTTTCCATTTTCCTAATTCAATTAAAGGCGTAAAATAATTGATTTGCAAAACAAAAGCAGTTTGTTGATTTTTTTTATCTTTAAAAAAACTTCCATATTCGTAATTCGTACTAAAATAGCCCCATTTAAAATAATTACCTAATGTAGCTTTGATGCCAAAATATAGTCTGTTTTCAAAATTTTTGTTTTGAACACCTCCCGTAATACCATAGTATTTTCCGATTGGAATATCTTCAGCAATTGCGAAATTGAAAACATATTCATCCTGAACGAATTTTCGGGAAGAGAGTCCAATCCCGGTAAGCCAAAATGATTCACTGGAAAAGAAGTCAACTGCATCAAATTCTGAAGCGATGTCTTTTAAATAATTTACTTTATAATATCGCAAAGTAGTAACTAAATTGGTGTTTTTTCGGTCATTAAACTCATCACTTTTTATTCGAAAGGAATGTCCGGCCCATAAATCAATCGTATTGTATTTAAAAGTTTGAAGTGAATATTGAAAGGAAGAAGATGGTAGACTATCTTTTCGTAACCGATTCTCCACAAATGCTCCACCGGCCCATCGGGTGAAGGGAGAGAAAAATTTACGTTCTACGCGAATGCTTTTTGAATAATTGTTTTCTAAATCAATTTGATAATTTAAATCAGTTTGGATATAGGTGTTTTTTATATTCGGAACTACATAACGAGTAGAAAATGCTCTTCTTTTGTCATTTAAATCGTGTTGGTATTGATTATCCCAAAGATGACCCGAGCCTAAAAAATTTCGTTCGGTAAGTTCATAAGTTGCTTTGTTTGGAGTGATGTTTGCATTCGGAATCAAACTCCAAGAATCTAAAACAACAACAGTAACATCAACACTATCAGCATTTTTACCGGCTAATTCTGCCGTAATATCAACTCGTCTAACAAAACGTTGGCTTCTTACTAAACGTGCAGTTTCAAGAATTAGTAAACTGTCATAAGGTTGATTTTGTTTAAGTAAAAGCACATTGCGAATAGCAAAATTTCTACTTTTCATGTGGACTGCATTACCAGCTTTTTCGCTAAATCGTTTGGGTTTTTTGGTAGTATCAATTTCAGAATATCCAAACGGGTCCAGCGTTTTAATGGTGATTTTGCGAATGATTTTATTTTCGTAAATGACGTGTTTTTTTGCTATCGATTCTACTTTATCAGGATGAGTAGGCTTAACATCGGTTGATTTAAAAATAAGCTTGTGCACGAATTTCGTGAACTTATTTTTTTTTGAATAATTTTCAATCTTTTTATATCCGATAGCTGCAGAATCAGTTTTGGTTTTATTATCCTGAGCATAGGAAATAAAACAAATCCAAAGGAAAAGAAACAAATAAAAGTATTTTTGAGTCATAGCTTACTGATTCGAAGATAACGCAAAAAAGTTTACTTGTGTTATAAAGGGAAAGTTAATCCGTAAACTCTTTTTCTTCTGAAGGAAATTTTAAAACTGAAACACCTTTTTGTAACAGTAAACTATTAGGATAAGTAATAAGTTCTCCTTCTTTGGTTTTCAAGTAAGTATGAAATCCTCTGATGTCTTCAATTTCTGCTTCTAGAGGAAAATCTTTGTCGTGAATTCGAATGGTATCCCCAATTTTGAATGGGGCTGAAAAGAATAAAATGATCCCTGATGTTACATTACTCAAAATAGACCATTGGGCAAACATTGCCACACCAATTACGGCAAAAACAGAAGAAAAGACAAGAATTACATTTTGAGGTTTTACCCCCCAAATAATAAAGATAGCGATAACCGCAATCGTACCTAAAAGAATATTAAAATATTTAATCACCAAATTAGAGCGGTGTTCAAGTGTTTGACTGATTTTTGCAAACCGACGCACAATTTTTGCTGTGATGATTCGGGCGATAAAAAAGAACAACAAAACAATTCCTGTTGCAATTTCCTCTTTGATATATAGTTTTAGGAATTCCATAGTTTATTAATTTATAAATTCATTAGTTTTTGATACACCAAATGCATTGGCATTCCCACCACATTCGTATAAGAACCTTCTATTTTACTAATGCCAATATAACCAATCCATTCTTGAATGGCATAACTACCGGCTTTGTCGAAAGGTTTGTAATTGGTTAAATAATAACGAATGGCTTCATCGGTAAGTTCCTGAAAAGTCACTTTAGTTATTTCATGAAATGTTTCAGTAGTTGTATTGGTTTTAAAACAAACAGAGGTAATTACTTCATGAGTGGAATTCGATAACGATTTCAACATGGTAAAAGCATCATTTTCGTCTTTTGGCTTACCCAAACATTGGTTGTTGTGCCAAACGATAGTGTCGCTGGTAACTACAATTTCGTCTGATTTCAGTTCTCCTTCAAAGGCATTGGCTTTTAATTCGGCCAGGTAATTGGTTATTTCTTCTGCTTGAAAGTGAGGTGGATAAATTTCTTCCACTTCCTTCAACCGAATTTCAAAATCAATGTCTAATTCCTTAAAAAATTGTTGCCTTCTGGGTGAACCCGAAGCTAAAATGATTTTATACGATTTAAGTTTTTCTCTAAGCATTGGTGTTGATTTTGATGTTGTAGGTAATCACGGCAATGGATAAAATCCCAAAGAAAATAACCCATTTTAAAATTGTACTCAGGTGATGAAAATCAGAGACAGATTTTGCATTCCAACTTTTAATAAGTACATACATAAGAGGGCCAAGTACCAAGAAAAGGACATACAATACGGCATAATACAAATCAAAACTCATTAAATGTTTATTGGTATACCAGAGTACAATCGCAACAGCAATTGCAACTAATCCGAACACAATTTTTGCCGTTCTGTTCACACCAAATACAATAGGAAGTGTTTGCATACCTTGGTTGTAATCACCTTTACTGTCTTCTGCATCTTTGATGATTTCACGAATTAGATTCAATACAAATGCAAAAACAGCATAATCAGTTAGTATTTTAAACAGCAAACCCATTTTTTCCCGATTGCCGTCATAAGTGGCCGGATATAAATCAAATACACCAATAATTAAAACACTTAAACCAAGAATAAAAGCAACTAAAATATTTCCTAACAGCAACATTTTTTTCAACGTGGTGGCATAAAAATAGAGTGAAGCAGCAATAAATATAAATATTGTTGCAAAACTTGGTTTTTGAATTACATTGGAAAGATAAAATCCAATAGACACCCCAATAATATTTAAACCAACATAAATATTGTATGCTCTTGATTCTGAAATGGCTTTTCCAACAATCACTTTTTCAGGACGATTGATGGTATCGGTTTCTTGATCAAAAATATCATTAATGACATATCCTGCAGCGGCTAATAAAACGGTGGATAAAACCAATAAAAAATATTGCCAATCAGCTAATGCCAAATAACCGTCTTGTTGATTTAAAAAACCGTAACGGAAAATGATTTGCATTAGAGCAAGTAGTAATAGATTTTTGTATCGTATTAATTGTAGATATATCATCTTTTTGATTCAGTTATTTTTTTTAATAATAATACTTTTTGTGCTACTTTGTAGGAGATTGCTTCGCCAGTTCGCTATCGCTCGTGTCCTCTTTCGACTTCGTCCTCTTTCGGAATGACAAAAAGCGGTGCGTAGCTCGCATCCCGAAACCCGCAACTTTTCAACCCGCAACTTCTAATCATGCTTCCCATTGTAATACAAATGCCATTTATCTTGTACTTTCATCACTTGTTCGATGACTTCACGAACGGCACCTTTTCCACCGTTTTTGTGTGAAATATAGTTTGAAATGGCTTTGATTTCCGGACTTGCATCTTGCGGACAAGTAGGTAGTCCGACCAGTTTCATAACATGATAATCCGGAATGTCGTCACCCATGTACAAAACCTGACTGGGATTTATGTTGTAAATGGCACAGTATTCTTGAAAAGTTTTCACTTTATCCGGAGAACCTAAGTAGATGTCTTTAATGCCTAAATTTTTGAGTCGAATTCGAACACCTTCATTGCTTCCGCCGGAAATGATACAGACATGATAACCACTTTCAACAGCGGCTTTCATGGCAAAGCCATCTCTAATGTTCATGATGCGAAGCATTTCTCCGGATGGTGTAATGTGCACACTACTGTCGGTTAACACACCGTCCACATCAAAAATAAAAGTGGTAATGTCATGCATTAATTCTTTATAGCTTTTTGCCATCGTCAATAATTGATTTAGTGATTAGTTTATAAATGTCTTTTTGATTTTCATCAGTCAAAAAATTCAAATGCGAATTTATAGTTGCCGTATCGTTCCTTTTTGCCGGACCGGTTTGTGCATTTTCAGGTGTTAATTGAATGATTTTTTGAGCGGTTTCCTGAATTAAAGGCTTCAATAAATCAAATGAAAGTTGGTTTTCTTTACAAATATCATTTCCAATTTTGAATAAATGATTCACAAAATTACATACAAAAACAGCCGCCACATGAAGTGCTTTTCGTTGTTCTGATGAAATAAATTGCACCACAGTTGAAACGGATTCAGACACAGTTTGGATTATTTTAAAATCATCTTCTTTTTCTGCTTCCAAACAAATCGGAATTTCTTTAAAATCAACCGTTTTATTTTTTGTAAAAGTTTGCAAAGGATATAAAACACCTCGTCGATTTTTGGCATCTAAAATTTCCATCGGCATGCTGCCTGACGTGTGAACGACCAATCGATTTTCAAAGGGAAGTTTACTGGAAACAGTAGCAATTGCATTATCCGAAACGGCTATAATATAAATATCTGCCACTTTTATTTCATCATAATTAGAAACAATTTTATCCGAAGAAATCAATTGTAAAATACTTTCTTTTTGCCTCGAAAAAACCTGAACAAGCTCAATTTCATCACTTTGCAAAAAAGCAGTAATCAAATGTTGAGCTACATTTCCGGAACCGATAAGGACAATTGAAATCATGCGTCAAAAATAAGAAAAACACCAGCGATTTCCGATTAAAATTAAAGAGAATAAAAACCTACTTAAACTTCCCTTAAAAATTCCATAAAAATCAGTAAGTTTCTTTCTTTTATAAGTATTTTTGTGCTTTCAAAAATTACCCTTCTTAAAAATGGACAAAAAAATACTTTCCTTCCTTTTTTCCACGCGTTTAATGGCTTTTTTATTTATTGCTTTTGCAGCAGCTATGGCGGCCGGAACTTTTATTGAGAGTTATTATAACACGGATACGGCCCGAATTTGGATTTATAATGCATGGTGGTTTGAAGTGATTATGTTCTTTTTTATGCTTAATTTTTTTGGAAACATTAAGCGGTATCAACTTTGGAAAAAGGAAAAATGGGCAACGTTACTGCTGCATTTTTCATTTATTTTCATTTTAGTTGGAGCGTTTATCACACGATACATCAGTTATGAAGGGATGATGCCTATTCGCGAAGGTGCAGCCGAAAAACGATTTTATTCCGATAAAACCTATCTGACCATTTTTGCCGATGGTAATTACAAAGGTGAAATCAAGCGAAAAACCATCGAAAAGCCACTGATTTTGTCCCAAGCAGCCGATAATAGTTTTTCAATCAACGATAAGTTTGACACAAAACCTTACACCATTCGCTATAAAAATTTTATCATGAACGCTACCGAAACCATCAAACCCGATGAAAGTGGCGAAACCTATTTAAAATTAGTAGAGTCGAGTGGGGGAACACGTCATGAACATCACTTAAAAGAAGGTGAAGTGCAAAGTTTACACGGAATCCTCTTTGCCTATAACAAAGAAACCGACGGAGCAATTAACATTATGCACGACGGGGATTCCTTTTTTATCAAATCTACCTTTGGTGGTGACTTTATGCGAATGGCCGATCAAATGAAAGGATTGGTAGTAAAAGATTCTGTTCAACCGTTAATGTTTCGCTCATTGTATAACATTGCCGGTGCTCAATTTGTATTGCCTGAAGCTCCTGTAAAAGGGAAAAAAGAATATATTTCGAATAACGATTGGAAAGATATGATGACTGATGATGCTTTAGTATTGGAGGTCGAAGCAAATGGTGAAACAAAAGAAGTAACATTAGTAGGTTCCAAAGGAAAACAAGGAATTCCGCAAACCGTTAAAATGGGTGATTTAGACATCACATTGATGTTCGGAAGTAAAATTTATGAATTACCGTTCAGCATTCAATTGAATGATTTTATTGCCAAGCGTTATCCCGGAACCATCAATAGTTATTCCGCTTTCGAGAGTAAAGTCACTGTTTTGGATGGCGACAAGAAGCAGGATGCTCATATTTTTATGAATAATATTTTAGATTACAAAGGCTACCGATTTTTCCAGGCACAATTTGACGAAGATGAAAAAGGAACAATCCTTTCTGTTAATCACGATTTTTGGGGAACTTGGATAACTTATATTGGTTATTTTTTGCTTTACATTGCTATGATGGCCATTTTATTTGATAAAAATACGCGTTTTCACGACCTTAAAATGAAGTTGGAAAAAGTGAAAAATAAGAAAGCTTCATTGTTATCAATATTATTTTTACTTTTTTCAACATTTGGTTTTTCTCAAGAAGCAAGTGAAAACCCAAACCATAATCACCAAAGACCATCACTAGCTGAAGTGGAGAAGTTTCTGGAAACCACAATTCCTACTCCGGAACATGCCGCTAAATTTGGTCGTTTAGTGATACAAGATGCCGGTGGAAGAATGAAACCGGTGAATACTTTTTCTTCAGAATTACTTCGTAAAGTCAGTAAAAGTGATCATTACAAAGGCTACACTTCCGATCAGGTTTTCCTATCGATGTCGCAAACACCCAATGCGTGGTTTGAAATTCCGTTGGTTTATTTAAAACGTGGAAATGATAGTATCCGAAACATTTTAGGTGTTGAAAAGGATGCCAAATTTGCTCCTTTTATTCGTTTTTTTGATGAAAAAGGAAATTATAAATTGTCTCCCTTTTTAGATGACGCTTACAAAGCGGCTATTCCAAATCAATTCCAAAAGGATTTTATTGAAGTAGATAAAAAAGTAGTTTTGTTGAATTCTGCCTTGAGTGGAAGTATTCTCCGAATTTTCCCTATTCCAAATGATCCAAATAATAAATGGATTTCCTATTTGGAATTAGACGAATATGAAGATACTGAACTTAAAAATTTAAAAAATATTCTTCCAGCTTACATGCAGATTTTAGCAGAAGCCAGCCGAACACAAGATTATAAAATGGCGGATGATATTATTGGCGGTATGGAGAAATTTCAAATGAAATACGGTAGCGAAGTACGACCATCAGACAATAAAATAGATTCTGAAATTATGTATAACAAGTACGATATTTTCAAACGTCTCTTTTATTTGTATATGCTAGCCGGGGTATTGATGTTGATTTTTAGCATCATCCAAATTTTTAAATCATCCAAATTTTTAAATTACACTGTTAATGCCTTTCATATTCTAATCGGGCTTTTCTTTGTCTTGCATACGCTAGGTTTAATTGCTCGATGGTATATTTCTGGACATGCTCCGTGGAGTGACGCTTATGAAAGTATGATTTATGTCGCTTGGGCTACGATGTTTTTCGGATTGGCATTTGACAGAAAATCGAAATTAACCATTGCCTCGGGAGCTTTTGTTGCTTCCATGATTTTGATGATTGCACATTGGAATTGGATGGATCCATCGATTGCCAACTTACAACCGGTTTTAAATTCCTATTGGTTGATGATTCACGTGGCGGTGATTGTGGCCAGTTACGGACCTTTTACATTGGGAATGATTTTGGGAATTGTAGCATTGCTGTTGATTCTTTTGACCAATGATAAGAACAAAGAAAAAATGAAGTTAAACATTCAAGAGATAACCTATATCAATGAAATGGCGTTAACGATTGGATTGGTCATGCTTACCATTGGAAACTTTTTAGGAGGACAATGGGCTAATGAAAGCTGGGGTCGCTACTGGGGTTGGGACCCAAAAGAAACCTGGGCTTTAATTAGTATCATGGTGTATGCGTTTGTGATTCATGCCCGATTTGTTCCCTCGTTACGCGGAACTTGGGTGTTTAATTTGATGAGTATTTTCGCTTTCTATTCGATTATGATGACGTATTTTGGTGTGAATTTTTACCTAACCGGATTGCATTCGTATGCGAGTGGTGATAAAGTAGTCACGCCAAGTTTTGTGTATATCTCGGTAGCAGTGATGATTGTATTAGGAATAGCTTCTTATTTTCAATACAAAAAATACTATAAAAAATAGTTTAGCAGCTTTTTATGATTTGTTTAGGAGAGTCATCTTTCCTAAAATTGTAAATTTGAAACAAAATATCACTATGAAAGCATCTTTTTTAATCATTTTTTCTTGTTTTATGTTGATGAGCTGTCAAAATCACGCTCAAAACAAAAAAGAAAATACAAGTACATCAAACACAATGAAACAATCAATTTATTCATTTAAAGTTGAAGATTTAGAAGGAAAAGAATTTGATTTTGCTTCCTTGAAAGGTAAAAAAATCATGGTGGTCAACACGGCTTCCAAGTGTGGATTGACGCCACAATACAAAGATCTTCAGGCATTGTTTGAAGAATACAAAGACAAAGGTTTGGTAATCATCGGTTTTCCCGCCAATGATTTTATGAAACAAGAGCCGGGAACCAATGAAGAAATCGGAGCTTTTTGTCAAAAAAATTACGGAGTAACTTTCCCAATGATGAGTAAAATTTCTGTAAAAGGAAAAGAAATGCATCCGCTTTATCAGTTTTTAACCCAAAAAGCTCAAAACGGTTTGCAGGATAGTGATGTGGAATGGAATTTTCAGAAATACCTTTTAAACGAAAAAGGAGAATTAGAAAAAGTCATCAGTCCGAGAACTAGTCCAAAGGACAAAGAAATAATAGATTGGTTAGCGAGTTAGATAAACTTGAAGACCAAATTGAATAGGAACACAGATTAGAAAAATCAGAAAAATTTTTAAAATTTTATAGATTTCTTTCATCTGTGTTCTTCGTTTATGTATTTTCCTCTAATATCAGTTGCACAAAAACCGAATCCAACCAACGATTAAACTTAAAACCGGATTCTTTTATAATTCCCACCTTTTTAAATCCATACTTTTCATGAAAGAGAATACTCTCTGTATTTTCAGCATCAATCACGCCAATCATTGTGTGTAAACCTTGTTTTTTGGCTAATTCGATTAACGATTGAAGTAACTTTCCACCCACACCTTTTCCTTTAAATTCATTCGAAACATAAACGGAATGTTCTACCGTAAACCGATATGCATCGCGAAAGCGAAATTCACCATACATACCAAATCCGGCTATTTTGCCATCCATTTCTGCCACAATCACCGGAAAATGTTTGGCTGTTTTTTCTTTTAATAAATCACTTTGCTTGGCTAAACTTCTGGGTTCATAATCATACAGCGAAGTGGAATGCAAAATATTATCGTTAATAATGTCCAAAATAGCCGTTACATCAGCTTCTGCATAAGGTCGAATTTGTATTGTCATTTGTTGAAAAGTATGTTCAAATATAACAAAACTTTAATCGTTGCAACAAGCTTTTTTCGATGTTAAAATAATAACTTTGTTTGTTGCTTCAAGTGTTTTTTTGTTGCAATTAATTTTCATCAGAAAAAAATGATTTATCCCAAAATAGCGTTAGCCCAAAGCATCATTGAAATTTGTCATGCCAAAGGTATTCAACACATTGTCATTGCCCCCGGTTCGCGAAATGCACCATTAACCATTGGCTTTACGGCCAATCCGTATTTTACGTGTTACAGCATTGCCGACGAGCGTTGTGCCGCTTTTTTTGCACTAGGAATTGCTCAGCAAATCGGTAAACCGGTTGTAGTGATTTGTACTTCCGGTTCGGCAGTATTAAATTTTTATCCGGCTGTAGCTGAAGCTTTTTACAGCATGATTCCGTTGGTCATCATTTCTGCCGACCGACCCAAAGCAATGGTGGATATTGGCGACGGACAAACCATTCGTCAGGAAAATGTGTTGGCCAATCATACCCATTTTAATGCCAATTTAACCGAAATGGCTTCGGAAGAAAATGATTTTTTAATCAACGAAGCGTTTAATAAAGCTTTTTCAAAATCGGGTCCCACGCATATTAATGCTCCGTTTGAAGAACCTTTGTATGAAACCATCTCTGTGCCAACTGTTGATACTATGATTTCCACGTTTGGGAAAGTATATAAAACTATTCCGTTTGAAGATATTATTGCCTCTACAAACATTTGGAATACGGCTCGAAAAAAAATGGTTTTGGTTGGTACACTCAATCCAAATGAATTAGATGTATCAATTATCAATCATTTGGCTAATGATCCTTCGGTTGTTGTGATGACGGAAACAACTTCAAATTTGCATCATGCATCGTTTTTAAACAATATCGATGCTATTATCACCCCGTTTTCAATAGAAGATTTCGAAGATTTTCAACCGGATATTGTATTGACTTTCGGTGGAATGATTGTATCAAAACGAATAAAAGCTTTTTTACGAAGTTATCCTCCAACACACCATTGGCATGTAGATAGGCTTAGGGCTTACAATACATTTGGAAGCTTGACCTATCATTTTGAAGTCAACCCAAATGATTTTTTTAATCAGTTTTTGCCCTATACAAAATATATCCAAAGTAATTACCACGATTTAGGATTACGAATTAAAACATTGCGGAAAGAGAAGCATACAACGTATATGAACCGTTTGTCGTTTTGTGATTTCAAAGCATTTGAACTAATCGTAAATCATTTACCAGAATACCTTCATTTACAAGTAGGAAACAGTTCATCTATCCGCTACTTACAACTGTTTGATTTGCCAAATAAAGTCGAAGTCTTTTGTAATCGAGGAACAAGCGGTATTGATGGAAGTACATCAACTGCGATTGGAGCTGCTTTGGCCTCTGAAAAGGACACTTTATTAATTACGGGTGATGTGAGTTTCTTTTATGACAGTAATGCATTGTGGAACAATTACATCCCCAAAAATTTTAAAATTATTATCATTAATAATGGAGGAGGAGGCATCTTTCGCATTTTGCCCGGTCATGAAGAAAATGAAACGTTTCATACCTATTTTGAAACAGCTCATTGTTTAACAGCTGAACAATTAGCGACAATGTTTCGTTTTGGGTATCGAAAAGCGAGTTCGATAGAAACAGTAGAGAAGGAGTTAAAAGTATTTTTTGCTGAATCAGAAGTACCACAGATTTTGGAAATATTTACACCAACCTATGAAAATGATATGCTGTTGAAAGAGTATTTTAGGAGGCTGAACTAAAAACAGTATTCTTGATTCTTATTTTGTTTTACTTCGAATTTAAGAAATAAAAAAAATTATTGTAGAAATATTTTACAAACAAACTTTTTATGTGTGTTTGGAAATCCTTCCCGTTCATAAAAAGCATGAGCTTTTTCACGCTTAAAACTTGATGTAACTTCAAGTTGGAGGATATTTTTTTCTTTGGCAATTTTTTTTAATTCATCAAGTAATTGTTTGCCAATTTGTTTACTTCTATATTGTTCAAGAACAAACATTTCCTGAATTTCGCCCACTAAACCACCATGATGAATGAGGTTTTGCACATGACAACTGATAAATCCAACCGGGATTTGGTTGATTTCGGCCAATAGAAAAATATGTTTAGGATTGGAAAGATTTTCGAGAAAAATGGCTTGTTGAGAAGCTTTTGGAAAAACGAAGTCTTCCAAAGCGTTGATAAATTGATAAACGGCCTCAAAATCGGTTTCGGAAACGGGACGAATGAGGCAATTCATAGGACTATTTTTTGATGGATTTTAATACTGCTTTATTTTCAAAATTAAGCACTTCTATGAAGATGGGAATCTGTTTTACTGTTTTTCCTTCAATCACGTATAGTTTAGCCGCACCAACTTTTACATTACTTTGACTAAAATCGATATCGCCGTGGGTTAATGTGTTTTTGATGTCAACCGTATCAATCCAAGTTTCTGCCAATACGGCTGATGCTTCTTCGGAATAGTGAAAAGGTTTGGTTCGAATGTCTTTTAGTACACGGCAATTGGGTAAATAACAGAATGTTACGCCTCTCGATTCTGCTTTTGCTCCTAAAAAGTAAACTAGGAATATCACCCCGATTAATAAACCGAACAGAAAAAAAGCAAGCCTTTGATAGAATTTCATCACTAAGTTTTAAGATAACAAAAGTACGAACAAATTCGCTAAAACACAATCAAATTAATATCGCTGTTGGGCAAATCAAACCAATCTCCAATGGATTTACTGGTCAAAATTCCGTGGTAAAAATAAAGTCCGTTTTTCAGTCCACGGTTGCAACGAATAGCACTTTCCACACCACCGTCTTCGGCAATCTGAATTAAATAAGGTGTCAAAATATTACTGATAGAGAGTGATGCGGTTTTGGAATACCGCGATGGAATATTCGGTACGCAATAATGAATAACATTGTTTTTGATAAATGTCGGTTTTTCGTGCGTAGTGATTTCTGAGGTTTCAAAACAGCCACCGGTATCAATGCTCACATCCACAATTACGGCTCCTTTTTTCATGTGTTCCACCATGGTTTCGGTCACCACAACCGGCGTGCGGTTTTGTCCACGCATGGCTCCAATCGCCACATCGCAACGGCGTAAGGCTTTTAATAAACCTTTTGGTTGAATGGTAGAGGTAAAAATCGGATGTTTTAAATTGTTTTGCAAACGACGCAGTTTGGTGATGGAGTTGTCAAACACTTTTACGTTGGCACCCAAACCAAGTGCAGTTTTAGCAGCAAATTCACCTACTGTTCCGGCACCAATAATTACCACATCAGTAGGAGCAACGCCGGTAATATTACCAAATAACAAACCTTTTCCAAATTGGTTGTTAATCATTAATTCGGCTGCGATTAAAATGGAGGCAGTTCCGGCAATTTCACTCAACGATTTCACAGCAGGGTAGGAACCATCGTCATCTTTGATGAATTCAAACGCAAAAGCGGTGATTTTTTTCTTGGCTAATTTTTCGAAATATTCCTTTTTTCGGGTTTTTAATTGAATGGCAGAAATGATAATGGTGTTGGGATTAATCATTTCGATTTCTGCAGAAGTGGGTGGTTCGACCTTCAGAATCATCGGACAGCTAAAAACTTTCTTGGGGTCTTGGGTGATTTCTGCTCCGGCATCTGAATATTCTTTGTCGGTATAACTCGCACTTTCTCCGGCTCCTGCTTCCAATAAGACGCGATGACCATGTGATACCAATGAATTGACAGCATCCGGTGTTAAGCAAATTCTTCGTTCCTGATAAGAAGTTTCTTTGGGAATTCCGATGAACAACTCGCTTTTGTGTCGTGCGACTTCCAATTTTTCTTCCTGAGGAAGCAATTGTTGTTTAGAAAAGGGTGTAAGCGGCATAAATGATGCTAAAAATTAATGGTCTAAGTTAACAATTATTTTGGAAATAGAAATAGTTTTTTTTGTTTCAGGTTTTAGGTATCAAGTTTCAGGTTGATTTGTGCTTTGAAGAATATTTAGTACTTATTAATCTGTTGCAATCTATTACAGCGAAGCTGTTAAAATCTGCGTGAATCTGCGTTTTGCGAAGCAAATCCGTTCAATCCGTGTTCTATTTTAAAGTTTCAAGTTTGATGTTTCAAGTTGAAACTAATTATAAATCAGCTTAAAATTAATTTACGATCGCCATTTTCCATTATTTCAATCGTAATCACACTATGTTTTTTAGGAATGAGATTTGGAATTTTTTCTGCCCACTCAATAAAACACCAATGACCGGAATAGAGGTAATCTTCAATTCCGAAATCAAGGGCTTCCGTTTCGTTTTTCAAACGGTACATGTCGAAATGGTAGACTAATCCATCGTGTGCTTCATATTCATTCACCAATGAAAAAGTAGGGCTGGAGGTTGGGTTTTCAACTCCTAATGCTTTGGCTAAAGCCTTGATAAATGTAGTTTTTCCGGCTCCCATTTGGCCGTTAAAAAGCATGACTTTTTCAGGATTGGATGATGCTATTTTTTGTGCGATGATTTCTATTTCGCTTAAATTGAATTGGTATTGCATTTTGCTTTTAAGTATTAAACACGCTGAATTAATGTCTTAGTAAATGCAAAATTAGCATTTTTCAACTAACAATCGAAAACCGACAACCGTTGCTACCTCGGATTAAACACCAAAAAAGGTACAATCATTTCTTCCAACGAAATACCGCCGTGTTGATAGGAATTTCGATAATAACTCACGTAGTGGTTATAATTGTTAACGTAGGCTAGAAATAAATCATTTTTGGCAAAAATAAAAGAGCTGCTCATGTTGATGGACGGTAAACCAATTTTTTTCGGGTCTTTCACGGCATACACATCTTTGTCTTCGTAGGTCAAACTGCGTCCGGTTTTGTAACGCAAGTTCAAACTTGTGTTTTTATCGCCAATTACTTTGGATGGATTTTTAACGTTAATCGTACCGTGGTCGGTGGTTAAGATAAGTTTAAAACCCATTTGTTGAGCCATTTGAATCATTTCCAACAAAGGCGAATTTTTAAACCAACTTAGTGTTAATGAACGATACGCTTTGTCATTTGAAGCTAATTCTTTCACCACTTCCATTTCTGTTTTAGCATGCGATAACATATCCACAAAATTGTAAACGATAGTGGTTAAATCATTGTTTTTTAGTCCTTTAAAATTATCGACTAGTTTTTTACCGTCTTTAAAGTTGGTGATTTTATAGTATTCACTTTTTATGTTGAGGCCTAATCGTTTTAATTGAGCTTCTAAAAATTCACCTTCGTAAAGGTTTTTTCCACCGTCTTCCACATCATTTCGCCAATATTGCGGAAATTGTTTTTCCATTTCCAACGGTGTTAAACCGGAGAAAATTGCATTTCTTGCATATTGCGTAGCGGTGGGAAGCATGGCATAATAAGCCGTTTCTTTTTCCGTTTTGTAATGATTATTTACCACACTTTCAAACGCTTTCCATTGGTCATAACGCAAATTATCAATCACAACAAACAAAATGGGTTTGTCTTTTTTTACGATTTCCGGCACAACATATTCACGGAATAATTTGTGTGACAAAACCGGCTTGTCAGCTTTTTCATCAAACCATTTTTCGTAATTTTTTTCAATAAATTTCCCGAATTGTGTATTTGCTTCCACTTTTTGCGATTCTAAGATGGAAATCAAGCCTTGGTCTTCGATATTTTCTAATTCAATTTCCCAGAAAATTAGTTTTTTATACAATTCCGCCCAATCTTCAAAAGAATTTACCATCGCTAAATCCATAGCGATTTTCCGGAATTCTTTTTGATAATCCAGCGTAGTTTTTTCAGTAATTAAACGTGAATGGTCTAGATTTTTCTTTAATGCCAACAGAATTTGGTTCGGGTTAACCGGTTTTATCAAATAATCGGCAATTTTAGAACCAATGGCTTCTTCCATGATATGTTCTTCCTCGCTTTTGGTAATCATAATCACCGGTACTGATGATTTTTTTTCTTTCATTTCCGAAAGCGTTTCCAAACCGCTCATTCCGGGCATGTTTTCATCTAAAAAAACAATATCAAACTGGTTTTCTTCAAAGATATCCACCGCATCACGACCATTATTGCAAGTGGTCACTGCATAATTTTTGTTTTCTAAAAAGAGAATATGTGGTTTAAGTAAATCAATTTCATCATCTACCCAAAGAATTTTTATTTTGTCCATAAAGGTTTTTTTTAATTGGTGCAATTTAACAATTATCGAACGCTGGAAGTATTAAAGTTATTGTAAAAATTTGATGAATTATACAAAATCAAAATCAGTATATTTGCAATCCAATTCAAACTTTGTGAGTCGAACCAATAAATTAAAAATTTTTAACGATCCAATTTACGGATTCATTACAATTCCGAATGAATTGGTTTTTGATTTAATTCAGCATCCTTACTTTCAGCGATTGCGTAGAATTTCTCAAATGGGAATGTCGTACTTGGTTTATCCCGGAGCACATCATACGCGTTTTCATCATGCTTTAGGTGCCATGCATTTGATGCAGAAAGCGGTTAAAGTATTGCGTTTCAAAGGAATTTCGATTTCACATGAAGAAGAAACAGCACTCTATATTGCTATTCTTTTGCATGATATTGGGCACGGACCTTTTTCGCATGCGTTAGAACAAAGTATCGTTGAAAATGTTCATCACGAAGAAATTTCTCTTTTGTTTATGCATCGACTGAATGAGGAATTTGAGGGGAAACTAAGCTTAGCCATTCAGGTTTTTAAAGGGGAATACCCTCGTAAATTTATGCTTCAATTGATTTCAAGTCAGTTGGATATGGATCGAATGGATTATTTAAAACGAGACAGTTTTTATTCGGGTGTAGCTGAAGGAAATATTAATTCAGACCGACTCATTCAGATGCTTCATGTTATTGATGATGTTTTGGTTGTGGAAGAAAAAGCGATTTATTCCATCGAAAAATTCTTAATGGCAAGACGTTTAATGTATTGGCAAGCTTACTTGCATAAAACAAGTTTGGTGGCCGAATTGATTTTAACCAAAGCATTAAAAAGAGCCAAAGAACTTACTCAAAAAGGAATTGTTTTGGAGGCTTCAAAATCTCTTTCATTTTTCTTGAATCATAAAATAGAAAGAGAGGATTTTACAAATGAAGTATTAGAAAAATTTTCCCAATTAGATGATTTTGATATCATTTGTGCATTGAAAGCATGGCAAATACACGAAGATTTTGTACTCAGCACTTTGAGTAAAATGATAATTAATAGAGATTTACTGAAAATTAAAGTAAGTAACGATAAATTTGATAAAGCAATATTGTTAGCTTACAAGCAACAATTGCTAGCTGATTTTCCTGTCACCATGTCAGAAACGGATTATTTTGTATTTAAAGGAAAAATAAAGACTTTAGGATACAATAAGGAGTCGCAACCCATTAAAATTGTTAAAAAGGACAGGACAGTGGAGGATGTTGTAATTTCTTCTGATCAACTTAATTCGAAAGCTTTCTCTAAACCGGTAACAAAGTTCTATATTTGTTTTCCAAAAGTACTCGAAGAAATTAACAAATTTTAGGTAGTTTTTTATATTTTTGTCGGAATGAAATTCACTGCAGCTCAAATAGCATCCATATTAGAAGGCGAAGTCGTTGGAAATCCCAATGTAGAGGTCTATAAATTATCTAAAATAGAAGAAGGTTCTGAAGGTTCGCTAACGTTTTTAGCCAATCCCAAATACGTCAATTTTATCTATTCTACTCAAGCATCAATCGCAATTGTAAACCATACATTTGAACCGGAACAAGCAATTTCAGCAACTTTAATAAAGGTGGAAGATGCTTATAAATCATTTTCTAAATTACTGGAATATTACAATCAAGTCAAGTTAATGAAATCAGGTATTGAGCAACCTTCGGTTATATCAGAAGGAGTTAGCTATGGTGAAGGATTGTATTTAGGAAGTTTTTGTTACATCGGAAAAAATGTCAAGATTGGAACTAATGTTAAAATCTACCCCAATAGTTTTATTGGAGATAATGTGGTGATTGGTGATAACTGCGTATTTTTTGCCGGAGCCAGAATTTATTCAGAAACCGAGATAGGAAATAATTGTGTGATTCATTCCGGAACGATTATAGGTTCTGACGGGTTTGGTTTTGCACCTAACGAAGATGGAACCTATAATAAAGTGCCTCAAATAGGTAATGTAATCATCGAAGATAACGTTGAAATTGGTGCATGCTCTACTATAGATAGAGCAACTTTAGGTTCAACGGTTATTCGAAAAGGAGTGAAGTTAGACAACCAAATTCAGGTTGCTCACAACGTTGAAATTGGTGAAAATACCGTTATTGCAGCACAAACCGGAATTGCCGGTTCTACAAAAATTGGTAAGAATTGTATAATCGGTGGTCAAGTTGGAATAGCCGGACATTTAACTTTAGCAGATGGAGTCCGTATCCAAGCCCAATCAGGTATTGGAAAAAGTTTAAAAGAGGGAGAAACTGTTCAAGGATCACCGTCTTTTAATTACGGCGATTACAACAAATCGTATGTGCACTTTAAAAACTTACCAAAAATTGTCAACGATATACACGAATTAAAGAAAATAATAATAAAAGAATAATGGTACAATCGGTTAAACAAAAAACCATAAAAAACGAAGTTACTTTAAAAGGAGTAGGACTACATACCGGCCAAGAAGTAACCATGACGTTTAAGCCAGCACCGGTTAATAACGGTTTTACATTTGTGCGAGTGGATTTAGAAGGACATCCTATCATAGAGGCTGATGCAAATTATGTAGTCAATACACAACGTGGAACCAATTTAGAAAAAAATGCAGTCAAAATTCAAACCTCTGAGCATGTTTTAGCAGCCTGTATTGGTTGTGATGTTGATAATATTATTATTGAGTTAAATGCTTCAGAACCACCAATTATGGACGGTTCTTCTAAATATTTTGTTGAAGCTCTTGAACAAGCAGAAGTAGTGGAACAAGAGGCGGAACGAAAAGTTTATGTAGTCAAAGAAGTCATTTCTTATACAGACGAAGCAACCGGAAGTGAAATATTAGTGATGCCATGTGAAACTTACCAAGTAACTGCCATGGTTGACTTTGGTACAAAAGTACTTGGCACACAAAATGCCACCATGAAAAACATCAGTGAATTTAAAAAAGAAATTGCTGATGCCAGAACATTCAGTTTTCTTCACGAATTAGAATCACTCTTAAATAATGGTTTAATAAAGGGAGGTGATTTGAATAACGCCATCGTTTATGTGGATAAAGAAATTTCAACTGAAACAATGGAAAATTTAAGAACTGCTTTTGGAAAAGATAACATTTCAGTTAAACCTAATGGCATATTAGATAATTTAACTTTACACTATCCGAATGAAGCGGCTCGTCATAAATTGTTAGATGTTGTAGGAGATTTGGCTTTAGTGGGCACACGAATTCAAGGAAAAGTGATTGCCAATAAACCTGGTCATTTTGTCAACACACAGTTTGCTAAAAAACTTGCAAAAATCATCAAAATTGAACAACGAAATCAAGTGCCTTGTTACGATTTAAATCAGGAACCCTTGATGGATATTCATAAAATTATGGCCATGTTACCACACCGACCTCCATTTTTGTTGGTCGATAAAATTTTTGAATTAACAGAACAACATGTGGTTGGGTTAAAAAATGTAACGATGAATGAACCGTTCTTTGTGGGACATTTTCCGAATGCTCCTGTAATGCCTGGTGTTTTAATTGTAGAAGCAATGGCTCAAACCGGAGGAATTTTAGTATTAAGTACTGTTCCGGATCCTGAAAATTATTTGACGTATTTTATGAAAATAGACAATGTAAAATTCAAACACAAAGTGTTACCGGGTGATACATTGATATTTAAATGTGATTTAATTTCTCCCATTAGAAGAGGGATTTGTCACATGCAAGCCAATGCTTATGCCAATGGAAAATTAGTAGCAGAGGCTGAATTAATGGCTCAAATTGCCAAAAAGAACTAAAAAAGAAAAGTATGAATCAACCGTTAGCATACGTACATCCGGGAGCTAAGATTGCCAGAAATGTGGTAATCGACCCGTTTACCACTATTCATAATAATGTAGTAATTGGTGAAGGAACCTGGATTGGCTCAAATGTTACCATTATGGAAGGAGCCAGAATTGGTAAAAACTGTAATATTTTCCCCGGAGCTGTTATTTCAGCTGTTCCTCAAGATTTAAAATTTGGCGGAGAAGAATCTTTAGCCATTATTGGTGATAACTCTACCATTCGGGAGTGTGTTACAATCAACAGAGGAACCATCGCTTCCGGTCAAACAACCATTGGTAAAAATTGTTTGATTATGGCAACGGCTCACGTGGCTCATGATTGTCATATTGGTGATAATGCCATTATTGTTAACGGGGTGGCTTTAGCCGGACACGTTACCGTAGGTAATTTTGCTATTATTGGCGGTTTGGCAGCCGTTCATCAGTTTATTAATATCGGTGATCACGCTATGATTTCCGGTGGCTCATTGGTTCGAAAAGATGTACCGCCCTTTACAAAAGCAGCCAAAGAACCGCTTTCGTATGTGGGAATTAATTCTGTTGGATTGAGAAGAAGAGGATTTACATCTGAAAAAATCAGAGAAATTCAGGAAATCTATCGTATTTTATATCAAAAAAATTATAACACCTCTCAAGCAGTAAGTATCATTGAAGCCGAAATGGCCGCTTCTCCTGAAAGAGATGAAATTCTTCAGTTTATCAGAAATTCTTCACGTGGTGTGATGAAAGGGTATACAGGAGTTTATTAGAAAGGTAATTTTCTATTAATATAACAAACAAATTAAAATTTAAATAAAAAAAGAATGGCAAGTACTGCAGATATTAGAAACGGATTATGTATTAAACACAACCATGACATTTACAAAATTGTAGAATTTCTTCACGTGAAACCGGGTAAAGGACCTGCATTTGTTAGAACTAAATTGAAAAGTTTGACCAACGGAAAAGTGTTAGATAATACGTTTTCTGCCGGACATAAAATTGATGTAGTGCGAGTAGAAACGCATACGTTCCAGTTTTTATATTCAGAAGGGAATGAATTTTACTTCATGAATACAGAAAGTTTCGAACAAATTACGTTAAATAAAGATGTTTTAGATGCTCCGGATTTATTGAAAGAAGGAACTAACGTAATGGTTCAAATCAATACTGAAAATGATATGCCATTATCAGTAGATATGCCGGCATCCATTATTTTAGAAGTAACGTATACAGAACCCGGAGTGAAAGGAAATACTGCTACAAACGCAACAAAACCAGCCAAAGTGGAAACCGGAGCCAACGTGAATGTTCCATTATTTATTAATGAAGGCGATAAAATTAAAATTGATACCGCTTCCGGTGCTTATATGGAGCGAGTGAAAGAATAGTCAATTTCAATTTCAAAAAACAATTTCAATTTCAAAGTTCAATATCAATAGCAATTTTCAAGTTTTATGAAATTTCCAAAAACGCATTCGCTCAAAGAAATAGCTCAAATTATTGGTAGTGAATTTGTGGGCGAGGAAAATTTTCCGGTACACGGTATGAATGAAATTCATGTGGTTGAACCGGGAGATATTGTGTTTGTTGATCATCCAAAGTATTACGACAAAGCTCTTCAATCAGCCGCAACCATTGTTTTGATTAATAAACAAGTGGATTGTCCCGAAGGAAAGGCTTTGTTGATTTCTGATGATCCTTTTCGTGATTTCAATAAATTAACGAATCATTTCAGACCGTTTGCGTATTCGAATGTTTCTATTTCTTCTTCCGCTCAAATTGGAGAAGGTACGGTAGTTCAACCGAATTGTTTTATTGGAAATCATGTAAAAATCGGTAAAAATTGTCTGATTCATGCCAATGTTTCCATTTACGATCATTGTGTGATTGGCGATAATGTAATTATTCAAGCCGGAACCATTTTAGGTGCTGATGCATTTTATTACAAAAAAAGACCCGAAGGATTTGATCAATTGCTTTCCGGTGGTCGAGTGGTAATTGAAGATAATGTTGGAATTGGAGCGTTATGTTCCATTGATCGAGGAGTTACCGGAGACACAACCATTGGAGCCGGTACAAAAATCGACAATCAAGTGCATGTGGGTCACGATACCGTAATTGGTAAAAAATGTTTGATTGCGGCACAAACCGGTATTGCCGGTTGTGTGGTGATTGAAGATGAAGTTACCTTATGGGGGCAAGTCGGAACCACAAGTGGCATTACGATTGGATCAAAAGCTGTTATAATGGGACAAACCGGAGTAACCAAATCAATTGAAGGAGGAAAAACTTATTTTGGCACTCCAATTGAAGAATCAAGGGAAAAATTGAAACAATTGGCTAATATCAAACGAATTCCGGAGATAATTGAAAAATTAAAATAAAATGAGCCCAAAAGAACTAGTTCAATCATTTTACCAATCCGATGCTTTGTATAACACCAAAACATTAGAGACTTATTTACATCCCGAAGTGATATTAGAGTGGAATAGCAGTAAAGGTTTTATCAAAAAAGATCATGATGGATTATTACAAATGGCGAATGATTTAAAAAAAGGTTATGAAACATTTGTCGTTCAAATTCATCAACTAGTAGCCGAAGATAATCTAGTTTCAGTACATTACACTCATTTTGGTACCACCATTGAAAATCCTAATCAAATTAATCGCTTGGCTTATTTTTTTGTGATTTGGGAAATTCAAGATGGAAAATTGTACCGAGGTTATCAAATGAGTCAATTGCCTTAATCCTATTTTTGTATAGCAATTTTACAAAAAAAATAAAAAAAACGTAAAAAAAGAATTTGAAAGAATTACTTTTGTAACGCAAAAAATTAAACACAAACAAACACAATCATGAGCGTTTTAGTCAATAAAAATTCAAAAATAATTGTTCAAGGATTTACCGGAAGCGAAGGAACTTTTCATGCTTCACAAATGATTGAATATGGTACAAATGTAGTGGGTGGAGTTACACCAGGTAAAGGAGGAACAACCCATTTAGACCGTCCGGTTTTTAATACAGTAAAAGATGCGGTAGAAAAAGCGGGTGCCGATACAACCATTATTTTTGTTCCACCGGCTTTTGCTGCTGATGCCATTATGGAAGCGGCTGATGCAGGTATTAAAGTCATTATCACCATCACAGAGGGAATTCCGGTGGCTGATATGATTAAAGCGTATGACTATATCAAAGGTAAAAATTGTCGCCTAGTCGGGCCAAACTGTCCGGGTGTAATTACGCCTGAAGAAGCGAAAGTAGGTATCATGCCGGGCTTCGTTTTCAAAAAAGGAAATGTGGGAATCGTTTCAAAATCGGGAACATTAACGTATGAAGCGGCTGACCAAGTGGTAAAACAAGGTTTAGGAATTACCACCGCTATCGGTATTGGTGGAGATCCAATTATTGGAACTACAACAAAAGAAGCAGTAGAATTATTGATGAATGATCCGGAAACACATTGTATCGTAATGATTGGTGAAATTGGAGGTCAGTTAGAAGCGGATGCAGCTAAATGGATTAAAGCCGACGGAAACCGTAAACCGGTGGTTGGATTTATTGCCGGTGAAACGGCTCCAAAAGGAAGAACAATGGGGCACGCCGGTGCAATCGTTGGTGGTGCAGATGACACCGCCGAAGCGAAGAAAAGAATCATGAGAGAAAATGGTATTCACGTGGTTGACTCACCGGCTGAGATTGGTAAAAAAGTAAAAGAAGTTTTAGGATAATTTCCAAAGTTATCTTTTTATAAAATAGTAAAGTCTTTCCGTTTTTGGAAAGACTTTTTTTATATATTTGATTTTCAAATACTTTTTATGAAGAAATTTTACACTTTAGTTTTGTTTGTGATTACTTTTTTTAGTGGGAATGCTCAGATAGTTAATATTCCTGATGCGAATTTTAAGGCGAAGTTGTTGGAGGCAGATTATGATAATGATATTGCTGATTACATTAAAATTGATTTAAATGAAGATGGTGAAATAGATTTTGCAGAGGCTAGTAGTATTACAAGTTTAAAAATAAATAATTCGAATATTAGTAGTATAGAGGGCATTGATGCTTTCATATATTTATTAGATTTATTTTGCTATAATAATAACCTCACTACAGTTGATATATCTCAAAATTTATCTCTAAGGTATATTGATTTTAGTCAAAATAATTTAACGAGTTTAAATACTTCTCAAAATGTTAATTTGAATAACATTAAATGTGATGACAATCAACTAACGGTTATTGATGTTTCTCAAAATCCTCTTTTACTGGAAATATCTTGTAGTAATAACCTAATAACATTTCTTGATGTTTCTCAAAATCAAAATTTGACAGATTTAGTGTGTGATAATAATCAGCTCTTGAATCTAGATCTTTCACAAAATTTGCAATTAATTACACTCATTTTCTCCTCTAATCAAATTACAGATGTTGATGTCTCACATCTACATTTTTTACGTAATTTATTGTGTAATGATAATCAATTGACAACTTTGAATGTTTCACAGAATATACTTTTAAGACAATTAAGATGTGTAAACAATCAATTGGTAACATTAGATGTTTCACAAAATGCTATCTTGGAAGATTTAATTTGTGGATTTAATCAATTAACAACTTTAGATACTACACAAAATCCACTATTAAAGCAACTTTCTTGTGGAGGTAATCAATTGTCAACTTTAGATTTTTCTCAAAACCTACAATTGCAAACATTAAATTGTTCAGATATTCCGTTAACAATGATAGATCTCTCTCAACATGTTTACTTGGAAATTTTAAAATGTTCTAATAATCAGTTGACTTCACTAATTATTAAAAACAATAACCAAGGTAATTGGTTTAATTTAGATTTCAGCAATAATCCTAATTTACAATATATTTGTGCAGATGAAGCAGATATAGCATTCGTTCAACAGCGAATAGCTTTTTATGCTTATACCAATTGTCATGTAAACAGCTATTGTTCTTTCGTTCCTAACGGTACATTTTATACCATTCAAGGCAATACTAAACTAGATGCTAATGCTAATGGTTGTGATACTTCTGATAGTAATATGCCTAATCAGAAATTTACTTTTACCTCTGGTTCTTTAACGGGTTCTTTAATTCCTAATGAATCGGGTTCTTATGGTTATGATGTGCAATCTGGAACACACGTAATTACGCCTGTTTTAGAAAACCCAAACTACTTTATCATTTCTCCAACTTCTGCCAGTGTTACTTTTCCGGCTTCAACCAGTCCATTCATACAAGATTTTTGTGTAACTCCCAATGGCATAAAAAATGATTTAGAAATAACCATCATTCCAATTGAAGTGGCTCGACCGGGTTTTGATGCTGAATACAAAGTTATTTACAAAAACAAAGGAAATCAAGTGGCAAACGGAGCTATTACTTTTAATTTTGATGATACAATTATGGATTTGATTTCATCAATTCCGTCAGTTGATGGTTCAGGAACAAATAGTTTCAATTGGAACTTTACTAATTTAAATCCTTTTGAAACCAGAGAAATTGATTTAGTATTTAATATCAACTCGCCAATGGAAACACCTGCCGTAAATAGTGGTGATATTTTAGTTTATAACGCTACTATCGTTGGAGCAACAGATGAAACACCAACTGACAATACATTTACTTTAAACCAGACCGTAGTTAACTCCTACGATCCAAACGACAAAACCTGTTTAGAAGGAAATACAATTTCACCAGAAATGGTTGGTGAATACGTACATTATATCATCCGTTTTGAAAACACAGGAACTTTTGCTGCCGAAAATGTAG
>NZ_SBKQ01000019.1 GCF_004122145.1 Flavobacterium piscinae
GCGGTTAAGGGACTCGCACCCTCTAGAAAAATAACACCCCGAGAATTAGTTTTTGTAATCCAAATTTGTATTTTTGAACTATTTGAAAAGCTTTCGGGGTGTGTCCTGCGGATGCAGGGCACACACACCGTGTATAATTAATGGCTAGTTCTAGCCTACTTACGAAAATCCTCACGGGTTTTCAATTTGGTTATTATTTACTAAATTAGGTGCTTAAACCACGCCACTAATCATACACAAGAAACGTTGCAAGTAATTTGAGAAACCTATGAGAAACCTAATAATAATTTCAATTTTATTTTTGAGTTTAAGTTGCAAAAGTCAATGAAACCCAAAATAAAAATTTGATTTTCCCTGAAAACATAGTTCTATCCGATACTTTCTCTGAGCAAATTAAAGAACAGAAAAACGAGTTTTATAGAATATTTAGAAAAGATACAACGAGAATTAAAAGTTATTCTACCGAATTTATTTTAGACAAAATTGATAACAGTAAAGAGTATCAATATATTTTTGAATCTGAATATTGGCTTGCTTTTAATTACAAAAAAATGATTCCCGAATTAATAAAACGGATAACAAATAATAAAGAAATCGGATTAATAAACACAGCGGATTTAATTATTTGGGAACGAATTGAAAGTGGAGATTTGAAATTTTATGGTCACGGTGGAATTGCTTTTGATGATTTATTTAAGATTTCTGGAAGAGCAAATCATTTATTGAAAAATATCACTGGAGAAGATTTCGGAAATGTAATGATGAATACTTCTCAAAATGAACTGACTGAATTACAAAACAAATGGATTGAATGGTTAAGTAAAATATAAAAACTACTGGCAACAATGTAAATACAAAATAGTAGTAAATTCAACTGATGTAGCCCGCTTCAATTTATCTTTAACTTGACAGGAAAGTGCCACGCATTCGGCTTATATTCTTATACTTACCGTTGTTCAACCTTAAAAAACTCTCAACTTTCAATAAAATGAAAAATAAAAAAAGTGAATGGAGAAATGAATCAAATCACTTTTTAAAAAATAGCACTATCCCCTTTTCCTTCTCGTATCACCACCGGTTCGCCTTCCGATAAATCAATAATGGTGGAAGGTTGATTGTCGCCATAACCGCCATCTACAACCACATCCACGAGGTGTTGCCATTTTTCAAAAATGAGTTCGGGATCGGTAGAGTATTCCAATACTTCATCGTCATCGTGAATGGAAGTGGACACAATCGGATTCCCTAATTGTTTTACAATTTCAAGTACAATGTTATTGTCAGGGACACGAATACCTACTGTTTTTTTCTTTTTAAATTCTTTGGGTAAATTATTATTTCCGGGAAGAATAAATGTGTAAGGACCCGGCAGTGTTCGTTTTAAAATTTTAAAAGTAGGTGTATCAATTTGTTTAACATAATCGGAAAGGTTACTCAAATCTTTACAGATAAAGGAAAAATTTGCCTTTTCCAGTTTGATGCCTTTTATTTTGGCTATCCGTTCTAAAGCTTTCGTATTCGTAATATCGCATCCCAAACCATACACTGTATCGGTAGGATAAATGACCAATCCGCCTTCTTTTAAAACTTTAACTACTTTGGCAATCGCAGCTTCATTTGGATTTTCGGGATATATTTTAATAAATTGAGCCATGAGACAAATTTAAACAACTAAATAATTATACAAGCTAATTACTGAGGTATTTTTCTAAATAAAAAAACCCTACCGAAGCAGGGTTTTAAAATTTTATGCAGTGGAATATTATTGCTCAGCAACAATTTCGTATGGCAATTCAATTACAACGTTTCTGTGTAAACGAACGGTTGCATTGTATTTTCCTGTTCTTTTTACAGTTCCGGAAGTAACAAACTTTCTATCAATCGCGTGTCCTGCTTTTTCTAAAGCCTCCACAATATCGATGTTTGTGATTGAACCAAATAATTTCTCACCACCTGCTTTGGCAGTAATTTTGATATCCAAAGCTTTTAATGTTTCAGCTAATTTCTTAGCATCATCCACTAATTTTTGCTCTTTGTGAGCTTTTTGCTTTAAATTCTCAGCCAATACTTTTTTAGCAGAAGGAGTTGCTAATGTAGCGAATCCTTGAGGAATTAAAAAGTTTCTTCCGTAACCCGGTTTTACTGTAACGATATCGTCTTTAAAACCTAAATTTTGAACGTCTTGTTTTAAGATTAGTTCCATGTTGTTGTCCTTTTTTTGTAGAAGTTAGCCCGTCCATGACGAGGCAACAACTTAATTAATTATTATTTTAATAAATCCGCCACATAAGGCATTAACGCTAAATGTCTTGCTCTTTTCACAGCAACTGACACTTTTCTTTGGTATTTTAAAGAAGTACCGGTTAAACGTCTTGGTAAAATTTTACCTTGCTCGTTTACAAATTTCAATAAAAAGTCGGCATCTTTATAATCAATGTATTTAATACCTGATTTTTTAAAACGACAATACTTTTTAGTTTTGTTTGTATCTATGTTTAAAGGAGTAAGATATCTGATATCCCCTTCTTTTTTTCCTTTTGCTGATTGTTCGATTGTTGACATCGTAATTACGCTTTAACTTTTAATTTTTCTCTTCTTCTCTCTGCCCAAGAAATGGCGTGTTTATCTAAACTTACCGTTAGAAAACGCATAATTCTTTCGTCACGTCTTAATTCTGTTTCAAAACCTAAAATTGCATCTGCAGGAGCTTTGAATTCGAATAAATGGTAAAAACCACTTTTCTTGTGTTGGATTTCATAGGCTAACTTTTTTAGTCCCCAATCCTCTTTGGATACCATCTGTGCCCCTTTGGCGGTAAGAAAATCTTCGAATTTGCTTACTGTTTCCTTTACCTGTTGTTCAGATAAAACGGGATTCAAGATGAAAACAGCTTCATAATGATTCATAATAATTTACTTTAAAATTGTTAAATTGGGTGCAAAAGTAAGAAATTATTTTTAAATCACAAGCTCAAACCATAAATAATCGACATAAAGCAAAAAAAAACGAAAAAAATTAGTTTTTATCGATGAAATGCATTATGTTTGTTTCACCAAATCTATAATAAATCGAATTATGAAACTAAATTGTGTCGTAGTCGATGACAGTTCTATCCAAAGAATGATCATCACGAAGTTAGTTAATAATCACCAAAATTTACATCTTGTAGGTGATTTTTCTAACGCAATTGAAGCAAAGAGTTGTATGTCCATACACTCTGTTGACCTTATTTTTTTAGATATCGAAATGCCTATTATCAATGGTTTCGATTTTCTTGATGGTTTAAAAAACAAACCACAAATTATTTTTATCACTTCAAAAGCGGATTATGCCGTGAAAGCTTTTGATTATGATGCCACCGATTACTTACAAAAACCAATTTCCGTTGACCGTTTCGATTCTGCTGTAAAAAGAGCAATCGATATGCACAAATTGAGAAATGAAGTGACTGAAGAAGAAGGTGATTACATCTTTATTAAAAGTAATCTGAAAAAACTAAAAGTATTCACTTCAAAAATCAAGTGGATTGAAGCGTATGGTGACTATGTAAAAGTGGTGACCGACGAAGACAGCAACTTGGTGCTTTCTACCATGAAATCGTTTGAAAATGATTTATCGAAAGACCGATTCTTACGTGTACACAAATCTTTTATTGTGAACATTGATAAAATTGAACGATTCAACAGTAAGTTTGCCGAAATTGGTGTAACCAAAATTCCTTTAAGCCGAAACAAAAAAGACGATTTGAAGAAAGCTTTAGCAATTGCCTAACCAAAATCAACATTTACTACAAGCTTTACAGATCTATATTGCGAAATAACATCAAAACTATTCAGTACTTTCTGAATAGTTTTTTTTGTGCCTTGTAACGAAACCGAATCCGGGATTTTGATCACAATGGTTCTGATGTATTCATTTCTGATTTTGCTCACCGCCGGTTCCTCCGGTCCTAAGACAGGCATTTTCAGCTGTTGACTCAATACCTGGTATAACCACATCGAACTTTCTTTCACTTTTTCATATTCTTTATGACGAAGTGTTATTTTTATAAGCTTGAAAAAAGGAGGATATTTAAAAATCTGTCGCTCATACAACTGTTCTTTAAACATACCTATATAATTATTGTGTGTCACTTGTTGAATGGTATTGTGATTTGGATTATACGTTTGAATCACCACTTTACCTCTTTTATCGGCTCTTCCTGCCCTACCCGATACCTGTGCCATCATTTGGTAACTCCGTTCAAAAGCTCTGAAATCAGGAAAATAAAGCATGTTATCCGCATTTAGGATTCCCACCAAACTCACATTGTCAAAATCCAATCCTTTGGCTAACATTTGCGTACCAACCAAAATATCAACTTCTCGATTTTGGAATTTATCAATAATTTTATCGTAGCCAAATTTTCCACGAGTAGTATCCTGATCCATGCGTTGGATTTTTTTGTTGGGAAATAAAGTCGCTAATTCCAATTCAATTTGTTCCGTTCCAAAGCCTTTAGTGGTTAAATCAACACTGGAACATTGGTGACAATGAGTTGGTTTGGCTATTGAATGTCCGCAATAATGACAACGCAATTGGTTTTTAAATTTGTGATAGGTTAAACTCACATCGCAATTCGGGCATTGCGGAATGTGTCCGCAGGTCATGCATTCCAATAAAGGAGCATATCCTCTTCTGTTTTGAAACAGAATCACTTGTTCACCTAATGTCAACGCCGTAGTGATTTCCTCAATTAATGTATCGCTAAAATGTCCATTCATCCGTTTGCGGAAATAGCTGTCTTTTAAATCAACCAAAATTACTTCCGGTAAAGGCGTGTTATTGTAGCGTTCAAAGAGTTCAACCAACGCATATTTTTGATTCTCTACATTATAATAGGTTTCCAAACTGGGTGTTGCGGAGCCCAATAAAACTTTGGCCTGGTGAAATTTAGCCAAAACTGTCACTGCATCACGAGCATGATAACGTGGAGCCGGATCGGTTTGTTTGAAATTTTGTTCGTGTTCTTCATCCACAATCACCAATCCCAATTCGGAAAAAGGCAAAAACATGGCTGACCGTGCACCGATGACCACCTGTGCTTTTGGAGAATTTTGAAGTACTTGATTCCATACTTCCACCCGTTCATTATTGTTGTATTTGGAATGAAAAACCGCTACTTTATTGCCAAAAAACTTTCGCAAACGAGAAACTAATTGCGTGGTGAGTGCAATTTCGGGCAAAAGAAATAAAATCTGTTTGCCGGTTTGCATAGTTTCTTGGATGAGTTTGCTGTAAATTTCTGTTTTACCACTGGAGGTTACACCGTGTAACAAACAGATATCTTTGGTTGTAAAATGGTTTTTAATTTCATCCAAAGCCTTTTGTTGTGATTGACTTAAAGTGAGGTCTTTTGCATTTTCAACTTCATTAAAATCGGTACGATCTTGAATGAGGTGGTATTCTTCAAATACTTCTTTTTCAATTAACTTTTTTAACACACTTGAGTTGGAAGAGGTAAAATCAATAAGTTGTTTCGCAGAAATTGGTTTCTTTTCTGAAACATGTAACTGAAAATAACCTAATAAAAGTTCTTTTTGTTTTTCAGCTTTAATGGAATTCAACAGTTCATTCAAACGTTCATCTGTTGAAAAATTCTCATGAAGTTTGATGTATTTGACTAATTTCGGTTTATACGATTCATGTATTTCTTCTTGGAGAGAAACAACACTTTTGTCAATTAATTTTTGAAGAAGAGGTAAAACATTTTTTTTGTTGAGAATAGAAACAACATCATTCACTTTCAGCGAACTTTGATATTGAAGAGCTTCAAATACTAAAAATTCATCATCAGTTAACGTTTTTTCATCAACTAATTCACCTTGTTTTAATGAAATAACCGTCTCACTTTCCAACAAAAATCCGGAAGGTAAGGCCGCTCGATATACTTCGCCAATGGAACACATATAATAGGATGCAATCCACTGCCAATGTTTTAACTGTACTTCATTTACAATTGCATTTTCATCCAGAATTTGATGAATTTCTTTCGCTTCGTATAAAGTCGGTGGATTTTGATGGGTTTCAATGGCAAGAGCCGTATACATTTTACTTTTTCCAAACGGAACGGCAATTCGCATGCCGGGTTTAATATACTTATACTCCGTTTCCGAAACTTGATAAGTAAAGGTTTTATCGAGTGCCAAAGGCAAAATAACTTCAACGAAGTGGGACATATTCAGGCAATTAATTCATTAAAAAGCATTTAATCAAAAAGATTTTTCCTTTTTAACTTGTTGATAGTGGCATTCAATTCAAAACCAAGCAGCAGAATCATGCAATTAATCCAGATGTAAAACATTAAAATTAAAAGTGTTCCGATAGAGCCGTAAAGTTCGTTATACTTGGCAAATTTTACAACATAAATTCCAAAAACATAGGAAGATAACAGAATTAAAATAGTCGTAAAAACTGAACCTATACTAATAAAAGAAATCTTTGAGGTTTCTTTTGCTCCAAACTTGAACAGTAAAGAAGTTGTGATTAAAATCATTAAAATTACAAAACCATAACGGGTAATTTCAATCAGAGAAATATTAGCATCAACAATTTCGTGAAGTTGTATTTTTTGAATTATTACCTCTGAAACGACGATGGCCGCAACGGTAACAATTAGAATAAAGGAAAAAAGCAATGACATCGCCAATGCAACTATATATTGTCTGATAAAACTTCGTGAAATGGTGATGTGATAAGACGTTTCAAATCCGCCTAAAATAGCATTAATTCCGTTAGACATCAAAAAAATGGAAAGAATAAAACCTGATGAAAGAAGTCCTTTATAACTATTATTTAAAATATCATCAATAATGGTTTTTATGGCTTCAAAAGTAGTAGGTGGAACTCCTTCAGATACAAATTTTAAAAAATCATCTTGAAAGTTATCAATCGGAATAAACGGAATCAGGTTTAATATAAATAACGCAAACGGAAACAAAGCCATAAAAAAACTAAACGCGATGGCTCCGGCACGATATGAAAAAGCTCCTTGTGCAATTCCGATGATGTATAATTCCATTAAATCATAGAACGACAAACCTTCTAACCAGGGAAGTTTAATGCTCTTCATCAACCGAACCAGGTGGTTAATGACCGGTATTTTTTCCAGTTTTTGTTCTATTTCTACTGACATGTTTTGTCTAAGTCAATTATTCTAATTAAATTTTATTTTGGAACGCGGATAAAACGGATTTACTTCGCAAAACGCTGATGAAAACGGATTTATTTTCTTAATTACTTCTACTACTGAAAACCGCTCCCGAAGTCTCGGGATGAAAACTGCCATCTCTAAACTCCAAACTCCCGTCTCCCATCTCCCATCTCCCAACTCCCAACTTCTCCCTAAAAAGCCTTCAAACTCAAATCCATATTATACACCGAATGCGTCAAGGCACCGGATGAAATATAATTCACACCACATTCCGCATACTGACGGATAGTGTTTTCATTGATGTTTCCTGAACTTTCGGTTAAACATTGGTTGCCAATTAATTTCACTGCTTCTCGCGTTGTTTCATAATTAAAATTGTCTAATAAGATTCGGTAAACGCCACCACTTTTCAAAATTTCCTCCACTTCATTTAAATTTCTGGCTTCCACTATGATTTTTAAATCCAATTGATTTTCGGTTAAATAATCTTTTGTTTTTTGAATCGCTTTTGCAATGCCACCGGCAAAATCATTGTGATTGTCTTTTAACATAATCATATCATATAATGCAAACCGATGATTTTCGCCACCACCAATCTTCACCGCCCACTTTTCTGCTGCTCGAAATCCGGGAGTGGTTTTGCGAGTATCTAATACTTTAGTAGATGTTCCTTCCAATAAATCAACATACATTTTTGTTTTGGTGGCAATGGCACTCATGCGTTGCATGGAATTGAGTACTAATCGTTCTGCTTTTAAAATCGATTGCGAACTTCCATACACATGAAAAACAATGTCACCGTAATTGACAAAACTCCCGTCTTGAATAAAGGTTTCTACTTCTAAATCGGCATCCACCTGTTTAAAAACCATTTTAGCAAATTCTACGCCGGCTATAATTCCTTTGTCTTTAACTAGTAATTTTGCTTTTCCGGTTTCTGATTTTGGAATACAAGCTAAGGAACTGTGATCGCCATCGCCAATATCTTCTCTGATTCCGTTTTGTATGATGCGTTGAAGTTCGTTTTGAAATTGGGCTTCTGTAATCATAAATATAAATGTATCGAATGGCTAAAATAGGAAATCGTTTCGTTTTTTTGATACTTTTTTACATAAAAAAAACCACGAAATTCGTGGTTGTATTCTTTATTTACTATGAAATTTATTTCTTCTTCTTTACTTCGCAGGTACTTTTTCCAACCAAAGCATAAAGCGGACAGAATGTAGCAAAAGCTGTAATGATTAAAATTAAACTTACGCCTAAAACAATCCATTGCACTAAATTATTTTCAATGGCTCCGGACATAAAAAGAATTAACAGAATAATGCCAAACATTACTCTTACAAAGCGATCAGTATTGCCTACATTTTTTTTCATAATCATTAAATTAATTGTTTTTGGATTATAAAAATAGAAAAAAAATGTTATAAAATTGTATATTATACAAATTTAGTTCGCTTCAACTATCGGTCCGTTCCACTCAGAAATGCCTCCCAATAAATTATAAGTCTTTTCAAAACCGAGCTGTTGCATGACTTGACACGCTTTTGCACTCCTACTTCCGGCATGACAATAAACGTAATACGTTTTTGATTTATCTAATTCTTCGATCAAATAAATAAACCCTTGTCCTTTATATATATCGATGTTGATGGCGTTTGGAATAATTCCCCTTTCAAATTCTTCCGGTGTTCGCACATCAATAATGATTGCGTTTTCATCGTTTTGAGCTTCTGCCCACCATTGTTGTTGTTGTAGATTCATTTTTTTGAGGTGCTAATTTACTTAGGTACTAAGGTGCTAAGGTACTAAGGTGTTATGATTATAAAAAGGCAAATCTAGTAAATTTACCTTAGACCCTTAGTACCTTAGCAACTTAGAACCTTTTCTTATGCTTTTATCGAACAGCCAATCGCTTTAGTTGTTTTTACTTTCACATCTTGATTTTTCAATAAGGCATCTACGGCATTTTGAACATATTTTTGTTCAACAGCGGTTTCATCACTGTGATTATCGTCGATTGCACCGATGTATTTTACCACATTTCCTTTGTCTGTTTTTTGTAAAACATATACATGAGGTGTTTTAGTTGCTCCATATTGTGGATAAATTTTTTGTCCATCGTCAAACAGATAAGGGAATGTGAATCCTTTTTCTTTGGCACGAACTTTCATTTTATCAAAACTATCGTCTTTTTGTTTCTCCGGATTATTGGGGTTGATGGCAATGACCGGATAACCTAACTTTTTGTATTTTTTATCTAAATCGATAATTCTGTCTTCATAAGCTACAGCATACGGACAATGATTGCAAGTAAAAATGACAATAAAACCTTTGGCTTCTTTATAATCTTTTAGCGAAACCATTTTATTGTCTACATTTTTTAAGGAAAAGTCGGTGGCAATTGAACCAATTTCGTAACCGGCTGGTTTAATTGTGTTAAAAGCCGTTATCAAACCGGCAGCAAGCAATAAAAAAGCAATTTTGAATTTTTTCATAGTTTTTTATTTAGTTCATAAATGATATTATTTGTGTTTCTAATTCTTCTTCTGTGAACGACTGTTCATAAAATTTACGTTTGTCATTTCTATAAATAACCGTGGCCGGAATGGCTCCTGTCCACTCTTTGGCTACTTTTTCAATCCAACTATTGGCATCGGGATCATTGAGCACGACAATTTCGGCTTGTAAATTTTTGTTTATAATAAATGGAATCACGCGACTTTCAATCATTTTAGGAAAATCTAAACTTACCAAAATCATTTTGAATTTTTCGTTTTTGTATTTTTGATTCAACTTTTCAAAATACGGTAGTTCTTTTACACAAGGCACACACCAAGTGGCCCAAAAATTAATCACATAAAGGGTGTCGTTTTTTTGATTCAAAAAAGATTGCAATCCTTCAAAATTATAGGAATTCAAAGCAATTCCATTTTTTTCATATACTTTTAAAGGCTTATTCTGTGAAAATCCCTCCACTGTAATAAAAAAATGAATTACAATAAAAACTACACAATATTTAATAGTTGGCATCATCTAAGGATTATAATATAAAATTAAACCTTCCTCGTCCCTCACAAAAATCTTTAACAAAAATTTAATAGACATTTGTATATACAATAAAAAAATAGCATTACATTTGTACATACAAATTTTGTAATTACAAATGAAAATAGAAGAAATCATCAAATCCAATTCACCCATCAGCATTGAAAAGCGGACTGTGTTAAACATCATGTTCACTCAAAATGTGGTTGCAGAGGCATTTAATGAAATTTTAAAATCCTTTGATTTGTCTGTTGAACAATTTAATGTTTTGCGAATTCTTCGTGGCCAAAAAGGAAAACCGGCCAACATGTGTGTGATACAAGAACGAATGATTGCCAAAACCAGTAACACTACCCGATTGGTAGATAAACTACTTTTAAAAGGTTTAGTAAACAGAGAAGTTTGCGAACAAAACAGACGCAAGATGGAAATCACCATTACTGAAAAAGGATTAAATCTATTAGCTGAATTAGACCCGAAAATTGAAGCACACGAAAAATTATTTGGTTATAATTTAACTCCGGAGGAATTAGAAAATTTGAACAATTTATTAGAAAAATACAGAACGATTTAACTTAAAAAAAATGAGCGACTTTATTACCAATCAAAAATGGCGTTATGCCACCAAAAAATTCGATGCCACCAAAAAAATTTCCTCGGAAGATTTAGAAACATTAAAAGAGGCAATTCAATTGAGTACTTCTTCTTATGGATTACAACCTTACAAAATATTTGTTATTGAAAATCCTGAGTTAAGAGCCAAAATTCAGCCAGCTGCCTGGGGTCAATCGCAAATTACAGATGCGTCTCAGCTTTTAGTCTTCGCAAATATTACTAACTTTGGAGAAACTGAAATTGACAACTACATTAACCTAATGGCAGAAACCAGAGGAATTACTGCTGAAAGTGTCAAAGGTTATGCCGATTTTATGAAAATGAAAATTACAACTTTACCGGAAGAGCAGAGAAATACATGGACATCTAAGCAAACTTATTTGGCATTAGCCAATTTAATGAATGCAGCAGCAGAATTAAAGATCGATGTCACACCAATGGAAGGTTTTGAACCGGAAAAAGTAAATGAAATTTTAGGATTAGAAAAATTAGGTTTACATGCTTCTTTACTTGCTACTATTGGTTACCGTCATGAAGAAGACGCAACGCAACATTATAAAAAAGTGCGTAAACCCAAAAATGAATTATTTATCAATTTATAATCAATAAACCTTAAACAATGAAATCAATGAAAAATTTAAAAACAATTGCCCTTACATTATTTGTTGCGGCTACCACGTTAACAGCGTCTGCTCAGAACAAAAAAATCAATGTGGAAAAAAGTAAAATCACGTGGATTGGTAAAAAAGTAACCGGTCAACATGATGGTACCCTTAATTTTAGCTCAGGAACATTAGTTTTTGATGGGAAAAAATTAAAAGGCGGTTCATTCGAAGTAGACATGACCTCTATTACTGTTGCCGATTTACAAGCAGGTAAAGGAAAAGAAAAATTAGAAGGACATTTAAAAGCCGATGACTTTTTTGGTGTAGACAAATTTGCAACTTCTACTTTAGAATTTAAAACAATAGCTGCAAAAGGAGGCGATGTTTATACTGTTACTGCTGATTTAACCATCAAAGGAAAAACCTTACCGGTTACTTTTGATCTTGCTATTGGAACAGGAACAGCCAGAACATCTTTTAAAGTGGACAGAACGAAATACGATATCAAATATGGTTCGGGTTCATTCTTTGATAACTTAGGAGACAAAGCAATCAACGATGAATTTGAATTAACTGTATCGTTAGTTTACTAATAAAACAAGTGGGAAAAATTGCTATATCCTGATGCGAAAGTGTCAGGATTTTTTTTTGTTTTATAGTTCAATTTATTGCTACTTTTACTTTTCTAAAAAGTCCTATGAAAAAAGTAGTTATCATCGACAATTACGACAGTTTTACCTATAATTTAGTGCATTATTTAGAGGATTTAAATTGCTCCGTAACCGTTTATCGCAATGATGAATTTGAAATTGATGAACTTGAAAAATTTGATAAAATCTTGCTTTCACCCGGTCCGGGATTACCTGCTGATGCAGGCTTGCTTAAGCAAGTTATTACAACTTATTCCAATTCGAAAAGTATTTTAGGCATTTGTTTAGGACTTCAAGCAATTGCAGAAGTGTTTGGTGGTAATTTACTCAATTTAAACAAAGTACATCACGGCAAATCTTCTGAAATTACCATAGTATCAGAAGACGAACTTTTTAATGGATTGCCAAAAAAAATTGAAGTGGGAAGATACCATTCTTGGGTGATGAATCCGAATTCCATTCCGGAAGTTTTAGAAGTGACATCAGTTGATGAGGAACTACAAATCATGTCTATCAAACACAACTATTTAGATGTAAAAGGGGTGCAATTTCATCCGGAAAGTATTTTAACACCGGATGGAAAAACCATTTTGAAGAATTGGTTAGAAATGAAATAATATTTTAATATTTAACATTCTCTTGTAACTTTTTGTAAAACTCCACGTATAAAAATTGTAAACCAACCAAAACTTAACTTATGGAATTTCTTGAAGGATTAGATCCGTTATTAAAAAGCTATTGGTATATTGCCTTGCCAACAAGTTTGTTTTTTTTACTGCAAACGATTTTAACTTTTATTGGATTTGGGGGTGCCGACGCAGATGTTGATATGGCAGAAGGACACGATGTGGCAGATGCACCTTTTGAATTGTTTTCACTTAGGAACCTCATCAACTTTCTTTTGGGTTTCAGTTGGACCGGTATTTCCTTTTATGACAGCATCGAAAACAAAACCATTTTAATAATTATTTCAGTTGCAGTAGGAATAGTTTTTATTGCTTTGTTTTTTATTCTAATCAAACAAATCTTAAAATTAGGGGAAGATAATTCCTTTCAATTTGAAAACACAATTAACCAAACTGCCACTGTTTATCTTACCATTCCTGAATCTAAATCCGGTGTCGGAAAAGTCCAAATCAGTGTAAAAGGTTCCTTTCATGAATTACAAGCCATGACCGAAGCTTCCGAAAAAATAATCACAGGAAGTCTCGTGAAAATTAAAAGTGTTGAAAATAATATCTTAATCGTTGATAAACTTTAAATCCTAACGCTATGACCCAATTAATTATTATTGTTGTAACTGTTTTTATTGTATTTGTTCTTTTTGTGACACTGGTTTCGCGTTATAAACGCTGTCCGTCTGACAAAATTTTGGTTATCTATGGAAAAACAGGTGGATCATCTGCCAAATGTGTGCACGGTGGTGGTGCCTTTATTTGGCCTGTAATTCAAGATTATCAATATTTGGATTTAAAACCGCTTTCTATCGAAGCCAATTTAACCAATGCTCTTTCCAGACAAAATATTCGTGTGGATGTTCCATGTCGATTTACGATTGCTATTTCTACTGAGAATGATAGTATGAACACGGCTGCAGAACGTCTTTTAGGACTTTCTCCGGAGCAAATTCAAGAGTTGGCTAAAGATATTCTTTTCGGACAATTGCGTCTAGTAATTGCCACGATGACAATTGAAGAAATTAACTCCGATCGTGATAAATTCTTAGACAACATTTCTAAAAACGTGGATTCTGAGTTGAAAAAAATCGGTTTGAAATTAATCAACGTCAACGTTACTGACATCAAAGACGAATCAGGCTATATTGAAGCGTTAGGAAAAGAAGCCGCTGCAAAAGCGATCAACGAAGCAAAAATTTCGGTAGCTGAGCAAGAAAAAATCGGAGAAACCGGTAAAGCAATCGCCGACCGTGAAAAAGACGTTCAAATTGCCGAAACACACCGTGATCGTGATGTGAAAATTGCCATCACCAATAAAGACAAGGAAGTTAGTATAGCCGAGGCGTTTAAAGATGAAAGCATTGGTAAAGCAGAAGCTCAAAGAGATACCCGTGTAAAAACCTCCGAAGCCAATGCGATTGCAATTCAAGGAGAAAACGAGGCTAAAATTGCCATTGCCCAATCGGAAGCAACCCGACGTGAAAAAGAAGCAGAAGCCTTGCGTATCGCATTAGCTTCTGAAAAAGTGCAACAAGCAAAAGCATTAGAAGAATCGTATGTTGCGGAACAAAAAGCAGAACAAGCTCGTGCGGAAAGAGAACGTTCGACACAAAATGCCAACGTGGTGATTCCGGCTGAGATTGCGAAACAAAAAGCCATTATTGATGCACAAGCGGAAGCGGAACGAATCCGAGTACAAGCCAAAGGAGAAGCTGATGCGATTTATGCTAAAATGGAAGCCGAAGCAAAAGGTTTATACGAAATCTTAACCAAACAAGCAGAAGGTTATCGCGACGTGGTGAATGCTGCCGGTGGTGATCCAACCAAAGCCTTCCAATTGTTATTGATTGAAAAACTTCCTGAATTGGTAAAAACACAAGTGGAAGCCGTGAAAAACATCAAAATCGATAAAATTACCGTTTGGGATTCCGGAAATAATACTGACGGAAACGGTTCCACTGCCAATTTTGTGTCAGGAATGATGAAAACGGTTCCGCCTTTGAATGATTTATTCAACATGGCCGGATTGAATTTGCCAACGTATTTGAAAGGTGAGGATAAAGTGGAGGATGTGAAAACTAAAGATGGATCGTCTGATGCTATTCCAAATCCTGAGCAATAGAAATTTATTTAACAACTAATCCTTAATCCCAAATTCTTTATTATGAATTTGGGATTTTTTCTTACTTTTACCTACATCAATAAATTTTTAATGGAGTTAATAATTCAAACAACCAACCTTACTTTTCAATATTCAAAACATAAAAGCATTATTGAAAACTTAACCATCAATGTTCCTAAAGGAAGTATTTATGGTTTTCTTGGTCCAAATGGTGCAGGAAAGTCAACTACGATGAGACTATTAACAGGAATCATTCCGGATGATAACAATACGATTAAAATCTTTGGAAAAAGTTTGAATGAACAAATTCCTTCTGTTTTTTCCAAAATAGGTGCATTAGTTGAAAGTCCTGCGTTGTATCTTCATTTATCAGGTTATAACAATCTGTTGTATATCGCAAAAGTCAAAAACATTAATCCTGATAAAATTAATGAAGTGCTTGAATTAGTTGAATTAACCTATGCTAAAAATCAAAAAGCGAAGCAATATTCACTTGGAATGAAACAACGTTTAGCAATTGCAATGGCACTCATAGGAGAACCTGAATTGTTGTTTTTAGACGAACCTGTTAACGGACTAGATCCAAATGGAATTGTTGAAATCAGAAAACTATTAATCAAAATAAATAAAGAAAAAGGGGTAACTATTTTTGTATCAAGTCATTTGTTAAGTGAAATAGAAAAAATGTGTACACACATTGGTATCATTGCAAAAGGGAAATTAAAATTTGAAGGCACAATGAATCAATTGTCCACCAATTTTAATACATGTAAAATTGAAATAACAATTGACAATGCTTCTGATTGGCAAAAAAAATTAAATGAAAGTGGCATAAAAACAGAATTAAACGAAACTCATAAAATTGCCGTCGTATTGAATTCTAAAGAAGAAATTCCAACTTTTATAAAAAAATTAATTGAAGCAGGTGCGTTAATTTATGAAGTTAAAATACTTGAAGGATTAGAAGAATGGTTCTTGAACTTAATTGAAAATTAAAATGAAAAATAGCTTAAATAATTTATTCACTGCCATTCAAGCCGAGCATATAAAAAAACGAGGGACAGGTATATATTTGCTCAGTTTTATTTTTGGTCTTATTATCCCATTACTCTATACAATTGTAATAGTTTTTAATCAAGAACTCGGCAAACCTATCGCCTTTTCATTTAATATTTTTACAAAACACCTGGATGATATTTTGGATTCATTCACTGTTTTTATTTTTCCATTACTTATTATTCTGATTACAAGTAAAATCGCTCAATTAGACCATAAAAATGGCGGTTGGCAACTGATGGAAACCACTCCTTTGCAAAAAACTTCCATCTACCTTTCCAAATTTTGCATGGTTTTAATTGCCAATATTATCGCTATTTTCACTTTCATATTTTTTAGTATTATTTCTACCTATCTAATTTATCTCTTTACAGAAGCTCCTGAAGTAGCCGATTTTAGCATTCCTGTTACCTATTTAGTTCATTTATTTATACGGTTATTTATTGCAAGTCTTTATTTAACTGCTTTTCAATACTTCTTAGCTGTCAAAATATCAAGTTATATTTGGTCAGTTTTAATCGGTTTTTTTCTGTTGATAGGGTTTTTAATTATATCAAATCTAGTTATCATTCCTGATTGGTTTCCATTTGAAATTTTAAATAGAGTTTCAAAGTATTCGGAAGGTAGCCAAGTAGGAAATTGGTTTTTATTTACAGAAAAAAGCAGTTTAATTGGTGCAGCTTTCTTTTTGTTTTTAGGGTATTATTGGTATAGCTTTAAATCGATTTTCAGAGCATTTTTTAGTTCAAAAAAAAGAGCACTACTTTCATTCGCTGTTCTTACAATAACCCTATTTTCCTATTTGTTTCTCTCGCAAACACATCAAGTAAAATTAAATGACAAAACCATAATTGCCGGTGAAATTAAAAGTGAAATACAATTTAAAAAAGCCTATCTAATTCACCCAATTATTGAAGATACACTTGCCGCTTTAGAAATTAAAAACAATAAATTTCATACTGTTTTAAGTAATAAAATTCCTTTGGATAATTATAAAGTAATTATTGATAATTCGTTACCGGTAGATTTATTATTTGCTTCGAATGATAGTATATTTGCTTCTATTGAATTTAAAAATAATGAATTAAAAACGGAATTATTTGGTACACGATTTCCCGAAAACGATTATAAAAAAAGCAACAGTTTCAGTTGGAGTTATTTAAGTTATCAAATTAATGAAAATGTCAATTTAGAAAACTCTAACAGGATTCAAAAGGAATTGTATGATGAATGGGAAGAAAAATACAACGCAGCAAATACCTTTAGAACAGCTGATAATTATACTCCTAAACAAGACTTTATTGAAAAAGAAAAGAAATTAATTACAATTGACTATCTAAATCTTTTAAATCAATTTCTAGATAAAAGAAAAGCATTATTTCCAAACGAAAAAACAGTTCTAACGGATGATATTACCTC
Organism: Flavobacterium piscinae; assembly: GCF_004122145.1. Taxonomy (GTDB): domain Bacteria; phylum Bacteroidota; class Bacteroidia; order Flavobacteriales; family Flavobacteriaceae; genus Flavobacterium; species Flavobacterium piscinae. The sequence goes on from NZ_SBKQ01000019.1 coordinate 17,385, forward strand.
TTTGAAATCAAAAATTTCATTACAAGATGAGACGTTGATTGGGAATGAAAATTATTTGATCTACTTGCTTTATGAACTAACAAAAAATGATGATCGTGATATTGATAAAAACCTGAAAGAAATTGATGCTATTTCAACCTTAAAACCAAGTCAATTCAAAAATAGATTGCTTTTTAATTACTTAAAAAATAATATCAAAGAGGCAAATTCTGCTGAAACCAGATTGCAATTAGTGGAGAATTATGCTGATAAAATAACTGATTCGAAACTTAATAAAAGTATTCTTCATATTTTTAAAACCTACGAAAGATTAGGACGAGGAAAAATAGCCGATGATATAATAGCTACCAATTTAGATTCAAAAACGTTTAGTCTAACAAATTTTAAAGGAAAATATGTCGTTATTGATGTTTGGGCAACTTGGTGTGGTCCTTGCTTGTACCAATCGCCTTATTTTGAAAAAATGGCCCTTAAATACAAAAAAGAAAACATCCAATTCATAGCATTGAGTACAGATAAAGATATCACAAAATGGTATGTTAGTGCTAAGTTAAAATCAAAATCTGTTTTGCAATTGCATGCCAATGATATGGAAAAACTTAGAAAAGACTATAACATTGAATCAATTCCGCGATTCATATTAATTGATACCGAAGGTAAAATATACAATTCAAGCATGCCATTTCCGACAGAACCGGCTTTTGAAATGATTTTGCGAAAGGTTTTAAATTTGAAAGAGATGGAATAAAGTTAATGTTAAACACCGCACAAAAGTCTGTTAAATCTGTTTAACCAATTACCTATTACATTTACTTTTAATGAAAAATCATAAAAGATGAAAATAGGCGTAGTTTTACTAATAGCAATTTTTAACACAACAATGATCTACGACTTCAACCAAAACTCTTCCCCACGCGATTGGCGAATCATTGATGATGGCGTGATGGGTGGAGTATCACAAGGAAGATTCTTTATCAATGAAGAAGGTAACGGCGTTTTTGCCGGAACGGTATCGTTAGAAAATAATGGTGGCTTCTCCTCCGTTCGTTACCTTTGTGACAAGGTAAAAGTCAATAAAAACAGTAAAGTGCATATTCGTTTAAAAGGAGATGGCAAGGAATATCAATTCAGAATTAAAGACACTCAAAACAATTATTTCTCCTACATTATTACTTTTAAAACGTCCGGTAATTGGGAAACTATCACTATTTCATTAAGTGATTTGTACCCCTCGTTTCGAGGCAGACGTTTGAACCTTCCCAACTTTGAAAGCGATTCCTTTGAAGAAATTGTCTTTTTAATTGCCAACAAAAAAAATGAATCGTTTCAATTGGTTTTGGATAAGATAGAGTTGGAATAGTTGAAGCTTGGGTAGTTGTGAGGGAGATTTTTTCAATTAACTTTTTTTAATGAAAATACTAAGTTTTTAGGAATACTTTTCCTCTTCCTTCTCCAACCCACAAAAGACGTTGAAAAAAATTAAAAAAGCTCAGAATCCGAGGAGTTATGTGGAAGCGGTGGAGGAGATTTTTGGTGGGTAGAGGTAGGTCTTTGGATTGGTTTTTTGATTATATTTGAAAAAATAAGTGCCAAATTTTTTAGAAAATCATACTATAAATAATTTGATTTTTCTTCTTTACTTTTTTAAAAATTAGGTAGTTATTATAACAACCATAAGTATAGATTAAATGAAAAAAAAGGATAATTTAATTTCAATAAAAAAACCAAAAAGTAAAAACCCATATTTATGGAAATACTATGATTTACATAGGTTTATTTATTTAATTACTAAAAAGAAAATCTTTTTCACTAGGTTAGATAATTTAGACGATCCTTTTGAAGGTTTATCTACAAAATTCTTAAGAGATAATAATTTAAATGCAAAAATTGAAGCCCAAATAGAGCATTCTAATTTACTATTGAATAATAATAATGAAGAGTTTGAAAAACTAAAAAAAAATTCTCAAGTAATTCAAAATCAAATAAAAGAATTTTCACAAACAAAACAATATGTTAGCTGTTGGTTTAATGGAGAAAGAGAGTCAATGGCTATGTGGAATCTTTATTCAAATCCCGATTCAGTCGCAATTAAGGTTAATTTCGAAACATTAAGAAATTGTTTGTCACAATCATTTTCCTTATTTGTTTCAGAAAATAATCATGGAATATCAATAGTGGGAGACGAAATAAAATATCTTAGACTAAATCCCTTTGATGAGAATTTAAAAAGACAGTCTTTAAATTTCAGTGCATTGAAAAAAGATGAATCTTATTCTCATGAAAATGAATATCGCTTCTTAATAATTTCTAATAATCTTGAATTTAGACCTCAATTCTTTACAATTCCAATAAATTTAGAAAAATTAAAATTGACAATTTTATCTCATCCTAAAATGGAACCTTGGAAATTTGAGAATTTAAAAGAATTATTGAAACTTACAAACTTGAATATAGAATTGATTAAATCACCAATAATATTAAAATAGAAATTTCTTGAATAAAAAGTTCGATTAATTTTATCCAAAAAAAAATTATTATATTAAATAAAAAATAAAATTGTTTAAAAATAAATTAATTTGAAAAGAAATAATAAAAATAATTTCAAAACAAATCATGAAAAAAAGCAATACTTCAAAGTTTATTTTTATTGGCTTAGGCGGAGTCATGATGTTCTTATTTAGTTTTACAATTATTTATGATTTATTAATTCCTGATCCTTGCTATTATCACACAAACGAAATGAATTCGTTTATGTGTCTGTTTTATAGTGCCGGACCTGTAGATAATGGTCATCCTGTTCCAAATTTTACAAATTTTATGGTTTCTTTTATTATTGGAGGGCTTTTAGGAATTGCTTTGTATAAATTGACAACTGTTAACACCCATCCATTTTCACACTCAACTTCCCATCCACATACGAAAGAATAAACGGGATTTTTTCCAACGTGCAACGGGGTTCAATTGTAAATTGGAGATAGCCATAGACCTCAAAATTTTCGTTGGAAAGGACTTTTAGTGATTGTTTGTAATGCGTGTTTTGGCGAACCAATTTTACAAAACCGTGATTTTCATCCACTTTTGATAATGGCGTTTCGATGATAGACCCATTGGTTTGGAGATGTTGCGGTTCTGTCAGCACAATCTTAAATTTTCCTTTAAACGAATCGTGTTCTGTAGCTGAAACAAAATAGCTATTCTTCTTCAAATTCATTTGAATGGAAAGTACATGTTCCTTTTCGCTTTGTTTGTCGATGCGAATAATTGCAGTGTAAAGTGAATCTTCTCGCACCAAATCATCGCTAAAATGAGTGGGACCAATATACACACTGTCTGCTACTTTGCTGTTTTGAGCTATGTCTTGTGAGTTGACTTCCGCACAATTGTAATTGAACGAAAGTAGTACTAAACAAAAAAATAAATTGTTGTTCATGATGGATGATTTAAGATGTTTTTTACCAAGGTCCATTCCTATTAATATTGATAAAGTTATTGTTTTCTATTCGATATGCTCCTTTAAAGCCAACAAACCAAAGTCGCTCTTGATGGTCTTGGTAAATTTGAAATGGAAATGGGCTAAAATTCCCTTCTTTTATTTGTACTTTTTGGAATGTTTTACCGTTATAATGATGGATTTCACGTTTGTTGGCAGAAAACCAAATCGTGCCGGTTTTATCTTCAAAAACGCAGCCAACGCCTACCTCTTTTCCAAGTACATTTTCAGTGATGTTTTGAAAGGTTTTTCCATTGAAGTGAAAAAGTCCGTTTGAAGCAGAAATCCAAAACGTTCCATCTTTACGTTCAATTATCTGATGCACAAAATTAGAAATCGATTGGTCTTTTGCAGAAATGTTTGTCAATTTCTCTCCATCAAACCTATACGCTCCTCCATTAGTGGCAAACCACTTATTGCCTTTGCTATCCTCTATAATGGAATGTATCATTTTTGCAGTACTAACGCCAAAGTTTGGATTTACTTTTCCTTCCGGAATTTCAAACGGTGTAAATGCTTTGCCATCAAAAGTAAAGACACCTTGTGTAGTCCCAACCCAAAGCGTTCCTTTTGAATCCATTAGCATGCTCCAAAGACTACTATTGGTTAGGATGCTTTTTTCGTGAAAAACGGTAAAATATGCTCCATCGTATTTTGCAATTCCACCACCAAAACCAATCCAGATGTTTCCGGAATTATCTTCCAAAATTACATGAACCGTTACAGATTGAGCCAATGCATCTTTCAGATCAAAATAGACTAACTCGTTTTGGTCTTTTCTGCAAAGTCCATTTTGCGTGCCGAACCAAAAATTACCCTTACTATCTTGAAAAACAGTGCGAATCACCCCACTGATTTGGTTACCTTGTTCATCTTCATCATGAATGTTTACTCTAAATTCGGGTAACGTTTCTGCTTTTATACTGATTTTTTCAGCCAATATTTTCGTTTGTTCAGGAATAAATTTTAATGATGTAGTGTTTTTTTCAATTTGACCGGCACACGACGTCATACACAACGAACATAGAATTGAGAGACAAATTGCTTTTGTTTTAAAAATAGTTAATAGAATGTATTTCATTGTTATTTCTTATTATTAAGGAGTGTGTAAGATTTAGTTCATCTATCCGAACAAACTTAATGTAAAACTACTCCTATCAATTGTTTAAAATCTAAAAAATAGGTAAAAAAAGTGTCAACAGTCTTGAAAATGATTTTTTTTAGGTTTTTCACTAGTACTTTTTTATGAATTGGCATTTTTTATTCCCAAGGACCATTTATCGTTACATTAATTACTTTTCCGTTTTGATCAATTTTATATAATCCACCTGCACATCCCAACCAAAGAGTTCCTTTTTTATCTTCCAATATATCCATGATCGGAACAGGGACTTTATAATTTATGAACTCGTTATTCGCGTATTTGTAAACACCATTACTTATTGTGCTAAACCACAAATCATTTGAATTGTCTTTGTAAATGGCATACACGTCATTTTCATTAAGTCCTTCATTTTTTGGAAAATGAATAATCTTTTTACCATCAAGTTTATTTAATCCTCCTTTTCCAAATCGTTTGTCCGGGTCTGGGTTGTCTCTTTCGGCAACTCTTGTTCCCATCCAAAAATTTCCTTCCTTGTCTTCAACAATTGATTGAACATTGCTTGAGTTCAAGCCTTCCTTTGTGGTATAATGAACGAATGAGCGTCCATCAAACTTACTGGCACCATAACCGTCTCTTCCAAACCAAATATTTCCATTAGAATCTTCCATAATCGAGGTGATCCAATCTTTGGTATCAGGATTGATTTGAGTTGCTACTTTTGGGTACGGTATTGGAAAATTCTTAAATTGAGTTCCGTCAAAGGTACAAACGCCTCCCCAAGTTCCAATCCAAAAAACTCCTTTGCTGTCAATTAATAAGTTGCTTATCATGTCACTGCAAAGTCCGTCTTTCTCTGAAAAGTTGGTAAATGTTTTTCCGTCATATTTTGCTATTCCGACTCCTGTACCAAACCATAAGTTGCCTTTTTTATCTTCCACAATATCAACAATTCGATTACTTGGCAATCCATCATCCATGGTAAAATAAACCAATTTGTTTCCGTCATATTTTGCTACTCCTTTTGCCAAAGTAAGAAACCATAAAGTACCGTTAGACTCTTCATACACTCCCACATATTCACCAATTTGTGCATCGTTTTTTTGTACTATCTGATTTGCTACTTCAGTAGTTTCTACTTTCTTTTCTTGTGAATTGCAAGATGTAGTTAACAATATAATAAAAACAACTATGCTATTATTGAGGATTGATTGGATACTTTTCATTTCTATTGCTATATTAAAATTAAAACTTGATGTAAAACTACCCTAATCGATTCATTGAAATGCAAAAAAAATGTAAAAGAAGTGTCAACGGTTTTAAAAAATCACAAAATTGTTTGTTATTTGCATTACTTATGAATCAACGAAAAATATATTTTTACGGTAGTGTTTGCTTAGCCATTTTTGCTGCAATCATGGTTTTCACTTCTACTAAAAAAGACGAAACCTTTTCTGAATTAGTAAAGATTGCATTGCGAGATGTAGGAAATAAACTTTTGCTAGCCAATCAAGACAGTACCTCGCTTATACTACCGGTTCAAAAAGTAGAAGAATCAAAATTTCAACTTTCCTTTGAGAGAGAACTGACTATTTTTCCGGATACTTTGGTAAAAGTTGTACAAGAAAGTTTTCAAAAAGCCAACCTTCCCTCCCATTATCAACTGGAAGTGAAACAATGCAAAGATTTGGCAGTGGCGTATAGTTTTTTGCAAAACCATAGCGTTGAAAAAAGTATCGTTCCTTGTAGTGGACGAACAATTCCACAAAAATGTTATACGATTGAAGTACGCTTTTTAGAAAAAACAACAACTTCCAATTCTAAAATTATTTGGATTGCATTAATATCATTAAGTCTACTTTCAGCTTTTATGTTCTTCCCCAAAAAGAAAAAAACGAAACAACTTGATTCCACTAACGAACATTTTATTTCGTTGGGTAAATTTCAATTTTATCCGGAAGAAAATAAATTAAAAGTAAAAGCCATTGAAATCAATCTTTCCAAAAAAGAAGTGGAATTGCTTTCGCTATTTATAGAAAACCCCAACAAAATCATCAAACGAGAAGAACTCTCTAAAAAAGTGTGGGAAGATCACGGGGTTTTTGTGGGGAGAAGTTTGGATACATACATCTCAAAACTGCGTAAAAAACTAAGTGAAGATGAAAGCATTAAGTTGACCAATGTGCATGGAATTGGGTATATGCTTGAGATTAAAGCAAATGGCTCTTAATGGAACACGGATTCAACGGATTGCTATGCAAACGCTAATCTTCACAGATTTTTAAAGCTTCGCTATAAAAGAATAAAAGCGGATTAATGACTTCAAATTATCAATTCTAAGCAAATCCCAAACCTGAAACTTGTAACTTGAAACCTGAAACTTGAAACCTGAAACTTGAAACAAACCTACCTCGTAAACACCAACGTATTTCCCTTACTCAAATTCGCATCAAATGCATACCCTTCATAATTAAACCCTTTTAAATCCTCAATCGTTTCAGCATTCGTATCAATGATGTAACGAACCATCATGCCTCTTGCCTTCTTAGCAAAAAAACTTATTATTTTTAATTTTCCGTCTTTGTAATCTTTGAATTCGGGGGTGATGACAGGAACTTTCAATGCTTTCACATCCACGGCATCAAAATATTCATTGCTTGCAAGGTTGATAAAAAGTTCGCCTTTTTGCAATTCGCTGTTTAATTGCTTGGTGATTTTCGCTTTCCAAAACTCATATAAATTTTTGCTTTTACCGACCGGAAATTTGGTTCCCATTTCCAATCGATACGGCTGCATCAAATCCAAGGGCTTCAAAAAACCATATAATCCGGACAAAATGCGGAGTTTATCTTGCAAAACATCTAATTTTTCCGAAGGCAAAGTGTGAATATCCAAACCGATATACACATCACCATTAAACGCGTAAATCGCTTGACGTGAGTTTTCTGAGGTAAAGTTATCCAAATCACGTTCTTGGTTGCGTTGCCAATTCAAATCGGCCAATTTCTCTGATATATCCATTAATTCCATCAACTTTTTAGGTTTTTGCTTTTTTAGTTGACGATTAATCATGTTTGCTTCTTTTAGAAAGCAAGAAATAGTGGATTGATTGGTTGGTATCGGACTTTCATAATCCAATGATTTGGCGGGAGATATAACGATTTTCATAACTATATTTTATTATTCCAAAATTACAAATTGATTCCCAAAAATCATCTACGTAAAAATGGAAAGTATTGATTGTTCCATCAACTAAAATTATATCGGCATTTCCTGCACTTGAACGAAAAAAATAGGTGTTGGCAAATCATTTTTCTACATTTGAGTGTAAATTACTTAACAATGAGAACCTTATCAGTTAAATTACTATTACTTTTTTTGCCGATTTTGGTAGCGGGTCAGACTCATTTTGAAGAAGTTTCAAAACCCAATTTGCAAAATAATGAATTAAAAGGAAATTCAATTTTGCATAACAGTTCAAAAATTAATGCCGCCAAAAACAGTGGAATGGCTTTTCTTGGGTTTGAAGTAAAAAACATTGCCCTTGACTATACGGAAGAGATGATTCCAACTTCTATTGAAAAAATAGTGTTAGAAGAAAACCATTGTCTTATTACATTCAGTGCTCCCAGTAATTGTGGCTATTCTTTTTTAGGAGAAATTGAAATTGTTGATGACACACTAAACCTCATCTATCATGGTTATGGAACAACTTGTTTTGGAAACTGCTTGTTTTCTTTTCAATATGAAATTCAGAAGGACATCATGAATGAAAACATCCTTAACCTTCGCTATTTTATGATTAATGGCGACCTTTCCACTAAAACCGAGTTAAGCAAAAAACTTGTGGATTAAATCCAAAACCAAATCAAATTGTTCTTTTTTGGTTAAGGTTGAATTATCAATTTCAATCGCATCCTCAGCTTTTACTAAAGGTGAATCTTCACGATGTGTATCAATATAATCGCGTTCTTGCACGTTTTGCAACACTTCTTCATACGAAACCAATTGCCCTTTTTCTGCCAATTCATCAAAACGACGTTTCGCTCGCGTGTGAGCACTCGCAGTCATGAACAATTTTAATTCTGCATCCGGAAAAACAACGGTTCCAATATCCCGACCATCCATCACGATGCCTTTGTTTTTACCCATGGCTTGTTGCTGCTCGACCAATTTTGCTCTGACTTCGGAAATTTCAGCAATTTTGCTTACCAAACGAGAAACGTCGATGGTTCGGATTTCATTTTCAATATTCACATCATTCAGAAACATTTCAGCAAAACCCAACTCAGCATTAAATTCAAAGTGAAGTTTGATTTCCGGTAACTTTTTAATCAAACCTTCAGCATCAAAAAAATCCTCTGAAATCAAATTATGCTGCATCGCAAAATAAGTCACCGCACGATACATCGCACCCGTATCCACGTAAACATAACCCAAATGATTGGCCAATTGTTTGGCTAATGTACTTTTACCGGTAGAAGAGAATCCGTCAATGGCGATGGTAATGTTGTTCATTTTCTGAAATGCTGAGTCGCTAAGTTTCTGAGTGGCTAAGATACGTTCTTTTCAAAAATCAATGGCAATGACAAGTACAAAAATCAATGGCAATTTCAAAAATCAAGGTTTCTAAACCTTTTTTAAACTTCTAAACTCCTAACTATTAACTCCTAACTAAAAATTTGGGTGTGCCCCTCCGCAAGCTCCGGGTCGGGCTTTCCGCTGCAAGTCCTCGTTCGTCGTGCCTCCTCTCTGTGGGCTCTCCGCTGCAATCCCTCACACAATTCAGTGCAAAAAGTAGTACAAAAGAAATAATCTACACAAAACTGAAAACTGTGACTGTGACTGAAAACTACTGCAAATTAATCATCAAACCAAACAAACTCGTATTTGCCGCCACAGTATACCTGGAATAAGAATAATCAAAACGTACTTTATTAAAACGAAGACTAAATCCGGCAGAAATGCCGGAAAAATGCCGTTGGTCTACAATTCGCAATTCTTCACTTCTCCTAAAATTATAACCTATACGAAGATTAAATGCTCTTCCGGGAAATAATTCGGCTCCCAAAATTAAGTGACGAAGTGCATTATTGAAAAAAGAAACTTTTTCTTCCCGTTGACCTCCGTCTAAGTTACCTTCTGCACGAGCAGGATTGGAAAAAGCGATGTTCCATTGTTGTAAATTTTCTAAGGTGATATGCCAACGTATCGGAACATTTTCAACTTCTTGCGAAATTCCGGCTAAAATTTCCAACGGTAATTTTTCTTGTGTTCCGGCATAGGTTGTAAATTGAGTTCCAATATTTCGGATGACTAATGCAAAATTGATATCATTTCGTTCATCTATATATAACGCTCCAATGTCTAAGGCTCCACCAAAGGAATTATAACTTTCTAAAGTGGAGGTAATTAATTTAGCATTTGCTCCGATGTAAAAATCGGTGAAAGGCAAATTATAAGAATAACCAAAAGACAGAGCTGCTTCACTTCCTGAAAAATCAGCAGTTCGAGTACCGTTTTCATCATATCCTTCAAAAGTTCCATAGTTTACATAACTCACGCCGGCATGAAAGGTTTGCACATGACGATCATACGTATAAGCATAAGCTGCAGTACCATAAGTAATTTCACCATAATAATTTCCGTAATTAACCGACAGATGATTATTCATTTCGTTGTTAATACTGGCGGGATTGAAGATTCCGGCATTCACATCATAATCGTAATGGGTAATTACTTTTCCGCCCAAGGCAGCTTGTCTGGGAGAAGTAACTAAGTTCAAAAACTGATACACGGATTGTCCACCAATTTGGCTGTAGCTCACAGTACAAAAAAGAACAAAGGAAAGACGTAAAAAGTTTTTAAACATTATAAACGGAACTCAGTTAGCTTAATGATAACGGTAATGCGAAGATATTATTTTTTGCTCAGTAAATTTATCTTAAAAATAAAAATAAGCCAATAAAAAAGTTGGTGCTTTTGACGACACCAACTTTTAAAAACAACTTTTTTATTTAAAGTGATTTAGCATTTTTAACTTTCTGATTGGTGATGGCGAGTGCAATTACTTCACTCATTTCTCGCACATAATGAAAGGTTAAACCATCCAAATAATCCGCTTTGATTTCATCAATATCGTGCTTGTTGTCGGCACACAAAATAATTTCTTTGATGTTGGCTCTTTTGGCAGCCAAGATTTTTTCTTTGATTCCGCCCACGGGAAGTACTTTTCCACGCAAGGTAATTTCACCGGTCATCGCCAAATTCTTTTTCACTCTTTTTTGTGTTAAAACTGACACTAAAGAAGTTAGCATGGCAATTCCGGCACTTGGTCCGTCTTTTGGTGTGGCTCCTTCCGGAACGTGAATGTGAATATTATAATTCTGAAGAATTTCCTGATTAACACCCAGTAATTCTGCATTCGACTTAATATATTCCATGGCAATTGTTGCCGATTCTTTCATTACTGTACCTAAATTTCCAGTTAAGGTAAGTGTCCCTTTTCCTTTGGAAATCAACGATTCAATAAACAGAATATCTCCACCAACGCTTGTCCATGCCAAACCGGTAACTACACCGGCCACATCATTTCCTTCTGATTTATCTCTTTCTAAACGAGGAGCACCTAAGCTTTTGATGATGTCTTCATCAGTTACTTTTATATTATATTCCTCCTCCATGGCAACTGATTTGGCTGCATTTCGGATAACTTGAGCTAATTTTTGTTCTAAGGCTCTAACACCGGATTCTCTGGTATAACCTTCAATTATTTTTTCTAATTGACGCTTTCCAATGGTTAAATGTTTGGTTGTTAAACCATGCTCTTTTAACTGTTTTGGAAATAAATGTTGACGAGCAATTTCTACTTTTTCTTCAATGGTATAGCCTGTCATTTTGATGACTTCCATTCGGTCTTTCAAAGCAGGTTGAATGGTTGTCATGGTGTTGGATGTGGCAATAAACATGACTTTCGACAAATCAAATCCCATTTCAAGGAAATTATCGTAGAATTCTTTGTTTTGTTCAGGGTCTAATACCTCCAAAAGAGCAGAAGATGGATCTCCGGAATGACTGACAGACAGCTTATCAATTTCATCTAATACAAAAACCGGATTGGAAGTTCCTGCCTTTTTTAAATTTTGTAAAATTCTACCGGGCATTGCTCCAATGTAAGTTTTTCTGTGTCCGCGAATCTCAGCTTCATCACGCAAACCGCCTAATGACATGCGAACATATTCTCTACCTAACGCTTTAGCAATAGATTTTCCAATGGATGTTTTTCCAACTCCAGGAGGACCGGTTAAACAAATGATTGGCGATTTCATGTCATTTCGCAATTTCAGAACTGCTAAATGCTCGATGATTCGCTTTTTAACATCCTCCAAACCAAAATGATCTTTATCCAGAATTTTTTGAGCTCTTTTTAAATCGAAATTATCTTTGGAAAAATTGTTCCATGGTAATTCAAGAAAAAGTTCTAAATAGTTGCGAAGTATACCAAAATCAGGCGATTGCGGATTAGTTCGTTGTAGCTTTGATATTTCTTTTTCAAAGTGTTTTTCTACTTTTTCGTCCCATTTTTTTCCTTTCGCTTTGGCACGCATTTCATCAATTTCCTGATCATAAGAAACACCACCCAATTCTTCCTGAATGGTTTTCATCTGCTGATGTAAAAAATATTCACGCTGCTGTTGGTCTAAATCCACTCGAACTTTTGATTGAATATCATTCTTCAATTCCAACTTTTGCAATTCCGTATTCATGTACCGCAAAGTTGAAAGTGCTCTTTCTTTCAAAATATTCATCGATAGTAAATCTTGTTTCTCTTTCACATCTAAATTCATGTTCGAGGAAACAAAGTTGATTAAAAACGATTGGCTTTCAATGTTTTTAATGGCGAAAGTAGCTTCCGTTGGAATGTTTGGACTTTCCTTTATAATTTTAATTGCAATTTCTTTAATGGAATCTATAATCGCACCAAATTCTGTATCGGTTACACTTGGTCTTTTTTCAGGAACTTCTTTAATCAACGCATTGATGTAGGGCTCTTCCGAAATGACTTTACTAATCTGAAAACGTTTTTTACCTTGTAGAATAACCGTAACATTTCCATCGGGCATTTTAAGTACCCTAAGAATTTGAGCAACTGTTCCGATTTGATGGATATCATCACGGGTTGGATCTTCAATATCTTCGTCTTTTTGTGCGACTACACCAATCACTTTTCCTGCCGCATTGGCATCGTTAATCAATTTAATTGATTTATCTCTTCCCGCTGTAATAGGAATTACAACACCGGGAAACAAGACAGTGTTTCGAAGAGGTAATATAGCTAGTGAATTAGGCAATTGTTCATTGGCCATTTCTTCTTCATCCTCCGGTGTAAGTAGCGGAATTAAATCGGCTTCTGTATCGAAATCATGAAGTGACATTTTGTCAAGCGTTATGATATTGTGGTTTGACATATAGTAAATAGGGTCAATTTGTCATTAATAATTTTCTAATAAAAGATATCAAATATAATTCATCTTATTGATAATGAGTTATAAAAACTTACAAAAACGATGAAATGCATTTTCTTTAGTATAAATAGTCAAAATACATGCCATAAAAAAACCGTTTAATAAAAATTAAACGGTTTTTTACTATTTATTGTTAACAGATTAGTTTATCGTATAGGATACCAATTCACTGGTTGTATTTGTGCCTTGTATTATATTTTGATATTTAATTACACCAACATCTTTAGCAAACCAATAGTAATTTGTATTCACCTGACCTTGGGTATTTTGAATTACTTCAACTTTGATGACATTTTCAAATGTTGTTGATCCAACTTCAAGATTAGCATCTCTTTCAAGTACTTTACCGGTTATATTTACTTCGGTTGTAATTGGCGGAACACCGGTTATAGTCGTTGTTTGTGTTAAACTTTGTGTCCAAGTTTCATTAACTTCTAAAAAATCTTTTAACACAATAATTTCAAGGGGAGAAACACTTATTGAGGGATTTCCTCCAACAGATGGAATATTGATTGCTGCTAAATAATAATAAACTCCATTTTCTTTTCTCGTAGCAATAATTCCTTCAAATTGATCTCCGGCAGTTGAAATGCCAAATAAATTATCATACGTGTAATAGGCTTTTCCATTATATTGTTCTGTTCCAATAATTTTCATTGGTGCTTGATTAACTCCTGATTGAGAAAAAACCCACTGATTATTTACTGTCATAGGCCAATAATCGCCTGTAGAAACACCACCGCCGTTGTTACCTCCACCGCCGTTATTTCCACCTCCATTGCTCGGAATCTGAATAGCGGGGTCAACCGGTTCAAATTCATCAGAACAAGATGAGTTGAATGCAATAAAAACTAAGAAAAGATAAACAAGAAACGATTGCTTTTTCATAAGATTGTAAAATTAATTTTCAAATATAAAAATTGTTTAGTAGGAATAGATAGGTTTTAATAAATTATTTTTACAAAACTGTAACATTTCAAAAATCTTTCTGTCATTATATCAAATCAAAGTCAACCGATTGAGTTTAGCTAACGAAAATATTGAGCAACTGATTTCGCTCTGTAAGCAAAATAATCAAAAAGCACAAGTAGAAGTGTATAATCGCTATTGCAAAGCGATGTATAACGTGGCTCTTCGCATTGTGAAAGATGAACATTTTGCCGAAGATGTGATGCAAGAAGCTTTTTTGAAAGCGTTTCATAAACTCGAAACATTCAAAGGTGAAGTGGCTTTTGGAGCTTGGCTAAAACGAATTGTGATTAATTACAGTATTGATTTTTATAAAAAAAACAGCTTTTTTAATCACGACGACTATGAAGCAAAAGCATACAAAATTGAAGACAAACCGGAGGAGGATGTAATTGACTACACAAATATGAAAGTTCAGGAAATTATGAACGCCATGCACAAATTAAAAGAAAGTTATCGCATGATATTAACGTTGGTCTTAATTGAAGGCTATGATTTAGAAGAAGTTTGTGAAATTATAAACATCAGTTATGCCAACTGCCGGACGACTTTGAGTAGAGCAAAAGAAAGTTTACGCATGCAATTAGCTTCAAAATAAAAGAACATGAAAGAGAAAAAAGATTCAATTGAAAGATTATTTAGTCAATTTGAAAATCAGTGGGATACCGAAACACCACGGTTAGGTCATTCCGAACGGTTTTTGAAAAAACTAAACGCAGAACCGGTTCAAACCAAAAAGAAAAATTGGATGCCACTATCATTAGCAGCTTCGCTCCTATTGATTGCCGGAATCATCAGTTTTTATCAACTTAAAAATGACAATCCGCCAACTAATCAATGGCAGAACGCATCGGCACAGACCAAAGAAACCCACGATTACTTTGCGTCGGTGGTTGAAAAAGAATTAACCGATTTAAAATCAAAACAAACCCCGGAAACGGAACAAATTATCAACGATGCTCTCACTCAAATGAACATATTTGAACAAGATTATCAAAAAATCATCAACGAATTACAAAAAAACGGAGACACCAAACAATTGCTTCATGCTATGATTCTGAATTTTCAAACACGAATTTCATTTCTGGAAGAAGTAATTAAAAAAATTGAAATCATTAATCATCAAAAAAACATTGAAAATGAAAAATCTATATAATTTATTATTAATCTTTTTTGTAATTTCTTCAGGATTTGCCACCGAGCACAACGGAAAATACACCAAACAAAAAAACACAAAAAAAACAGTCATAGTAAACTCAGATGCAACGGTTGACATTGACAACAAATACGGAAATGTATTTGTAACTACTTGGGACGAAGATAAAATTGATATTGACGTGGTCATTACTGTCAGTGGCGATGATGAAAGCTGGGTTGATAAAAAATTAGCTTCCATTTCAATTGAATTTGGTGGAACAAAAAGTCTTTATTCAGCCAAAACTATTTTTGATAAAGTGAGTAATTCCGGTCGAAGAACCAGTATGGAAGTGAATTATACCGTAAAAATCCCAAAAAACGGAAACGTGAAAATAGAAAATCAGTATGGTAACATTGTCACACATGATTTAAACGGAAGCAGTGACATCCTCTGTAAATACGGAAAAATTTCGATGGGAAAATTGAATAATTCTTCCAATACTATTAAAATCGATTACTGTAATAAGTCATCCATCGAAAGTTTGAAAAATGGTATAATCAATGCAAAATACTCCGGATTAACTGTCGGTTCCTTTTCTAATGTAGATTTAAATACAAGCTACACCGATGTGACTGTGATGAATGGTAATAATTTAAAATACGACAGTAATTACGGGAAAATTGTGATAGGTAAGGTAAATAATGTGGAAGGAAGTGGAAATTATTTAACGATTAAAATTGATGAAATTGAAAATAATTTGAAACTTTCTACCAACTACAGTAATTTTTCTCTGAATGGTGTCTCAGCAAAAGCGAGTAATATTTCAATTTCTGCGGGTTATACAAATATTAATATCAATCACAGTGTCAATTATTATTTTGACTTTGACGTTTCAACTAAATACGCCAACTTTAAAAGTGAAGCTCCCTTGGAATATACTGCAAGAGTGGAAACACAATCCACAAAATCATACAAAGGATATTACAAAAAAAGCGGAGCAAACAAAATGACAATTTCATCCAACTATGGTAATGTAAACTTGAATTTATCTAATTAATCAATCAAAAATAAACACAATGAAAAAAATTATCACATTAGTAACTGTACTGGCTGTCTCAATCGTTTCGGCTCAATGGGGACAAGAAAAAATTAAAGGAAACGGAAATATAATTTCCAAAAACATAACCACATCTGATTATGACGAAATTGGTGTTGCCGGAGCTTTCCATGTTACATTAGTTGAGGGAAAAGAAGGTAAGATTACTTTAAAAGGGGAAGAAAATCTTTTAGAATATGTTATCATTGAGACAGATGGTTCTAATTTAAAAATAAAAACTGAAAAAGGAATTAGTCTTTATCCTTCCAAAGGAAAAAAAATTGAAATTATTGTTCCTGTTGAAGATATTTCGGCTGCAAGTTTAGCCGGTTCAGGCGATATTATAGCAGATTTTACAATAAAAACTACTCAATTTAAAGTAGCATTAGCAGGTTCTGGTGATATTACACTACGTCTTGATTCCGATACGATTGAAGCTAGTTTATCTGGCTCCGGAAATATTAAATTGGGTGGAAAAACCGCAAACTTAGAAGCCAGTGTTGCCGGTTCAGGTGATATTGAAGCCTTTGAATTAACCACACAAAACAGCAAATTAAACGTTTCAGGTTCCGGAAATATTTCTACAAATTGTACAGAATATATCGAAGCACGAGTGGCCGGTTCCGGTGATATTGAATACAAAGGAAAACCTAAAAAAGTGGACACAAAAGTGGCCGGTTCAGGGAAGATCAAAATGATGTAAATAAAATAATTCTGCTTCCGAAATTACTCTTCGGAAGCAGTAGCTTTTGGTACTCGCAGCAACAATAACAATCCCGCCACAAAGAAAACCATCAAAAATACTATCGCATTTCGCATACTTCCGGTGATTTGATCGATTGTTCCATAAATCGCCATTCCAATCACGATTCCAATTTTTTCGGCTACATCATAAAAACTAAAAAAGGAAGCCGTATCCTCTGTTTTCGGTAAAAATTTTGAATACGTCGAACGAGATAATGCTTGTATTCCTCCCATCACCATTCCCACAAAACCGGCTGTGACATAAAAATGAATTGGCTCTGTTACAAAGTAAGCAAACACACAAATGATGGCCCAAATCGCGTTGACCACAATCAACGTTGGAATATTGCCAAACATTTCTGATGCTTTGGAAGTTAAGGTTGCTCCAATTACTGCAACCAATTGAATGACTAAAATACTGATAATTAATCCGGTGGTTTTTTCACTATCCGTTGCCCAATTGATTTCTTGTTCCCCAAAATAAGTAGCCACCAACATTACCGTTTGAACCGCCATACTATACACAAAAAAGGCCACTAAATAGCGATATAACACTAAATTATGATACAACTGACTTTGTACTTTTTTTAATTCTTTGAAACCATTAAAAATGACATCTTTCGTTATTTTATCTGCATTTTTATTTCCTTTCGGAAGATACCAAAAGGCATATTGAGCAAATAAAATCCACCAAATTCCGGTCATCGCAAAAGCCATTCGCATGGCTTTTAAAGCCTCTTCCCCATCTTTTCCTAAAATTAAATACAAATTCAAAGCGAGTAATATTACGCTACCAACATACCCCATTGAATATCCTTTGGCACTCAAACTGTCTTGTTGTTCTTTATGAGCAATGTCCGGTAAATACGAATTATAAAACACCAAACTTCCCCAAAAACCAATCAATCCAAAAAAGAAACAGACGATTCCAAAATAAATATTATCCGCTGTAAACCAATACATCCCAATACAAGACAAGGCTCCTAAATAGCAGAAAAATTGCATAAACCGTTTTTTGTTACCGGCAAAATCGGCAATACCGGATAGAATTGGTGATAAAAAAGCGACACATAAAAAAGCAAATGCAGTTACAAAACTGATTAACGCTGTACTTTTAAATTCATAACCCAAAAATAGAATATTGGGGTTTTCCTTTGGAAATAAAAAGCCATAATACAACGGAAAAATAGAAGATGAAATGACTAACGGATAAACCGAATTCGCCCAGTCATAAAAAGCCCAAGCATTTAAAAGTTTACTACTTCCCTTTTCGAGTGTTGCCATATAAGTTAATTTTGGTCATAAAAAAAGCTGCTCTTTTCAGAACAGCTTCGAAGATACTGATTTTTTATTTGAATACTACTCCATATTTTGCCGCTTCTTTTTTCGCTTCAGGGATCCATTTGGTTAAATTGGAAACGCGAGTATCGTGTGAAGGGTGTGTACTCATAAATTCCGGTGGAGCTTGTCCGCCGGAAGCCGCTCCCATTCGCTGCCAAAAGGGAACAGCTGCTTCCGGATTATATCCGGCTATAGCCATTAAAATTAAACCAATTTTATCCGCTTCACTTTCGTGACTTCTACTAAATGGAAGCATACCAAACATTTGTGAACCCGCTCCATAGG
The DNA here is from genome assembly GCF_004122145.1 of Flavobacterium piscinae. Classification (GTDB taxonomy): domain Bacteria; phylum Bacteroidota; class Bacteroidia; order Flavobacteriales; family Flavobacteriaceae; genus Flavobacterium; species Flavobacterium piscinae. The sequence continues at coordinate 36,075 of NZ_SBKQ01000019.1, forward strand.
CTGTCATTGCTAAAGCCTGTGTTTGTTCACTTTTTTCTCCTACCGCTAACCCAACTCCAACTGCTCCGGCTTGTTGCAAAATTCCGGCACTCATTCGCTGTTGTCCGTGATTTAAAAGTGCGTGTGCAACTTCGTGACCCATTACAGTGGCTAAACCAGCTTCGTCTTTTGTTACCGGTAAAATTCCGGTATAAACTACAATTTTTCCACCGGGCATACACCAAGCATTTACCGCTTTGTCTTCTACCAATTTATATTCCCATTGATAATCTTTTAAATAGTCAGGATGACCAACAGCGGTCAACCATTTTTCAGCCGCTTGTTTGATTTTGATGCCAACTGTTTCAACTCGTTTTGCATCAGCTGTTCCCGAAACTACTTTGTTTTCTTTTAAAAAAGTACTATATTGTTGAAAAGCAGAGGGAAATATTGAACTATTATTCACCAAAGCAAGCGAACTTTTACCGGTCAAAGGATTTGTGGCACAACCCATTGTAAATACAAAAGCTCCAAATAATCCAAAAGGAAAATATCGTTTCATAATTCAAATCTTTATTTCTACAAAAATAAACTTATTCCCCAACAATATGAAGTTCTGTAAAAAATTTATCTACTACCATACTGGCTTTTCCATCAAAAAAGATAGAATCAAAAGCAACTTTTTCATTGTCAATTTCAATAGCGGAAACTTTAAAGGGTAAGCCTATCAAATTGATTTTAAATTTTTGATAAGAAGTTATAAATTCTCCAACTTTATGTAACTGAATAATTAATTCTTTCTCTTTTCCGGTTAAGTTAAAAGTACGTAATGAAAATCTGCCTTTGTTATAATCATAACCATCTTGTGCATCTTCATATAAAACGGTTTTTTCTTTACCTGGAGTATAATAAACATCTAAGGTTATTTCATCAAAATCTTTTTCACCCACATATTGTTGAACCGGATATTTGGGAATAATAGCTCCTTCTTTGATGAAAATCGGAATTTGATCATAATCGGTTGCTACCCATAATTCTCTTTTTCCTTCCACCAATTCATTCGTCCAATAATTATACCATTTCCCTTTGGGTAAATACATTCTACGACCTAAAGCATTGGGTTCTAATATAGGACAAACCAAAATTTGATTTCCAAAAATAAACTCATCCGTTCTGTATAAAGTTTGAATATCTTCTTGATCATAATAAACCAACGGTTTTAACATTGGCTCTCCCTCATTCACATATTTCCAAAACATGGTATATAAATAGGGCAATAATTGATAGCGAAGATTCACAAATTTTCGGGTAATGTTGACTACCTCTTCACCAAATGACCAAGGTTCTTGCTCACCATGATCTCCGGAAGAATGGGTTCTGCAAAAGGGATGAAATACACCTAACTGTATCCAACGAGCGTACAATTCCCCTGAAGGTTGCTCAGCAAAACCACCAATATCAGAACCGGTAAATCCCATTCCGCTTATCGACATCCGTTGCATTTGAATGTTGGCAATCCATAAATGCTCCCAAGTAGCTACGTTATCACCCGTCCAAGACGAAGTATATCGCTGGGCACCGGAATAAGCCGAACGTGTAATAATAAAAGGGCGTTTTGGATAAGCAAATCGCTTCACACCTTCATAGGTTGCTCTTGCCATTTGCGTTCCGTAAATGTTATGAGCTTTTCGATGGCTACAAGGATTTCCATCGTAATCATGACGAACATCCATTGGAAAGGTTTTTCCGGGAACATCCATTACAGCGGGTTCATTCATATCGTTCCAAACTCCTTTTACACCAATATCTGAAATCAATTCTTTAAATAATCCGGCCCACCATTCTCGTACTTCCGGATTGGTATAGTCAGGGAAATTACATTCACCCGGCCAAACTTTTCCTTTCATATAGGGTCCGTCGGCACGTTTACAAAAGTAATCTTTATCTAAAGCTTCCTGATATACCCAATACTCTTTGTCAATTTTTATTCCCGGGTCAATAATGACAACGGTTTTAAAACCATCTTTGGCCAATTCAGCGACCATTCGCTTGGGTTCCGGGAAATATTCTTTGCTCCAAGTAAAACAGCGGAAACCTTCCATATAATCAATATCTAAATAGATAGCATCACAAGGAATTTGTAATTTTCTGAAAGTGGAAGTAATTTCTTTGACTTTACTTTCCGGATAATAACTCCATTTACATTGATGATATCCCAATGTCCACATGGGTGGAAGCTCAGGTTTTCCGGTTAGATGCGTATAATTCGTTACTACATCTTTCATTTTCGGACCGTATATGAAATAATAATTCATTTCTCCACCTTCAGCCCAAAAACTGGTCACATTTCTGCGTTCGTGACAAAAATCAAAGAACGTTCGGAACGTATTATCAAAAAAGATACCGTACGCTTTATTATGATGCAAGCCAATGTAAAACGGTACTACTTTGTACAACGGTTCTTGATCGCGATGAAAAGCATATTGATCGGTAGCCCAATTTTCAACGCGTTTTCCTTTTAAATTTAAATGAGTGGCTTTATCACCTAGTCCATAATAACACTCGCCATCATTGGCTTTCTTACTCATTTTGACGATGTTGCCGCCAAACTCATAACTTTCTTCCCAATGAAAACCAATTTCATCATCTAAAATCTGAAAACCTTCTAAATCAAAAATGGATACTTTGGCATTTTCTTTATTGATTTTACAAACGATTTTGCTGGTGGTAATACTAAAATGGGTTTTGTGTTCTTCTACTGCTAATTCATTATATCCATGCGATTGTCCTTTGTCAATAGCATACGAAAAATCTTTGTTGAAATAGCCTTTGGTCGTATATCGAAAACGAATCATACTGTCACGAAGAATCGTTATCTTTAAAACTACATTATTTTCAGTGTAAAAAAAGACGTTGTCAACATCTTGGTTATAAGAAATTATCTTAGAAGGAAACTGATCGCCTTTGTATTCTAATTCGGTATTTGTAATCATACTTTTGGGTTATAATGTTCAAATTTACAAAGTTGAACGTATTATTCTGTTTTTAATTTTAGCTTTTATTAACTCAAACGTTTGCGGTATTGGATAAAATGAAAATTACTTTACAAAAAAGAAAAAATTCAGTATTTAATATCTTCTTTAAATCTAAACCATTAAGGTATTAAGTTGCATTAAGTTTAGAATTCTTAATGCAACTTAATACCTTAATGGTTCAAAAAAATATTTTACTTCAAAGAAACTTTAAATACCGAAACTCCCAAAGGCGGCAAAGTCAATGCTGCTGAAAAATCTCTACCGTTCCAAGGCTCTTTGTCAATCTTGATGGCTTTTTTGTTGGTAACTCCGCTTCCACTATATTCCACTTTATCGGAATTGAAAATTTCAGTCAGTTTTCCTTTGGAAGGTAATCCAATTCGATAATTTTCTCGAACAACCGGTGTGAAATTACAAACGACAATCAGATTTTCTTTATCCTCATTTCCTTTTCGGATGTAACTCAATACCGCATTTTGATGATCAGAATAATTAATCCATTCAAAACCTTCCGGACTGAACTGTTTTTCAAACAAAGCGGGATTCGTTTTATACAATTCATTTAAATCCGAGATGCATTTACGAGTACCTTCATGATAACCATATTGTAATAAATGCCAATCCAAACTTCCGTCAAATTTCCATTCGGCACGCTGACCAAATTCAGCACCCATAAACAATAAATTGGTTCCGGGATGCGTGAACATATAGCCGTAAAGCAAACGTAAATTGGCAAACTGCTGCCATTCATCGCCTGTCATTCGTCCTAAAATGGATTTTTTGCCATACACCACTTCGTCGTGCGAAAGCGGCAACATAAAGTTTTCCGAAAACGCATACGTCATCGAAAAAGTCAAATCATTTTGATGGTATTTTCGGTAAATCGATTCGCGTTTAAAATATTGCAACGTGTCGTGCATCCAACCCATCATCCATTTCATTCCAAAACCTAAACCGCCCACCGATGTAGGTCTGGAAACCATTGGAAAGGATGTACTTTCTTCAGCTATGGTTTGAACACCATCATAATTGGAATAAACCGCTTCATTGAAATCTTTCAAGAAACTGATGGTATCTAAATTTTCTCTTCCGCCAAAAATATTCGGCTCCCACTCCCCTTCTTTTCTGGAATAATCCAAATATAACATCGAGGCTACGGCATCCACACGAAGTCCATCCGCATGATAATGATCCAACCAAAACAAAGCATTGGAAATCAAAAACGAACGCACTTCATTTCTTCCATAATTAAACACCAAACTTTTCCAATCGGGATGATAGCCTTTTCTTCTATCCGGATGCTCATACAAATTGGAGCCGTCAAAAAATCCTAACCCATGAGCATCATCAGGAAAATGTGACGGAACCCAGTCTAAAATCACGCCAATACCGGCTTGATGCAATTTATCCACCAAAAACATAAAATCCTGTGGTTTTCCAAATCGGGAAGTTGGGGCAAAATAGCCTACCAATTGATAACCCCATGACGGATCGTATGGATATTCCATAATTGGCATAAATTCCACGTGTGTGAAACCGGTTTCTTTGACATAATTCACCAAATCTTCCGCCAATTCTAAATACGTAAGCGAACGATCTTGCTCTAAATTGCGTTTCCATGAACCCAAATGCACTTCATACACGGAAAACGGTTTGTCTAAACCATTTTTATCCTTTCGGGTATCCATCCATTTTTTGTCTTTCCACTTGTATTCCAAATCCCAAATGACCGAAGCCGTTTCCGGTGGTTTTTGGCAATACAATGCAAACGGATCGGCCTTTTCAGTAATAATTCCGTTGTTATTGGACTGAATTTTATATTTGTATTTCGTTCCTTTATCCACTCCGGGAATAAATCCTTCCCAAATTCCGGAAGAATCCCATCGCACATGCAATTGGTGTTCGCCCTGAATCCAATAATTAAAATCGCCCACCACCGAAACCGAGCGTGCCGACGGTGCCCAAACAGCAAAATAAACGCCTTTTACGCCGTTGACCTCGATGAGATGAGCTCCTAATTTTTCGTATAATCTAAAATGTTTTCCGGCTTTGAAAAGCGAAATATCAAAATCGGTGAATAAGGAATGTGGTTGTACTTGGTTCATATTATTTAACCTTAAATGGTTTTTGTTTCTATCGTCTATTTTCTATTTTCTTTTCTCTATTATCTTACCTAATAATTCATAATACTCTGAATCCCCCGCAACGGAATCACCGCCCATCGTGGTCTCGAATTCAATTCATAACCCAACTCATAAACCGCTTTTTCTAACAAACAATATTTCAATAAAAAGTCAATCTCGTGGTTATAACCAATGTTTAAATTGCCGGATTGAGCTTTTTCGATATAGGTTTCCAAAAAGACACCTACAAAATATTTATACAGAATTTCTCCGGCTTTAAACAACTCTTCTTGTTCATACGGATATTTTTCTTTGTTGTTAAAAATCGTCGCATAAATGGCATAATGAAACGAACGGAACATTCCGGCCACGTCTTTCAACGGCGGTTGTTTTACTTTTCGGTCGCGAATAGTGCTTTCCGGTTCGCCTTCAAAATCTAAAATGTAGAAATCGTCGCCATTCACTAACACTTGTCCCAAATGATAATCGCCATGAATACGAATGCGTTCCGATTTCATTTTCGTCCAATCAAAATCAACAAAATGTTTTCGGACTAACTTTTTATTTTCCATAAATTGATGAGCCAATTCCAACGCCAATCCGTCCAATTTATGCAAACTGTTTTCAATAATATTCAATCGGTTTTGAAACTGATACAACATTCTGTTTTTCAACCAAACGGTATAATCGCCATTATACGTGGTGGGTGTAAAAGCCGTTTCGTGAATATCGCTTCCTAACGCAATGTGCATTTCTGCCGTTCGCAAAGCCAACGTTTGAATGCGTAAAAACAAACTCAATCCTACCCAATCAATAATTTCGGGCGGAATTTCATTAATTCGCAATCGTTTAAACATCGCGATATCGGGTAATTTATCGATTTTGATTTTTTTGCGTTTCAAATTATCAAAAACACCGTCAATTTGTTCAAGCATAAATTTCCAAGCATCACCTTGATTGGAAACTAATTCTTGCATCAAACCGAGCGTAATATTTCCTTCAGCTAAAGTCAAATTAATACTTCCGGTATAGCGTGGTGTATTTTCAAAATGCATGCGTTCCGTCAAAAAACGACTGATTTCATAATCGGGATTCGTACTTACATAAATACGTCGGAAAATCTTCAACACAAAGGAATCGTTGTAAATAATGGACGTATTACTTTGCTCCAATCCCATGAAACGAGAAGATTGATATTCTTCTTTTTCTATGGAAGAACCTTTGTGAAAAACTAACTTTAATCCTGGTGTTTCTTTTGACTTTACAATATTATCAAACAATAACTTACGAAAGTCTTCTTGATGTAAAGCATCAACTAAATAACCGCTCTGTTTTCCCATCACAACCGGAGCAATAACAGTACTTGTATCCAACTCTTCTTTGGCCATAAAAGCCAATGGCATAAAATAATGTTGGTAAAAAGCTTCTTTGAAATTCACTTCCAACAAAACCCCGTAATAGGTATTTTTCTTGGAGGTTATTTTAAAATGATCGACCACCTCAATGTACTTTAACGTACTCGCTTTTCCACCATACCATCGTTTGTTGATGATATAATTTTCTAAAATATCCGATGAAAAAACCTTGACAAAATTTTCATCTTCAAAACAAGTAGACCATTCGGTTTTAAATTCAAATGTACTTGTAAAAGTATCTTGGTTGGTCGTATTCATTAGCGTTCTATTTTAAATAAATGAAAAGGTAAAGCAGGATGTAATTCTACAAAATTCCACTCTCTATCCCACCAATAACTATTTCCTGTGATTAAATCAGTCACACGAACGGGCTGATTGCCAAGTTCTTCCAAAGGCAAACGAACAACGGCTTGCAACGGATTTTGTGCATTCAAACTACAAACCATCAAGGTATGATCGGTTTTGGCATCATTAAATTTGTAATACGCAATCAATTGTTCGTTATCCGTTTTACAAAAAACAATATTATTGGTTTGTTGCAAGGATTCTTGCTGTTTTCGTATATGATTGATGCGTGTAATCAACGTAGTCAATTTGTTTTTCGCTTCCCAATCCCAATGATATACTTCGTATTTCTCAGAATTCAAATATTCCTCTTTTCCTTTTGCCATCGGTTGATGCACTAAAAACTCATAAGCCGGACCGTAAATCCCAACACTTGAACTCAATGTTGCCGCCAAGAAATACTTCTGTAAATAAACCGATTCATTTCCGGTTTGCAACGCAAAAGGCAAAATATCCGGTGTATTGGGCCAGAAATTCGGGCGGAAAAACTCTTTTTGTTCCGTTTGGGTTAATTCGGTTACGTATTCAATCAATTCAGCTTTCGTATTTCGCCAAGTAAAATAAGTATACGATTGCGTAAAACCTTGTTTAGCCAATTCATTCATGATTTTCGGACGTGTAAAAGCTTCCGACAAAAACAACACATCTGGGTGTTTTTTCTTAATCTCGCCAATCAACCATCCCCAAAAATAAAATGGTTTCGTGTGTGGATTATCTACACGGAATACGCGAATTCCACATTCCTCAACCCAAAATAAAGCCACATCTAACAATTCTTTCCATAAGTTTTTCCAATCGCCACTTTCAAAATAAATCGGTTGAATATCTTGGTATTTTTTTGGCGGATTTTCAGCATATTGCACCGTTCCATCAGGTCGCCATTTAAACCATCGTGGAAAATCTTTCACATATGGATGATCAGGAGCGGCTTGCAATGCATAATCCATCGCCACTTCAATGCCCATCGATTGGGCTTTTTTAACCAATGATTTAAAATCATCAATTGTTCCCAATTCCGGATGCGTTGATTTATGTCCGCCATGTTTAGAACCAATTCCCCAAGGCGATCCGACATCTCCTTTTTCAGCCGTTGTAGCATTGTTTTTTCCTTTGCGATTTATTTCGCCAATCGGATGAATTGGCGGGAAATACAACGTATCAAAACCCATTTCGGCTACTCTCGGCAACAATCGTTCGCAATCTTTAAACGTTCCGTGTTTTCCGGGAGTTTCAGAAGCCGAACGTGGAAAAAATTCATACCAAGTGCTAAACAACGCTTTTTTTCTATCTACATACACCTTCAATTCCGCAGAAGAATTCGCCAACGTTCTAGTCGGATATTTTTTAAAAATCTGATGCAATTCATCCGACAACGCAATTGCAATCGCTGAATCATATAATTTGGCATCTTGAAACGCTTTGATAGCAGAATTCAGATACGCTTTTTCCTCTTTTGTTACTTCTTTCAAAATCGCTTGGCAATACTCTGCTCCTTCTAACAACTCCGATTTAACGTGTTGATTGTCTTTAATTTTTCGTTCGGTTCCGTGTTGCCAATTTAACGCATAATCTACCCAACCTTCAATAAAATAGGAATAGAAACCTTGTTTTTCAACTGTAAATTCGGCTTCCCATTCGTCATTTTCGGTAGGAACCATGCGTACCTCACTCCACTTTTTATCCTTTTCATGTTTAAATTTTACACAACATTCCACCACGTCATGACCGTCGGCAAAAACATGTGCCGATACATTAACTTTTTGGTTTACAATACGTTTAATATAAAAAGAACCTCCATCCAACTGAGGCTTCACACTTTCAATAATAATACGGGTTTGATTTTGCATTTTAAGTAATTTTTATGAACTCTAAATTTATAAAAAATAATTTTAAATCATACCTTGCCATAAAATTTATTGAAATGTCAAAAAAATCCAAATCTGACAATCAATCCTTGCAGATTCCGAAGCCAATTCTCATAACCGCTAAATTTTTACAAGCAATTTCACCAAAATTGGCTTCTCGTTTTGCAGCAAAACTTTTTACAACTCCCATAAAATATAAGATTCCGAAACGCGAATTTCACATGGAAAAACAAAGTGTCCAAATTGATGTTTTGATTCCATCTATCAATAAAACCGTCAAAACCTATCAGTACGGAAATAGTAAAAATAAGATTTTACTCGTTCACGGTTGGTCGGGTCGTGGCACACAATTAGTAAAAATAGCCGACAAACTCATTGATTTAGGCTATGCTACTGTCAGTTTTGATGCTCCGGCACATGGAAAAAGTAAAGGTAATTCGACTATTATGACAGAATTTATTGCCAGTATTCATGAACTGGATAAACAATTCGGACCGTTTGAATATGCCATCGGTCATTCGTTGGGCGGAATGTCCATTATCAACGCCATCAAACAAAACCTTTATGTCAAAAAAGCCGTAATTATAGGTAGTGGCGACTTGATTCAAGATATCATCATTGATTTTATTGAAAAGTTACAGCTCAAACCCGAAATCGGCAATCGAATGCGTGAACATTTTGAACAGAAATTCGGAGAATCCATGAACAATTATTCCACATCAGTGGTGGCAAAAAATGTTGAAACACCGGTTTTAATTATTCATGACGAAGACGATTCAGATGTAAATGTAAAATGTGCACACAGTATTCACAGTCATCTAAAAAACAGTAAACTAATGATAACCAAAAAATTAGGACATCGAAAAATACTCGGAAACGAAAAAGTAATTGAGGAAATTATTACTTTTATCAGAAGCTAATCCGGCTATTCGCTTCAACTCCTCGGCCTTCAAGCTATTTTTCTAGAGCTTTTTCGTGGCTTCCTTTGGTCGCCCCAAAATGCAAAGAAAAATTAGCTTTCAGTCCTGCGGGGTTTCCGCTACTATCCGGGCTAGGAATAGTGGTAAAAAGATAGTTTATTTTAAAATTTAAAATCAAATATAATTGCTATGAAAAATTTAATTTTAATCCTTTCTCTATTTTCCCTAACTGCCTGTCAAGGTCAAAAAAAGGAAACTAAAAAAACATTCAAAGTTGTAAAAACAGAAGCTGAATGGAAAGCCGAACTCACCCCTGAACAATACGAAGTATTGCGAAAAAAAGGTACTGAACGAGCTTTCACCGGTGAATATTGGAATCATTTTGAAGAAGGACAATACGTTTGTGCCGCCTGTGAAAACCCGTTATTTACCTCTGAAACAAAATTTGAATCTGATTGCGGTTGGCCATCATTCGACCAAGCTATTAAAGGTTCTGTTATCTATGAAAATGACTATAGTTTTGGCATGTCTCGAGTAGAAGTCATGTGTGCTAACTGTGGCGGTCACCTCGGTCATGTGTTCAACGATGGTCCAAGAGAAACAACCGGAAAACGTTTTTGTACTAATTCCGTTTCAGTTAAATTTAAACCCAAAACAAAATGAGTTACAAAATCCAAAAAACTGAAGAAGAATGGAAAGCTCAACTAGGCTTAGAAAAATATAAAATCCTCCGCCAAAAAGGAACAGAATTCCCGCACACCGGACAATTTAACCTCCATTTTGAAAAAGGCACCTATTGTTGTGCCGGTTGTGGAGAACCTTTATTTGATAGTTCAACAAAATTCAACGCCCATTGCGGCTGGCCTTCTTTCGATGCCTCCCTACCCGGAAAAGTGGAATATAGTAAAGATACTTCCCACGGAATGATTCGCACCGAAATTCTTTGCTCTACCTGTGGCGGTCATCTTGGTCATGTCTTCGATGATGGTCCTACAGAAACCGGAATACGCTATTGTGTGAATTCGCTATCGATAGAATTTAAAGAATAATTAATTCAATTTTTTTATATAACAAAAAAACCTTCATCGTTAAATGAAGGTTTTTTAAAAGAAGTCGGCCTCACGAACCCGATAACAATCGGAGGACTGCAAAGTTCCTATAAAAAAATAGGGTTGTCCTATTTGGACAACCCTATCAAAAGAAGGCGGCGACATACTCTCCCACAAAATGCAGTACCATCTGCGCAGGCGGGCTTAACTTCTCTGTTCGGAATGGGAAGAGGTGAGCCCCGCCGCAATAACCACCTTAAGTTTTTAGTTTT